>JBAYIK010000017.1:0-2969 GCA_041665625.1 Minisyncoccota bacterium | reverse complement strand
TCCCGGTTTGGGTAGTGTAGTATGTCAAATAAACGAACTTCTTAGTGCTATCCTTCCAGTTTTGATAGCTTTTGGAGTAGTTTATTTTATATGGGGTGTGGTGATGTTCGTCATTGCTGATGGCGAAGAGGCAAAAGAAAAAGGTAAAAATAGAATGATATATGGCATCATCGGGCTTGCTGTTATTGTAGGTATGTGGGGCCTCGTAAATATTATAACTACTACTTTTGGCCTTGAGGGTGCTACTACACCAAAACTTACGCCTTTAATTATTGAAGGACAAGGAACGACTTGTAGTCTTGCTGGGGATCCGACTTTTCAAGATCTTTTATGTTATATCACTAAAATAATAAACAATGCTGTTATACCTTTGATGTTTGCATTAGCGACAGCTATGTTTGTCTGGGGAGTAATAAACTTCTTCATTATCAATGCTGATGAAGAAGCAAAAAAGGCCCAAGGCAGGCAATTTATGATTTGGGGAGTTATTGCCTTGGCAGTGATGCTGTCTGTGTGGGGGTTGGTTGATATACTTGGTAGTACTTTTGGTTTTGATGGTTCAGTTCTTCCACATGTCACACCACCCTAGTAAGATTTGCTTCAAGTTTTGAGAGGATGTATAATTAAAAGATATTATTAGTATTATAAATTAGTCGAAGGTTATAAAGTTCATAAAGTTATAAAGTAAAATTATGAAAAATAAATTAATTGTGTTGTCAGGTTTGGCTTTGAGTTTGTCACCAGTCGTTGCATTTGCGCAAAGTACAGGTGGGAGGTGTACTGGTGTTGGGCTTGGAACCATCGAAGGTATAATTTGTAAAATTGGGGATATTTTAAATATAATCATCCCGATACTTATTGTTTTGGGAATTGTTTTCTTTGTGTGGGGAGTCATCACTTTCGTTGTTTCTGCTGATGAAGAGCAAAAGACAAAAGGAAGAGACAAGATGATCTATGGTATCATCGGTTTGGCTGTCATCATCGGTATGTGGGGTCTTGTAAAGATTTTGAGTAATACCTTTGGTATTGAAAACAATCTTACCCCTACCAGTCTTCCAACAGTACCTTATTAATCTAAACGGCATGGATTTTCTTTCTACAAAAGTTGCTTATGCTACCCTAGATTCTTTTATTGGGAATGTTGACCGGATGATTATAAATCCGCTTATCTTGTTTCTCTTTGCGTTGGCGGTTGCATATTTTCTTTATGGAGTTCTTGGATTTTTAATGAATCAAGATAACGAAGAAGCAAAAACAACTGGCAAAAGTCATATGCTTTGGGGGATTATCGGGATGACTATAATGGTAGGAGTTTGGACTATCCTAAGTATTGTTTTAAATACCATGGGGATATCCTCATCGGAAATAAATCCAAAAGAGGGAACAGTAAATTTGCCTCCTTTCAGTTCTCCAGAATAAAAAAATTGAGTAGAAACGAGGAAAGACGACCCGAGGGTCGTCTTTTTCGATATGCGCTGGCCAAGCGCGATCACCTCCTTTCTGGCCGTTATTGAAGAACTATTCCCAGATCACGACACCGGTCGCGGCGGGGTCTTCCTTACAGAAGCGCCATGTGCCGGGACCGAATGCAGAGATTGGGGACTTCTTGCCGAGGGCTTCCACATGGGAGCTCCCACCTGGGTCATAGACTCGCATCGCCTTGTCTTTAGGCGACCAGCGAGCCTCGTATCCCAAGTCTGTTTCGTAGCACCCGTCTGGTCCGAAAGCATGAAAGGTCGGGATGGGTATATGTTGCCGCTCTTGAACAATGGCGGGTGTGGGCGGGTGAGCTGCCGCGTACTCAGCTGCTTTTGCCTTTTCTGCTCCTGCCTTCTCCTCTTCCTCCTTGTTGCAGGACTTCACCTGTAGTACGACGAACAGGAGAGCGAGAAGGAGAATGACCCCACCGACCATTCCCTTCATGCCTCCTTTGGGGGACGGAGGGGTGGTGGTTGTAGGAGCGCTCACTTCTTACCTCCTTTCTTGTCTCCGAACATACCTGGGGGAATGACGTTGATGTCACGAAGGTTCTTCAGATCTGGGGCTTTGATCTCGACACTCCAGTCTGTGTGCGTCTCCGTGAAGTCGGCGTTGGGGTCGAGTAGCAGGGCTGCTTTACGCGCCTGTTCCACGTCGAGCTTCGCATTGCCATCTGCCATCAGCTTGTCCATGCTGGTGCGCAGAGCTTCGGCTCTGGCGGGGGTGGTCTTGTACTGACGGGTTGCCTCATCGGGTACGCTCTTGCTGAGTGTTATCCCGATGTGAACCCCGTATGCTTGTTCCAACTCCGCCAGTTTCTTCTTCGAAGATGGGAGATCCAACACAGCATCCTGGACCTCAGTAAGCCTGGAAAGGACCTCCATCTCCTGTCCGCCGTAGTACTGACCAAACATCCTGATCACTGGCTTGCGGACGATGATGTTGAGATGGTGGTCTTCCACAGAGTTGAAACGGATGAATCTTGCCGCCGCTTCCTGTGGAGTTCCCGACGTGTCGAGTCTCATGTGGATGAGGAGCAACACGTCCATTCTCTCTGCGGGGTCGTTGGTGGCGAAGTTCTCTACTTCTGTTTCTCCCGAAGAGACTTCTCGTTTCAGGGAGTGTGTTTCCTCAAGATGCTCCCATGGGAGTTTCCAATGGAATCCGCCGAACATGACTCTACGAGTCCGAGTCTTTGTCCAGTAGTTGAAGACAATGGCCCCGTTCCAGTCGTCGATGTCTTCGGCGAGGACTCCTGATGCAACCAATGCGCCGAAAACAGCGAGTGCAAAGATACCAGCCCAAGCGAAGGGGAGGAATATGAACGACACTAAGAAGAGAGAAACGAAGACAAAGACGAGTCCGTGATACACGGATTCAGGGGTCAGGGTTTCTGGCACCTCAACAGAGTGCATTATCTTTCCTTTCCTGCGCCTCTGGCGCTGTTAAGCGCCCGCCGGGCGCGGGTTTGTTTAAAATTCGTTGTGAAT
>JBAYIK010000016.1:0-3796 GCA_041665625.1 Minisyncoccota bacterium | reverse complement strand
CTTTAGGCGGACTTCACGAGGTTTATCTGTCCCAACCTTTTTATACTGACAAGTTTGAGTGTGAGTGGGGTTGAAGTCATCTTCAGGTGAGCAGGCGGGGCCGGTGGGGAGCCATTGGGCAAAGGAGATTAAAGGGAAAACAGAAAAAACCAACAATAAAATAATTAAAGCAAAATCTTTTCTCTTAAACATAACCATCTACTATTTTAAAAACCCTGGTAGAAAATTAAGGAGCCAACCAGAAAGGGCTGAGAGAGAGGCCATCAAGCGACTAGACACTGAGACAGTGTCCCGGACACAGTTAGCAATGGTGCAGGATCCGCCTGGTCTCATTGGATTACCACAAATCTTTGTGACACCGTTTACACAAACACACTCTCCAACGAAGCAGCCTTGACCTGAAGGCAAGCCAAAAGTTGGGCTATTGGAATCATTTGGGTTAGTGATTTTAAAGACAGGGCTGTAGGCGCAAACGGCATTAGCCGGTGAGGCGCCGATAGGAACACCGGCTCCATTCATACTCGCCGTAGGGCAAATTTTTATGACGGCCTGATAATCCTTGTAATAAGGAGTGAGTGTCGTATCGCCCGCAGTTAGACGGTCATAAACTCTTGGACCAGAAGCAACATTCTTAGAAGAAATCCCCACAGCAGAACCGCCCCCAGAAGGAATGGACTTAAACTGAGCATCAGCAGTATTCCATGAAATACAGACATTATGATTATCTGGATTACACACACTCAAGGAAACAGTATTAAATGATTGGCTAAAACCAGTATAACTCCACTTTATAGTTCTAGTATCTCCAGCGGCCCAATTGGTATCAACAGCGGCTCCTCGATAGATCCCGACAGACGAGACTGTTGGACTAGTAACAGGGACAATCTCCCCAACAGTAACGGTTGCTGAATTAGAAGAGTAACTTTGACTAGTTGGGGTCTTGCAGGTGACAACAAAAGGATAGGTCCCCTTTTTTGAGAATTTAACATCCTTGTAGCCAGAGTTATTCAGGGCACCGCCCGCAACCCAGCCACTGACATAATAGTCGTCAAAGCCAAAACTGTTACCATTACAGGTCGAGCCACTGGGCAAATTAGATGGACTCCAAGTTACTCTAACTAACGATGTATAGCTACCAGGAGAACCCGCCAAGAGTTGAACGGAATTAGGAGCCACCGTGGCCGAAATTGTCGGAGTGACGGTGGGAGCTTTCAGACTAAAAACTTGACCATAAGAGCACAGGGCCCCGGCAGGAGTAGCTCCATTATCATTTACCGGACAAACCTTAAGACGCGCTGTACGGTTGGAGAAAAAGCCAGCTAAGGAACCAGTTCCGCTAGCCAATTCGTACCAGTTAGCTCCCGTCGATTTTACCGTACTCGCCTGACCGCCAACAGCTCCTCCACCAGAGGAGACAATGTCAGCCGAAGAAATTGTCGTCTGAGGAGCATTCGTCCATGAGGCACACTTGTTATTGTCTGTCGGATGACAAAGACTAAGCGAGACCCTCTTAACCGTTGAGCTAAAATAAGAATAATCCCAATAAATAGTTTTTGCGGCTCCAGCTTGCCAATCCCCTCCATAGCCACTGCTGTCGTGGTATAAAATATTATTTATTGACGGGACAGTATCTCCCGCTCCAGCATCGGTGTAAAAAGGAACATCTGGAGCACAAATACCTCCAGTGGGGAGAGTCTCACTGAAAGAAACAGCTGGACAAACTCTTAACAAACTCTCATATGGGTTTGTACTTCCGCTGTAATAATGACCAAGGGAAGAAGACTTGGCAAAATAAGGAACATAATAACCCTGGTTAGCGACCAGGTCGCTGTAAAGCTGAGAATTCAAAGTCTTAGTAATACTATAATTACCATCACCAGTTAGAGGATAATAAGAGGCGAAACCTACGCAATTTGAAGTATTAACCGGGTGACAAAGTTTGACATTAATCGTATTATTCTGATTGGTAAGATTTTTATAATTAAAATTTATTGCTTTAGAAGCACCGGGCAACCATTCGCTAACCCCAGACAAAGAAGCAGAATTTATCTCGGGATAAGAAACCGGAGTAATTGGTGCTGATGGTTTGACAAGAAAATAAGGGCTGTAGGCACAAGTCGACCCAGATGGGATTGTTCCACTACTATTAATCGGACAAATTCTTAGGTAAGATTTTTTCTCCGTCATATCGAAAAACGGGGTGATTGCTGGATCTAGGGCAACAAGACGATCGTATATTCTTGGGCCAATCATTTTTGTTGTTCCTTCGCGACCGCTCGTTGGACCATCACCAATATAAAAAATATCAGCTGGAGCGATCTCTGTTGTCGAAAAATTAGAATAAGAGGCACAGTTACTACTCCCTGGTCGACAAATACGGATGGAAACAGCTTTATTGGTTGAACTAAAATTACTATAACTAAAATTAATCAATAACTCCGAACCAGCTGGAGCATTGACTCTCGTGGCTGAACCATTCAGAGTAATATTACTTATTGTGGGCGAAACTGTCGCCGCCTGGGCCAGACCTACAATCAAAACAACTCCCAAAAACAACAAGCTTAACAATAAACGCGCCCCAAATTTATAGTTTTTCATAATAATTTTATTGATAATTTATTTAAATATATTATACCAAGCTGACCAAGCGTTGGCGAGCCAGTTCTGAGGATGAGCCGAGGAGCTCTTTCTTGAGAGAGGGTAGCGGGTAATTTCATCGCAGTCAGTCCTAATAACTTTACCGTCGTTGGGGTGATAATCATAACCTACAAAATCTCCTAGATAAGCGACACTTATCATAAAATCAGACCAGCCCCAGCATGACCCCCGACTAGATTCATCGGCCGGATTATCAATATTAGGATAATTCTCTTCTAACCATTTAGCAAAATTCCTATTGCAAAATTCATCTGTTGGTCGGCCAATAGTTTTACTGCATTCAACCGTTCGTAATTGCTTCCTTTTTATTCTTGTAGAGTCCTGATCTCTGAGGCCCGTTAAAGAAATTTGGAAATCATAGACATTTCCCGTATAAGAAGAAGCCTGTTTACAATCAGAAAACTCGGTCTTAGGACAAGTGATACTGCTTATCTTAGGTCCATTAGGATCCAATATCTTAATTGCGTAACTATCACCATTGTCTATCAGCTCAAGTGCAATCTCGGCATGATGAATGTCTCGTTCGTAATTACTTATACCAATCTCTACAACATCCTTAAGGTTCGGGTTATCGGGATTTTTTATCCTCTTTTTTAATTCCCTTATTACAGCTTGAGTTTCTTCAAAATCACCGGGGTTAGGTATCGAAGTACTCGAACCAGCGCAACTACCAGTGTCCTGCCTATTAACGATCTCAGCTGTTAGATCTCTAACATCACCAGAACCAATGGCGTCCTTGTAATCAAGATCATCGGTTAAGGCCCACCTTCTCATATTCTGTTCAGTTATATGGGTAGCCTTTTCACCACTCAGGCTATCAGCAATTGATCTAAAAGATAACTCACACGGCACAGAGTTTCCAATCACCATCTTCTGCGACGATGATAAAGTATTATCCTGACAAAAATCAATCAGGCGATCAAGAAAACCTCCTGTTCGCTGGCTCGGATCTTTCAAGGAGCAGCAGAAAGTTTGATAGGTATTCCCTACTTCTAGAGACTTGTCATTAATCTTGATATCATCTTTGGCATAGAGTTTAGAGCCAGGGGCACCAGCCGCAAAACCGTTGTTGTCTTTGAACATAGCGCCCGTGCAGGAAGTGCCACCTGACTGAGTACAGCCTAGGGCACAGAATTGG
>JBAYIK010000015.1:0-4019 GCA_041665625.1 Minisyncoccota bacterium | reverse complement strand
ATTTTCCACAATTTAACACAACTCTCAAATGGATATACTCCTTTTTTGAAAAGTTTATTATTGTAGTTTACATATTTCCATTCTTCTATTACGAACAATGAACCAATATAAGCCCCGACCGAATCCCAGACCGAAGCCCCGACCGAATCCCCGACCGAATCCCAGACCGAATCCCCGACCGAATCCCCGACCCAAGCCCAGACCGAATCCCTGACCGAATCCCTGACCGAATCCCAGACCCAAGCCCAGACCGAATCCCCGACCCAAGCCCCGACCGAAGCCCAATTTTCTAATAATTCCAATTCTTTCTTACCAATCTTATGTGGTTTAATCTTAAATGGGTGAATAGGATTTTTTGCTTCTTTCAAATTGAAAGTATAAACCTGCTTTTTCCACTTACTTAATTCCTTACGAGCCAATACTTCGTGCTTATCGGTAAGCCAAGAGGGTTTTATTTTTTCATCAATCTTAAAAATCCATTTAGATTTAGTGTCTAGGTAATTTCCCTTGGGTGGTACTATTTCAATACGAGCAAAGGTATTAGCTGGCGCATCTTTATCGTCTTTTAATTCAGGTTCACTAAAAATAGTCCGCAAATCTTCGTGCGAATCTACACCTGCTTTCCAGTAAACTTTATCAGACTTAGTTACTAAACAACTAAAGGCTTGGCACATATAGAGTTAATTACTTTTCAATATCTTTTTAATCTTATTAAGAGCGAGTTGGGCTTCTTTGTATGTCTTGAACGCCCCCATGGGGTGCCATTTTGACTCAGCAAAAGAGCCAGCCTGTAAGTCAACTACCAACAAAAGCCCATAACAATTATTTACAATAGCGTAATAAATCTCTCCTTCCCTCGGTTTCCATTTCATATAATTAGGGTTAAGTAACAAGGAACTGGTGGTGGCCCAGGCAACTGCAGGGTAGTGAGTAGAAGCATTTGATTGCGAGCCCACATCCTTACCACCAGTTCTCTGTTGCTTAGTTGTTAAATTAATTAATTCCAGCTGTTACTGTACCGGGAGCGATCTCTGTTTTACCTGCGTCTCTGATGACTATCTTACAGGACTCAATTTTCTTTTTATTAGCTCCAAGGACTATAACTGCCCCATGGTCGATATTGAAATACGAAAGTGCAGCATGTACGGCCTGAGCTGCGGCTTTACCGCGAGACATCTTGATTCCACTATTAAGGTAGATGGTTAAGTCTTGGGACATACTTTAATTCTTACAGATGAACCGACTACTAAAAATTCTGCTAGTTTTTTATTTTTTAAACGTACAGCAAGCCCTGACAGTCTTAATCTTGTCTTCCACAGTAAGGTTACCCAGATAAAGTACCTTATGCTCCATAGTCTTGGATATTTTGTTAACAGATCGCAATTATTCATTGGTTTCAATCTTAACCGGCCTAAACATAACATTCCTGTCCTCGGTAAACGTAGCTAGACCCTTGGCTTGTTCCTCTTTCTCACGCTCCTTGAGTTGAACCTTAAGGCCATCATAAATCTCGGTGTACTTCCAATTCTTACGCTTAGTGATGGAGAATACACCCACACTCTCAAGCTCCACCGGCTTATCTTCCACTGAAGCTAGGTCATCAAGCAACTTAGCCTTAAGCAAGTCCATCTCAGCCTCAGCTGCGGCTACTTGCGTCTTAAGTTCGGCATAGCGAACGAAATTTTCCTTGGTCATATAGTTACTTTCTTAATGTTAACTAGCGGCTTAATTCTTCCTAAATCACCATCAGGATACTGGCAACAAGCTACCCCTTCCATATCGATTACGGTTCCACCCAGAACGCTGGTGCAATACTCTTCCTCAGTTACATCATCGTCTGCCCTTAAGTCTTCAACTGGGATTCTCTTATGCTCATCAAGTGGATCAACGCCTAGCTTCTTAGCTCTCTTCCTAGCCAAGTCTCCAAATTCCTCACGATGAAACAGACGGATAGCCATACGAATTACGTCTGCCTTCCTCCAGCCCAACTGAGTTAGATCACCAAGGAGCTTGTTCTCGAAATCGTTGATACGAATTTGAAACTTCATAGTTTTATAGTTTCCTTTCTGGGCTTTCTAAGCCTATTAATTTCCTGAATTGAGTCATATACCCGGCAAACATCACGGAATTCCCCAAATCGCTTATTAACATCTTGTACTTCCTCTACGCTGGAAATTCCTCGTTCCTTATCAAGCCTTACTATAATCGTTCGTTGGGGGGTAAGGTGAATTAATTCTTTGAACATTCCCCAGTAGGCCCCTACCTGAAGCCAATAGCCGGTACGGAGTGAGGTAGACGTTTTCCAGTCGCAGAGAACAAGCCTGTCTTGGATGACACCAATTGCATCAACCGTACCTGCGACCTGGTACTTCTCGCTCCAGACCCTAAGTTCGGATACCAGGGGAGTGAATCCCACGTTATTGCACCACGCTTCGGCCGCCCTAAGCGACGACCAAGTGGCATAGTCTTTATCCTGTGAGCAAAAAGTGAGGATATCAGGTTTTTGCCCTGTCTCAATCCACTGGCCGAAGTAGCGGTCAATGTAAGAGTGAACCGACCCTCCTCTATCTCCAGCTTCCTTAAACAGCGTCTCGGGGTATTCCCGGGCTTGCCTGAAGATATCCTTCTTGTTTTCCTCTGTGATCTCATGGTGGTGCTCATAAAGATATTCTAAGCCCTTATTGAGTCTCCAGTTCCTGAATTCAGGATTATCCAAGACATGGAGACGAGTGGTTACTGAGACATAGTTAGCCCCAGTCAATGGGTCAAAGTAGACATGACTATCTCCGGGGACTAACTGAAGCCTATCCTGAGGTGCTCGCTCAAGTATCTTATTTCGCAGTGATTTGAGGCGAGCTGGGGTCATATTAGAGTTGGGGAATTATAAGCTTATCTACTCCTTACTCTCCTCATGCACAGCCGGTTGCTGCATAAGGACTAACTCATTAAGACTCTTCTGCTCATCAAGTATCTTGCGGAAGTCGGTTAGCTTCTCTACCGCGGTAAAGACTGGCCGGTAATACTTATTAGCACCCTTCTTGTCTTCCTCTCGAGTAAGCTCAGTGATGACTACAAATGGCTTAACACGACGGGCGTAGCCCTTATAAGCGACACTACCAGAGCTATTAAGCTTCCAGCGCACGATCTCGTCTCCTACAATCATATAGAGCACGAACTTAACCATCAACTCAGAGTACGTCTGGCCCTTAGTGTTCTTTACTAGGAAGTTCTTACCCAACTCAAATGGTGTACCTTCGCTATAAAGTGTAGAGCTACGATTCTCTCCTTGGCCGGTAGACTGGTACAAACGTACGATATCATCATTGTTATCGAACTCCTTGGAGGTGTAACGAACGTCTCCCTTGGTCATATCCAAGCAATAGCGTTGCTTAAGAATCTGAGCTTTTACCTTCTCCCCCAAGTCAGTCTTAACATACTCCCCCAAGTCGTTGGGCTTAGATAGAGTGAAGTGACTCTTGAGGGGGTTAGCTTCACCTACTCCGTCGGTAGTGTGCTCAAGCTTAAACTGAGGCAGTTTTGGGGTCATACTTTGACCACCACCCAGGGAATTGATCTCAGCCAATACCTTGGGGTCTACTGTGACCAACTCAGTGGTTGGTTCTTTTTTGAGTGTTGTCATACTATTCTTTCTCCTTACCAGCTATTTCCAACTCCTCGTTGGCATTAGCCCAAAAGTCTGCAAGGTGCTCCTTGAAATAAGCCTCGGCCACTAAATCAAGGGCTTCTTGCTTAGCCTTACTAGATGGCTTACCACAGTCATCAATGTAGCCAACTTGCCACAGGGCTTTCTGTTCTTGGGAGAAAGCACGGCGTACTGTAGCCGCTAACTCACTTAGTCTACGCATAATTGTTTTCCTTTCAGGCTTATACCCACTAGAGGTTGAAGCCACCAAATTAGTTAAATAAAAATGATAACCAACTAAATTACAATTTGCACAATCGCAATACTTGGTATTTTCTATTTCTTCTGATACTTTTTCAAGTCGACTCGCTGAAAT
>JBAYIK010000014.1:0-5485 GCA_041665625.1 Minisyncoccota bacterium | reverse complement strand
TTATGATGAGGTTGAAGATGTTGACAGTTAGATCGTAAGTGATAACTTCTCAATTGTAATAGTATTGATAGATATCTTCAGCCTCACAAAGAACCACACCAGAAATGGTGGGGTTTTTTGTTTCTGCTATAATCAGCCTATGAAATATTGTGATTTTTTAGAAACTCTTGAGGGCTGTCCTTTTTGTAATGAAAAGGGGAGGGAAGTCCTAGAGAACGAGACGGCTCTTTTGACCTATGCTCTGGCCCCATACCACCCCGACCATCTTCTTGTGGTACCTAAACGCCATATTGAACACTTTTTAGAAATTGAAGAGTCTGAGATGAGAGATATTGAAGATTTGCAAAAATTAGGGATGAAGCTCCTTGAAGATATTGGTTATAAGAATATTTCTCTTCTCGTCCGAGAGGGGGAGGGCTCTGGCAAGAGCGTGGCTCATCTTCATTACCATCTTATTCCTGAGATTAGTTTGGGCAATGTTGATCATAGCGGTCAAGATCGGATGGTTTTAACGGTTGAGGAAGCCGAATCGGAACTCCTTAAATTAAGGAATTTTTGCCAGGGTATAGAAAAGAATAAAAGATGAAAGAGGTACTAAGCTATCTTTGGGGGACATCGCAAAAGTCGGATGGACAAATGAGTGTCTATTCTGATGATGTTTCAGTGGAAAATAGAAAAATTTTTTTTAAAAAACTTGGCCTTGACCCAGGGAAAATTGTTTTAGCGGGGCTGTCTCACAGTAGTAACGTCGATCTTGTGGGAGAAGAATCTATTGGTCAAAAAATAAATAATACTGATGGGCTAATTACCAATGTCCCAGGGATTATCCTTACTATCACTTCAGCTGATTGTCTACCTATTTTCTTTTTTGACAAAAATAAAGAGGTGATTGGTTTAGCTCATGCTGGTTGGCGTGGGGTAGAAAGTAATATTGTCTCTAAAGTTATAGAAAAGATGAGGTCAAAATTTGGGTCCAATCCCAAAGACATCACTGTCAATATTGGCCCGCACATTAAGAGCTGCCATTTTGAGATTAAAGATGATTTAGTCGAGAAATTTTCTCAGTATAAAGATTTTATAACGACAAGTGATGGTGTGACGAATTTGGACTTGTCAGCCATCGTGAGAGAGCAACTTAAAGATTGTGGAGTTAATCCTGATAGTATAAATATCAGTAGCGAATGCACCTATTGTCTCCCTGATAAATATTATTCTTTTCGCCGTGATAAGCCGGAGAAAGTGGAGGTGATGGTTTCTTATTCAGTTATGGGAAATTAAGTATATAATTACGTTATGACAATGAATTATTTGGGGATTATTTTGGGAGTTGCTCTTAATATTGTCTTGGCGCGGTTTTGGTTTGGAGTACTTTTTAGAGACCTCTGGCGTTCTCTGACCAAGCGCACAGACACGGAGAAGCCTGATCGTCTACAGATTGTGGTTTCTCTACTCTTTGCCTTGATGCTGTCTCTAGGGGTTAACACCTTAGTTAGTCTTTTTGCTATTAACACTCTGGCTTGGGGTCTATTTGCCGGCCTTGTTCTGGGGGTTCTTTTTATCGCACCAATTGTCCTCGGAGAGTGGATTTGGGATAAAAAGAATTTTGAATTAGTTGCTCTGAATACTGGCTTTTATATCGTCTATTTGATTTTAACTTTCTTTATTTTTATCTTGGTCTAATATGTGTAGTATCGGGTTATGGACAAAATAAAAGCTAATTATAAGAATCTTGACCGAGTCTTTGTCCAGTCACTTTTTGTGGCGGTAATTCTTTTTGCTTTTAGTTTAGCTCTTAATTATTTTGCCAGTGCCTATGCTTCTTCTCATGCTGGACCAGCGGTGGGAGATATTATTTTAGATAATATCCCGGTTTTTAATCTTGATGAAGTCTTTGCTTACGGTCCAATCCTGTTTTGGCTGGTGATTGCCTTTTTTGCTTTCCGTGAACCCAAGACAATCCCTTTCCTTGTTAAGAGTATCGCTCTATTTGTTGTTGTGCGCTCAATCTTTGTTACCCTGACTCATCTAGGGGTGTCTCCGGCTGATTTGCCGGCTGATTTCAACTCTAATTTTATTAAGAGGCTATCTTATGGAGGGGATCTCTTTTTCTCGGGGCATACCGGCATGCCATTTCTGATGGCATTAATTTTCTGGGAAAATAAAAATTTAAGAATCTTTTGTATTGTTTCGGCCATCTTTTTTGGAGCCATCGTTCTCATGGTTCATATGCATTATTCTATTGATGTATTGGCTGCTTTCTTTATCACTTATACTATTTTTCATCTAGCGGGGATTTCCTTTAAGAAGGATCGAGACCTCTTCAATTCTTAAATTTTAATTATTAATCTAATTAATTTTTTATGAAAAGCCTAATTATCGCTCAATTCATCGTTTTGCTCGCCGGTACCTTGTTTGCTTGGGGTAATTTTATTTATGAGCTAATTAATTGGTTGAACAATAAAGCTTGTACCACTGGTTGCGCCCAGGGTTTAGTTAATCCATTTTTCACTCCTTGTTTTTATGGGGCCTTATTTTTCACCATTTCTTTTGTTCTCAGCTGTCTTATTTTAATGAGGGCTTAGATTTTTGTTTCTGCCCTTTTTAAGTTATAGTTTAATAATGTTTAATATTGTTGCGTTGGTAAAAACCTTTGGCTACCTGGGAATTTTTGGTATTGTTTTTGCTGAATCGGGATTATTTTTTGGCTTTTTTCTGCCGGGGGATTCTTTGGTCTTTACGGCCGGATTTCTGGCCTCGCAAAATTATCTTAATATTTATATTTTGCTTGTTGGATTGTTTATCTCAGCTGTAGTGGGCGACAATGTTGGCTACTGGTTTGGGGCAAAGGTTGGCCCGATGATCTTCAAAAAAGAGGATTCTCGTTTTTTTAAAAAACAGTATGTTGAGGAGGCCCACAAATTTTTTGAGAAATATGGCGGTAAGAGTTTGGTTTTAGCACGCTTTGTCCCCGTGGTCCGTACTTTTGTGCCAATTGTGGCCGGGGTCGCCAAGATGAATTATCGCAAATTCTTTATTTTTAATGTTGTCGGCGGGTTGCTCTGGGCGGTAGGTCTTTGTTTGGCCGGTTTTTATTTGGGTCAAGTAATACCCAACGCAGATACTTATATTGTACCGATTGTTTTATTAATTATCGTTGTTTCGCTTTTGCCTGGTGTTGGGCACTTTACCGGGAGCTATCTTGCGAGAAAAAGACGGAATAAGTGAATTAACTAAGACAAAAACACGCCGGGCAACGCGTTTGCGTTGACCGGCGCTTGCCGGTTATAGGCGGAAGGGGACAGCCCTGGCCTCTTCGGGGATGGCTGGGATGTTTACCAGGGCCATGACCCAGTCTTTGCCCGTTTGAGCGGGCTCGAAGTACTTCTGGCTGACAAAATAACCTTGCCTGCAGCCTCGGAAACTTCTTTTGTGCCGGGGTCTCAATGCTTCGGCTGTGTTCATATTGAGCTGGCGAAAAACTGTTCCGCCATCAATCTGTCTGCCATAGCAAGTCATGACTCCTAAGACCTCATTCCAGACAAGGATCGTCTTGAGCTCATTCTCTTCGCCGAGCTCTTCTCTCATTTTTGCTGCGACCATTTCCCATCTCGGATTGTTGGGCAATTAAATCACCCCCTTTCATCTATTCTTAGACTAGCATATTAGCTAATTCTGTAAATCACGTCTTTGCGTTCGACAACTACTGGCCACTTATTAAGCTTGGCATAACGGTAGAGTTTTTCATTAGGATTAAAACAGACCGGTTTCTCGACAAGTTCAAGCATTGAGATATCTCCTTCAGTGTCACCAACTCCAATGGAACCTACGAGAGTTAAATTTTCTTTTTCCACCGCGCGCTTAATAATATTGGCCTTATTAGCGATAAGGTGTTCGTCGACGACTTGGCCGGTAAATTTATCACCGGGGCCAAGTTCATAAAAACGGCCATAAACTTTATCAAAACCAAGTTCATTGCAGAAACTGTCGATAACACCTTTGGGGGAGTGGGAAATAGCGAGGAGAAAGTATCCTCGCTGTTTGAGCGTTCGTACTAGCTCTCGGGTATAGCGATAGGTGTGGTTTTTTTGGTTGCTGACAATTTTCTTTACCACATCAGCAAAATCTCCGTAATAGACCCCTTTAATATTTTTTTGGAAGCTCTCAACAACGGCCGTAATATATTTATCGTAACCCTCTTCACGATCGAGCCATTTTTTCCAAGGGACTTCATAGTGGTTGCGGGCATCGGTGGGGAAGAGGCCTGCATTGATAAGCTCCTCGGTTAGTTCAATTAAGAGACTCGAGCGGAAAATTGTTCCATCGATATCAAAAACAGCGAATTTTTTGGGTCTTTCTTCCACCTTCAAATAATACCATAATTTTGTTATGATAGATGGATGCGAGAAAAAGCTGAAATTTTGCTCCAAAAATATATTGTTGACGCCGTTTATCTATTCGTTTGGGTCGGGACTCTGGGGAGTCTATATTTTAGCGAAGTTAAGCATTTGCCCCCTTGTTCCCTTTGTCTTATCCAGCGAGGATTGATGTATCCACTCATTCTTATTATGAGTATTGGGCTGTGGAAGAGGGACCGTTGGTTGCCTTATTATGTTCTTCCTTTTTCGATCTTGGGGATTATCGTCTCGGTTTATCATAACTTGTTAGTTTGGGGTTGGGCTCCGGCGGATCTTATTGTCTGTTCGGTTCAATTACCCTGCACCATCCAAGAGTTTGCCCTTTTTGGTTTTATCACCATCCCTCTGATGTCTTTCTTAGCTTTTACCTTTATAACGGTGGGGATAATTACTTATGCCAAATTAACCCTTAAAATTAAGGGCCCTTTTGATAATTCTTTTCGCCTAAAATAAAAGAGTTTAAAACCAGGGCTGTTTTTATGTTATAATTACCCTAAATGCCTCGAAGAAAAAAGATTTTTCTCGTCTTGCTTTTGATTGGTATCGTCATCGGCGGTCTTCGCGCTTTCTGGTTAGTCACTGACTGGCTTCATCAGCCAGCCCTAGTCAAGAATGTTAATGCCACTCAGCTTAGTTTCACTGCGGGAGAACCCATCAAATGGCAAAAGCTCATCCATCCTTCAGACCGTCTGAGAGGGGAGCATCTCGTCTCTTTGCCTAAAGACGCACAGGACATCAAAGTTACCAATCTCTCACGAAGAGAATCTCTCTCACTAGATACCAAGCTACCCAATCCACCCCGGGAGACCCTGGTGGCTCAAGCCCGCAAGAACATCACCGCTCCTCAATCTCTAGCTCTCGCCGAATCTCTTCACCCTAATATCTTAACCCTCCCTCGTTCTCTCCTGGCCAGTGCCGAAGAGGCCGTGAGTGATATCGTTGAAACTCTCGTTGAACCTTCTAATATTACCGTTGATATCTCCACCCCAACAGAACCAGAACCTGTCCCAGACCCCTTGCCCGTAGTGACAGAGGAAACCACTCCTACCACCACGCCTGAAGTTATCCCT
>JBAYIK010000013.1:0-6211 GCA_041665625.1 Minisyncoccota bacterium | reverse complement strand
GTGAGCTTGCCTTGATAGTTAATTTGTTTAGTAAAAGCAGCGGTGGTGGTCAGAGGGAAAAGCAGTAACAGCAAAACTCCGCTACCACAAAATAGCGCCAAAAATTTGACCAGTTTGTTGGTCTTTTGTATCAGCATCGGACTTTCTAATTATAACAAGAAAATCTCGCTTTCTGGCGAGATTTTCTTGAAAAGTTGGGGATAGCGTCAAAAAAAAAGAAGGGCTAAAAAGTTGATTTGTTCAAGTAGTTCAAAGTCGGCCGACCAACTACTCCAGTCGCTGGCCGAATTTTATTCTTTTTTTGCCAGAGTATTAAAGACTTCTTCGTTGCTGGGCCAAAATAATTGGTAGTTTGAACCTTGAAAAAGCCTGCTGTCTTCAAAATCTTTTGTAATTCCTGAACATCAGCCCCTCTCATCCCCTGCCGTAAGAAACGGTTAAAGCGGAAGGTGGAAGTCCCAAGGACAAGCCCAGTCGTAGTCGCTGGATCAATACTTGGCAAAACTGGAGGAGAATAAGAACCCCCACCACCGCCTCCCCCTCCACCCCCTGAAGGAGCCGGAGGAATGACTGGGGTGATCACTCTATTTGCCAGTTCAGTCGCCAGACGAAGGAGCTCTTCTCGTTCGGCAAAAACAGAAAGATTGTGCGTACCCCGCCAAACAACAGGGTCAAAGCCATCACGAGACAAAGTCAGCTCACCCAAGCTTGTCCAATCGGTCGAAGTGCTCAGGTTAACAGAAACACCCACCGGCAAACCGGCCAAAACAGAGTCTTGAGTCGGGAAATTTTCTGTCGGGACAATATTAAACCAGCCTCGGCTAGACTGGTTAGTCCTATCAGGACCGGTAAAGTCCCAACCTCCACCATCTCTATTTTGGGCCAGCGAGATAGCGGATTGGCCAGAAGCCAACGCGATTCCTAGATTATCGTAGCCTTCAACCAAAGTTACTCCATACGGAGCAGCGTCAATTATCTGGAGAGTTGGATCCTTTAGATAAAGAATTTGACCATCAAGTGGCAGATTCTCTATCGTTAAAACTAATAGGCCGTTAGGGGGAAGGATTAGAGCCGGGAAAGTTGTAGTTGAAACCGCCGTTGTCGTGCCAACACTAATAATAGACCAACCAGCGAGGTCTACTGGATCGGAGAGTTCATTTCTTAACTCTAGCCAGCCAGGGCCGTCCAGAGGCTGTGGCATATACTCACTAATACGAACATCACGATAGACGTAAGCCAGAACGAAATTAGGCAAAAAAAGTAAGCCAATAAGTAGCGACAATAATTTTCTCTTAGACATATTCATATAATAAAGATAATTATGGATTTTGGCTAGCCGAGACACCCTCCTCAACAACAACTGGAGCAGGGACATCAGACGGTGCCTCAATTAAAGCTTCAGAGACTGGGGTCTCTGCCCCCTGAGCCGAAGTCGCGGTAGAACTCGAGGTTGTTTCTTCGGGCAAAGCGTCAGTGCTCGTTCCGACCACTTGTTCCCCGCCATCATCAGTACCTCCCGAAGAAGGGGGCAAGGAATTATCGCCAGTGGAAGAGGAAGAGCATTCACCGGGTTCAGTTTTAACAACTCCTCCATCGACAAAAATGCAAGAATAGGAACCTGTTGTTCGGTCTCGAACGGTCACACCATTCTCAATTATCGCAGTCTCCGTCTTAATCGTCTTAACGATAAGGGTACCATCCCCGGAGATACTCCAATTGCCACTGGCCGAAAGAATTGACCGAACATTAGTAATATCTTGATTAGACAAATTAAGAGAGGAGGAAATCTTTATCTGTCCATCTCCATCAACAGACCACAGCTCACTAGTGTTTACTTGGCCTTGGCCAAGTTCTGCGGCGATATGTTTATACCCCAAATTAACAAAAACCATCACTTCGCCCACACCATTGGCATCTTTGACCGAGAGATGAGAGAAAGATTCAAGAGCAATACCTACCATTTGAGAGGAAGAAGTGGCTTTAGTTCCTACCCCGGGGACCGAAGACAAGGTAACATAATCCCCGGCAGCAATTGGCCCACCCTCCAGATTAACTTTAACAGGAACTCGGCCAGAGAGAGCGACAGGAGTCTGACCATCTCCCATGACAGAGTCAGAACCACCCAAGGTGATACCTGGACTAGTCGAGATAATCCCAATAACGGCTTCATCGGATTGCGCTTTCTTTACACCAAAGCCTAATTCATGCTTGAAACTAGAGTTATTAGAACTAGAGACAGAGACAATATAACCGGGAGAGATATCATTCTCAAAAATTGGATAATTCTCAGCTAGGTCAGTCTGATTAGTATTAAGAACATAGGTATTAATCGTTCCCGCCGTAGGTGCATTGCACCAACCATCATTCGTCACACAAATCCCACCACGGGGGACCTGAAGCGTCGCATTCGTCCCAACAGCCCCACTCCCCACAACTAAAGTGAATCTTGGCGTCGTTGTTCCCAGACCGATATAACTGCTAGTCGAGATAGTCATGGCGGCGACATTACGGGCCGCTCCATCAGTGGAAGTACCATAAGAAAAATTAAGAGAGTCTGAAACATCGGTCACAGCTGAAGCTCCCGTCACTCCATGGCTTGTTCGTTTAAACACAGACCAATAATCATCATTGCCCTCGGCAAAAGTTATTCCTGCAGAGGTTCCGCCAGAAGTAGTCTCCGCCGGCTGACTAATGGTAAGATAAGAACCCTTAATAGAGTCCAGCGCCTTGAAGGTCACGTGATTAGTCGAAACGGCATTATCAAAAATTTCCGAATCAGTATTAAAGAAAAATTGTCCCTTGCTGTTAACAACCATGACATTAGGATTAGTGCTAGAACTTATCCTAAAATAATCTTTCCCGTCACCAGCAATACTCAAAAGGGCAGTCGGGGTCGTTGTCCCTATGCCGACATAACCAGTCGTAGTCAAATGAAGAGTAGGAATGACACTATTAATACTCCCCATATTACTCCCATACTGAAAACTGAGCCCCGAATTTGCTGCCCCGCCAGCATAGAGCACCCCAAAACTCCAATCATTCGTCAATCCTGTCGTAAAATTTATTTGAGCGGAACGCAAAGAATTCGATCGATTAATGTCCATGACAGTATAGCCCCCAGCGTTAGTATTCTCAACAATAAAGCTTGGTAGAGAGTTGGCCGCACCATTAGATACCGACAAGAGAGCGATTGGACTTGTCGTTCCTATGCCAACATACCCACCCTTGGCAAAAGTTACCCTATCATAAGCGTCCGCCTCTTCCCGGAAGTTAAGATTATTACCATCGTGAGCAATATACCAATCATCACCCGTGGTCTCCCTAAAATGAATCTTCGGTATCGTCTGAGTGTCACTTCCAATCAAAGCAATCTCATTTCCGCTCCCAGTTAAAGTAACATTAGAATTTATACCGTCAATTTGAAGAAAATCTGTTCCATCAGCTTTTTCGAAAGTTACTCCTTCGTTTCCAGCATTACCTCTTAAATTAAAAATAAGGTCGTTATTTAAGGGAGTAAAAATGGCTCGGTCCCCACCCCCATCACTCTCAAAATAAAGGCCTCCATTATCTATTTCTTGATTACCGACGACCGATAAGTTCACAATTGGAGATGAGGTTCCAATACCAACATAGCCATTATCCCTTAAAATGCTGAATCTAGAAACTGGAGTAAGGCTATTAGAAAAAGAACGAATATCAAAACGATTAACCGAAGACTCGACAAAAAGATCAAAGCCCGCAGGGGCAGTATCAAGACTTAAGTTTTCATATAATTTAATACCAGGGCCACTGTCTGCGGCATTAGCCGGACCTATTATCCTAATAAAACCATTGGTCCCGTCCAATACCTCAAATTTATAAAAGGGTGAAGTTGTTCCAATCCCAACTTTACCGTTTTCGCTAATAGACATCCAAGCTTGGCCAGCATTTATGTTAGAGAAATAAAGAGGGGCACTAGAATTAGTAAGAGTACTTGTTCCTGATTGAATATAATTTATTCCATTACGGGCAAGGATTCTAAGATTTGCTGAAGTCCCGACATCATCATATAATCGCATAATAGGGGTATCACTCTGAGCCAAAAATTCAGAGGCTGTCGATGATCCTGTCACATAGCTATGGCCAGTGACAGACAAAGTGGTAATAGGACTAGTAGTCCCAATACCAACATTCCCCGCAACATAACTCAAATTACTCCCCGTCTTGGTCCAATAATTCAGGAAAGCAGGCAAAGAAGTGGAAGCGACGATATAGGGACCGATATTGGGGTCTAACTCAGTAATGATTGGGGTAGTGGTGGCAATAATTTGGCCAGAGCCATTAACCGAAAGGAAACGATTTGCAAGAGGAGAAAGAGTCAGAATTCCTCCAACCGCCAAGTTACTCCTTAACTTCGCGTCACCATTAACTTCGAAGATAGCACTGGAGGTGGTGGCATTATCACCAATAACTACAGGGTATGAATTAGAAACATTGGGGTGAAGGACCATAGAGGTGAGCGAAGATGTTGACCAAAAAGAATCGCTTATACCAACACCACTACCGCCAGTAATACAATTAAGCCCTCCATCATTAGAGAAGCAGGTAGCCATAACCGTCCCATCAACAACAACGTCCTGGTCAAAATTATAAGCCGTCGCGCCAGCAAAACTGAGAGCATCATCAGAGCTAGTTGAGTAAATAATAGGGGTGGGAATAGAGCCAAGACCATTTTGGAAAGACAGAGCCGCACCATAAGAGCTATTGGTATCAAAATTAACAATGGCCAAATGATTGGAAAAGACTCCAATCCCTGAATTAAGCGAGGCGGTATCGGGAGAAGTAAATTTGATTTGAGGCACCAATAGGCCTCCGCCAACATCAAGAAGATTAAACTGAGTATTGGTTGTTAAATTTCCCATTGTTGTCATTCCCCCAAAATAATTCAAACCACCGGTAGAATAAACAGAGTGCCTGGTAGTGCTGGCGTTATTAACAAAGAGGCCATAGGCTCCATTATCAACATCAACATTCAAGCCGGTACTATTGAGACCGTTGACTCGAATTAAGGCCCCAGTAGAGCTAGTCCCATTAGCATAAATTTCTAATCCTTCGCTATTAGCACCGCTGGCGTTAAAGAGACCAGCAATACTAAGATTTCCAACGGCATCACCATAAACACCAACTCCCGTGACTTCGCTGGCATTATAAGCATGGGCCTGGCCATAAACACCAACTTCTGCCAGGCTAAAGCCAAGACTATCTATGGGGAGATAACTTGTTGATTTGAAAGAACTTGAAGCGACATTCGCGCCGTTATTATATTCATTAAAAGAATTAATACTGCCATTAGCTACCACTAATTTCTCTCCTGGCGTTGTTGTCCCAATACCGATATTGCCGAGACTTAAATTACCATAAAGAGTATTGCCAATATTAAGGGTATTGGAGGTATCCGCAATTGTCGTTGAAGCATTGTTGCCAATAAAAATATTATTTGAGCCAGTCGTTAACCAATAACCAGCGCCACTACCAAGTAAAACATTGTTACCCCCCGTTGTTAAATGAAAACCAGACTCAAAGCCAAAGGCATTGTTATTACTGCCAGTCTCCAAGTTAAGACCAGATTGATAACCAAATAGTGAGTTGATTTGATTAGAGGTTGATGCAGTAGAAGAACCCCAGCCCGCTTGAAAACCAACAGCTGTATTCCCTGTTGAAGTACTATTCCAATATAAAGTCTGATAGCCCATCGCTGTGTTAAAATTACCAGAAACGTTATTCGAAAGAGTCAGAGCTCCAAAAGCCGTATTCTCGACGCCATCAACATTTTGCTCTAAAGATCCAGCGCCAACACCAGTATTCAAGTAGCCACCAACATTATTGATAAGAGAACGTTGGCCAACACCAGTGTTGCTATTACCTGTCATTGTTAAGTTGCCAGAATTACCAAAGAAATAATTATAGAGGGTAGTCGAGGCTTGAGCAATAACCCGGCCGTTATAGCGATAAACATTACCGTCAATCATATCAATGGAGGAAAAAGTGTTGGTGGCGGTATAAGTGTTAAGACGATTGAGAACCGCAACCGATGTCGTCGCTAGCCCATCAAACTTCTCCGAATTAAAAGCGTTAGAAACAGCGCCCAAGACTTTGCGTGGACTCATCTCTCCGTCACCATTAACGTTGATTGAAAGATAGAGTGGTTGATTGAAATCTAGGGCATCGAGTG
>JBAYIK010000012.1:0-10040 GCA_041665625.1 Minisyncoccota bacterium | reverse complement strand
CGACTGCAGCCACCCGTAGGTGTATGGGCCGTGTCTCAGTCCCATCGGTGGGGGTCAGCCTCTCAGCTCCCCTAAGCGTCATAGCCTTGGTAGTCCATTACACTACCAACTAGCTGATACTTCGCAGGCTTTTCCGGGAGCGATAAATCTTTACTCCATAGAGACCATCTGGAATTATCTGACCTTTCGGCCAGTTATGCCAGACTCCCGGGGAAATTCCCACGTGTTACTACCTCGTTCGCCATGCCACACTCTAGACACGAAATAATTCCTGTCCACAGTGTGGCATTCGACTTGCATGCCTTATCCACGCCGCCAGCGTTCATCCTGAGCCAAGATCAAACTCTAAATAAAAGCAATTTGATTTAGCTTAATAGAACGGAACAGAAGAAAAGCTATTTTCTTCTGAAAAAATTTAATTTGCACTGGTTTGTTTTGATTGTTGTCCGCCTCAATTTACCGGCTGGTAAACCTTATCGGACACGCGTGATATTCAATTATCAACGAACTAAACAGCCATCAGCTAAAAACTGATGACTAGGCCATTATACAGGAAAAAATAAGGGGGTCAAGCCCATATCCACCCCCTACTCCCAATACCCCCAAACAGCAAAAAATGGCCTAAATAGGCCATTTCCCACCTTCTCCCGCCAGGCCTCAAGGGAGCCCAAGGCCTGGCGGGGATAGTTCTATCTTTTAGCTTTAGCGATAGCCTTGCCACGTTGCCAGGCTTCCCACTCCACGAGAAGGTTGGAGGCGACGAAGATTGAAGAATAGGTACCGACAACCATACCAACCAAGAGGACGGCTGAGAAGAAGCGGGTGGACTCTGGGCCAAACATAAACAAACAAACCAAGGTCAGAATGATGGTCAGGGTAGTGTTAATCGAACGGATATAAGTCTCATTAATACTAATCCCGGCCACTTCGGCAAAGCTATTGCTCGAGTGACGATTCAGGTTCTCACGGATTCGGTCGAAGACGACAATCGTGTCATTGACAGAAAGAGCCAGAATAGTGAGAAGGGCGGTCAAGAAGAGAGCGTCCGCTTCGGCACCGTAGAAGTGACCGAACAAGGCCATCGCTCCAGATGAAATAGTAATATCGTGGACAAGAGCCACAATCGCGGCAATACCATACTTCCAAGAAGCCATACGGTGAGCTGAAACTCGGCGGAAAGCGATAGCGATAAAGATAATTATAAGGAGAACCACCAAGACGATGGCAATCAAGCCCTTGCGCGAAAGTTCTTTGCCCAAGGTTGGTCCCACTTCGCTGAAACGCTTCTCGGCAAAAAGAGATTTGCCATTTTGCGACAAAGCTAAGTTGATGCTGTCTTTCTCGGTATCAGAAATAGTCTTAGCTTTGAGAAGAAGGCCCTTCTCCCCTATCGGCAAGATTGAGATACTAGGAAGTTTAAGAGCGTCAACTGAAGTTTTGAGAACTGACATTTCTGGACGAGCATTTTGATACTCAATTTCCATTACCGTTCCACCAGTGAAATCTGAACCAAGATTAAGGCCGTAGCTAAACAATGAGTAGAGGGCTACCCCGATAAGGATGAGCGAGCCGGTGAAGAAAATTCGTCGATATTTTACGATATGCATATTATTGTTTTAGTGCTTAAAGAAAGCGCTACCGAATAAGAATTTAGTAATGCCGACCCGATTGCGGAAACCAAGAGCCAAAAGCAAGGTTCGAGTAACGGTAATAGCAGTGAACATACTCACGATAATACCGAGAGCCAGGGTTAAGGCAAAGCCCTTAATCATGCTCGTGCCAAACCAGAAGAGAATAACAGAGGAGATAATACCAGAAAGGTTAGAATCACGAATGGAGGACCAAGCACGGTGGAAGCCTTCGCGGACAGCATCACCTAGACCTTTGCCGTCCAAGAGTTCTTCTCTCATACGTTCGAAGATGAGCACGTTGGCGTCAACAGCGATACCGATAGACAAGATGAACCCAGCCATACCAGCAGCTGTCAAAGTGACAGGCATCAGTTTAAAGATAGCGAGCATTATCATGGTATAGATAGTAAGGGAAACGACAGCCACAAGACCTGGCAAACGATACCAAGTAATCATAAAGACCGCGATAATCAGAAGACCAATGAGCCCCGCTTCTACCCCTTTCTTCGCTGCTTCGCTACCGAGAGTAGCCCCCACGACTTGAGTTGAAGCCAACTTAACTGGGACAGGTAAAGCTCCAAGATTCAAATCACGAACCAAGTTCTTCGCTTCCTCAACAGTAAACTGTCCACTAATCTCGGCTTTGCCATCACGAATTTCTTCGCGAACATTCGGAGCGGAAATGATCTGATTATCAAGTAAAATAGCGACAGGCTTATTGATATTAGCCTTAGTAATCTCAGCAAAAAGCTTGGCCCCTTCGGCATTAAATTCAATTGAGATAGATGGGGAAAGAGAATTTTCGTTAAAAGAAACTTGGGATCGCTTCAAGAAACGACCAGTAAGACCAGTCGCGATAAAATCAGAACTACTTGCTGTCTCTGGAGTAACGCCTGGTTTCAGAACTCTAAACTCAAGTTGTGGAGTAGCGGCAATCATCTTGGCCGCCTCTTTGACATCGGTCACACCAGGCAATTCGACAACAAGACGGTTCTGAACAGTGCCACTCATAGCCGAACTCTCGGTCTGGACAAGCGGTTCAGAGACACCGAAGACATTGACGCGACGCTCAATCACCTCACGAAGAGAAGACATGGCATCAGCGACATCGGCTGGGTTCAGTTTAGAAACATCAGCCTCATAAGTAAGACGGCTACCACCTGATAAATCGAGACCCAACTTAAACGGACGATAGAAGCTCCATTGAGGATTAACTTCTGAATAATAATTAAAATAGCCAATTGAAACACCCACTAAAAGCAGGATAATGGCCCAAAAACGTGTCTTAGTCATATGGGGCTATTCTAGCAAAATAAGGGGGAAAATCAATCTTGCTACCTTGGGTAAACCTTGCTATAAACTGCCCCCACAATTATAGCGATTAATGCCCCAAACAATAGTCCAGCAATCACATCCGCTGGCCAATGGACGTGAGCCAGCACGCGAGCGGCGGCGACTAGAACAGCTCCCAAGATAAAAATTAAACCAAGTTTCTTTCTCTGCAAAAATACGCCGACAGCAAGCGCTCCTATAAAAGTGGCGTGGCCAGAAGGAAAAGCGTCGCCCTGAGCGGTAGTGAAAAGTGGCTTGAGATGAGCATAAACTTCAAACGGTCGCGGGCTTGGGAAATTATATTTAACAAGGCTCGCCAAAAACCAAGCCAAGAGCGCGCTAAAAAATGATAGCCCAACCAGACGCAAAGCGCTAATTTTTTTCTTAGTAAAAATTAAATAAACGATTAATCCCCCACCCATGACCCAGGGCAAAACCACCGCACAGAAATAAATTAAGTATTCAACAAAAGTCACAATATAATTATAACAAAAAGATGATAGTTATGAATTGAGTTCAATCAAATTTTTAAAAAGCATCACAACAGTGAGGGGCCCAACACCACCAGGGACAGGAGTAAAAAGTGAACATTTATCGGCACAGGCCGGATCGGCGTCGCCCTTGAGCTGGCCAGATGATTCGCTCGTCCCAGCATCAACAAGGACTACGCCATCCTTAATAGAGCCGGGGGTAATTAGGCCAGCTCGACCCACACCACTCACGATAATATCCGCTTGTTTCAGAATACTGGCGGGGTCGAGAGTTTTAGAATCAATCACCGCGACATCGGCCCCTTCTTGGGTCAGCCAAATAGCAGCCGGCCTCCCTACTAATTTCCCCTTACCTAAAACGACGGCCCTTTTACCAGATAGTCCAATATTATTCCTTTCTAAAATTTCTTTGATTGCGCCAATTGTTGGAGCTAAGACCCGGGGCTCATCACCCAAAGCATCTACATCTTTATCAGGCGAAATTAAATTAAGAATTTTCTGTTCATCTATTTCTTTAGGCAAAGGAAGTTGAATAATAACGCCACCAAGATTATCGTCATTATTTAGACGCGCAACTTCTTCGGCTAAATCTTCTTCGAGAATTGTCGATGGATATTCATAAACTACCACCTCGATACCAATATCCAGACCAAATTTTTTTTTGCTCTCCACATAGCGCTCAGACACAGGATCTTCCCCCACCCACACCACTGCTAGGCGCAAATCCTTACCACGAGCTTTTACTTTTAACTCTTGTTTAATTTCTTCGGCTAGTTTTTTACCATCAACAATCATCTTACCTTCCTTTGCGCATCATTAGAATTTTAATAGTTTTAAGGGCAATACTTAAGTCTAGCCAAAAATTACGATTCTTAATGTAATAAAGATCATAGGAAAATTTGAGGCTCGTCCCTCCCACGTCGAGACCGTGATGAGGTTCAGCATCCTGCCTAATCTGAGCCCAACCAGAAAGACCAGGTTTAATAATATGTCGGATATTGTAATAAGGAATTTCCTGGCTATAATAACCAACTCCCGATGGCAATTCCGGACGAGGACCAATAAGAGACATATCTCCTCTTACAATCCCCCAGAGTTGGGGTATTTCGTCAATCCGGGTCTTCCGCAAGAAATTACCAACCCTGGTCACTCGATTAGTTTTATTATTCTCCGAATTAAGGTCTGTCACATTATTGCTCATCGAACGGAACTTATAAGTAACAACTGATTTATTGTCCTTACCAATTCTCTCTTGAGAAATAAATAAGGGGCCACCATCTTCTAACTTTATAGCGAGATAGACAAAAGGATAAAAAATTAAAGAGACCAAACCGAGGGTTCCGGCAATAGCGATATCCATCAGGCGCTTCAAGGCATCATAAACCGGTTTGGGGCGATTAGAAATATTCTCAAGGAACCATTGTTCTTTAAGTGACAAAACTGGTTCTCGATCAAACAGCTCCTCATAGAGATTCGAAAGTGGGATAAACCTAATCCCCGAAAAAATCATGCTATAAAAATTCTTTAGCGCCAGGTCAATATCTGGATCATAGAGGTCAACGACGATAGAAGTGATCCGGGAATTTTTTATATCTTTCATTTCTTCCTCGCGGGCAATTTTTATATTGTAGTAAGGATTATTTTTTACTTCCTCTTTAATCTCGTCAACTTCTTGCCCGGCACAAGCAAAATAGATTTTCTCTGAGGCGTTCATAGACAACTTGGGGGCAATGAGGCTCCGCCAAGCGAAGATCAAAAAGAAGGAGATGAAGAGGTCAACAAAGAGCAGTGTCTTAGGCGTCACTCCAAAATACGGAATAAAATAAAAGAAGCCCATCGCAACAAAAGAGTTGACTAGTTGAGAGTTAAAAATAACCCGTGGTAATTTGCGACGAAAGATTGAAGTGTGTTTCCCATAAAGATCAGCAATATAGAAAACGACCAACCAAATGGCGAAGATAAAGGCAAAGGGGGTGAGAAGTTGGGAGAAGAGACCCCAACTAGGGAATTCGGCATTACGGACGAAGAGAGTCAGCCATAGAGCCACACAGAAAAAAATGATATCCCCCACTAGGAGAACAAGGGTCTCCTTCTTTGATGTTAGTTTCATAATTGGCCATAGCATACAACAAAAAAGCAAATTATGCTACACTTTTGACATGGCCGAAAAGACCAAAATTTTCTATTTTATCACCAAAGGAAACTTCGGTGGAGCCCAGCGTTATGTCTATGACCTAGCCACCGGCCTCCCCAAAAATGACTTCGATATCATGGTCATCTTCGGTGAGGGAGAAATTCTCGGGAAAAAGCTGGCCTCGGCGGGAGTCAAAATCAAACAGATAAAATCCCTGCAGCGAGACATCAATATATTAGGCGAATTCCAAGCCTTCTGGGAGATCTGGCTACTTTTGTTGAAAGAACGTCCCGAAGTTATCCATCTTAATAGTTCAAAAATTGGTGGCCTGGGAGCCTTAGCGGGGAGACTCGCAGGTATCCCCAAAATTATCTTTACTGTACATGGATTAGCCACAAACGAAGATCGGCCGTCTTGGCAAAAAGTTCTAATTAAATTTAGTCATTGGCTCGGGATGGTTCTCTGCCATGAGATAATCACAGTTTCGGACAACTTAAAAAATGAAATCGTCAATTGGTCTGGTTTAAAAAATAAAGTTACAACTATCCATAATGGCCTTAATCCAGCAAAACTCTTTGAACGCTCCATTGCTCGTCGCGAGATACTCGGCAAATCAAATGAAAAGTTTTGGGTTGGGACAATTTCTGAGCTCCACAAAAACAAGGGCCTAGATTATTTAATAGAAGCTTTTGCCGCCACCGTCCGAACCCTGCTTGGAAATTCTCTTGGCTGGTCGCTAAATCTCGTTATTATTGGCGAGGGTGAAGAAAGGGCCAATTTAGAAAAATTGATTAAAGATAAAAGAATGGATGACCGCATCTTCTTAGCTGGTCGCATTGAGGATGCTCGTTCTTATCTTAAGGCCTTCGACATCTTCACCCTCACTTCTCGCACCGAAGCGCTCCCCTACTCCATCCTTGAAGCCGGCCTTGCTGGCCTTCCCGTCATCGCCTCCGAAGTTGGTGGTATCCCCGAGCTTATTACCGAGGCCGAACAAGGCATCTTGGTGCCCAAAGGGAATATCGAAGAAATAAAAAAATCTCTTCTCTTCATGATAAAGAAAAAAGAATATCGTCACTTAGCCGGGATGAACTTGAAGCACCAAGTCCAACAAAATTTCTCCCTCAAGCAAATGCTCGAAAAAACTATCGCCCTTTACAAAAATTAAGCTAAACTAAAATTGCCAGAGGCTAGTCCTCGGGCAATTTTACTGTGGACCAATAAACTCATTCTTCACATCGTCGCGATGAAAAGCCAGGGAATATTTTCGCATACCCATTAAGATCCCGAGACCCAAGAATTCCACCAGGAGGTGTGACCCGCCATAGCTCATGAAGGGCATCGGGAGACCCGTCACCGGGAGAACTCCAATATTCATCCCCACATGGATAATAAAATGAGCTAGAAACATTATAATCAAACCTAGGCCAAAAAGTGTTTCAAAATTTGTTCCCCCAACCATTGCCATAACGGCTATGCGCCACATAATTATGCCGAATAAAAGGAAGAAAATTAAAACTCCAATTAATCCCCATTCTTCAGCAAAAGCGGCAAAAATAAAATCAGTCTGATATTCGGGTAGGAATTTAAGACGCGACTGAGTCCCATAGCCAACTCCCTTACCTAAAATCTCACCCGAACCAACCGCGATAGTGGATTGAAAGGCGTTATAACCTGAGCCCCGAATGTCAGCCAAAGGATGGATAAAAGTCATAATACGTTTCTGTTGATATGGAGCAAGAACAAAAGACCAAGCAAAAACAGCTGAGACAACACCAAGAAGCAGCAATAGCAAAAGGTGTTTCTTAGAGACACCCGAAACAAGGATCATCCCTAGCCAAATGAGAAAAATAATTAAGGCCGAGCCAAAGTCAGGCTGGACAAGAATCACCAAAAAAGGAACAGCAGCATAGAGCCCAGAAACGATGATATGACGAATATTAGCGATCTCAACATGACGTTTAGAGAAATATTTAGCCAACACCATAATCAAAGCCAATTTCATAAAATCTGCCGGCTGAAGAGAGAAAGCCCCAAAGGAAAACCAACTCTGTGCCCCATGAGATATTTGCCCAAAGAGAAAAAGCAAAACAAGGACAGCAAAAACAGCTACATAAAAAATCATAACGGTTCCACTCTTACGCAAGAAACGCCAATCAAGGAAGCTGGCCCCAAAAAATAAGGCATAAGCAAAACAGGCCCAAGTTATTTGCCGAGCAAAATAATAACTTTCTTGGCCAAAAGAATTCATGGTGACTAGACCAAAAAGAACCAGCGGCACTGTCGCCGACAATAACATCCAATCAAGACGATTTTCTAATCGACCAATTTTACTCAAGGCTGCCCACATGGTCGTATTATTTAGTAAGGTTAAAAGAGTTTATCCGCCAGTAAGATTCAATATAAGAGGGGTCTGAACTAAACGGAGTAAGCCAGGTGAAATAAGTTTCCCGTCTTGAACTAGGTTCAAGACTATCAATTTTTGTCTGGCTGGCGGCAAAAGCATTATTATTAATATCAGACAAAACAGTAATAACCGAAATATCTTTTATCACCTTTAGGCTGCTATTGCTTACTGAGAGATGGAGAACGGGCTTAGGGGTATTCGTAAACTCACGTCTCTCAATCAAAACATCTTTGGCCACAGGACTGACAGTTTCCCAAGGAGTGGAGGTAGGAAATTCGAGAAAAGTTTTTTTAACATCTCGCTCCCCTGTTATCACGCGACTTTCAAAAATAACAAATTTTTCTCCCGCATTAACGAAAGTTGTGCCTTCTCGTTTTGTAATTAAAACATTGTCGCCATCGTAAACAGAAAAAGTATAGGGAATAGATCTATTCCCTAAGGTCGGGTTAAGATTCTCAATTTGAGCGACAAGGTCATACCAACCGTCCTCTACCTTAAGGGGCCTAGCCCAGTCAATCCTTAACGGTTGGACTTGGCGAGAGCAAGCAAGGGAACAAACTCCTCCACAATCAATCCCCTGTTCATTCTGGTTTTGTTTATTATCAAAACAATTAGGAACTGGTTTATAGATCAAAAATAACACGAATCCAACCAGAACCAAAAAGACCAATACGGTAAGTATGTGATTCAATTGTCTCTGTCTTGCCCAAGATAAAGCCATAAGTTCTATAAGGATACCATATTCAAGAAAAAATTTTAAGGCCAAAGGAAAAGGCCCGACTAGCGGGCCACGCGAAGCAGGACAAACCCTGGCTTGAAATGAGACTGGTGCCCACTCGTACCACTCGTGGCACAACCAGACAAGACGAGACAAGCCAAAAGCAAGATGATTACTTTCCTCATGTTCTACTCCTTTCTGTCAGTTTGAGGGTCTGTTTTTAGAATACCATCTATTATTCTAGATGTCAAAGATAGATCCTAGGCGACGAAGGAATAACTCCCCGACAGACGAGACACTGGCAACAAAATTATTCGGGCGACCAGATTTTGGACCTTCAGCAACAATGAGATTATGGCTAGCGTCACAGTCTCTTCCGACAATCTTCCCATCATTAGGATGGAAGTCTTCATTAGGAAAATCTCCAAAACAGGCAACGTCACGAACGAACTCGCTATAGCCATAACAAATCCCCTTCGTGTTAGCTGTGGTTGTCGGATTTTCAAAGCTTGGATTATTTCCCCTAAAACCTATCCAGCCTGTTGGCTTTGGCCGAACTCTCTTGCCCACTCCACAATCAAGTCTCTGAGAGTTAAGTGTCAAAGGAATAAAAACCCGGTAGTCAGTTTTCCTGGCAAGAAGTTTGCAGCTTAAGAAATAATAATAGCCTTGGCCAGGGATAAGGTCCTTTTCTTTACCGCAGATAAGCGAGGTTGTCCCTTCAGGAGAATTTGAATCAAAGACCTCGATAGTGGTCGTGGCGCCAGAGGTGCTAAGACTTAATGCCAACAAAGCATGGCCAATATCAGCTTTTTTGGTAACAATACCAATCATTATTGGATCATGGTTATCAACAGAAGATTTAATTGTTGAGATAACTTTATCATAATTAGTCATCTTAACATTATAATAATCAGGATCAGTCGGGTTAGGTAGGCGCTGACAGGATTGAAGACCATCCATAACCTTGAGCACATCTATCTTGTCTCCTGAACCAAGACCCAAAGAGAGCGTCACGTTATCTTTGAGGTCTGGAGACGTCCAACCAGAAAAATTTTCTTCAGTAATCGTTACCTTGGTCCCCTTTGTCAGACCGTCTAAAATCGTCGAGAATGGTAATTCACAAGGGGTCGAATCCGTAATCACCATCTTCTGCGAATAAGCAATGGTCCCAGGCTGACACATGTTCATAAATTGATCGAAGATATTCCCCTCTCTAGTGGCGGGGTCAGTCATGGCACAACAAAGAGCTTGGTAGGTATTCCCTACTTCTAGAGACTTGTCATTAATCTTAATATCATCTTTGGCATAGAGTTTAGAGCCAGGG
>JBAYIK010000011.1:0-12013 GCA_041665625.1 Minisyncoccota bacterium | reverse complement strand
TTCGGGACGTAAACATCTTTTATTAGGGAAGAACTAAAGTGACGGTACCTAATGAATAAGGGGCTGCAAAACTCGTGCCAGCAGCAGCGGTAAAACGAGTGCCCCAAGCGTTATCCGGAATTACTGGGCATAAAGGGTGCGTAGGCGGTCTTATTAGTCGTGTGTTAAAACTCCTGGCCTAACTGGGAAGATGCATACGAAACGGTGAGACTAGAGAGAGTGAGAGGTTAGCAGAACTCATGGTGTAGGGGTGAAATCCGTTGATATCATGGGGAATACCAAAGGCGAAGGCAGCTAACTGGCGCTTATTCTGACGCTCGAGCACGAAAGCGTGGGTATCGAACGGGATTAGATACCCCGGTAGTCCACGCCCTAAACGATGATCACTAGCTTTTTGGAGTATCGACCCTCTGAGAGGCACAGCAAATGCGTTAAGTGATCCGCCTGGGAAGTACGGCCGCAAGGCTAAAACTCAAAAGAATAGACGGGGGCTCGCACAAGTGGTGGATTATGTGGTTTAATTCGAAGCTAAACGAAGAACCTCACCAAGGCTTGAAATTCAGTTGAAAGTCAGCAGAAACGTTGACCCTCCCACAAGGACAACTGGACAGGTGATGCATGGTTGTCGTCAGTTCGTGGCTTGAGTTGTTCCCTTCAGTGGGGAAACGAACGCAACCCCTGTGACCTGTTACAAGTGTCAGGTCAGACTGTCCTGCTCTGCAGGAAGGAAGCGGGGATGACGCCAAATCAGCATGTCCCTTTGACGCCTTGGGCTACACACATAATACAATGGTCGCTACAATGAGACGCAATACCGTAAGGTGGAGCAAATCTATAAAAGCGGCCTCAGTTCGGATTGAGGTCTGCAACCCGACCTCATGAAGCTGGAATCACTAGTAATCGCAGGTCAGCTATACTGCGGTGAATACGTTCTCGAGCCTTGTACTCACCGCCCGTCAAGCCAGGGGAGCCGGGAGTGCCCAACGTTCCACTTGAATGTGGACCTAAGGCAAGTTCGGTGACAAGGGTTAAGTCGTAACAAGGCACGGCTAGCGGAAGCTGGTCGTGGATTTATTTCAAATTGAACGGTCTTGTCGCAAGATAAGACAATTGGCGATCTTCTCCCTCAAGGAGAAGGCAGGTGATGATTCTATTTTCACCAATTGAATTCTTTTCGAAGGAATTCAAAGAACAATGAATCTGAGTTCTATCTCATTAATCTAGAAGAACGGGACAGAAGAAAGAATATTTTCTCTGGAGTTAGTTTTGATAACAAGAACCCCTTAAAAGAGGGGATTTTTGTTGTGCTTGACAAAGGCTGTGGTTGTGCTATAATTAAAGGTAGAAGGGTATTAGTGTTCTTACTACCGTCCGCCTAGCGGACACAGCAGAAGGAGAAGAAGAGATGAACAGGACCGACAAGTTTTATTGGATGGCCATTGCCCTTGTTTTCGTTGTCGCCGCTGGGCTGACGGGATGGAACTATCTGTCCGCCCCCATTGTCCAGATGGACGACGACGGCAATATCAAGGCGGTGTGCACTCGCGATGGCAAGGTCCATACCCCTGAGTACCTGAAGACGTACAAGGGCGGGTATACCACGGAGCCTGTGGACCGGTGGTACGTGCCGAAGTTCACGGCCAACCCCTGACCTAACGACCGCCAAGTCCTGTGGACTGTGGCACCCCCGTACCGGCTGATAGCTGGCGCGGGGTGTTTTTATACAGGTTGAAATGGGTCTATTTATCTGGTATATTGTGAAATGTCCGCACGCTTGCGCGCGTGTAGCTCAGGTGGTTAGAGCGCGTCACTGATAATGACGAGGTCGTAGGTTCGAGTCCTACCATGCGCACCAAATGGAAATCAAATCTCGATTTGAGTTTTTTAGAAGAGATAATATCACTTATCTTGATAGTGCCGCGACAACTCAAGTTCCTGATCAAGTTATTCGATCAGTGGAGCAAGTTTTGCAATATCGGGGTAACCCTAGTCGTAGTGCTCACTTAGTCTCTCTCCGCAATGAAGAGTTGTTAGCTGAAGCGAGAGCTAATATTGCCAAGTTTATCGGGGCTGAAGCCGAGGAAATTGTTTTTTCTGGCAATGCGACTGGCGCCTTGAATTTGGCGGTTGATTCTATTGCGGACTTAATTAAAAAAGACGATGAGATAATTATTTCTGTGGCCGAACACAACTCTAATATGTTGCCCTACCTTAAGCTGGTAAAAAGAGGGGCAAATATTCGAATTGTGGGACTTAAGGATGGAGTGGTGAGCTTGGATGAAATCAAGAAGACCCTAAACGACAAAACAAAAATTGTTGCCATTGGCCACTGTTCCAATGTTTTGGGTAATATTAATGATGTCGAAGAAATTGGTAAGATTGTTAAATCCTATAACAAAGACATCTTTTATTTTATTGATGGGACTCAAGCTGTGGCCCACCTTGCCGTTGATATGAAGAAAATTCAAGTTGATTTTTATGCATTCTCTAGCCATAAGATGTATGGCCCCGATGGTGTAGGTGTTTTGTTTATTAAAAAAGATATTCACCATTTACTAACCCCAACACAAGTTGGTGGCGGGACAGTGAAGAATGTCGCCGTTACTTATGGTCAAGAAAAGGACATCATCTCTCCTGAATACCATCAATCTCTAATTACCCTAGAAGGGGGGACACCAAATACCTCAAATATTATTGGACTCTCGAGAGCGGTTTACTTTATTCGTTCTCTTGGTTTAGAAAATATTAGGAAACATGAATTGGAGTTATTGGAGTATCTTATTGATGGTCTAAAGAAGATTGAGGAAGTTGTCGTTTTTGGCCCTGAAGATTTTACTAAAAAAATTGGCCTAGTTTCTTTTGGTTTGAAAGATCATTCAGTAAAAGAGCTTGGTGATTACTTAGGCCGACAAAAAATTTGTATTCGTTATGGTTCCCATTGTGCTTTCCCTCTGGCTGACAAACTTGGACAAGAAAGCTTGCGTATTAGTTTTGGTGCTTATTCCGACCTCGAAGATGTTGACCGAATATTGGGTGAAATAAAACTCTTTTTCGATAAGAAAAAAGGCCTGATAAAAAATCCTAATTTAGAAATTCTTAAGAATAAAATTTATTATAAAAATACAGCCATTGTTAGGTCTAACAATCAGGTTGATGGGACAAATTTGGGTTCGATTTGGGATAAAATTAAGTCCTCAATCTATAACCCGAGAGAAACAACTACTGTTGTGTTGGGGGGACATTTCTTGGCTATCCCAGATATGCAAGAGAATAAATTTTGGCCTAGTATTAAGCCAATGCTACCCGAAAGGCTTCATGGTTTGCTTGAAGAGTTTGGGATGACTTCTTTCCCCCTTTTTTCTTGGGAGATGGCTTGTCAGACAGTGTCAAAACTCAAGGAACAGGGTGTTAGTGCCAAGCTCCTCATCGTCGCCAATGACACAACGGGAATTAACGAATTAAGACTTTCTAGTGCTAACAAAAATTCTCGGACAGCTGAATCTTATCGAGATGAATTGCTGGGCCTCTTTGCTGGGGAGGATGGTATCCCCAAGGAATATGTTGAGATACTTAAAAAATATAAATTGAGCAAAAAGGATTTGATTAAGAGTGGTAAGGATTACTTCATGAGGGAGACCATTTTGCGCGCTAATTTCAAGAAATTTATAAGCGGAAATAAAAAGTTTTTTGATGGGGTGATAAATTACTCCGCGGAAGAAGGGGAGAACATCGATGTTGCTATTAATATTCTTGATAACCAGCAAATAAAGACCTGTAGCTTCCAAACCTTTAATTCTAAGACGGGAGGAAGATTTTGTATTGCTGAGGTTGCTGAATTGATGGCTGAGCTATTTGGCAAGGCACCAGACGTTAACTTTGATTTTCTAAAAGAAAAGGTTAAGGAACCGAAGGTTGGAGGTAAACATAAAATTTTTGTTATGTATTCTCCGGCTATGTGTGATAATGCCATAACAAGAGGAGGGGAACTCTATACAAAAGTATTTTTGCAAGAAAAGGGAGTTGGTTCTTTCAAATTCTTTAATATCCCGTTAGGTCCTAATGCTGAGAGAGATTTGGCCATTGGCACCGAAATGAAATATATTTCAGACAAGGATTCCCTTGAAGTGTTGAATGTCGAGACGGAGCCGAGCTTTGCTGACTTGTGGAAGATTACCGAGTACAATCTTCTCTATAATAGTAATGCTTATGCTGATGAGGTAGAAAGTGTTTTTGAGAAAATTGGTATCAATAAAAATTCTAAGATATTGGATACTTGTGTCGGTCCCGGCTTTTTCTCAACCGAATTATTGCAGCGAGGCTATAATTTAAGTACCGCTGATATTAGCGAAGAGACAATTAAGCCCTTTTATCAGGGATTGGAGGAACTTGGCATCGAACATAAAGTTACAAAATCGGCTTGGCTAGATTTGCTCAAGAATTATAATAAAGAGTCTTTTGATATTCTCTTCAACCGTGGGAATTCTTTTATCTATGCCGCTGGTGGTTGGAACGAGACCCTGCCGGTAAATAAAGAGAAGTCGTTAGAAGTTTTTTCTCAAACTCTTAAGGTCTATTATGATTTATTAAAACCAGGGGGATATTTATATATTGATAAGTTTAGGGACTCAGAGATACCAGACAAAAAAGTCGCCGCCCGATTGGAGATAGCTGATACTAAAGAAGAAAAAGATGTTATGTTTTTGGTAGAAAGACGACCTGAAGAAAACACCCGTTTTGCCCAATTATCGTTGCGTAACACTGTCGACAACAAGGAAAAAATTATGTTGACTGGCTTAGTTTATGATCTTAGTGAGGGGGAGCTAGAAGATCTACTAAAAAATGTTGGTTTCAAAAAAGTGGATAGATTAAATCTTAAAGAAGAAAGGCATTTTGTCGTTTGGCTAGCCCAAAAGTAGGAATTTACCGGCTTTTGGCCTCTTTCTCGTCTTGTGCTAAAATGCCCCTATGACTAGCCATAAGGGCCATTTTAAGGATAAGAAAATTACCGTGCATGGGCTTGGGCTACTTGGCCGGGGGATTGGTGATGTAATTTTTCTGGCTAAAGAAGGGGCGGATTTGTTGGTGACCGATCTTAAGACTAAAGAACAATTGGAGGCTTCACTTGAGAAGATTAAGAAAGAAGTTGGCCCAGATTTATATAAAAAAATTAAGTTTGTTCTAGGAGAGCATCGTTTAGAAGATTTCAAAAATAAAGACTTTATTTTGAAGTCAGCTGATATTCCTCTTAACTCTATTTATATTGCCGAGGCGCGCAAAAATAATATTCCCATTAAGATGGACGCTTCATGGTTGGCCGAATTGGCCCCCGAAGGTGTAACTATTATTGGCGTCACCGGCACGCGTGGTAAATCTACCACCACTCACTTGATTCATGATATTCTAACACTCAATAAAAATCCAAGGAGAGTCCTTGGGAAAAATAAGGTGTGTTGTAATGATGTTTATCTTGGGGGGAATGTTAGAGGGTTGGCAACACTTCCTTTGCTTAAGAAAGTTAAGGCTGGTGATATTGTCGTGATGGAGCTGGACTCATGGCAATTGCAAGGTTTTGGCGATTCGAAGATTAGCCCAAATATTTCTGTTTTTACGAATTTGATGGTGGATCATCAGAATTATTATCATAATGATATGAACCTCTATTTTGCTGATAAGGCGAACATTTTCTTGAATCAAAAAGAAGGGGATAGCCTGATTTGTGGCAAAGAGGTTTTAGGATTGATCCGTAAGAAATTTAAAAAATTCGCTGGGCAAGCAATAGTGCCAGATGCCGGCGTGGTCCCGAAGAGTTGGAAAGTAAAATTACTTGGCGAACATAATCGTTTGAATATTGCTCATGCGATTACTGTCGCGAGGATTCTCGATATTCCCGAGAAGATAATTAAAACAGCGGTGGAGAATTATGTTGGCGTACCGGGGCGTTTAGAGTTTGTGCGTGAAGTTAAGGGCGTGAAATATTATAACGATACTACTGCTACTACGCCAGATGGGGTGATGGCGGCGTTAAAAGCTCTAGGTGGCTTCCCTGAGGGTAACCCTTTAAAGGCCTCTCCCGCCTTCGCCAAGGCTTCTTCGGGCAGGCAAGGGTTACCCTCTAAGAAGCCTCGAATAATTTTGTTGGGTGGTGGTCGCGACAAAGAATTGGATTACAAAAAATATGCGCCAGTGGTAAAGAAGAGTGTGAAATCTCTGGCTCTTTTTGCTGGCACTGGTTCAGATAAAATAATTAAAGCCTTGGGCCGTACGAAGCTACCGGTAAAAGTTTTTGATAATATGCCGGAGGCTTTTGCTTGGTCTAACGCCGAAACCAAGAAAGGGGATATTGTTTTGCTCTCACCTGGTGCCGCTTCTTTTGGTGTTTTCAAAAATGAATTTGACCGGGGCGATCAATTTGTCGCTCAGATTAAGAAATTGAAGTAATGAATTTTAAAGATATTAAAAAAGTTTATTTTATCGGTATTGGCGGGATTGGCATCTCGGCTTTGGCTCAGTTGATGCACCACGAAGGGAAAATGGTTTCTGGAACAAATGATAATCCAAGCCCTGATACCTTAGATCGAGTTCGGGCTCTGGGGATTGAAATTAATATTGGCGCTGATATATCCAAGATACCAGCCGACACAGATCTCATTGTTTATAGTTTGGCTTGGGATGATCGGGAACCGGAATTTATGAAGGCCGTTCGTTCACTTAATATTCCGGTCTTTTCTTATCCTCAAGCTCTTGGTTTGGTTTCGGTTGATAAATACACTATTGCAATTTCTGGTACCCACGGTAAGACAACAACTACCGCAATGATTGCGGAGATGATGATTGAGGCTAAACTTGATCCGACTGTAGTCGTAGGAAGTCTATTAAAGTCTGGTTCTAATTTTGTTGCGGGGGAAAGTAATTACTTCGTCGTTGAGGCTTGTGAGTATCGTCGATCGTTTTTGAATCTTAATCCTAATATTGCCATTATCACTAATATTGATAACGATCACCTCGATTATTATAAAGATATTGCCGATATTCAAAATGCCTTTGCTGAGTTTGCTGGCAAACTCCCAGCCGATGGGTTTTTAATTTGTGATATGGAAGACCATCTCTTAATTCCAGCTATTGAGGCGGCCAAGAAAATCGGAGCACGAGTTGTAGATTATAAAAAAATGCCGGAGATTCTTGATTTACTTGTGCCTGGTGCTCACAATATCAAGGATGCCCAATGTTCTTTGGCCGTGGCCGAGATTCTAAAAATTGATCTAGAAGAGGCAAAGAATTCACTTAAAAAATTCAGTGGCACCTGGCGACGTTTTGAATATAAGGGTGAGACAAAAAATGGCGCCTTGGTTTATGATGATTATGCTCATCACCCGACAGAAATTAGAGCTTCTATCTTGGGGGCACGAGAATTCATGAAGAAGCGAGACCTGACAGGGAAGTTAATCGTTGTCTTCCAGCCTCATCTGTATAGCCGTACGAAGTTGCTCAAGGATGATTTTGCCGAAGCCCTGGCTCTTGCTGATCAGGTCATTTTGCTACCGGTCTATGCCGCCCGCGAACAGGTTGACCTGGAGATAAGTTCGGACATTTTAGCCAGTTTGATAAGGGAAAAAGGTGGGGCTGTGGATAGCGTCCTGACCCCCCAAGAAGCCTCTAAAATGGCCCTAGAACAGACGGGAAAGGGGGACTTGTTGATTACTATGGGGGCGGGAGATATTTCCCAATTAGCCCCAAATTTGCTATAATTTAGACCATATGAGACACATTATTTGGCGTAATCGAGCCAGTGCTATTTTAGGTATTTTTGTTATACTCGTTCCTTTTACTGGGTTTCCGGAAATAATGAGAGATTCGCTTATTGTCTTGGCCGGGTTTTTAATTACCCTTTTTGGTTTCTACCATGGTTCCGCTAATTATGCCCTGGTCGAAGAAACTCTTGTTGTTGCGGATGTCAGCCCAGAGGAAGAGAAGATCAAGACCCACCGCCGAGCCAAAAAAGAAGACTCTTCCCATGACGAACCATCATCTCTCAGTTAGTCGTAAGAATTTAACTTTCCTCGCTATTACCCTGGGACTCTTTGTCTTTGTTTTTATTGCCCTGTCATCTTTTCTTTCGACGGGAGCAATGGAGAAGGCCCCAGAAAAAGTTTCTCTCGATGAAACTAGCCAGGCCTCGGGGGCAGCTATCTCTAATTTTTCTTTTCCCTCCGTCATTATTAGTCACAAGAAAACACCTGAGCCGGTTAAGGCAATTTATATGTCTAGTTGGATTGCGGGCTCGAAGACGGCTCGAGAAAAAATGTTGAAGAAATTTGAGGGGACACAAATAAATACTATTGTTTTGGATATTAAAGATAATTCTGGAGAAATTGTTATTAAGTTGAATTCTCCGACCCTGGCTCGCTATCAATCAGAAGAGGGACGGGTGTCTGATATTAAGGAATTTGTCGATGAGTTACATAGCAGAGGTTACTATGTTATTGGGCGTATCGCTGTCTTCCAAGATAATTATCTCACTCGTGTTCGTCCCGATCTCGCGATGCGGCGTAAGGATAATAATGAAATTTGGCGTGATGCCAAGGGTCTAGCTTGGCTTGATGTTAGCCAGCAGGAAGTTTGGGATTATACGATTGCTTTGGCGAGTGAAGCTTATGCTACCGGTTTTGATGAATTGAATTTTGATTTCGTTCGTTTCCCAACCGATGGGGATATATCCCAGATCCGTTATCGTAATTATGATCCAAGTAAAGAGACGCGGGTTGAGGCTCTCCGCAAGTTTTTTATTTATCTTCATGGTCATATCAAAGATATTGGGGTGCCAAGTTCGGCCGATGTCTTTGGTATGGTTACGACAAATGACGACGATCTTGGTATTGGTCAGGTAATGGAAAACGTCGCCCCTTACGTTGATTATGTGGCCCCGATGCTTTACCCTTTCCAATACCCTAAGGGCTGGATGGGTTACAAAAAACCAGCCACTGTTCCTTATAAGGTGGTTAAAATTAGCTTGGATAGCGGCATAAAGAAAATTGAAGCGCTCGGTTTTTCTAAAAACAAAATTCGTCCTTGGCTACAAGATTTTGACCTTGGGGCAACTTATACGGCCTCGATGGTTAAAGCGGAACAACAAGCTGTCTATGATGCCGGTCTTTCTTCTTGGATGATGTGGGATTCTTCCAACAAATACACACCCAGTGCCTACCAAAAATAGTTTAATTAACTTATAATAGAAAGAGTTTATGGTGGAGCCAACAGTAAATTATTTTGCTCAAACCGATTTTCGCGGTAAGCGTCTTCGTTTTGGTATTAAGTCTGAAGATCGAGCCAAGCACGTTTATATTATCGGGAAGACTGGTATGGGTAAGTCTACCCTCCTTGAGAATATGGCCATTCAGGATATTAAGAATGGCGAGGGGATGGCTTTTGTTGATCCTCACGGCAAATCGGCAGAATTCTTACTCGACTTTGTTCCACCTGAGCGACTTAATGATGTTATCTATTTTGCGCCCTTCGATTTGGATTATCCCATCTCTTTTAATGTGATGGAGGATGTGGGGCAAGACCAGCGGCACTTGGTGGCGAATGGCTTAATGTCTTCGTTCAAGAAAATCTGGCCCGATGTCTGGTCGAGTCGTATGGAGTATATTTTGAATAATTGTCTCTTGGCTCTTCTTGAATATCCTAACTCAACCCTGCTTGGGGTTAACCGCCTATTGTCTGATAAAGCTTATCGTCAGAAGGTAGTAGATAATATTACTGACCCATCAGTTCGTTCTTTCTGGGTAGATGAGTTTGCTAAATACAACGAGAGATATATGCAGGAGGCGGGGGATGCAATTAAGAATAAAATTGGTCAATTCACGGCTAACCCCCTGATCCGCAATATCATTGGCCAACCTAAATCGACAATCGATTTGCGTAAGGTGATGGATGAGAAGAAGATTTTGATTGTTAACTTATCTAAGGGTCGCCTTGGTGAGCAGAACGCGAATCTCTTAGGGGGAATTTTAATCACTAAAATTTATTTAGCCGCTATGTCCCGAGCGGGGGCGGAGTCGAGTGCTTTGTCACGTTTACCTTATTTTAATCTCTTTGTTGATGAATTCCAGTCTTTTGTTAATGAATCGTTTGCCGATATTTTGTCTGAGGCTCGTAAATACAAATTAAGTTTAACAATTGCTCATCAGTATATTGAACAAATGCCCGAGGAGGTCAGGAACGCAGTCTTTGGTAACGTCGGCACAACCATCGCCTTTAGAGTTGGCCCTTTTGATGCTGAAGTTCTTGAAACAATCTTTTTCCCCACTTTTACTAAAGAGGATTTGGTTAATCTTGGCTTTGCGCAGATTTACCTAACCTTGTCCATTGACGGTGTTGGTTCACCTCCTTTCTCGGCTACAACTCTACCCCCAATCGTTGTTGTCGGTGATTCCCTCAAAGAACAAATTATCGCGAATGTGAGACGTGTTTATGCTAAGCCTCGTGAATTTGTGGAGAAAGAAGTTGTCGATTGGTATATCCCTGAACCGAGTTCGGTTCCTGGTAAAGGCTCTAGTTCTGGAGCGAGTTCTCTTGCTAGGGTTGGAGCGAGCGCTCCGGCCCGTGTTGCTCCCAGTAGTGGTGGGGGAGCCTCTGCTCCCTCGCGGGCCAAATCTATTGAGGCTATTTCTTCTCTGCCAGGGAAAGCACCGACTCCATCTTTACCCATAAAGTCTCCCGTTTCTCCTTTAACTAAAGAAGCACCAAAATCTTTCTCTCTGGGAATTTTAAATAATAAACCCAAGGACAATAAAAATAAGAATGAATTAAAAAACTTTCTTGACGAAATTCTGGCTGGCAAAAAAGAGAAGGCGAGTCTCTCTCCCGTTGCTGCTAAAGTTGAGGTGAAACCAGTCACTGTATCCCAATTTGCTCAGCCCATGCCTGTGGCTCAAGTTCAGAGTCCGTCACAGCAAAATGCAATGGAAGCTAGGTTGAAGGAAATCTTAAAAGTGGATACCGAGTAGAGAAAAAATTCTTACTGCGAATAAGCGACTGGAGCGTCGGAGCCACGCCCAATAAAAATTAGGGTAGAATTCTCTGTATTTTTTTATTAACGTTAGATTTGCTCTCATAAGTCTTTCTCTGTCGGTTAAACTGATATTACCAGAGTGTTTTCTATAACCGAGATCATAGCGTGGTAAATTATGGAGTTTGTATTTAGCACCAAGACGGAGCCATAAGTCATAGTCTTCAATCCCGTTTAGATTTAGGGGATAAGCCCCAAGTTTTAGTACCGTTTCTCGTCGATAGAGAACGCTCGAATGGGCAAAAGAATTTTTTGCAAGCAGACTATTTTTGATAGCGATAGCTCCCTCGGGGTTAACATAACGCTTAAGTTCTTTTCCTTTTTCATTAATTATCACAACCCCAGTGCCGACAAGGGCATACTCATAGTTAAAGTCTAGGAAGTCAATTTGCTGGCTTAGCTTATCCTTGGCGAGCCAAACATCGTCGCTGTCTAGTACCGCAATATATTCCCCAGTCGATTTTTCTAGAGCGCGGTTGCGAGTAAGACATATGCCTAAGTTTTTCTCATTTTTAAAATATTTAATTCGGGGATCTTCAAGATAGGGGAGTAAAATATTGTAGGTATCATCAGTCGAGCCGTCGTCGATAATAATTAGTTCCCAATCAGTAAAATCTTGAGCTAAAATGCTGTTTATTGCCTCAGCCAAATACTGACCACGATTATAAGTGGCCATGTTGATGCTAACCTTGGGATTTAATCTCGGGGTAATTTGATCCATGTTGGAGGGATTATGTCTTCAGTTTTAATACTGTTATTGGTAAACCAGAGGTCAGGGGCAATAATAATTTTCTTTTTATTGGGATTAAGCCATGTTGGGAGCCAACTAAAGCTCGAGTTTGCAATAATCCCATGCTTACATTTACTCATGACCATCATCTCTTGAAAGTAGCTGATAGAGTTATTCTTTCTCATTTCAGAAACATAGATAACCGGGTAATTTTT
>JBAYIK010000010.1:0-14552 GCA_041665625.1 Minisyncoccota bacterium | reverse complement strand
TCTTTGTGAGGCTGAAGATATCTATCAATACTATTACAATTGAGAAGTTATCACTTACGATCTAACTGTCAACATCTTCAACCTCATCATAATTGTAGTCCTGTCAAATTATGTGGTCAAGAATGGTCAAACCCAAACCTGTGGATAACTTTTAAATGTCTTTATTTAGACTACCTCCACAACTTAAACTTTCCCGTAAGCAATTTAAGTTCCTCTTTAGCCCCAAAGAGTCCGACCCCGAGTAAGTCCATCTGTTCAGACGACTTCTCTTCTAGGGCCTTGGCTAATTCTTCATCATCAATCATGTCTATCATTTCTTGGACATAAGCAATCCAAAGCAAACTAGTCCCTCTTAGATTTATCACCAAATCTCTCAGTTCATCAAGAGAAGCACTTAAGGCAACAACGGCATATTGAGAATTTCTAGGATAATCCAAGTTATCCTCAGATTTAAAGACGGGGCCAGTGTCAAAACTTTCTTTCATTTTATTACCAAGAAAAGCCGAGATGTGCCCAACAGTATTTGTCAGTGGCCAGGAACTCAGGTCATCTCTCAGGACGATAACCATTTTTTTAGAAAAATCTTGTTGCATAAAATGGAAAAACTAAACTTTCTTTATTTTTGCCCTAAAAAAACTAACCAGTGCCGATACTCCCAGCAATGCCTCAGAAATTGCTCCACCATAAGACCCGGCAAATATGTCATATACTATCCAACTGAGATGTGAGGGAATAAAAAGTAACCTTATCCTATTTTGATTATCCTGCCAACTTGCAACCAGAGCAAAAATTCCCCCAATCAAAGCAAAAAGAGCCCAATAAGTAGAATAGGTCAGTGCGGTGGAGATTAACAAAAGACCCAAAAATGCCCAGGCTACAATAGGCTTACTGGTCCAATTATTCTTCTTCTTAAAAGAAAAAAAGGCTAACCTTAAAGCTGCCACGCCAGCAAGGGCCGCTCCGGTGTAAGCGGAAATCAAAATAAAATGAATTATCCAAAAAACGAAACTAGCAAGCTGCACTAGTAAAATTGTTTTTCTTTCTTTAAAGTGGTATGAAGACGCCCAAACAACAAGAGCGATTATCGCAAGAAATTGGATAGCTAGTTGATACCACATTCTATTATAAAAATATTATCACGCTAGAACTGAAAAGTCACCTTAAAAAATAAGGCTTAATTAGATTTGCGACGATAAAAACATTAGCGTGGGTGCCTATCGAGATTTGAACTCGAGCTAATTCCTCCACAGGGAACTGTGCTACCACTACACCATAGGCACCATGTATATTTAATTGTACTGAGGCTTCTTTTCCTCTACCCCCGCCTCATTATTAGCCTGGCGAGCCAGGGCATAAAGAAACGAAGACAAGCGATTTAGATAAGCCAGAGTCTCTTCTTTGAGCTCAACATCTTTAGACTCAGCAACAGCGACAACTTTGCGTTCTGTCCGCCTGGCGATTGTGCGAGCAAAATCGAACATCGCCGAGAGCTCGCTCCCCCCAGAAACGATGAAGCTCTTAATTTCTGGCAAATTCTTTTCAATATCGGCGATCCAAGATTCTAACTCCTCAACGTCACCTCTTGTGACAAATTTCTCCGCTCCCGCCACCTCGGCTTGAATAGAAAAAAGATTGTCTTGAGTTTTAGATAATTGAGAAAGAACCTGACCCATCGCCTTAACCTTACACCAACCAAGAAAAGAGTTTATCTCGTCAAGAGAACCAAGGGCCTCAGCCACAAGAGAACTCTTGGACAAACGTTGGTCGCAATGATAGAGGCTGGTCTTGCCATTATCCCCTTTGCCAGTATAAAGCATATCTATTTTTAACATAAAATTTAGTAAAAAGAAAGCAGAAACAAACGGCGCGCGCCCATGAGGGACGCGCGCTAGCGACGGGGGAAAAAGCCTTTTGGAAAAATAACGCAGGGTTCTGCTTTGGGGTACTTCAAATCTATCCCCGGATAGACCTCACGCATCTTCTTGCAGATCTCAAGCTCTGCTTGGAAATGGCTCCTTCCTTTTAGTTTCCTGGCAGGGAAATCAACAGAGCATCGGCCCACCTCACTTTTGTAAGTATCCCCTTCCTCCCACAAAACAGTAAAGATCATCGTAAGGGTACTCCATTGTTGAGAACTTCTACTTCATAGGATAACATAAAATAAGATTTAGTCAAGTAAATCATTGCCAAATAAGCTTTTTTAGCTTAATATCTATAGTGTTGCCCAGGTGGTGAAATTGGTATACACGCTACCTTGAGGTGGTAGAGCCAGCAATGGTGTGGAGGTTCGAGTCCTCTCCTGGGCACAGATACAAAAAAGAAAACCCCCGTTTTAACGGGGGTTTTCTTTTTTAATTTTATTCTTTAGTCTCAGTAACTGGAGCCTCAATCATCTCCTCTTCAGCAACTGGGTCAATTACTACGCCAGCAGTGACTTGCTCAACAAGCTCATCTTCTTCGCGCTTGCCGGTGACAATCTTACGCATACGACGACGGATCTCACGAGCAGCTTTTTCACGAATATAATATAGTTTGGAACGACGAACTTTAACTTCACGGAGAACCTCAATCTTGTCAATCATTGGGGAGTAGAGAGGAAAAATCTTTTCCATCCCAACACCTGAGGCAACGCGACGAACAGTAAAAGTGGCACCAGCTTCATTACCATGTTTAGTGGCGATAATAAGACCTTCAAAGGCTTGCAAACGGAACTTGCCTCCTTTATCAGGAACTTTCTGCCAGACACGAACAGTAAAGCCTGGTTTTAAGGCCAATTTCTGGCGCTTAACCATGTCTACTGGGGAAATTAGGAATTCTGTTGCTTTAGCCATAACGCGAAGCAGTTTAACATGAAGCTTTAAGTTTTTCAAGCGCTGCCTCAAAATCTAGAGGCAAAGGCGCCAAGAAGGTCACCACCTGGCCAGAAAGGTCCTTAAGGGTCAAAGAATAGGCATGGAGAGCTGTCCGCATTATTGCCCCGCCACCATTGTCCCCGGGATTATATAAACCGTCTCCGATAATGGGATGATTATAAGCTCGGAAGTGAGCTCGAAGCTGGTGTGTCCGACCACTCTTAGGCTCGGCCTCAATTAAGGCATAATTCGTACAAATATTTTCTAAGAGACGAAAAATTGTCACCGCTTCACGCAATTTACCCTTGCCGTGGGCTCGCGCCACCCTAAGACGAGGATCGGTCTTACTTCGCCCAATTGGCCAATCTAAGACCTTTTCTTCTCCCACTGGAAGGTTAACGTTACCGGACAAAATTGCTCGATAAATCTTCTTAACCTCATGATCTTGAAACTGCTTTTTGAAATATAAAAAAGCTTCTTGGGTCTTAGCAATAATCATCACCCCACTGGTTTCTTTATCAAGACGGTGAACGATACCGGGTTTCTTAATCTCCTCCCCTTTCTGAGTAAACATACTCTCGCCCACTTCGCTAATGTCTGGATACTTTTCCATCAGCCAATCAACTAAAGTTTTTGTCTCACTATAGCCATCGCCATGAACAGTAAGGCCGGCTGGTTTATCAATAACCAGAATGTCTTTATCTTCGTGAATAATTTTAGGTTCTTTAATCATTATTCTGAATCATAGCAAATAAATGAAGAAATCCTAAGACGAGATTGAATTGTGGCCTTTTTTTAGGTAAGATATCTTTGTTCTTGGGCGGTTAGCTCAGTTGGTAGAGCAACTCCTTTACACGGAGAAGGTCAGAGGTTCAAGTCCTCTACCGCCCACATATCCACATAAGTAGTGGATAAGGTTAGAGCTTAGTGGTATAATCCCTATATCATGCCGTACAAAAAGAAAGAAGATTTGTACAAAGCTCAAAAAAATCACCGAATAAAAGTGCGTGAAAAGTTACTCAATTTCCTCTCTTCTAAATCATGCCTTGACTGCGGAGAAGACGACCCAATTGTTTTGGAATTTGACCATATTAACCCTAAGAGCAAGTTCAAAACAATAGCAAAAATGTTATCAGGCCATTATTCTTGGGATTCGGTCTTGGCCGAAATTAGTAAATGCGAGATAAGGTGTGCAAATTGTCATAGAAAAAAGACTTACGGACAATATGGTTGTTTTGGAAAAACAAGAAAGCCCTTGTAGTTAAATGGATATAACAGCGGACTTCTAAGCCGTTATTCGAGGTTCGATTCCTCGCGAGGGCACAAATAATTAGAGACTCGGGTCAACAAAGAGCGTTGAGCTGGCCGTCGTCATGGCGGTACTTGTGGCCAACAATCTCTCTAGTTTAGCTGGACGAGCATCTAATTCGGCTAGTACTTGTTCGGCTTTTTTAGGATCAAGGCTAATAGCTAACTCGCCCAAGGGCGAAGGAGAATCAACTTGACTCTGGCCCGTCCGGTTAACAACAAACATAAAAATAGTTTGGCCAACAAAAACGGCAATTAACCCAAAAGCAAAAGCAATAACCGCATAACGCCAAAAAACAGAGGAATTCGCTAGATTAATTTTTTTAAAATTCTTAAACATTACTCATGTTTTTTAAAATTCTTAAGGTAAAGGTGCTCTGCCAGACTTTCTCCCCTTTTCTTAATTCTAAGCGTTCTATTACTGAGGCATAGGGTAGATTTTCTAAAGCTTGAAGAAATTTCATTGTTTGAGAAAAGTTTCCTTCTGTTGTCAAATTTAATTTTAATTCAATAGCGCTATCTCCAGCTTGACCAATAGTTAAGGCAACCCCCGTCCTAGCTCCGATATTATCTAGTTTTTCTAAAAGAGCAATGGCTGAACGGTTTGTTATAAAATAACTATCAATCTTTACCAGTTTATCTTTATTAAGACGTAACTTGTCATTTTGAATGACGCCTGATTGTTGACCACTTAATCCCAAAGCGAGAATAACCTTCTTTTCTTGATCAATTAAAAAGAATAAACTTACCCAAAGAGTGACTGTGGCAAGACAAATTAGGGATAAAATGACAGTTGTTTTGTTTAAGATTGGCTTAATCATTATTCTTTATTTCCAAATTTAAAGTAAATCTTCCTTGGCTAGAACTAAGAAGATACTCAATGGGCAAATCAACTTTACTAAAGGACCCCTCTTTCCTAAGACTATCAACAAATTTTACCAAATCCTGACGATTAATTGACTGGCCAGAAATAACAAGGCTAAAAAGTTTTGCCTTCTCTGACCAAAGGCCTGTAATCTGGTTAATTTTAATCGTCGGGGGTTGGACTTTCTCAACCTGTTCGACAAAAGAAACCCAGCTCTTCGTTGTCCACCAATTAGAAAGCTGAAATATTTTTGACTCAGCCTGCTGCCGCTCTTCTCCACTAATAGGAGCAACTGTCTTAGCCACGGATAAGGACTGGCTTGACGATGGGTTCTGCATTTTAAAACTAAGCCAGAGGACAAGATTAAAAGCTCCCGCCACTAAAAACAGGATTTCTATAAACAAAAGGGCCACCACAATTTGGCGAAAACGCCTATCGTTAATGATTTTTTTCTTTGCTTCAACTGTTAGGAGGTTTGCCATTGTTTATTATCTAAAATTGCGTAAAGCTAAACCAATTGCTGTGACATAACGCAGAGCCTCATTATAACTCAACTCCTTGACCACAGAGCCGGCCGGAAAAATTTTCCCCCAAGGATTACCAATCGCCACCGGACAAGAAACGTGATTCCCTAGATATTCAGCAAAGCCAGGCAAAGAAGATTGGCCGCCGGTCAATAAAATTTGGTCCAACTTAGGTCCGCCTTCTCCCCCTTGGTTCAACCAAAAAGCGAGGAGCCTCTCAATCTCATCGCGGATAGCAGAAACAACGGGGATTATTGCCTCAAAAGCAGGCTGATTGGACTCAGACCGTAAAAGGCCTTGTGTCACTTTAATTTTCTCGGCTTCTTCAAAAGAAACGTTTAAACCCTTTTGCAAATTACGAGTGATAGAAGCCCCACCGACCAAAGCGGCGGAAGCATGAATAACCACTCCCCTTCTAACCCAGAAGATAGCTGTGTGATTTTTTCCTAAATCGACAATGGCCAGATTAGAGTTCTTTTCTTTTTCGCAGAGAGCTCTAGCTAGGGCTCCCCCTTGCGTTTCAATGGCGAGGAGAGAGAGGCCCGCTTTAGCGAAAACATCTTGATAACTTTCAATTATCTTCCGAGGGAAAGCCATTACTCCAAGATCCAGATTGCCAATTTCCTCTTCCTGAGGGATAACCTCAAAATCGAAGACAACATCTGGAGCAGACAGAGAAACATATTCCTCAATCTGCAATTCAATACTGTCGTAAATCTCTTCCGGCTTTAGCGGTGGCAATTTTAGATTAATCGTGTAGGCGTGATCATCTGGCAAAGAGATAAAAACATTAGTTAGGCGCCATTTCACTTTAAGCTCGACAAGGATCTTGAGAAAAGCCTCCGAATCCTGCAACTCTCCACCTTCAATAACCCCAAGGGGTATCTCTACTTCACCAAAGCGCCCGATTCTAAACTTATCATTGGTCTTAACCAATTCCATAAATTTTATGGACTGGTCAGAGATGTCGAGACCAACGGCCGGCCGAAGTAAAAATTTCGGCACGGGAAAAAATTTAAGGAGAAAATCCTGAGTCATCCCTCTAATTATAATCTAAAGCAAGAAAACTATCTAGATTTTTTATCCAAAAAAGATTTTAAAATTAAAGCCGCCGCTCGGGCATCAGTTTGCTTATCGTTCTGATCCTCATCAACAATACGCTTGGCCTCCCAAGTAGTAAAAAATTCCCGTTCAAAGATAATCTCTAGCCCAGTTTCTTTTTCTAAATTTTCTTTAAAAATTAAGATGTCTGACTGAATTAGATTGGCCTCACCAGACAGATCAAGTGATTCCCCCATGACAATTTTTCCAACTCCCTCTTTCTCACAAATGTCTTTAATTTCCCTAAGCAACTTCTCTCGTGAGAAATTCTGAATAACCTGGTAAGGGAAAGCAAAACTCCCCGCTTCATCCGAAATCGCGAGCCCAACTTTTCTATGTCCATAATCAATTCCTAAGTAACGCATAGTATTTTAGTGGTGAGGTAAAATTTTCCTCTTTTCTCTAATAAGAGACATATCAAAAACCTCACTAATTAAATCGCCTGGTAAATCGAGCTTCGGAGTCGACTTATAATCAGGACTGCTCCCAACAGCGGCATGATAAGCCGCATATTCGGAAAGTTCTTTTTCAGAAAGACCAGAGATTGCTTCTATATCTCTTTTTAATTTAGCAACAAAATTTTCTAGAACGACATCCCAATCCCTTACTCCACTACTCCTTGCCTCCCGGACGAGAAGATTTCTTTGTTCAGTTATTCTCTTAACCCCAACCTCCCAAACAGCGTGGTCATCGCCGGGGGAGATAGTTGTTGGATCTGGAGGTAATTCCTTTGTCATCAATATTTTATTATGCGGAGGGGGCGAGATTCGAACTCGCGAGGCCCTTACAGACCTAGTAGTTTTCAAGACTACCGCACTAGACCAACTATGCGACCCCTCCCTGTTTTATTTATTTTTTAATTTTCTTTTTCCGAACAAGAAATGTTCTTCGTAATGACAATTTGGGCAAACCAACTCCAAATTACTTAAATCATTATTCCCCCTATCCAGATCTTTATGATGAACTTGAAGAATCTCAACCTTGTTATATCGGCACCTTTCGCAGTTATGCCCCCTTTCCTCCAAAAGTCTATTTTTTAGAGCAAGACCAGTTTTAACCTTATCCTTAGGGCTACTAGCCTTATATTTTAGACCAGTTCTATTTATATTAGCACAAGTCCTACTACATGTCTTCTTGTTAAATTGAGAAAGAATCATCGCCCCACAGACTAAACATGGGGTTTCTTTTCTATTTGCTTTGCCATAACAAACGGAGCTACAAAAAGCCTTTTGACCACTTTTCTCTAGTTCAACAGGTCTACGATAAATTTCCTTACCGCAAACAAAACATTTGATGTTTGGTTTTCTTTTGTATAACTCAGGCACCCATCCAGTATACCACAAGCAAACACCTAATTCCAGCAATTTTAGTTAAAATCTGGCAAAACAAAGTCCTCTACCTCTATTTTTTCTTCTTCAAATAACTCTCTAACGTCTTTTAAATGCTTGATAGAAGGATGAAGTTGCATTAAAGACCTCTTAGAATGTTCGCCAATTATATAAATTCTTATACTTCCTGGCGAGATTTTGTCTTGGGCCAAGCAAACACCAAGCTCGACAAACATATCTGTCCCTTCTGGGTCACTAATAAGAACAAATATATCCGTCTCTAATAGAGAAACAACGACCCTCCTCGCTAGAGTCTGCACTTTATCTAAATTTTCGTCATAGGGCTTATAAGAACCCTCATAGACCCAGTCAGAAAGAACGGTCTCCCCTTTTATTTCTAGGTACTTAAAAATTTCTTTTAGCTTCTCTTTATGCCTCACCCTTCCTGCAAAATACCATTTCATAAAAAAATTTTACTATAAATAAGCTTAGTTGTATAATTAACTTGATGAACGATCCAATTTTAGAATGGGAATCATACAGTAGCGAGCCAATTGAGCGGACCGAAGATTGGTTTTGGGCCTTAGGGGCTATCGCTCTCTTCTCGGCGGCTATTGCCCTCTTCTTGGGGAATATTCTTCTTGCTTTAATTATTGGTTTAGGAGCCTTCTCTCTCTATCAACATGAGAAGCGGCCCTCTGATCCGACCTTGCTCGTAAAAATAACCAGACAAGGGGTACAATTAAATAAGGAACTTTTTACTTATGAAAAAATTGCTTCCTTCTGGGTTGAAGAAGCTGACGGAGATAAGCCAGCCAAATTAGTGCTTCATTATCAACGCCTTTTTGTCCCCAATATTCATATCCCCATCATTGGCCAAAACCCTGAAGAAGTCCGCCTTTTAATGCTCAGAAATGGCGAGGAAGAAAAACACGTTGAAACTTTCTCCGAGGTCATCTTTGAGTCCTTGGGTTTTTAGCTAAAGTGTGTTAGCCTGTAAAGCGAAAGTCCTCGTAGTTTAATGGATAGAACGCTAGCTTGCGGAGCTGGTGATGAAGGTTCGATTCCTTCCGAGGGCACAAATAACCGCTATTCTCCTCGTATTTCAACGGATAGAATTCAAGCTTCCGAAGCTTGCGATCGAGGTTCGATTCCTCGCGGGGGGACAAACTAGTTATCCCCTATTAAGTTCTAGCCTTAGTGGGTTAGAATAGTCAGAATGAATCACATTATTGAGTCCCAACAATTCGACCAGAAATTTATTAATAAAATCTTCGCTCTGGCCGACTCATTAGAGAAAAAGAAATCTTCCCCCTTAAAAGGGAAAATAATGGCCTCCCTGTTTTATGAACCGAGCACTAGAACTCGGTTTTCTTTTGAATCAGCGATGATCCGCTTAGGCGGGAGCGTCATCACCACTGAGAATGCTAAGGAATTCTCTTCGGCCGCTAAGGGCGAGACTCTTGAAGATTCCATTCGGATTATTGATAACTATGCTGACGTTATTGTCCTTCGCCATTACGAAGAAGGGGCCTCAAGAAGAGCCGTCTCCGTTTCTGAAGTCCCAATCATCAACGCTGGCGATGGCACCGGGCAACATCCGACCCAGGCCCTATTGGACCTCTACACAATTAAAAAAGAGCTCAAGAAGATTGACGGCCTAACCGTGGCTCTTGTTGGTGACCTCAAGCATGGCCGAACAATTCGTTCTCTCACCTATCTCTTGGGCAAATACAAAAATATGAAAATATATTTTGTCTCCCCTAAAGCCCTTCGAGTGGGCGAAGATATCAAAGACTATTTAACTAGACACAAAGTCAATTTCGAAGAGATTGAAGATTTAGAAAAAATAATTGGGAGTATTGACGTCTTGTATCAAACTCGTATTCAAAAAGAACGCTTCAAGAACCCCAAGGAATACCTAAAATTCAAAGGTTGTTATCAGATAGATTCTAAGCTGGCCAAAAAGATGAGGACCAAATCAATTATCATGCACCCCCTTCCTCGTGTTGATGAAATTCTAACCGAAGTGGACACTCTCCCCCAAGCGGCTTATTTCAAGCAAGCCGCTTACGGCCTCTTCATCCGTATGGCTTTGCTCAAATATTTGTTGGGCTAAGTTTTGGTCTCAAATCAAAAAACCGCCCAAGTAGGCGGTTTTTTGATTATTAGAGACTAAGCTGATTTTTTAATGAATTTAGCAAGACGGGACTTTTTGCGGGCAGCCGTATTTTTCTTGATGATTCCCCTCTTAGCAGCTTTGTCGATAGCTTGATAAGCAGCACTTAGTTCGGTTAAAGCCTTCTTTGACTCCTTAGCAACAACTAATTTTTTGACATCCTTGATAGCCCCTTTCATCGCTTTGTTGCGACGGTCATTATAGACCTTCTTGCGTTGGCTACCACGTAAAGCTTTTTTTGCTGATTTGATTATTGGCATAGTGCTTGTATCCTACGATATTTTACCAATAAAAGCAAGGCCCCACACCAATTATCGTATTTCCAGGGGTTTTGCGCCTGTGGCGCGATACGATAATTGGTGCGGGGTCAAGTACTGGGGCCATCTTTTGAGCTTTAATAACAGTTAGTGTATTATTAGGCCATGATTGGTCAACTTACCGGCAAAATTTCTCACAGCGATAATCGGTCCGTTATTTTAGATGTTGGAGGCGTCGGATATAAGGTTTTTGTCTCTACCGAGACCCTCGGACAGGTAAAAAACAACCAATCTCCACTTACCTTTTGGACCCATCTCATTGTTCGCGAAGATGTCCTTGATTTATATGGTTTTCTGACTAAAAACGAGCTTAATTTTTTTGAGCTACTAATTAGCATCTCAGGGGTGGGCCCACGTGGAGCCCTCTCAATTCTCTCTCTAGCTCCCCCCGATACTTTAAAAAGGGCCATTTCTTCAGGCAATACCGCTTATCTTACCCAAGTCTCGGGGATTGGCCGTAAGATTGCTGAGAAAATCGTCCTCGAGTTACGCGACAAAGTTGGTTTTATTGAAAGCGAGGGGGGCAATCTTGACCAAGAAGCTGAGACCGTTCTAGCGCTTGAATCCCTTGGTTACTCTAATAAAGAGGCCCGTGAAGCTCTTCGTAAAATCCCCGCTGATATTACTAACACCAGCGAACAAGTCAAAGAAGTCCTTAAGCAATTAGGCCAAAGAAAATAATGTCTAAAGAAAATGAACAAATAGCGCGTTTTACCCAAAGCGCGATTTATGGCAAGTGGCAAACGGCTGTCGGACATGAAGTTAGAACTTTTATCTTAACAGATAATGGCAATCAACTGGCCTGGCAAGGTATTCGCTACCCCCTCACTTTAGGGAAATGTTACTGGTATATTCCCCATGGACCAATTGTTGTCGGACAGCTAACAGAAAAACTTTTAGACCAATTCCAATCGGAAGGTGAAAAATTACTAAAAGAAACCAATGGAGTTTTTTTACGCTTTGATCCTTGGCCTAAACAAGAAAATTCCACTAAACTATGGAAAAAATATTTTCGCTTGGCTCCCAAAACATCTTACAAGTCTTCTTTTGTTCAATCACCAAATGATTGGCGTCTAAATTTAGAAAAAACAGAAAGTGATCTTCTTAAGGCCATGCACGAAAAAACTCGCTACGGCATCAATTTAGCCAAGCGCAAAGAAGTTATCGTTGAGAAAGTCCCTGGCCCGGAGATGGAAAAATATTTCAAAGAGTTTTATCAACTAATGTGTGAGACGGCCAATCGCAACAACTTCCGTCTTCACCCAGAAGCCTATTATAAGGCCATTTGGGAAACAGCCGAGGCAAGTGATAATATCGCTCTTTTTATTGCCAAATACAATAACTTGACGCTTGCCATGCATCTAATTTTCTTTTTTGGAGATACCGCTTATTACCCCTTCGGGGCATCGTCCACCCTTGGCCGAGAAAAAATGCCCACCCAACTCCTTCACTGGGAAGCAATTAGGGAAGCAAAAAAACTAGGCTACTCTTGGTATAATTTTGGTGCCGTTGAGGACCCAAATGGAAGAGGTTCCCATAACTGGGGAGGATTATCTATCTTCAAGAGACGTTTTGGTGGTGAAATGCTTAGCTATTCCCCGCTCTTCGATCTAGTGGGACAACCCTTCTGGTACTTACTTTACAACTTAAGAAGAAAACTTAAAAAATAATCCAAGTTAAAAATGAAAAGATTTAAAAAAATAATAAAAAAGTTACTACCCGAAAAATTATTTCTTAAGTACCACTGGGTCCTCGCCCACCTCGCCGCTTGGTATTATGATCACCCAACGGAGAAAATGATTGTTATCGGTATCACAGGGACCAAGGGCAAGACTTCGGTTGGCAATTTTCTCTGGTCCGTCCTAAATGCTAATGGCCTAAAAACCGGCCTCACCGGCACAGCCAACATTAGAATTGGCGACGAAGAGTTATTAAATAAGTACCACATGACCATGCCGGGAAGATTTGTTCTTCAGAAGTTCTTCAAACAAATGCTTGAAGCTGGCTGTAAATATTGTATCGTCGAAACAACCTCAGAGGGTATTAAACAATATCGCCATATTGGTATTAATTATGATTGGGTTATTTTCACCAACCTTACTCCCGAGCATCTCGCTTCTCATAATAATAATTTTGAAGAATACAAAGAAAAAAAAGGTGAACTCTTTGCCACTCTCAAAAACCACAAGAAAAATATTGCCGGGGCAGAAATTAAGTCTCTCTCAATTATCAACAATGACGATCCACACAAAGATTTTTTCTTAAATTTTCCTGCTGATAAAAAGATTACTTACGGTTTAGAAACAGATGCCGCTTTTATCGCCACAAATATCTCTGGCAACGAAGAGGGGGTGAGTTTCAATATTGGAGAAGAAGATTACGAATTAAATATCGTTGGCGCTTTTAATATCTACAATGCTCTACCAGCGATTATCGTAGGTAAAGAAGCTGGTCTCTCGAGCGAGCAAATTAAAAACGGTTTAGCCAAACTGAGTTTAATCCCTGGCCGAATGGAGAAGATAAGCTTAGGCCAAGATTTCACAGTGATTGTTGACTACGCTCATGAGAAAGAGAGTATGACCCGGGCCGTAGAGACAGCCGAGATGATTAGCAAAAATACAAATGGCAAAATTATTGTAAACTTAGGCGCCGAGGGAGGAGGCCGAGACAAAGCCAAGCGCGCCCTAATGGGCGAGATTGTTGGCAAGCGTGCCGACTATGTTGTAGTGAGCAACGTTGACCCCTATGACGATGACCCCACCGAGATTGCAGAGGGCATAGCTAAAGCTGCCCTTGATGTTGGCAAAGTTCGAAATGAAAACTTATTTGTAATAGAAGACCGTCGCGCCGGTATCAATAAGTGTCTCACGCTTGCTCACTCGGGCGACGTGGTCATCATCACAGGCAAAGGGGCTGAGCAATCAATGGTTATTGGCAACCAAACTATCCCCTGGGATGATCGCAAAGTAGCCAAAGAAGAATTGCGGAAAATTCTAAATCCATAGTATATTGGCCTAATGCCAGAGCTACCAGAAGTCGAGACTTTAAAACGCGAGTTAAATAAAGCCCTGATTGGTCTGAAGCTAAAAGACTCTCGGATCCTTTGGGCTAAAGCTGTAAGCCCACTATCGCCTGATGAATTTCTCAAACAAATAAAGGGAAAGAGGATAAAAGAAGTCAGGCGTCGAGCTAAAATGCTCTTTATTGACCTCGAGGGTGAATTGGCGCTCGCTGTGCATCTTAAGATGACAGGGCAATTGATTTATAAAAATATTGCTGGTGGTCACCCTGATGGTGAGATGCTCGAGAAGCAACCATCCAAATATACGAGAATCATTTTTGAATTCACTGATAAATCCAAACTCTATTTCAATGACCTGCGCAAATTTGGTTGGGTAAAATTGGTTGGTGATGAACAGATGGGCAAACTCATTGAGAATCTTGGCCCTGAGCCACTCTCCCCCGTCTTCACTCCAAGCCTTCTCGGCGAGATATTTAAGAAATATAAAAACAGAACGATCAAACAAATTCTCCTCGATCAAACCTTGATTGCGGGTATCGGTAATATCTATGCTGATGAAGCCTGTTTCTTGTCTAATCTTTTACCAACCAAAAAATCTTCATCACTAAAACCTACACAAATTAAAATTTTAAGAGACAATATTATCAAAGTCCTCAAACTCTCTATCCAAAAGAAGGGAACCTCCTCTCGTAATTATCGCCGAAGCGACGGCACAAGGGGCGGTTTTGTCCCCCATCTCAATGTCTATGGCCGCGCGGGCCTCGCCTGCAAAGTCTGTGACCGCCCTATCAAAAAAATAAAACATAATGGCAGAGGAACACATTTCTGCCTCAAATGCCAAAAGTAGCACGCCGTAAGGGCGAGAAATTTACCCGAACAAGTTTGTGTAACAAATTTGGGCGGGCGCATTTTTGTAAACATTGTCAGAAATAACTACTGCGCCAACCACCACACCGCCGTTCTCGTCTGCTTGTCAAAGAGTCCGCTTGGTGGCAGATTATTAGCCTTCTGGAATTTAATTAAGGCGGCTCGAGTGGCTGGGCCAAAGTAGGCAGT
>JBAYIK010000009.1:0-26421 GCA_041665625.1 Minisyncoccota bacterium | reverse complement strand
GCCTCCGCGTGTTTAAAAAGGACCCGCTTGGCGGGCCTTTTTCTTACGCGGAGGCGAGCCAGCCAACTGCTTGGCTGGCGTGGAGGATTCGAACAGCGGAGCGGTGTTTCTTCAGCAGAAGAAACCAGCGAGCTGGTGCCTAGACCAATTGGACGCGACGGCGTACAATTGAGTCGAAGGAGAATCATTTCCCCTCCCGCCTCCGCATAAACAAATTTATAAAATGGAAGGACCAGAAATTATCAACTCAAAGCCCCTAGCTCAGATTATTGATGAGATAGTCTTAAGCCGAAAATTTGGTGAAGGCATAGAAGTTGTGCCGGTTAAAGAGAGCGCTACTATCGATGATTTAAAAGCGAGTGGTGTTTTTATTGATATGAGAGCAAAGGAAAAAGAAGGCGGAGGATACGGCTCAGTCTTCGATGGTCTCGCCTTTGATCCAGAGAATCTACGTTGCCAATCTTTTGCTCTCTATAAAGAAATTGAAGGAAAAAGAGTGGCAATAGCGACGATGTCTATCATTATTATTCCAGAGAAACTCCTTGCTTACGATCGCTTTATCGAGAAAACCGCCGAAGGAGTCTTTATCCGTGATTTCTCTGATTTGAACAAGGCAGTAGGAGAGGAACCTTCTCTTCCCAGTTATGTTATCTACCCAGCCTGGACAAAAGTGGCCGACAGCTTCCGTGGCAAATTTGCTGTCCCAGGATTAAAAACTTTCAAACAGATATTAGAAAAACTAGAGGAGCTGGCCCCAGCGAGAACTTTTATCGAAGTCATTGCTCAAGGTCGTCTAAGTTGGGAAGAGAGAAAGGAGATGGGGAAAATTATTGACTCCCACGAAGAAGGAGACTTCATCCCTTATTCCAAGTTTCCTTTTGACACATCAACGATCGGAGCCAATATTGAAGGGAGTAACTCAACAGTAAAATTTGCCTGCTTCATGGGGATGTCTGAGGTTAAGAACTTTTCTGATGATGACACACTTGGGCCAGTCTTCATTAAGAAGGTCTGATTTTAAACAAATACAGGAGTCTTCTTCGACTAAAGTTTTGCCGTCGCAAAACTTTGTCTAGACACCGCCTCGCTAGTTTTTGTTGTTACAAAAACATCGCTCCGGCGTTCTCCTCCTGACGTCAGCCAAGAAGTTGGCTGACTTATCGCCCAAAAAAATAAAACACCCTTAATGGGGTGTTTTATTTTTTTGGTGGGCGATACAGGAGTCGAACCTGTGACATTCACAACGTCAATGTGACGCTCTACCAACTGAGCTAACCGCCCTAAATTGTCCCCTAACTTTACCAAAAAAACACAATCTCGGCAACAGTCCCCCATAAACCCTTATTTTAAGCCATATTTTTGACATGGTCTTAATCTTATCTAAAAACACTGCCAAAGGGCTTGACAAAAGATTGCGACTCTGCTATGATATAAGCAGATAAGGTTGATGCTCTTTGAGTTTGGAGAGACACCTTGTCCGACGTATTAAGAGCTGGCCTCGCCTAGATTTCTAGGTAAGCTAGGGACGTTGGCCAGGAGATTGACTTTGGTTTTGTCGAGACTTCGTGCATTTGAAGCGTTTGTTCATTCAAGAAGTGTTTATGAGGCACTTCTCCGGATCGAGAACGCACTCAGTCGAATGTCATTAGGCAGAAAGATTCCCCTTGGGAATCTACCACCCCTCCTCTCGCAAAGAGGAAAACCCACCCCATAACGCATCATGTCAAGAGACATATTGCTAGCGGGGTGGTTTTATTTTACCTGAAAGTTGAAATTTGACCGATTTTAGGATATATTGCCTAAGTTAAATTATGAAAATTCTAGCCATAGAAACCAGCTGTGATGACACAGCAATAAGTATTGTGGAAGTGAAGGGCTCTCTTAAGAAGCCCGTTTTCAAAGTGCTTGCCCACAATATCTCCTCCCAAACCAAGATCCACGAGCAGTGGGGTGGCGTTGTCCCCTCTTTGGCCAAACGTGAGCACGGGAAGAATCTCATTCCTCTCTTAATCAAATCCCTACAAGATGCTAAACTTTTCGATATCCAATCTCGAAAAATAAGGGTTTTTCAAGATGATAAAAATAATAAGTTTAAAAAGAAAATAGAAAAAATATTAGACCGGGAGCCAGAATTGCGAGAGCAATTTTTACAAGCCATCCCCACTCTCAAAATTCCCAAGATAGACGCTATCGCTGTAACCAAAGGGCCAGGACTTGAACCGGCGCTCTGGGTAGGAATTAATTTTGCCAAAGCTCTTGCCCAAGTGTGGGATAAACCACTCTACCCTATCAACCATCTCGAAGGACATATATTGGCGTCACTTGCGACACCGCAGAAAATTTCTTTCCCTTCCATCTCGTTAATAGTTAGTGGTGGCCACACCGAGCTCGTACTATCTAAAGACTGGCTCAAGTATAAAATTGTCGGTCGCACTCGTGACGATGCTGTCGGTGAAGCTTTCGATAAAGTGGCAAGAATTTTAGGTTTACCTTATCCCGGGGGGCCAGAAATCTCAAAACTAGCGCTCCAAGCTACAACCAAGGACTCTCCTTTGGGAACCTCTCAAGGAAAGTCCTTAGGGGAAGGGGCAATCAAACTCCCTCGCCCGATGTTACACTCGGGCGACTTGGATTTCTCTTTCTCCGGCATCAAAACGGCTGTTCTCTACATGGTGCAAAAATTAAAAGCCGAGAATAAATTTACCGACGGGATCAAAGCCGAGATTGCCCACGACTTCCAAAATGCGGTGATTGAAGTCATTATTGCCAAAACATTAACCGCAACAAAAAAATTCAAAGCTAAGACTATCATCGCCGGTGGGGGTGTCATTGCAAACTCATCTCTTCGCGAAGCTCTACAAAAAAATACCGAAAAAGAAGGACTTAACCTCCTCATACCCGAACTCTCCTACTCCACCGATAATGCCACCATGATCGCTCTCGCCGCCGGCTTCCGCCTCCTCGCTGGCAAGTCTAAAAAATCTTCTTCCTTCAAAGCTGAGGGGAATTTAAACCTAAAGTAAAATGCTAGTCACTCGGTGGCTAACATTTTCCCTAAATTTTTATAAACAACAAAGCCCGCCTCACGACGCGCCTTGCTATACTGCAAAGTGTCGTGGGCGGGCAATTACTCTCTGATTCCACTGTCACGGGCGGCCTGGAAAAGAATGTCCTCGATGACGAACGAGAAGGAAGAGAGAAATTTCTCGATATCCTTCTGGCCCTCTCTGGTCCAATACCGGGGATAACTGCGATGTTCTCCTTTTGCGTATATCGGGTAGATCTTCCCGGCTTCCTTGTCAAAGGCGACCATTGCCGAACTGAATTTGCCACACGCCTGGCGAAGAGATTCCAGCACGGTGTCCTCTCCTCGGTAGCGTCTGGGTATTTTCTCCAGATCTTCCAACCATTTAGCGATCAACCGGAACGCCTCGCCAACATGTTCGAAAGATGTGTAATTCTTGGCGGCTGCCTTAACCGCCTTTTTCACTTGCTCAGCCTCTGCTTGAGCGTCTTCCTTGAATTTGTCGACTAATTCCCTCATCTTTATGGGCTTCATAGTAAGTCTCCTACTGGTTGTGTTGGGCCCTTGTCTGCTTCATATATACCACACTTTGTCTAATTTGACAATAGGCCCGGAATAGTTCGGAGCCTTTGCAACAACCGCCAAATTCCCTCTTTGAAAAATAACAGTTTTTTGGTATGATAAAAAAATGTTAAGTGAAGACTCCAAATTCATGAAGCCCTACAATCCGCTGGATACCGAGAAGCGGATTTATGAGATGTGGGAGAAAAGTGGCTATTTTAACCCTGATAATCTTCCCTCTGCTGACAAGGGACCTTTTACCATCATGATGCCTCCGCCAAACGCCAATGGCCGCCTTCATGTTGGGCACGCTCTCTTTGTGACACTGGAGGATATTATGACCCGTTACAAGCGCCTATGTGGATATAAAGCTCTTTGGCTCCCCGGGACCGACCACGCCGGCTTCGAAACTCAAGTGGTCTATGAGAAGAAACTTGAGAAGGAAGGGCGTTCACGTTTTGAGTTTACTCGTGAGGAACTCTATGCTGAAATTATGAAATTCACTCTCGAGCACAAAGCTAACACCGAAGACGACTTGCGTTCCATGGGCGCTTCTTGTGATTGGTCACGAGAAAAATCTACCTTGGACGCCGACATCATCAAAGTAGTTTACGCTACTTTCAAACAAATGTCTGAGGACAACCTGATCTATCGGGGCAAGCGCATTGTGAATTGGTGCACCAAGCATCAGACTTCCCTCTCTGACCTCGAGACCAATGCCGAGACGCGTACTGACAAACTTTATTATATGCAATATGGACCCTTTGTCATTGCCACTTCAAGGCCTGAGACTAAGTTTGGCGACAAATATGTGGTCATGCACCCGGACGATACTCGCTACTCTCAATATAAAGATGGCGACAAATTGCCGGTCAAATGGCTTGAGGGCGAGATTACTGCTACGGTTGTTAAAGACGAGGCAATTGATATGGAATTCGGCACAGGTGTGATGACTATCACTCCTTGGCACGATATGGCTGACTTCGAGATTGCCAAGCGCCACAATCTAAGTGGTGTGGAAGTTATTGATAAGAATGGGAAATTGACAGACGTCGCCGGCGAGTTCAAAGGTCTCAAAATTGAAGTGGCCCGCGAGAAAGTTGTCGAGAGGCTTAAAGAATTAGGACTCCTCGTAAAGGAAGAAGCTTATGAGCACAACGTCATTACCTGCTACAAATGTAATCGCATCTTAGAGCCTCGTATCATGCCACAATGGTTCGTGAAGATGGAACCACTCGCTAAACCGGCCATTGATGCGGTAAAAAATGGTGAGATAAAAATTATCCCTGACTTCCAAGAAAAAATTTATTTCCATTGGCTCGAGAATATTCGTGACTGGAACATCTCCCGCCAGATCGCTTGGGGTATACCCATCCCAGCCAAGATTTGTTCTAACCCGGGTTGTGATTATGGCGCTGTTGATCTCGATGATGAAATGACGGGCAAATGCCCGAAGTGCGGTGAAGGCGAACTAATCGTTGACCCCGATACTTTTGATACCTGGTTCTCATCCGGACAATGGCCCTATGCCACGCTTGGTTACCCAGACCATTCTGACTTCAAAAAATTCTACCCAACTGACGTTATGGAAACGGCTGCTGATATACTCTTCTTCTGGGTGGCCCGCATGATTATGCTAGGACTCTATCGCACTGGCAAAATTCCTTTCCACACCATCTACTTACACGGCATGGTTCGGGACGGTGCCAGACAGAAAATGAGCAAGAGTAAAGGTAATGTCATTAGCCCGGTGGAGATTGGCGAGAAATACGGCACTGACGCTCTTCGCATGGCCCTCATTGTCGGGAACACCCCAGGGGTGGATATGGCCTTAGCTGAAGATAAGATTAAGGGCTACAAACTCTTTGCTAATAAGCTATGGAATATTACCCGCTTCGTTCTCTCTAATGCCGACTTCGCCCAATATGATAAAAGCTTTGCCGACTATACTGAAGAAGACAACAAGTTAAGAGAAAACAGAAATAATCTAATCGTCGATATCACCGCTGACCTAGACAATTACCGCTTCCATCTAGCGAGCGAAAAACTTTATCACTATATTTGGGATGAGTTTGCTTCTAATATTCTTGAGAATAGTAAAAATATTTTCTTAAGCGGTGAAGATAAAGCAAAAATTTCACGCCAGCAATTTTTACTTCATACTTTAGAAAAAATCTTAATCGTTCTACACCCATTCATGCCATTTGTCACCGAAGAAATTTGGCAATCACTAGAAAAGGATTCACTTCTCATGATAGAAAAGTGGCCAGTTGAGTAGGACTCGTGATATAATTTATTAAGAATGACCAATCCTGGTGAATTGAATTGGGTATTTATTTTGTTGGCAGTGGCTGGCGGTTTTTTGCCAACTATTTTTTGGTTATGGTTTTGGCTTCAAGAAGATCATAAGAAACCTGAGCCTTTGCGTCTCATTATGAAGACCTTCATTATTGGAGGATTTTTTATCGCAATCGCCTTTATCTTAGAAAAATTTACTGCTCCCAGTGGCGATCTAGTTGGCCAGATTCTCGATGTTTATAAAAATGGTTTTGCTCTTTGGCCCCTCCTAATAATCTCGATTCCTCTCATCGCCTGGGCCTTCATTGAGGAACTCGTCAAATATCTCGCCGCTTATGTTGCCGCTCTAAAAAACAAACAATGCGATGAACCTATCGACATGATGGTTTATATGATTACCGCCGCCTTAGGTTTCTCGGCGGTCGAAAACTTCCTTTTTCTCCTTAACGTCTTAATGACCGACGGCTCAAGTTCGAGCTCTTTCCTCTTTACCGGAAACCTTCGCTTCTTAGGCGCCACTCTTCTCCACACCGTAACTTCAGCTGTTTTTGGGGCTTTTCTAAGCTTTGCCTTCTACCGCAATAAATGGATTAAGAAATTTTCCTGGCTTCTTGGGTTAATCGTCTCTAGCGCCTTGCATGTCTTCTTTAACTTTTTTATAATAGTAAATGAAGGTGGTAATGTTCTTCGCGTCCTAATCGGACTTTGGGCCGCCGCCATGATCATTATTTTTATATTCGAAGTCGTTAAGCGCCTACATTATGGCAAAATTATTACTAGCCCAATAAATCAATCACCTTATGTTCAATAAAGACAAAAGATCATTCTTCGAGCGCATTACTGGGAGTATCTCCGTTAACGACGAAGATGAAGTAATAATTAAGACTAACGAACCGGCTTACTCTCCTAAAATTAAGGCTAATACCTGGCTAGAAGTTGAGGAAGAGGCCGAACCAATTGAAGAAGTTGGCGAACTCTCTGTCGATGTTTACCAAACCGATAATGATATTGTTGTCCAAGCTATGATTGCCGGTGTCCGGCCAGAAGATCTAAATGTTTCTATCACCCGTGAGATGGTTACCATCGAGGGACGCCGCCAAAAAGTGACTGAGGTGGAGAGAGATGGCTATTTTATGAAAGAGCTTTATTGGGGCGCCTTTGCTCGAAAGATTCTACTCCCTTGTGAAGTTGAGCCATCTGAAGCGGAAGCTTATGAGAAAAGTGGCTTATTAACCCTGCGTATGCCTAAAATCGATAAGGCTCGTACTCAAAAAGTGAAAGTTCGTTCACTCTAAATAATTTCAGAAAAAATAAAATAAAATGGACGAAGAGACCAAAGAGTTACTCCGAACTGATGTTGAACTCTCAAAAGAAAATAATAAGCTTCTGCATGAACTCGTTTGGTATCAAAAATGGGCAAGAGGACTTAATATAGTTAAATGGGTTATTGTAGTAGGAACTACTCTGGGTGCTCTTTATTATGTTGAGCCAATGCTTGCTAGTTTGATCGGAACATACAGTGAACTCCTAAATGGAGTTAGTGAAACAAGTATAAATTCTCTCCCTGGGCAGAATTAAATTTGAGCCGGGGGATCTCACTGCTCGGCTACGCCTGCGCTTTCAAAACCCACGGTTTTGAATAATTTCCTCCACGGGAGGACACCCAGTCCTCCCGACCCCTCCTCTGGTTCGACCCCGGCCCCTCACAAAAAAAATCCACTCAAGTGGATTTTTTTCTGTGCTCGGGGCCGGGGTCGAACCGGCGACCTACCGCTCTTCAGGCGGGCGCTCTACCAACTGAGCTACCCGAGCATTGTTAGATTATAAGCTATTTGGGCTCATCTTTCAAATATCTCCGACCTTTCAATTTCTTGGGCAAATACTCCTGATTTTCTTTATAATCGAAATCAGGGCTATATTTATAGTCCTTGGCATAGCCCAGATCTTTCATTAATTTGGTCGGAGCATTTCGCAGATGAATAGGAACTGGCTCATCCATAGTCTCACGCACATCTTTTTGCACAGTAAGATAAGCTTCGTAGAGTTCGTTGCTCTTCTTGCACTTGGCGAGATAAACAACGACTTGAGCCAAAATAACATTACACTCTGGCATCCCAATAAAATGACAAGCCTGATAACCAGCAACGGCCTGGGTAAGGGCCTGCGAATTGGCAAGACCAATATCTTCACTCGCAAAACGCACGAGGCGCCTTGCCACATAGAGAGGGTCTTCACCGCCCTCAAGCATGCGAGCCAACCAATAAATGGCGGCGTCGGCGTTGCTCCCGCGTAGAGATTTATGCAGAGCCGAGATTATATTGTAGTGCTCATCCCCTTTTTTATCATAAAGAAGATGCGACTTCTGAAGTGATTCCCGGACCAAATCCCTATCCACCTCGAGTTTCCCTTCTTTACTGAGTTTGGCGGTCTTAGCCGCCAATTCTAGGGCATTCAGGGCATTCCTCGCATCACCATCTGAGGCCTTGGCTAAAAATTCTAAGGTCTTCTTATCAATTTTGATTTTCATCCAGCCTAAACCTCTCTCTTTATCTTTAAGGGCTCTTTGCAGTATTTTAAGAATAGCTTGATTATCCAATTGACCAAAGACAAAAACGCGGCAGCGCGATAAAAGTGCCGAATTTACCTCAAAACTAGGATTCTCTGTGGTCGCTCCAATTAAAGTCACAGTGCCATTCTCCACATGAGGTAAGAGAGCATCTTGCTGAGCCTTGTTCCAACGATGAACTTCATCAATAAATAAAATAGTCTTAGGTGTCTGGCCCGCTCGCGGAAGTGACGGGAATTTTCGTCGATCTTGGGCGGCCTTAATTACCTCACGCAATTCGGCCACGCCCGAAGTGACCGCTGGGAGGGCAATAAATTCGGCCCCGGTCAATTTGGCAATAATCCGCGCCAATGTCGTCTTACCGCAACCTGGTGGCCCCCAGAGTATCAGGGAAGGTACTTCGTCCTGCTCAATAAGCTGCCGCAAGAGTTTACCTTCACTAATCACTTCTTCCTGGCCAACAAAATCCACCAACTTTTCCGGCCGAAGTCTGTCCGCCAAAGGCACTCCACGGTTCCCCATATTTTGCTCGAATAAGTCCTTAGTCATGTGCCCTCGGCCAGAATCGAACTGACATCTACCCCTTAGGACGGGGCTGTTCTATCCATTGAACTACGAGGGCAATGCCTTTATCTTAGCAAAAACACTTCAATAATCAAAAAGAAAAAGCCAGAGTTAATTTGGCTTTTTCTTTGCTTAATTTATAAGAAATTAAAGACCCAAGATAGACTTGAGGTGCTTCTCATCGAAGCCGACCATTATCTCGTCTTCGCCAATAACAATAACCGGCACGCCCATTTGACCGCTTTTCTCAATCATCTCCTGACGCTTCTCAACATCAGCCATGACATCAAACTCTTCAAAAGGAATGGCATTACCAGTAAAGAAATCCTTCGCCATATGGCAATAGTGACAAGTTGGGGACGTATAAATTTGTATTTTTTTCATAGATTTTTATTATAGCAAATCGGTCAAGAATTGGCCAATATCGTCCTCCGGGCGAGCCTCGTTGCGCCACATTTTGCCACATTTTAGACATTTCTGAGTTATCACGTATTTGCCCTTCTCTAATTCTACCCCAACAGGCTCCATCAACCCCTGACAGGCCTCAGCCCTGTCACCCGGGAAGATATCAACGTGCTTACTAAAGAGACAAACCGGACAATGGTTGGTAAAACCATTACCAATAACTAGCGCACCACAATTCTCGCACTCAAAATCTTCTATTTTTCTTTGGAATTTCTGGGTCATTGATTTACTTAATTTATCTACTATAATACAAAGGTTAGTTCTATCCAAGGCGGGTATGGTTTAGTGGTAGAATGCGGCCTTCCCAAGGCTGAGACGGGAGTTCGATTCTCCCTACCCGCACTGATCACTAGTTTTTACCACCATTGCCACCAAGAGCGTTTTTTGACAGGAGTGGCCGTAGCTGTCACCGTGGCCTTATCAGGGTCCACAATATTTATCACCTTCTCGCCAGGCTTCACTACCGAAAAATTGGTACGAATTTCTTCCTCCAGGCCCCGCGGGGTTTGGATTTTAGACAATTTAGATTCTAACATTTTCTTCCTTTCCTCAAGTTGTTTAAGATGGATCTCAGAAGAAACTAGGTTATCTTTAGCTACCGCATTTTTATTCCAGAGAAGCCATACCCCCCGGCTGACAATTAAGAAAACAACCCCCAACGCGAACAAAATGAGACGGTCATAGATAATTTTGCGACCAGTTTTATTAGCTTGAAAAATACGTCGCTTCATACTATAATTCACCTAATTATATATGTTTTTCGGTAAAGGACAAAAAAAGGTTTTACGCGTCATCTCCGCCATTGTGGGGATAGTCGTGATTTTGGGTATGGTTCTGCTTTACCTCCCAATCTTCTGGCGCTAACCAACCTTCATCATCTTTAGGAATACCTCGTGGGGGACATTTACTGTGCCTCGAGCCTGCATTTTCTTCTTGCCCTTTTTCTGTTTTTCGCGCAATTTCATCTTACGAGTAATATCACCGCCATACAAGTAACCTGTGACATCCTTCTTCATGGCCGAGATTGATCGTGAAGCAATAATCCGGCCTAGGCCAGAAACTTGGATCTTAATATTAATCATCTGGCGTGGCAATAATTCTTTAAGTTTATCGGCCATCTCCTCGGCCTCTCTCTCAGCCCGATGCACCGGAGCAATACGGGAGAAAGCGGCCTCAATCTCCTCGTTGAGCAAAACGTCTAGTCGCGTCACATTCGCAACCTGTTCTCTTGTTATCTCATAAGACAGTGAGGCAAAGCCCGCTGTGACACTCTTAATTTCATCAAAGAAATGACGCATCAATTCACGCAGAGGCATCTCCATCTTAATGACGGTGCGGTCATCACCAAAAGCATCCGTTGCTAATATATTGGCTTCATGATCATAGGCCAGAGGTATTACTTGTCCTAAATAATTGTGAGGGGTGATAATCTGCACGGCAACCCACGGCTCCCAAATTTCTTTGTCCTTAGTCTCAATGGGGAAAAGATGAGGAGAATATATTGTCTCTGATTTATCAGTCTTCTTATCAACAATGCGATAACTAATAGTTGGCGTAGCAATAATTAAAGTTAGGCCAAACTCACGCTTCAAGCGCTCGGTAATAATCTCAAGGTGAAGCATCCCAAGAAAGCCAACTCGAAAACCTCGCCCCAAAGCACCAGAATATTCTTCTTCAAAAGAGAGTGAGGCATCTTGAAGATTCAAGCGCTCGAGCGATTGTTTGAGCATATTAAAATCATCTTGGCCTTCGGGATAAAGAGAAGCCCAGACGACGGGGCGAGGCGAAGAATAGCCGGGAATCTCAGGGAGAGGCGCGGAAACTTTGGTCATAGTATCGCCGACTTTAGCCTGACCACGTTCCTTGATCCCCGTGACAACATAACCAATCTCGCCAGAATTAAGTTCATTAACTGCTTTCTTCTGGGGAGAAAAAATTCCCACTTCTTGAACAATAAATTTCTCGCCGGCACCGATAAAGAGGAGCTGATCATTCTTTTTAATTGCGCCATCTAAGACCCGAGTATAAACAATGATTCCACGATGCGTCGAATACTCAAAGTCAAAGACAATCGCTCGGGAAGAAGTTGTCGGAGAAAAAGTTGAAATTGGTGAAGGAATTTTCTCAATCAAACGGGCTAATAATTTATCAGTCCCCTCGCCCGTCTTACCAGAGACAGCCAATATATCTTCACGATCACAACCAAGGAGTTCAATAATCTCGTCCTCTGTCTCAGTAATACGAGCCGAGGGCAAATCAATCTTGTTGAGCACCGGAATAATCACGAGGTTTTGCTCTTGAGCCATGGCTAAGACTGTCAAAGTCTGAGCTTGCACACCCTGAGTTGAGTCGACAAGCAATACCACCCCCTCAACGGCCTTCAGGGCCCGTGAGACCTCATAAGAGAAGTCGATATGCCCGGGAGTGTCTATTAGGTTCAACTCATAATCAACCCCCTCATACTTATAATTAAGGCGCACTGGCTGCATCTTAATAGTAATGCCTCGCTCGCGCTCAAGCTCCATCATATCGAGAAGTTGCTCCTTCATCTGGCGCATGGGGACGGTCCCCGTCACCTCTAAAAGCCGGTCAGAAAGGGTACTCTTCCCGTGGTCAATGTGAGCAATAATACTAAAATTTCGGATGTTCTTCCTATCCATGCTCCCCTATCTTATCGTAAAAATGAGACAAAGACAAAGCTATTTAATCCTCCCCACCACCCCTCTAGTCACTGGTCCAAAGTAGCCAATGGCTGGGGTAATCTTGTTGGCTTTCTGGAATTTGATAAGAGCGAGACGGGTTAAGGCACCAAACATTGTTGTTTCTTGACCAACTGAACCAGGGCCAGACTTGGCGACAATGAAGCCGTGGGTATTTAGGAATTGTTGTAACAATTTAACATCAGAGCCTGTTGAGCCAGTTTTTAGATTACGAGTAAAGGAATAACGAGGGGTTGAAGAAGCTTTGGCGGCAGAAGAAGTTCCTAAATTGTATTTGGCACTAAGCTCATTGGCTAATTCAAGATTTCCCATTGAAATTAAGTTGGAGATCTGATTGGCGACAGAACCACCACCGCTCCCCCTTCCAGAAGAAACAGCCGGATGATTAAGCACGTTTACCGTAACGGCTGTCGAGGTAGAATAATTACCCGAAGTATCACGAGCGACCGCTACAATGGTGTGGTTTCCGTCAGAAACAAGGGTTGAATCCCAAGAAAGAGAGTAGGGGCTAGTGGCGCTCTCGGCCCCATAATTAATTCCATCAATATTAAACCGAAGACCGGAAACACCAATATCATCAGAGGCGGATGCCGTCAAAGTAACTGAGCCAGAAACAGTTGCCCCGTTGGATGGAGCCGAGACTAAAGCCGAAGGAAAAGTATTATCAACAGTAAATGATATTATGGTTGAAGTTGCCACATTACCATTAGTGTCGTGAGCTACCGCTACAATTGTATGTGCCCCATCAGTGGCAGAACTCCAAGTAAGAGAATAAGGGCTAGTTGTTGTCGCGCTACCATAAATGGCCCCATCAAGAAAGAATTGTAAACTTGACAGGCCGACGTTATCAGAAGAAGTCGCAACAAAAGTGACAACTTGCCCAGAAATAACAGCTCCATCAATAGGAGACGTCACAGTTACGGCTGGAACCGTAAGATCATATTCATAAGCACCAATATCCGGAGCTGAACCTTGAGGGACAACTAGCCCATCTTTGTCGAGCGTAATGCTAGGCGTAGATGATCCAATATTAATTAACGTTGAAGTAGAGGCAAGATGATAATCCCCAGACCCATAATTTACAAGGAGGGGGTTACTTGTTGTTCCGTTTGCCTCATAACCAGCGGCCTGATACAGGGCATAGGTAGTATAAGTTGAACCAGCAACTCTAAATGTGGGAACCTGATCAGTAGTATTATAAATATCATTATAATCTGAAACCAAGACTATTCCCCCTGTTGATTGGACATGAATAATCTTTCCACTCGCCGCTCGTGTACTATAAAATATGTTATTTTTCAAAGTATATAATCCAGAACCGGCGGCGGTAAGGGATTGATAAACAAATATTGAATTAGATATAAAGGTATTATTGGTCAACGATACTGTTCCTGGACTTGACACAGACCGGAAGACTCCATTCGTTGCAAGGACAGCAGGGGCAACAACAACAGACCGATCCATCGAAAGGGTTACATTGCTGGCCGTGTTAAAGGAAAGGACATCAGAAGTGGTACTAGCAAAAATATAACTTCTGGAGAAATTAATAACGGGCGTACCAACAAGCAAGTAACTCAAGATACTTCCGGCGCCAATACTAAAATTACTTCCGACAAAATTGAAAGTCCCAGCACTCGCTCCAAGTCCCAAAGCAACGCTGGTGGAGCTAGAGAAAGTACAGTTTGTGAAGGTCTTACCACCAACCCCTGTCGCAAAAGTAAGGATACCACTCCTCAGCCCTTCAGCGTCAAAAGTGAAATTGGTAAAACTTTGCGCCGTGGTCCCATTATTGAAATGAGCAACGCGAGTCGCCCCCGTTGTGGACTTAACCGTTACCGGCCCATCAGCAATATAAGTTAACCCCTTATAAATATACCAAGATTTGTAAGTTGCATCATTTTCAACATAAGTCCCGGCAGCAACATGAACAGTTGACCCATCTTCAGCTGTATCTTCAGCGTGCTGTAATGTCTTCCAAGGAGTAGCCGGATTTTCGGCGACAGCCATCGGATAGGAATCACTGCCGTTTACAGAATCAACATAATAAGTCTTAGTGGGGACGACAATAGCTGGTTCAAGAACAGAATTAAAGGAACGAGCTTCATAAATTTGACGCATCTGATCGCCAGTAAGAGCCGTATTATAATATTGGACATCATCAAGATCCCCAGTAAAAGGTAATAAGCCTGCAGCATCTTTACCGAAACGAAGAACCTCAGTATTAACTGGAATAGTTGGAGAAAGGGCCACGGCATCCTGAGCCTTCCCATCAGAAAACAATGTCAACTCGTTACTACTATTAATAGAGGCTCCTACTAAGTGCCAGGCTCCATCAGCAATATAAGCCCCATTATAACTTGTGGATGAGGCTCTAAAACGAAGGATGCCGCTCTCTGAGACCAACGCCCAGCCATTAGCAGCACCGGTACCCTTACCAACAATCCACTTAACGTTAGTATTGGTACTAGTGCTTCTCACCCAAGCCATAACCGTAAAATCATTAGTCGCCTGAAAGACATCGGCCCCTGAGCCAGTGACTTCAGCATAGCCGTCACCATTAAAATGATAGGAGTCCCCAGACAAAGAAATAGGAGGAATATTTGACCCAACCTTTCTGCCGCTTGTCCCGTTCCAGCCTCCAGTACCTGCTGTTATCACCGCATTTTTAGCACTAGTAACATCAACAAGGGCCGTCCCTGTGCCCTCATCCAACTTCCAGCGAGAGACAAGTCCGGATTGAACCAAGTCAGAATTATAAATAGAAGGGTCACTAGCTGAGCTAGCAGAAGGATTACCATACTCAACAGTAATCTGCCCTCCTCCAGCAGGAATAGTTGGGACTTTTAAATAAACTAGAGCCTGATAATGATTCCCCCCATTAAAAAAACGCATTGTTTTATAGCCATCGGTTGCACCAACCATTAATTGTGGCTCACTCGTCCCTAAAGGTGTTCCTGCATAATTGGCGTATCTTGGGCCAGCATTGCCAGTAGTACTATCATAAGGAGCAGCCCAAATAGTTTCCCAGGTCCCACCGGCTACAGAGCCAGCAGCTGAGCGCCTAAGAATCTGAGGGTACCGAGAAGCATATTGAGCAATCGCTGTCATAAAAACGGAACCATTTAATTCTCTTAAAACACGGCTACTCTGTCCAGACACAAGCTCCGCACTAAAATTAACATCATCGGTCGTCCTAAAGACTGTTGAGTATGAGGATGAGGCACTATATCTTGGTGTTTCATTACCAAACATTCTCCAGCCATCACCGAAAATCATTTGAACAACGGAATCTTGAACTCCAAGAGAAACCCAAGTACAAGGAGCAGCTAAAGTGGGAGTAGAACAATTTGTAGACTTCAGTAAAACGGGGGCAGAACCATCAACTCCAATATAGACAGCATTTGTATAAGGATCAACACCAACGCCATGTATGTGTTGTTTGGTTGCATCCCCTGTCGCGTCATAAACCGCTACCCAGTTATCCCCGTTATCAACACTCCGCCAAAGGATGGCTTTATTAATAGCCTCTTGATATTGGCCCATAAACAAGTTTCCACTCGCATCCTCAGTAAAACCATAAGGAAGAGCGGCGGCACTGTCGGCAGAAAAATCTTTAATCGTTGTCCAAGTCGCCCCACGATCAATACTTCTTTTTACTAAATTGCCAGAATTTATATAGTAATATCCCGTAACAGAGCTCACTAACAGAAGTTGGTCAGTCGAAGTACTTTTAACTGTCCAAGAATTCCCATTATTAGTGCTAGTAGCAACGCCCGTCGCAACTCCGGGGATATTACTAGAAACAATTTCACCGGTTGGCAAGATGACATTCATAGTCCCCAATCTGGTGTTATCTGGGATAACTTCATAATTCCCCGTGCTATGAAGATAATAAGGGATGTTATTATTGTTAGAATCCTTAAATCGAATATCAGCAAAGTCTGTCCTAGACAGACTATCTAGATAAACGTCAGTTGTTGTGTCATCCCCCTGTTTTGATCCATAATGAATATTGAGCGGAAGAATATAGTTACTCTCAGTAGAACCCGACCCACTTAAATTTATTGTTTTTGTCGCAGCTTTAACGGCGAAAAACGGGCAAAAAAAGATGGCGACAGCTAAAACGATAAGGGTGGCAGGATACAAAAATCCTTGTCGGGCATTTATTTCCATAAACTTTCTACATTAAATTAAAACTCGGCTAATTATCTTCAAACTATAACAAAATTGGGGGAAAGGGCCAGAAACCTTATCCCCAGGGCTAGTTTTGTCGGGCAAATCCCTCTCGCCATTTATCCACAACCCAAACAGCCGCCTGCTTCTTTACTTCCTCAAGGTCAGGAATTGTCTTCTTCAAAAAATCAGAGACTTCTTCATCTTCGATCAAAGTCTCTAGTTCTTCTTTTTCTCCATCATCTAATCTATCAAGAATAATGGAGTTCACTTGTTCGATGATTTTCTCTTCGAGATCACTAATAATCGAGTCTTGCTCGATTGAAGTCAGATCTTTGAGGCCCAGGTCTTCAATAATCTCCGCTTTTAAGTCTTCATCTATCGTTTTATCCATAATTTTATTTGTTCTGATGACAGCCAGAGGCCAGCAAAGAAAGAGAATCTTCAGTTTTTTTAAAATGAGCCAAGAGCTTCCCTCTAAGATCTTTCTTCTCAAGTTGAAATTGTTCCATTTCTCTTATTTTATTAAAATAGCGACAATTAATATACTACTACTATAGCTCAGTCTGTTCCGGAAGCAAAGCTTCCCCTCGCCAGAATTTGTGTCGTACTGCACGGGCGATATCAAAGAGTTCTTGACTCCCCAATATCCATAAGGCCAGCGCGTTGGCTAAGAGCCCCACCAGTCCAGAGAATAAGCCCTGCGCAAAAATTCCAGCTACCGTTTGAAGATCAAAGTAATGGCTCAAAAAACCAAGGGAAGCATAAGCTACAACCCCACCCAAAACAGCGGCGGCCAAATTTTCTCCAGCCGAACCAATGATTGGCCAAATTTTGAGACGGTAATCCCAAACGAAAAAGGCAATTAACAACAAACAATTAACGATTGAGCCAACCGAATAAGCCAAAGGAAGCATTAAGATAATCACGCCAGGGAGATCACGGACCCTAAGTAAATTCTCCCACAAAAGACGCCAGGCCTCATTGTTCTCAAAGAGCCAACTAAAAACAAAGGCTAGGACTATCGTCAAAATAGAAGATAACACATTGGCCAAAAGGGGCTTAGCTGTCTCACCGGCAGCATAATAACCACGAACTAAGAGTAAGACCAGGCTCTGAGTCAAAACTGACAAGGAAAAAAGAGCCAGACAAGCAGCCGTGAGTCGAGTCGCCGTCCAGTCAAAATTTCCTGAGCCAAGGATAACGCGAACGATTTGAGCGCGCAGAACAATAAACATAACTAGGGCTGGCATTGACCAGAAGGCAATGTGCCGGGAGGCCGAAACAATCTGCCCAATAAACTTATCTAAATGACCTCGAGCAAAATGTTTAGATAAAGTCGGGAAAGCCGCCACCGAATAGCTAATGCCAACAATTGACAGCGGTACCGACTGAAGATTAAGAGAGAAATTAAAAACCGAGATAGCTCCCTTGCCCAAATAAGAAGCAATGGCCACGAGGAATATGATGACTAACTGGTTACTAGATAGGGTCAAGGTCCTCGGCCAAGAAATAGAAACCAGCCTCTTAATTGATTGCCAATTGGTCTTAATTTGTTTGAACGAAAATCTTGGCCAAAAGCCAATTTTTAGCAAAGTTGGCAATTGAATAGTTAGGTGCAACAAAGCTCCCAAAACAACCCCAAAAACCAAACCCCTTAAGCCATAAGTCGGAACCAAAAAGACTATGCCTGCGATAATTCCCAAATTATACAAGACAGGGCTAAGCGAAAAAACTAGGAACTTACGATAAGCCTGCGTAACACTACCCAATAAATTCGACAGACCCAAAAGAAGCGGCGATAACAAAAGGATTCTCGCTAGAGTGATGAGTTCAGACTGAGCTTTAACATCAAAACCTGGAGTCAGCCAAGGTGCGAGATATGGCATGGCTAGATAAGCAACAATGCTCGTCACCACCATGACCAGTGAGAAAAGACTGAAGACCGCTGACAAAAAATTACGCGCTGACTCTTCCTCCCCTTTCTCTAATCTTTCAATTAAAAAAGGAATGAGAACTGCAACAGAAACAAAAGACGCTATCGTAGTGTAAAGAAGATCGGGTAAACGAAAAGCACTGTAATAAATATCGAGAGATGAACTCGCCCCAAAAGTCGCCGCCAATAACCGATCACGTACCAAAGCCAAAAGTTGGGCCAGGAGCATTGACCCTGCCAAAAGCAAGGCGGCCTCATGGAGACCGCCGAACTCTTTATTTAGCAAGCGAAGCAAACCTTTGACCATATAATTTAACTACTTTTTAGTGGTCGTGGCCGTGGTGCTTGAGGCAGTTTCTTCGGTCGGCAAAGGAATCCCGCTCCTTAAACTCGAGACAAGCTGTTTAATCTCCTGGTTGTCGGGATTAAAGCGGGCGATATCTTCGAATTGACTTAGTGCCCCCTGTCTATCGCCAAGACTCTTCAAGCTGAGGCCCAAGAAATACTTAGCGTTAGCAAAATTAGGAACTAAACTAACAGCTCGACCGAGAGCCTGGACAGCCTGACTATAGAGACTACTCTTGTACTTAAGATAGCCTAATTGGAAATAGAGGCCGGCATCGGCGTATTGTGGATAAACTGAGAGGAATTGTTCTAAGCGACGGGCAGCGACATCAGGGTTACCTTCTTGAATATCAATTTGAGATAAAAGAGAAACAGCTTGAGGATAATTATCCTTAATCTTCAAAGATTGATTAACATAATCCTTGGCCTTAGACATATTCTTCTTGTTAATCTCAAGATTGGCAAAATAATCAAGAAGAATAGCTGGGTTGGTAGGATTGAGGCTCTTGGCCTTAGCAAAAGCTTCCTGGCTCCGTTCGTAAGCCCCGTCAATACCAAGAGGAACAAGCGCTCCATAAACTCGCCCAAGGGCTAACCAATTGAGGTAATTAGAAGGATTGAGCTGTGTGGCAACTAAAGCATCTTTTATAGCAGTATCCGTCTGAGAAAGGAAACGTAAACGTAACTCCTCTTTAGGCAAGGTAGTATTAGACAAAAGTCGTCCAGCCAAAGCAACATCAAGCTCCGACAAATTGCGATAATAGATATCCTGGCGACTTAAACTACTTGCCCAGAGGACTTGACCACGAGCACTCTCGAGGTCGCCCTTAACAGCCAAAATCGTCTGCCCTTTCTGATAGGCATAGATAGAAACATACTTTTGAACAACAAGGTAACCGACAACAATTGAACCGATAATTAAGACGACAAAGAGGAGAATAGAGGCGAATGACAGGCGAGGATCTTCGGTTAGAGAGACCTCCGTGTTCTTAATAATTTTAGTATCAGTCAAAATGGCCACGAACAAACCTGTAACCAGGAAGGCTAGGCCCAAAATGGCGTTATCAGGAACATAAATGATTGAGAATACCCACAAGTAGAGAGACCCAAGAAAGGACAAGATAAGGAGGGCCCGTGTGCTCTTGTCCTGTTTAGTCGTGAAGATAAATCTTATTCCATAGTAGAGAATAGCAGCAAAAAACAAAAACCAAGCAAGAATCCCCAAAAGACCAGTACTAACTAGTTGCGATGGAATCAAACCGACGCCAAAACGAAAATCGACATTCCAAAATTGGGTTTGGTTAATTCCGGCCGGCTTATATTTAACCCATTCATCAGCAAAACGATTTGGGCCAGCACCAAAAACAGGGTCATGAGACAAGGTACGCTTAGCCACTTGCCAGGTGCCAAGGAAAGAAGGCTTAACTTCAAGGACAGGGATACTCAAACTATCGCGCCAAGAACCAATATTCTTACCCAATTTATCAGCACCTCCAAGGGTTAAAAATAAAAGGGCAATGATGATGACGAAGAAAGATGGTAGAAAAACTTTTTGAACTCGCCCACCAAATTGATGAGAATCTTTTTCTGGATCTTCTCCCCAGAAAGAAATCTTATAAACGAATATTATTAGACTCGCAATTCCCACCACAATCCAAACCGGGAGATAATTAATGAAAGCGAGAGCCAAAAGAGCTAAGCCAAAACAAGCCCAGATAAAGACACGGAAGACCGGCATACTCTTAAGAGAAAAGAATTCCACCATCACCAAGGAGGACAGAAGGATAAAACCAGCATAGACACCAAGGTCATACCATTTACCAATGACACTAGTTGCTAAATTGTTGAAATAAGGAGAGAAGAAAGGCTGAGCAAAGCCAAGCCAGCTAGTTTTGAGCACAACCATCGCGACAATCTCAGCAATAAACAAGATAAAAGCTATAACAAAGATCCCGACATAAGCCGTGAGAAAACGTTTTCTTGATTGGAAATAAACTCCCACCAAAAAAACCAGGACAGCCATCGTTAAGAGGGAAAGAACAGTATCTAGCTCAAGGCCTAGACCGGAGAAAGAATTCCAAAAGGCCCCGGAAAAGATCGCCGACAAGGTTGCAGACAGAGCCACCAAGAAGCCTCCGGCGACAATGTAATTACGAGGCAAAACAATGCGCCCCTCTTGCAAACGTCCAAGAAGCCAAAGGATAAATGCCGCAAAAACTGAGGTGACCAACAATAATCTTTTACTAACTTCGAGAGAAAAACCTAACCATGGCAAATTAAATACAGGGAGGAGAAAAAGCCCGGCGGCCAGGATAATTAAAGCTAAACTGTCAAAGGTCCAAAGCGAGCGTTTTTTGGCTTCGTGCTCCATAATATGTTATATAATTAAATTAGGTCTTGGCGATTAATAAGGTTATTATATAATAGAAGTAAGGCTAAGCAAAGTATAAAACCGTGGAAAAAGGCTATGTTACAATCAAGTCCGCCAGCGAAATTATCGGGGTTTCAATCGAAACTCTGCGTAATTGGGATAAATCAGGGAAATTAAGCTCAAAACGGGATACCAAGAACGGTTATCGACTCTATTGTATCTCTGATATCCAACGATTGGTGGCTGAACACAAGATAAAACCCGCCAAAAAGCCAAACCGAGCCAAATTATCGGATTAACAAAAAAGGCGAGCCAGAAGCTCGTCTTTTTTGTTAGCTGGCCAGCGATAAGCCGAATTCTGTCGTGGACAGTCATTTATCTGGGACCAACATTACTGTTGGACTCGAGCGGCACTTCCCCACACCAATCATGGTATCGTTTTTTGTGTCCAGATTCACTATCTAGTATAGATAATAACCTCTGGGACGAGATATCGTATACTTCTTCGTTCTTATAAAAAACAAGAAGACACAATACCATGATTGGTGTGGGGACACGGCCTTGCACTCAGGTAAGGATTTTGCCGTTTCAGCCGGACTAAACCGGGTCGTTTCTGTTCGCACCTCGTGAGTTGCCTCAGGCGGGCGTTACCCGCTACCCTGCTCCTCAAACTTGCGTTCAAGGAAGTGTTCGGACTTTCCTCCCCGACTTGCGCCGGAGCGACTGCCTACTGGCCAGCTCCCTTAATTATAACATAAAAACACACAAACAACAACCGAAGCAATTATTTCTTTTCTTCAGTCAACACCGCATCAACTTCACAAGTCCCAGACGAGCAAGCGAGTTCTTTAGAACCTTGAGTCTCATCATCATGTTCATAGAGGACAATCTTGGAGAAATCGAGCTCAGGGAAATTCTTCTTAAGTTCTTCGTAGCGCTCTTTGTTTATCTCCTCATAAGGCGCGAGCTTATAAACATGGTTTGAGCGAGGCAAGAAAGAGAGGCCTCCAATAATGTCCCAGTTCTTATAGAGCCAGTTGGCGACCTCTACCCATTCATCATCGCCGATTGAGATAGTAACAGATGGATTGTGTTCGGTATAATTCTCTTTTACCATCTGCCAATAAGTAAGTTGTTCAATCGCACTCTGGTCATCTTTATAGATAGAATTCTCAGGTGCTTTAACCGGGAATTCAAAAACGTAAGTATTAGCCGTGTCCATATTCTGCCCAACTTCAGGATAATAAGGACAACCCTGATCCTTCATCATCTTGAAGAGAGCATCGGTCGCTGAGATGCGGATGCGACGAATATAATAACGGGCATGTCTCGGGTGCATACCAGACGAAGAGTCAACAAGTTGTGAGACGGTGCCGGATGGCTTCACGCAAGTGACGGCCGTCGCGCGATTGATACCAAAGCGCTTGGCATATTCTTTGTTGGTCTTAATAACCTCATCCTTAATTTTCTGCATCACCGCTGGATCACGGACAGTCTTACAGTCCCATTGACCAGTCACCGAAACGCCGAGCAAAGCCTCCTCTTCACAATTCTCGCGCCACTCATCAGAGAGATAGGGGAAATTAGTTAGACTCGCTTGATAGGTTCCCAAAATAGCGGCAATTCTTGCTTTGGCCAACAAATCTTCAACAGTATCGCCCGCTCGCGCGACTATCTCGGTTAGATTACAAAATTGTTTGGACTTGAGAACAATCTCCCCGCAAGGATTCATTCCACAAGTTGGAGCATCTTTTTCAAATTTCTCCCAACGACGCTTAGGCAATTGCTTCTCGAGAGAACCGCGGTTGAAGATACCGCGTTCGCCTGAGCCACTACGCACTAAGGCAATCCACTCCTCCAAGAATTCGGCACTGGTTGGCTTCTCATTGTAGACAGCCGAATTGTTAGACAAACTACGTTGCGGTTCGATCATATAGAATTGACCTTCTTTGGAATGACGAATTTCTTGATCATCAAGATCCGACAGAGAAATCATGGCAGTACGACGAACCCCACCCGAGACCACAACTTCGCCGATCTTACAAATAATATCGTGAAGATCAATATTACGTAAGCGCTTGCTCTGGCGGGTGAGAACCTTAGCCTTAGTAAAATTCATTAAAGAAACAAGGGGCTCGGGACCGGATGAGCGACCGCCCATAGTCTTGAGGCGGGCTCCCGCTGGACGCAGGCCCGAGTAGTCGAATTCTATATCCTCACCAGCGAACCAAGACTTAAGACCAATAACCAAAGCATCACACCAGCCCTCACGGCTATCAATAACAGTATAGGGCTTTCTAATTTTCCCATTCTGCCTTTGGATAATTGGAAATTGTTGAGCCGTCTGGCTCTCGACTGAATAGCCAACACCGCAACCAGACATTGAGAGATACATTATCTCAGCTAGATCTTGGAAAGTGGTCGGAGCCAGATAGGAACAATTATAACCAGTTGCATTGGTACGACGAGCGGCCGGACCAGCGCTCCACATTAAGCGCATTGAGGGCATCGCCTTTTGAGCTAACATGCCCTCACGAAGTTCGTCATACTCGGCATCTTTAAGTTTATTACCAATATTTTCTTTCATGAAAGAAAGATAGCGGTCAACTGATTCTACCCAAGTCTCTCGCCGCCCTTCTTCATCAATCCAACGGGAATAAGACCGATAATAAACAAATTCCGAAAGCTCGTTCTGAAAATATTTCTTACTTTCACCAGCTAACTCTCTAACTTTAGCGGGAACCTCTCCTCGTTCTCGTCGAAGTTCATTTCTCTTCTCGCGATAAAGAATATAGGCCTTGGCAGTAGCAGCAAATTTATGAAAAACTAATTGTCTCTCCACGACGTCCTGAATGTCTTCAACCGCGGGGATACAGTCACTGCTCTTTTTAGCCCCTTTCTCAATACAAATATTTAGCAACTCGACGCGAACAGATGCCGCCACCATGGCCGCACCCTCTGCCCCGCCTTCACCGGCAACCCTCATGGCCTTCAAAATAGCGTTCGAAACCTTCTCTAAACTAAAGTCCACAACAGTGCCGTCCCGTTTCCTGATTTGCTTAATCACAAGAACTGGCGCGACTTTTTTGACGGAAGACTTTTGGACCTTTTTGGTAACTTTGGACGCTTTTTTTGATTTTTGGGCCATTTTTTTACAAAAAATTAATAATTTCTAATAAATATTGCTAAAACTCCAACTATTTTAAACCAAAAGAGAGTTCCGAAGAACTCTCCTAAACTGTTGATAAGTTGGCTTGAATTTTACCGGAGGTGAAGACCGCCCGTCAGATTCATTCGACCATTAAGCAAGAGCCCTCTAGCGTTAGACGTAATTTCAAAAAGCCAATTTGTATTGCGACCAGAGTTCATACAATTTTGAGTCATCACGTCTATAGCCGTGGCGTTAGTATTATTACTATCCTGAACATCTAGGTAACTTAGGACCCTCGTCCCTTGTGGATTAATAGACCACGAAGACCCGGGGGAAGAAGAACGAAGAGAAAGCAAATTACTCGCTACCCCATTTAAGGTTAAGGTGTTGGAAATAATCTGAGTTGAACCAGCCGCAAAAGTTAGGGTGGCCGCTGTTGTTGATGATTTTGTTAACTTGTAGAAAGTAGTGTTACCAGAGATACTTTGGTCCCCACCATTTAAAGTGACTGTTCCTGCGCGGCCATTAAAGGTCCCTAAATTAGACCAATTGCCCGTGACACTCACGGCACACGAAGCACCAGTACAACCAGAAGCGGTTGTATCAAGTGTCCCTGAAGTAATTGTCAGGTTCCCAGGAACAGTCAGCGCTGCCCCAAGAGTTATTGTGTTACTCCCTGTGTCAATTGTTAAGTTACCAGGAGTAAGTGTGCCAACCGAACCGCCCCCACCACGGAGAGTGATGTCTCCCCCAGCCGACATCTTGCAAATTAGAGAGCGCATACATCCCCACCGCGACGTCTTGACTCCCTGTAAGATTATTATGGAGAGCATCTAAACCCAGCGCCACGTTACGTTCCCCTGAGACATTATGAAGAAGAGAATTAATACCTACCGCTGTATTATAATTGCCCGAATCATTCATTCGCATTGAGGCATAGCCAATAGCGGTATTTTGTTGGCCAGAATAATTATAAAGTAAAGATTGATAACCTAAGGCCGTATTGTCTATCGCCGTTGTTGTGGCCGCTGTACTACTAGACCAACCAGCTTGGTAACCAACATAAGTATTACCACCAAGAGAAGCAATGCTATTCTTACCAGCTAGGTAACCAAGATTAGTATCATAATTAACATTATCAAAATCAATTAGATCATAAACTTGGAGAAGATTATTGGGGGTGGATGTTCCAATCCCCACATTCCCCGTCTTGCTCACAAACAAGATGCTCTGGTTAGCAGCGGTCGCAATACGTAAAAGATCATTAGAAGAACTAGAGCCAAAAATATTTAGAAAAGCATTTGGGGTAGAAGTACCGATACCCACCAAGACAGCATTTGTCCCCATTCCGCCCAAGGCCATCATGTTAGAGCCACCAACGCGAGATTGATAACCAATAGCAATGCCATTAGAAAGGGCGGTCCCTGAGTCAACAATCAAACCGTCGCGGGAAGCCTGTGTTCCTACAAAAACCATATTATTATCTAAAACAGAATTATAATTGGAAGAACCTCCCCCATATCCAGCATTCGAACCAAGCGCTGTGTTGTTTATACCCCCATTACTAGCATACAAAGCAGACATCCCGATGGCGGTATTATCAGAACCCGTTATGCTTTCGTGGAAAGAGCTTGCCCCCAATGTCGTATTATTAGAGCCAGAAGTGTTGACAGGAGAAGAATTATTTCCCAAAGCTGTGTTATTCGACCCAGTCTCATTACGGTAAAGAGCTTGATAGCCCATAGACGTATTTAAACCGCCAGAAAGATTACTAAATAGGGAACGATACCCAATGGCAACATTATAAGAACCCGTCATCGTCAAATTCCCAGCCTCTCCAAAGAAATAATTTTGCTTTGTTGTTGAGGCATAAGCTAGATTGATACCATTATATTTATAAAAACTTCCAGCTGACATATCAGTATTACCAGAAAAATAGCTAGATCCATTTACCCGTAAGCCAGTCGACGAAGCTATACCGAGAACGCTCAAGGCTGTGGAAGGGTTGGCAATGCCGATACCGACATTTCCGCTCACATACAGATACTGAGAATTAAGATTATTAATCGTCCCGGTGGCATTGGCAATATCCGAACGTAAAAATGAAGAAGTTGAGAAGCCCCCAAACTTCTCCGAATTAAAAGCGTTAGAAACAGCGCCCAAGACTTTGCGTGGACTCATCTCTCCGTCACCATTAACGTTGATTGAAAGATAGAGTGGTTGATTGAAATCTAGGGCATCGAGTG
>JBAYIK010000008.1:0-36349 GCA_041665625.1 Minisyncoccota bacterium | reverse complement strand
TTATGATGAGGTTGAAGATGTTGACAGTTAGATCGTAAGTGATAACTTCTCAATTGTAATAGTATTGATAGATATCTTCAGCCTCACAAAGAACCACACCAGAAATGGTGGGGTTTTTTGTTTATGCTATAATTATTCTGTATGGGTTTAAGTTTTGCATTTCTGGCCTTGGTCGCTTGGGGAGTGGGCGATTTTTTGATTCAGAAAAGCACTCGGCGTTTTGGTAATTGGCAGGCCTTATTCTTTATTACCGCCCTAGGGACTATCGTCTTGTTTCCCTTTGTTGCTAAAGATTTGCCAGCGCTTTGGACAAGCTCCAAAGAGTTAATATTATTGACGGCGACTAGCTTCATTATTTTTCTCGCTGCTCTTTTTGACTTCCAAGCTCTTCGAGTAGGGAAAATTTCTATTGTTGAACCAGTTTTTGCCTTAGAGGTTCCCATCACTGCGCTTTTAGCTGGTTTTATTCTTCATGAACATTTAACTCTTGTTCAAATTCTCCTGGTTGTTTTAGTTATTCTGGGTATCTTTTTGGTCTCAACCAAACACCTCAAATTCTATAAAGAAATGAAGTGGGAAAAGGGGGTGCAGTTTGCGTTACTGGCGACAGTTGGCATGGGATTGACCAACTTCTTTATTGGTATTTCATCCCGTGTGACTGACCCCTTAATGATTAACTGGTTCTTAAGTTTATTTATCTTTATTGCTTGTTTGATATTCCTCACAATCTCCGGGGAGTGGAGAAAGACTTTAGATCACTGGCGAACAGAGAAGCGTCTTATTTTCTCCGTGGGGATTATCGATAACACGGCCTGGGTGGCCTATGCTTACAGTACTCTTTATTTACCAATCGCCATTGCTGTCTCTATTAGTGAGAGCTATATTGCTTTGGCCGCTCTTTTGGGGATATTCTTGAACCATGAGAAGCTTAAGAAGCATCAATATCTCGGTCTTATTATCACTGTTGTCGCGGTGGTGTTATTGGCCCGAATTACAGAGATGTAAAAATAAAATTTGGTTTTTATAAAAAAGATTGGGCCGATGCGCGTTGCGCACCGGCCCGTTGGAGATCACTATTTTTTCCTCTTGTTGTCACCTAGCTTGATGACATACACCTTTACTGGTGCAGTCCCGTTCATTCCCGGTTTCAGTGAGATTTTCTTGGCTACCCCAGACGAGACGTCGATCTCTCGTCCTTCGACAAACGGCCCGCGGTCTGTCAGATCCGCAACAACCCATTTGCCGGTGGCTTCATTGACCAACAGGGCCACTGAGCCGAGCGGCCAGCTACGGTGAGCGAATGTCATCTTTTCGGGGATAAACAGTTCCCCGTTAGACATTTCGTGCCTACGGAGTTCTTTCCCGTAAAAGCTTGCCTCAGCCGTAACTTCGATGATTGCAGGTATGGGGCTGTGTGTGCCCAGGCTTGCAAACATCCAAATCATCATGAAAGTCAAAACATAAGTCTCCTATGTTATTTCCTCGCCCTAAAGATCAAATACCTCTATATTCTAATATGTTTGGGAGCTTGTGTCAAATTTTGGTTTAACCATGGGCCAAAACGAGGCCGTAAACACGAGGGAAACCAGCTTTTTGCAGGAGCCTTCGGATTTCAACAATGGTGGTGCCAGTGGTGGAGACATCGTCAATAATGACAAAAATGGTACCCAAGGACTCTCCTTTGGGCCACCTCTCAAGGAAAGTCCTTGGGTTCATAATAGCAAAAGCCCCTTTTAAATTTGCGAGCCTTTTGTCTCGATCCCTAAGCGATACTTGAGTTGGGGTATCTTTAATTTTTTTGATCAAATTAGTTTGAAGGCAGAATTGTTCTGGGTTTAATTTAACCATTTGTTTGGCCAGTTCTTCGGCTTGGTTGTAACCGCGCGAGCGGTAGCGAGCGCGGGAAAGGGGGACGGGGAGGAGGACTATCGTGCCCGAGGACTCTCCTTTGGGCGGCCTCTCAAGGAAAGTCCTCGGGCTCAAGATTAGTTCATCAGCGAGTTCCTCTAGCAAAGTATCACTCATTGGTCGGGCAAAAGTCTCGGCCAAGTCGATAGCCCTTTTATATTTAAGAGCCCAGATCGCTTGCTTCATAACCGGTGATTTATAATCAAAGACAGAAAAAATTTTTTCTTCACCAGAGCAAAAACTTCGAGGTAATCGGCCCAAACAATCTCGGCATAACCTAGTTTTTTCTGTCTGGCAGCCAAAACAGCGACGAGGGAATAACAAGTCGAGACCGTTTCTCGTTAATATTTGATAACTGTGGATAATTCGCTTGAAAATATTAGTAAGCTTTATCTCTATCATGCTATAATTATAACAAAATAAGCGAATCATACGCATGAGCTTTCTAGATGAATTTAAAAAAATTGTTTCCAGTTTCGGCAAAAAGGAAAGTAGCGCCGTGGCTATTGACTTTGGCATCTCTTCGGTAAAAATTGTGCAATTACGCAAAGAGCATGGCAAAGCTATTCTAGAAACTTATGGCGAACTTGCCTGTGGTCCATATAGTAACAACGCTGTTGGCCAAGCGACACCTCTTCCCGCCGAGAAACTGATTGAGCTAGTTCGTGATTTGTTTAAAGAAGCTAACGTTACCGCTAAGGTTGGAGCTATTGCTATACCCCTTAGTCATAGCTTAATTATTTCGGCTGATATTCCAGAGATGCCCGAAGCTCGTTTGCCTGAAGTTATTCCTCTTGAAGCCCGCAAATATGTTCCCGTACCTATCTCTGAGGTAATTCTTGATTGGTGGGTTGTCCCTCATGGCCAAAAAGATTTTGCCGTGGCGGGAGACGCCAGTACTCAGAGCTCTGAAGTGCCTGAGGCCCCTGTTGATGGCAGTAGTGGACGCAAAATGGAAGTTTTGATTGCTTCCATCAACAAAGATTCCGTCCGTGAGTATCAGGACATTGCCAATAAACTTAATCTGGCTGTAGATGCCTTTGAGATTGAGACTTTCAGTTCCATCCGTTCGGTTATGCCTAATGATCTTTCGGCCACAGCTATTCTTGATATTGGGGCCGGTTCGTCAAAACTTGCGATCATTGATTATGGCATTGTTCGTTTGTCCCACACAATTCCTAAGGGTTCTCAAGATATCACTTTTTCAATCTCGAGCTCTCTCGGTATTCCCTTTGCTAAAGCCGAGGAGGTAAAGAGACGTCTCGGTTTAGTCGGCGATGTCGAGAAGGGTGATCTGGTTGAGATGATTAGCCCAACAGTAGAATATATTTTTGCTGAAGCAAGCAAAACTATGGTAAAATATCAGAGAGAAAACAAACGCTCGATAAATAAGATGGTCTTGATTGGCGGAGGAGCAATGCTGAAGGGAATTCTTGAAGTTGCACGCGGGATAGTGGGTGTGCCAGTGGTGATTGGCCTGCCTTTCGATAAGGTCGAAGCCCCCGCTTTTCTAAACAATGTATTAAAAGAAGCCGGTCCGGAGTTCGCGGTAGCAGTTGGTCTTGCTCTGCGGAAACTCGAAGACCTCTAGGTCGAAATAAAATTAAATTTATATGGATAGCAAAATACCTACATCATTCATCCCTAAAGATACCATTCGTACTGATCTTCGGACGAGGCGTGAGCCCGTTGGTATCTTAAGCATCATTGCTCTTGTCATTCTAGCCGGATCTCTTGTTTATTTGGCCGGAATCTATGTTTATCGTTCCACTGTCGATAGTGAGATCAACAGCCCTTGTACTAACACTGGAGGAGGATCTGGTAGTTGTGGCTTACGCGCTTCACTTACTGTTGAGACTCAAGATTTCGAGCGTAGCAAATTGGAGGACCTTAAGCGCCTTGATACCAAACTAAAGAATGGGGCTAGTGTTTTGAATAATCATATTGCGATGCGCCCCTTGTTTAATCTCTTAAGCACGGTGACTGGACAGAATATCCAATATAAAAAATTCGATTTCAGTGATACCGGGCTCTCGATTGGAGGGGTGGCTAAGAGTTACGAGGACATTGCCTTCCAGCAAAAGATTTTTGCTACTGACCCAGGCGCCAAGAAGCTTATTCGTAATTTCTCTTTTTCCGATTTTAACCTTGACCCTAAAGGGCAAGTCTCCTTTAACTTAACATTAGTGGTCGATCCGTCACTATTATCATATAGCCAAAATAGCCAAAGCCAATAACATGACACGCTTAATTCTTATTATCGTTAGTCTCATTCTCTCTGGTATCATCGTTTTTTCGATTGGTGGCGTTGTTTGGAATGGGAGTGCGGATGCCACAATGCAAAATATCTTTTTAGGAGGGAAGGCTGAAGGCCTAACCCAGCTCTTAATGGACAAAAAAAATCTTAACGAAGCTATTGCTAATGCCGAGAAATTAAAGAGCAAAATTGCGAGTCTTGAGCAAACACAAAAGAGTATCAGACCCGAAGATTTGGAGAAGCTTGATAAGTTCATTCCTGATCACATTGATAATATCAATTTGATTATTGATATTAATAATATTGCCGAGCGTCATGGGATGACAATAAAAAATGTTAAAGTTCGAAGTGGTTTAGAAGAAGAGGGGGCTGTCCCTTCTGATGGCGCTGGTTCCGATATCGCCGCTTCTGGCCAGAATACTATTGCTGAGACCTTCCTGTCTTTCTCTGTCTCTGGCGACTACGAATCACTCCTTAATTTTCTAGATAGTCTGGCCAATAGCCTGCGCGTGGCCGATGTTTCATCACTTTCCTTTACCGTCGATGATAAAGGTATTAATCAATATAATTTTGAGATTAAAACCTATTGGGTTAAATAGTTTATGAGCAAAAATACTATAACTTACATAATTATTGCCATCCTTCTTATTGTTGGAGGCTATTGGGCCTATGGGATGTTCAGCGGTGGTGGGGAAACGGCCACTACCGGCGGAGTGACAGTTACTGGTGGGGGGAGTCAGGGTCCTGTCGATGAAGCGACAGCTCAAGCCAATCAATTCATTCAGATTTTACAGAATGTGAGTCAGGTGAATTTGTCTGACCTTTCTCTTCTTACTAGTCCAATCTTCCAAACTGGCCTGCAAGACTTTGGCAAGCCACTTGAGGATCGCCCCGTTGGGCGGCCTAACCCCTTTGCTCCTGTGACAGGGCTTGATTTTATCCCGGCTAAAGGCAGTGTCGCTACTTCTACCCCAAAAACAACTGGGCCAGCCACGACCACTCCTGGTCCGCTTGGAGAGTAATTAGATGGACAATACCTATAATATCCCAATTAAGAAGCTAGATGACAGCAAGATTCCTTTTGAGGTTCTTAAGTATATCTCTGAAGAATCGGCTCGAACCTATCAACTTATTCCCTTCGGCTTTACCGATGGGGTTTTACAAGTTGGTATGGTGGATCCCGAAGACACTGAAGCTCTTGATGCCCTTCAATTTATTGGTACTCGTTCTGGTGTCCCTTTCAAAATTTATTTGATATCTAAAAAAGATTTTGCGGCTGGAGTTAAGAGTTATGAAGGTTATAACGATGAGTCTGGTGTCGTAGTGGGGGATATTCAGAAGGAGATTCGCGCCGCTGAAGAGTCTGTGGCTGAATTTAGAAAAGGTGGGGCCGATGAAGCTCAAGCTCAGACAGCAAATATTGTTGAGGAGGCCCCGATTACCAAAATTGTCTCGGTTATTATTCAAAACGCTTTGTCTGGTGGCGCCTCAGATATTCACATTGAACCGACAGGGGGGACAATCAAAGTCCGTTTCCGGGTGGATGGCATTTTATATACTAGTCTCACTCCACCAATGGCTGTCCATGAGTCAATGGTCGCTCGTATTAAGATACTCTGTAATTTAAAACTTGATGAGAAGCGCAAGCCTCAAGATGGTCGTTTTTCCTACGCCTTTGAGGGACGTAAGGCCGATTTCCGTGTTTCCACCTTCCCAACTTATTGGGGAGAGAAGATCGTGATGCGTATTCTTGATCCAACCAAGAGGAGTGTTAATTTGGGTTCTATTGGTTTGTCGCTTGAACAGCAAGAGCAAGTTAAGATGGCTCTTGATAAACCATATGGTTTGATCTTGCTCACTGGGCCGACCGGCTCTGGGAAGACAACAACTCTCTACGCGATGCTTAATTATCTAGATCGTGAGCGTTATAATGTTGTTTCTCTTGAAGACCCAATTGAATATGATATTCCTGGTGTCTCACAGTCTCAAGTTCGTCCAGAGATTGATTATACTTTTTCTAGCGGTTTGCGTAGCATACTCCGTCAGGACCCAGATATTGTGATGGTGGGAGAAATGCGCGATGCCGAGACGGCAAAATTGGCTATCCAGGCTGCTCTTACTGGCCACTTAGTGTTATCGACCCTCCACACCAATAATGCCATTGGTGTTATTCCGCGTTTGATTGACATGGGAATAGAATCTTATCTTATCCCGCCAACTTTGGTCTTGGCGATTGGTCAGCGTCTGGCGCCTATTCTCTGTGAGGACACCAAGAAAGCTGTCCCGATTGAAGATAGTATGAAAGTGATGATCGATAAGCAGTTTGAAGATCTCCCCGCAGAATTCCGGAGTAAGATCCCCGACACCTCGGTGATTTATCGGGCCGAGAAGAGTGCTACTTGTCCGTCAGGCACTAAGGGGCGTATTGCCGTCTTCGAGTTCTTGCCAATGGACAAGGAATTAGAGCGTCTTATCTTAAAAAATCCCGGGGAGAATGAAATTTATAAATATGTCCGTAGCCAGGGCTTTATCTCTATGCGAGAAGATGCGATAATTAAGTCAGTTCAAGGGATTATTCCTTTTGAAGAAGTTAATAAATTATAATATAATAAAGCTATGGATAAAAAATACTCTATTCTTATCGTTGACGATGACAAGTTCTTGTCTGAGATGTACTCGATCAAGTTCACTGAGCGAGGCTTCATCGTGGAGTCAGCTGATGGTGGTCCTTCCACTTTGGCTAAAATTGATGCTGGTCTTAGGCCCGACATCTTCCTTGTCGATATTGTTATGCCCGAGATGGACGGCTTCGAATTAATCCAAAGAATTAGAGACCGCAAGTTAGAAGGTAAACATTCCGTGATCGTCCTCTCTAATCTGGGTCAGAAAGAAGATGTGGAGAAGAGTCTCACCTTAGGTGCCGATGGCTATATTGTTAAAGCTAGTGCCACACCAACTGAAGTGGTAGATAAGGTCTTAGAGATTGTTGGCGCCCCTGTTACCAAATAAATTTTAAAAATGAAAGATTATCGCAAAGAAATAGAAGAACTCATCTTGATCGTCGCCAAAGAGGGCGCTTCGGACTTACACTTAACGGCCGGACGCCATCCGTCTATTCGCGTTTCTGGCGGGCTAATCCCAATTGTGAAAAAACCAGTTTTAACTCCAGAAGACACCTTGGGTCTCGCGATGGAGATCTTGAATGATGAGAACAAAAAAATCTTTCTCGAAGAACGTGAAGTTGACTTCTCTTACAATCCGACAGCGGAGATCCGCTTCCGTGGCAACGCCTTCTTTCAGCGGGGGATGGCCGGTATCGCCTTGCGTCTCATCCCGATGAAGATTAAATCATTGAAGGATCTTAACCTCCCAGAGCGTCTTATTGATTTTGTGAACAAGAAACAAGGCTTCTTCTTGGTTGTTGGTCCGGTGGGACAAGGCAAGTCCACGACCTTAGCCGCCTTGGTTGAGATGGTCAACAAAGAACGAGCCGAGCACATTATCACCATTGAAGACCCGGTTGAATACCTCTTTACTAGCGATCGTTCAATTATTGATCAACGAGAAGTTCGTTTTGATACCAAGAATTTTTATACCGCCCTCCGCTCAATGTTCCGCCAGGATGTGAATGTCGCTATGATTGGCGAGATGCGTAACCCTGAGACTATTAGCATGTCAGTGACCGCGGCTGAGACGGGGCACCTAGTTCTCTCCACTCTCCATACCAATAGTGCCTCTCAGACTATCGACCGTATCATTGACTCTTTCCCCGGTAACCAACAACATCAAATTCGTGTTCAGTTGGCTGGTTCCTTATTGGGCATCTTTTCCCAACGCTTAATTCCCCGTATCTCTGGTGGGTTGATCCCGGCTTATGAACTCTTAGTTAATAACGATGCTGTCTCTAACCTCATTCGTGAGGGTCGCACCGCGGAGATTGATGTTCTCATTGAGACGGGGACCCAAGAAGGCATGGTAGACCTCAATCGCTCTCTCTCTGAGCTTGTTCGTGATGGGGAGATTAGTGCTGACAACGCCTTCCGTTACTCTCTTAACCCTGATGGTTTAAATAAGCTTATTTAAAATTAAAAAAATATGCTTTTTATTTATAAAACAATTGATAAAGCGGGAAGCGAGCAGGCGGGGAGTATTGATGCCCCTAATATTGATATTGCCATTGGCTCTCTCCAGCGTCGAGGCCTCGTTATTGTCTCTATTAAGCCGGAAGAAATAAAAAATAAGGGCGGTCTATTAGCATTGAATTTGCCTTTTGTTCGTAAAGTTAAGCCCAAGGAGATTGTTATGCTGTCTCGGCAGATTGCGACAATGTTTGAGGCGAGAGTTTCAGTCTTGGCGACCTTCAGACTCTTGGCAACTGAGGCGACTAATCCATTTTTGCGTAGCGCTCTAATAGAGATTACCGATGATATCAAGGGGGGTATACCTATCTCGGCCGCTATGGCTAAGCATCCGGCCGTTTTCTCTGATTTTTATATCAACATGGTTCGAGCTGGCGAGGAGTCGGGTAAGATGTCCGAGTCCTTCACCTACTTAGCCGATTATATGGACCGGTCTTACGCCCTGTCTTCCCGAGCCACCAATGCTCTTATCTACCCAGCCTTTGTTATCGCGTCGTTCATTGTTGTGATGATTTTGATGATTGTCTTTATTATTCCACGCCTATCCGTTATCCTTCTTGAGACGGGGCAGACCTTGCCTATTTATACTCGCGTTGTTATTGGCTTTAGCAATTTTGCCGCCACTTTTGGTATCCCTATTTTAATCCTCTTTGTCGTTGGTTTCGTCTATTTCAGTCGATACATTACAACTGATAATGGTCGTTTGTCTTGGTCTCGTTTCAAATTGTCGATTCCTTATGTCGGGCGTCTTTATCAGAAGCTCTATTTAGCTCGTATTTCCGATAACATGAACACCATGCTCTCCTCGGGTATCTCGATGGTTCGCTCTTTGGAGATTACTGGTGATGTTGTGGGCAACCAAGTCTATAAGAATATTCTCAAAGAGGCTGGCGAAGCCGTGCAGTCGGGTAGCTCTATTTCTGACATCTTTGGTCGTTATCCCGAAATTCCCGGTGTTATGGTTCAGATGGTTAAAGTGGGAGAGGAGTCTGGTAAACTTGGTTTTGTCTTAGAGAAGCTCTCCAAGTTCTACGAGAGAGAGGTGGGTAATGAAGTGGATACCCTGGTTGGTTTAATTGAGCCAATCATGATCGTGATTCTTGGAGTGGGTGTTGGTGTTCTCTTGACATCTGTATTGGTACCTATCTATAACCTGGCCCAGGGTCTCTAGACGGGGATATCCCCACTGGTTCTTTGTTTCCTACCCTCTCACTCTCCCCGCCAGACCTTGAGAGGCCGCCCAAAGGTCTGGCGGGTGAAGGGGATATCCCCTTGTACCTTATTCTTAAAGTGGTGTAAAATAGACATATTAAATAAACAAGTCGAAAACTCTGGTTTTTGCCAGAAAATATTATTAATAATTATTAGTTAACAAATTAATTTTCATGAAAAAAGGTTTTACATTAATTGAACTCTTGGTCGTCATCGCGATCATTGGTATTTTGTCTGGTATTGTTTTGACATCATTAAACTCGGCTCGTACGAAGGCTAAAGTTGCGGCCGTTCAGGCTTCTTTGTCCTCCCTGAGAGCTGGAATTGCTATGTGCTGTGATAATTCTACTATAACCTTGGCGACTACTGCTGGTTCCCCTATGTGTACTGGGGGGAGCAATTTGCCAACGGCTGCTCAGCTTCAAGCGACTAGTGTCACATATGCTGCAAATACCGGAACGGGTGCTGGTTTGTCTTGTGCCGTTACCAATCCAGGTTATACAGTGACGATGACGGGGGGTTCTTGTTCAACATCTCAAGTTGATATGACCGTAGCCTCAACAACTTGTCCATAAAGTTCTTCCAACCAAGAAAGCGAGGCTAAGCCTCGCTTTTTTGGTTGCTGTAAAAAGTGGATAATTAAATTTTAGAAAAGCTATTTATTTTGCTATTATTAAATAGTATGTTAAATCTGAAGGAGGGGTTTACCCTCATTGAACTTCTTGTTACTATTGCAATCATAGGTATCTTGTCGGGTGTTGTTTTGACCTCCCTTAATTCTGCTCGTATTAAGGCTAAGGATGCACGGATTATTTCTAATACTAAAAGTGCTCGGACTATTCTTGAGTTAGGCCGTGGCAATGGGAATTTTTATCCCGATCTTGTTACAAGTTTCCCTGTCATCAGCCGACCGGAATTTTGTCACCGTTATTCTGGTTGTGAGGCTGGTGCAGTCCCTTCCGATTCACCTAATTATAGTGCCCTCAAGTATTTGTCTAATGATACTATCAAACAGGGTAATTCTGCTACCGTTTTTTATCGGGTTATATCTAATCCTCCTAATGAGGAGGGGGCTTTTGCGGTGTCGTATGCTATCTATAGCCGTATGACTCGCGACTCGAATTTGTACTTTTGCGCTGATTCTGGTGGCAAAACTGGTTTTGTTGGTATGGGAGATATCTATGGCCTTGCCGCTACTTGTCTCTAAAGGTGTATATGATATTTAGAATTTTTTATATTTTGCTATAATAGATTAATCATGGACAATATAAAACGTAAAAGAGGCTTCACCTTAATAGAGCTCTTGGTTGTCATAGCAATCATCGGGCTTTTGTCTGGGATTGTTCTTACTTTTATAAATAGCGCTCGTTTAAGCGCTAAGGATGCTAGAATCAAAACTAATGTCAAAAATATAAAAACACAACTGGAGATAGGTTTTAATGGGTCTCATTATATGGATCTGAGGGCGACAACGGCAACCTCCCCGGGGTATAATCAACCGGCCCATTTATTTGGGGATGATTTTGGGTGTATTGGTAAATTTGGTTCAAGCTTTGAGGTTTGTAAAGCGATATTGACACTGGAGGTGGATAGTTCTAATCAGGGAGGAAAAATTTTTTATTACATTAACTCTTCTCTTGGGAGTGCTGTCCGGGCTCATTCTTTTGCTATTTATGGAAAGCTTCTTTCTGATTCTGGATATTATTTCTGTGCAGATTCGGCTGGGAAGGTCCTCCAAAGGGTTCCCGCAGCTAAAGCCGTTTATGCTTATTGCCGTGACTAAGATAATTTGTTATTAGTGGATAACTCAATACCCAATAAGAATTGCTTTATGGTACAATAAAAGGAATTAACCATTGCTTTAAAGCTTAAAAATAAGATGACAAAAAAAAGACTTGGATTTTTTCTACTAGCTGGACTGCTCCTTGCTTCGGCTCTAGTTTTTTTACCAGCGGTTAAAGATGGTGTGATGGCTGAGACTACTGTTACTGGTATAGAGCTTCGTGGTTGGTCTTGGAGTTCAAATACCGGGTGGTTAAGTTTTAACTCTAAAGACCTCTCCTCTCCTTCTGGTGTTTACGCTGTCACTATGTCTTCTACCACGGGTGCTTTAAGTGGTTACGCTTGGAGTTCTAGTTTGGGCTGGATTAAGTTTGATCCAAGTCTTTCGGGTCCTTCAGGTAACGATACTCCTTATGGCGCTAAATTGGTTGACCCTGATCTAAAAGGTTGGGCCCGGGCTTGCTCGGTTTTTATTGGTAGTTGTTCTGGTAATTTGCGACCTGATACTGAGAGAGGTGGTTGGGATGGCTGGATTAAGATGATCAATGTTAAACTTGCCACAAATGCTTCAGGCGGAAAATACTTTAGTGGTTATGCCTGGGGGGACCTTAACCTTGGGTGGATTAATTTGGGAGGGGATCAAGGTGGCCCTCCCGGGAGTTGCACTGAGGATATTGATACTGATTGTAAAAATGGACCTGACTGTTGTTCTTCTGAAGGTCCTTGTATAGTTGATTGTGACGGGGGGCCAACAAAATTTGTTAACTGCCACGTTGCTCCAAGCTCGGGGCCTTTGAGCACTTCTTTTCGCTGGTTTGTCGACCCAAGCACAGATATCAGTGGTCTAGAGAGTGATACTACCAAATACGTTTATACCTGGTCAGGTGATGCCGTTTCCGACCCCCCTTCGACAGGTAAAGATTCCTATGTCACTTATACTATTGCCGGTCCTAAAACAGGAGGAGTTACTGTTGTTGATAGTAAGGGGACTTCAGTTAGTGACGCGAGTTGTTCTTCTGCTACTGGCGAGGGCACAAATGTTTGTGTCGGCGATAACGAACTCGTACCTGCGTTGCCACTCGTCTGTTGTAATGCTGATACAGATGGCGATGGTAAATGTGGTGTTCCAACTGCTTGTAATTTGGACTTCGTTGCCGGCAGTAGAAAATATATTAAATATGTTGAGCCAAATACTGCCAGTACTGTTAATATAGAAGTCTCAACTGTAGGCTGTCCTACCACTGGTAACCTCTCTTTGTCCTCAACAGACCTCCCTACCGAATTATCTTTAGTCTGTAGTTCCTCAGCAGACGGAACATACGCAGCTTGTGATACTTTAACAGGAGGAACGTCCTTCTGGGTTGGGATTGTACCTTCAACGAATCCTCCGACTCGTCCTGCTGGATTTGGCTTGGGTCAAACAACAAAACCTTTAAACCTTGAACTTAAACAAGGGGCAACCTTACTTGACACCCTTCCTTCATCTCTTGTCTACGTTGCTCCTATTAACTAAAGATGTTTGCTCTCACCTTCTTTCTTCTCGGTCTTATTATAGGGAGCTTCCTTAATGTCGTTATTTACCGCTACAACACCGGCCGGACTTTGTCCGGCCGGTCTGGTTGTCTATCTTGTGGCAAGAAACTGCATTGGTATGAACTTTTTCCTGTTTTGAGTTTTGTTATTCAGGGTGGTCGTTGTCGTGGTTGTAGGTCACGTGTCTCTTGGCAGTATCCTTTAGTTGAACTTATCACCGGACTACTGTTTTTTGTCGTTTTTCTAAGGGTTGGCTTTAGTCCAATTCTCTTGCCCCTGTATTTAACTATGAGCTGCCTTCTTGTTGTCATTACTGTGTATGATCTTCGCCATAAAATTATCCCCGATGGTTTTGTTTTTACCTTTATTTTTCTTGGTTTAATTAAAGTCTTAGTTTCTGGAGATATTTTGTTGGGGATTATTGGTGGGGTATCAACTTCTCTTCCCCTGTTTTTTCTTTGGGCTATATCACGTGGGAAATGGCTTGGTTTTGGGGATGTTAAGTTGGCCCTTGGTGTCGGTTTGATCTTGGGTTGGCCCTTGGGCCTATCGGCCCTCATACTCTCTTTTTGGATCGGTGCTGTAGTGGGCCTATTCCTTATTGCATGGGGGAAAACTCAATTGTGGCGCAAAGGAAAAAGTTATACAATGAGAAGTGAAATACCCTTTGCCCCATTTATAATTCTAGGGTTTTGGTTGGTATTTTTATCTTCAATCAATGTTCTGTTTTTTTAAAAAAATTTCTCTAATGAAGAATTCCCTGTCTAAGGGAGGGAAAGGCTTTACTATTTTGGAGTTAATAGTCGTCCTTGCGATTTTCTTTGTTATAACGGCTATTGTTATTGCTGATATCCCTAACTTTAGCAGTAAAAGTTCTCTTGATCTTACCACGAGTGAAGTTGCAACCTACATTCGTGGAGCCCAAGTTTATGGGGCATCACAAAAAGGTGGAGTGGCTGTGGTGTATGGTATTCACCTTGATTCTGGAGCCAATAGTTTTTACCTGTTTAAAAATAGTAAAGCAACAAAAGAAGAAACTTATGACATAACCGGGTTTAAGGTCTCGGCTATTAAAATTTCTCCACTACAACCTACGCCCCCATCGTCGATTGACGTTGTCTTTAAAGCCAATGATTATTCCAATGTCACCGGGACATCTCTAGAACCGATGGTTTATAATAATTATGTTGGGAGTGGTTCTGTTAGTATTGCTAATTTTATTTCTGCCGAAATCACTATCACCTCTGATAAGGGTTCTGTTGGTTCTCGGTGCATTAAAGTTTATGGTAATGGCCAAATAACTATTGAATCTTGTAGTTAATTTATGACAAAAGACAAAAAAACAAAGTTTTCAAAGTTTGGTTTTACCCTTATTGAGATGATGGTCTCTGTATCCATTTTTGTCATTGTTGCCTTCATCGTAGTCTCAACGTTACTAACCCTGTCTTTTTCTTATAAAAAGGCACAGAAACTTCGAATTTTAATGGACAATCTTGGCTTTTCCGTTCAAAGTATTTCAATTAATATCAGGGAGGGGGCTAATTATAGCCAGCCTTTAATTTGTGGGACAAGTTGTATCCAGTTTGAGCCAGTGGATTCTTTGTGGGGGCTGATTCCAGAGAAAGATGTTCGTTATTTTCTTGAGGGGCAAGGAATTAAAAAATGTGACGTCCCTGTTGCCTCTACTGGTCTTTGTTCTGGACCAGTTTCTATTCTTACTTCTCCTGAAATCAAAATTACTAAGTTTGAATTTACTTTTGACACGGTTCCTTCTGCACTTAAGAGAAAAGTTGTTAAATTTTTGATTTTTGGAGAGGCCGGTTTTACTGATAGAGAAAGATCCTCCTTCTTTATCCAAGACACCGTTTCACAAAGAAGTGTAGGAAGTTAATAATTATGACAAAAAACAAAAAAAATTTAAAAGGTTTTACTCTTATTGAAACATTTGTTGCAATTACTATCCTGATGATTGTTGTTTTGGGTCCAATGTCTCTCCTTTCTACTGCTCTTCGTGATTCTCGTTATGTTGGAGATGAGATTACTGCTACTTATCTAGCTCAAGAAGGAGTAGAATTGATGGTTGATCAGTCTAATGATACACCTCCCACTATGGAGTGTTCTGCTCCTGCTGCTGCCTGGTGCAGTTGCCCTCTTGAGCTTAACCCCTCCAATGGTTATCAATGTGGTCCTGCCGGGTCAACTGTTTTTTCGAGAGAGATAACTGTCAATCCAACGACTCTCCCTCGGCAATATGAGATAATTTCTAAGGTTACAATTAAGAGGGCCATTTTACCACCAAAGGACGTTGTCTCTAGCACTATTATTTTTACAAAATAAATTATGTTTTATTCTTCTAAAAAAGGATTTGCTCTATTATACGCCATTTTAATTTCTGGGGCGGTATTAACAGTAGGGATGATCTTGATGAATATAATTACTAAACAATTAGTTTTTTCTTCTCTTAGTCGTAATTCTGAAACATCTTTTTATTACGCCGCTAATTCTGGGCGAGAATGTCTTAAACATTATCTTGATCAGGATGCTTTTATTGATTATGACCCAACAGCTCCCATTCCTAATACTTTAAAATTTGGAGATATTACAATTGATTGTTTTGGAGTGGACAGATCAGCCGAGTTTGTTTTTAAAAAACTCCCCGGCCCATTCCCTGGGACTTATAAGTATGAATCAGGAGTGTTGCCTGTAAATATTGGGGGGAAGGATCTTTTTATTGGTTTATCCGTAGTAATTAACCTTGATAGATTAAATGGGAGCAACAAAGTTATGAGTGGGACATTAGAAAAGTTTAATTATCTGGCAATCGCTGATGGTTATAATCAGGACCCTTTAACAGGGGGAAGTCGTTTGACGAAAAGATCAATGATTTTTGCCTGGTAAATTGATTTCCCCTTTCTCCTTATTTTTTCTATAATTAACCCATGGCCAATACCAGCCGTGAGGAGGCAAAAAAGCGTATAAATAAGCTAAGGGAGGCGATAAACCACTATCGTTATCTTTATCATGTCGAGAATATCTCCGAGATTAGCGATGAGGCCCTTGATTCTCTTAAGTATGAATTGGCCAATTTAGAAGAGGAATATCCTGACTTGATTACAGCTGACTCGCCGACTCAGCGAGTAGCGGGCAAGCCTTTAGAGAAATTCGAGAAAGTTGTGCACGTGGTTTCTCAATGGTCTTTTAATGACGCTTTTACGCCTGAGGATATCCGCGCTTTTGATGAACGCGTGAGAAAGGGTGTGGAGGGTAAGGTCTCTTATGTCTGCGAACTTAAGATTGATGGGCTTCATACCGTGCTCACCTATGAGAAGGGTCAGCTTAAGATTGCGGCCACGCGAGGTGACGGTAAGGTTGGAGAGAATGTGACAATGAATGTGAAGACGATTGATAGTGTCCCCCTTAAACTTAAAGAAGAAGTTGATATCGTTGTAGAGGGAGAGGTATGGCTAGGTCGTTTGCAATTGCAACGTCTTAATTTGGATCGAGCCGATAAAGGTGAGCTACTTTTTGCTAACCCGCGGAATGCGGCGGCGGGGACGCTTCGTCAACTGGACCCCAAAGTGGCCGCGGCGCGCAAGCTCGATACTTTTATTTATGATATTTCCGCCGGCGAATTGACCGATACCCAAGAGCTTGAATTAAAACGTTTAGCCAAACTTGGTTTTAAAGTTAACAAACATTACGAACTTTGCCCTGATATCGAGGCCGTGATTAAGTATTGGCAGAAATGGCAAAAGAAGAAAGACAGTCAAGATTACTGGATTGATGGCGTGGTAGTGAAGGTCAACGAACGAGTGAGTCAGGAGAAACTTGGTTATACCGGTAAAGCACCACGTTTCGCTATTGCTTTCAAATTTCCCGCTGAGCAGGTGGTAACTATCGTCGAAGACATTGTTCTTCAAGTTGGGCGACAGGGGACAATTACTCCGGTGGCCAACCTTAAGCCTGTCTTGGTGGCCGGCTCCACTGTCTCGCGTGCGACTCTCCATAACGAAGATGAGATCAAACGTCTTGATGTGCGAGTCGGTGATACTGTCATTTTGCAGAAAGCGGGTGATGTTATTCCCGATATTGTGAAGGTTCTGACAGAGATGCGCACCGGTAAAGAAAAAGTTTTCAAATGGCCAACCGAACTTAAAGAGTGCGGAGGACCAATTGAACGTATCCCTGGCCAAGCGGCTTGGCGTTGTGTTGATAAGAATTCTTTTGCTCAGCTAACTCGCAAGTTCTATCATTTTGTTTCGAAGCATGCCTTTGATATTGAGAATCTTGGTCCAAAAGTTATTGACCAATTGCTTGAGGCTGGTTTGCTCTCGAACTTTGCTGATATCTTCAAACTGAAGAAGGGTGATCTATTAGCTTTACCTCGTTTTGCGGAGAAGTCGGCCGATAACCTGATTGAGTCCGTCAATGCCCGTCGGAGGGTAGAACTCTCAAGATTTATCGTTGGTCTCTCCATCCCTAATGTGGGAGAAGAAACTGCTGAGGACGTGGCCGGGCATTTCAGCACTCTGGCTAAAATTCAAAACTCTCGGCTTGAAGATTTGCAAGCAATTGAAGGAGTAGGGGAGATTGTCGCTCAATCTATTTATGATTGGTTCCGCGATTCTGACAATAAAAAATTAATTCAAGATCTGCTCTCTCAAGTCAAAATTATACCTGTTGGGGATGGAGCTGTAGAAAAGAATAAAAGAGGAAAACTACAAGATCAGACCTTTGTCCTGACTGGCACTTTGCCAACACTCTCGCGTGATGAGGCTAAGGCTTTAATTAAGAAAAATGGGGGAGATGTCTCAAGTTCCGTCTCAAGCAAAACAAGTTATGTACTTGCCGGTGAAGAAGCTGGATCAAAACTCGATCAAGCTATTAAACTCGGTGTTTCTGTTATAAGTGAGGAAGAGTTCAAAAGTATGCTAGACTAGTTATCATGAATGAAGAAGACTTAATCGATTATCCTATCCGCATCAACCGCTACCTTGAATTAAAGGGAGTGGCGACAAGGCGTGGCGCTGATGACTTAATTGCCGAGGGCCTAGTCTTGGTCAACGGGAAGACCGCTGTTTTGGGCTATAAGGTTAATAAAAATGACAAAGTTGAGGTTTCTCCCAAAGCGGGAATTAAGGAAAAAACTTTTGAATATTTTGCGTTCTATAAACCGCGCGGGATCGTGACTCATTCACCTCAAGAAGATGAGCGCGAGATTTCTGACCTAACCAAGAGAAAAGATATTTTTCCCCTTGGACGTCTCGACAAAGAGTCTGAAGGCCTTATTTTGTTAACCAATGATGGTCGTATTACTGATCGCTTGCTTAATCCCAAATACGAGCACGAGAAAGAATATGAAGTGGAGGTAAAAGAAAAAGTATCGCCGATGCACAAGAAGATTCTTGAGGGTGGCGTAATTTCACTTCGAGAAATGCTTAAGGCCAAGCATGTGGAAATCACGGGGCCGAGCACTATGACCATACTTCTGACGGAGGGCAAGAAGCACCAAATTCGCCGCATGTTAGATGGCGCTCATTTGACAGTAAAGAGTCTCAAAAGAGTGCGAGTTATGAATATCAAACTTGGTAAATTACGTTCTGGCGAGTGGCGGGCCATAGGCGGTCAAGAATTGAAAGATTTCTTAGCGATGTTATACTAGACATCATGTTAGAGCGAAAAGATATTGATAATCTGGCGAATTTAGCCAGAATTGCTTTGTCCGAGGCTGAGAAGGATAAACTCCAGCAGGATATGGAGGCGATTTTGGGTTATATTGGTGAGCTTCAGAAAGCTCCAGGTTTGACCGAGGAACACGTCCCTGAAAATTATTATTTGCGTAATGTTATGCGTGAGGATGTTGAACCTTTTGAGGCGGGTCTTAATACCGAGCCAATTTTGTCGCAAGCACCTAAGCGTCGTGGTGATTATTTTGTGGTGAAGAAAATTTTAGGCGACTCTATCTCTTAATTTTATGGCCAATATCGATTTAAATAATTTAACCATTAGAAAAGCTCATGACGCTCTAATAAAGGGCGAGTTTACAGCTGTTGAATTAGCTGAAACCTATCTTGCTGAGATTGAGAAGAAGAATCCGGAGCTTAACGCTTATCTCGAAGTTTTTGCTGATGTTGTTGATCAGGCTAAAGTTGCTGACGAGAGAATTAAGAGCGGCAAAGATGTTGATATCCTGACGGGTATCCCAATGGCGATTAAGGATAATATTTTGATTAAGGGGCGCATTGCTTCTTCGGCGTCTAAGATGTTGGAGAATTATGTGGCGACTTATAGTGCAACAGTGATTGAGAAGTTAAAAGGGAAAGGAGTGGTTTTTTTGGGCCGAACAAATATGGACGAATTTGCCATGGGTGGTTCAACTGAGAATTCGGCCTACGGTGTGACGCGTAATCCGCATGATCCAAGTTGTGTCCCGGGAGGTTCTTCTGGTGGTTCCGCGACCGCTGTTGGTGGCAATCTGTGCTTGGCTGCCCTTGGTTCAGACACCGGTGGTTCTATCCGTCAGCCCTCCGCTTTTTGTGGTACGGTTGGCCTGAAGCCTACTTATGGTTCAGTTAGTCGCTATGGGGTGATGGCGATGGCCTCTTCTCTTGATCAGATTGGTCCAATCGCGAGGACAGTAGAGGATGCGGAGATTATTTATGAGGCTATCCGTGGTTGGGACAGATATGATTCTACTAGTTATGATCTTCCCAAAGTTGAGGCCGTGAAGAAAGTTCGTATTGGTGTACCTGAGTCATTCTTAAATCAGGGGGGTATCGACGAAGTTGTTCTCAAAAATTTTAGAGAAACTTTAGAAAAATTAGAAAAAGCCGGCTGCGAAGTTAAGACCATAGAGATGCCAAACCTTCACTATTCTTTAGCTACTTACTACATTACTGTTTTTTCTGAGGTCTCGGCTAATATGGCCCGCTTCGACGGAGTGCGTTACGGCTCACATCTCGAAGGCAAGGACTTACTTGAAGATTATATGAAGACGCGGGGTGAGAAGTTGGGACGAGAAGTTCGTCGACGTATTATGCTTGGGACCTATGTTTTATCAGCCGGCTATTATGATGCTTATTACAATAAAGCCGTCCAAGTGCGAGAGTTGATTCGTCGTGATTATGCCAAAGCTTTTGATGAAGTGGATGTCGTCGCGACACCAGTGGCTCCCTCCCCAGCTTATCCGATTGGCGAGAATACTAATGATCCACTTAAGATGTACCTTGAAGATATTTTTACTGTGCCCATTAACATGGCCGGTGTTCCTGGCATGGCTGTGCCGACAGGTTTTACCGACAACAAGCTCCCCCTCTCCATTCAGATCGTTGCTCCTTGGCGCCGAGATGACATTTTGTTCACACTTGGTAAAATAATAGAGTCATGCTAAATATTGAGTACTTCTTATATTTAATTTACGAATTCTTTGTTACTTTGTGGGCGATGATCTTTGACCAGTCCTTGCGCGGTGGTATTTCTTCCTCGTTTGATCGGCTGTGGTGGATTTGCTTTTTTGTCTCCGTCCCTCTCCTGGCCGGGCTGATTTACTTTCTTTACCGATATGAAGTTATTTTGCGAGGTCAATGGGAAAGAGTTTATGGTAAGCCTAAGAGTATTACCGAGAAGGTTGAAGAAAGTTTGGTTGTCGAAGCTCCTGTGCGCAATGAGGCCTGGGAGAAGGTTATGACTTTGATTGGTTCAGACAATCCCAACGATTGGAAATTTGCTATCATTGAAGCCGATAAACTTCTGGAAATTGTCGTTAACACCTTTTCTGTACCTGGTGACAATATGGGGGAAAAAATGAAGAATATCGAACGCGGTGATTTCCAGACAATTGATCAGGCTTGGCAGGCTCACAAGGTCCGTAACCGTATTGCTCATGAGAGCAATTTTCACATTAGCCAGCGAGAGGCGCGGATGGCCATAAACAGTTATGAACAGGTTTTTCAAGAGTTTGACTTTATTTAAGGTAGTAGTATAATATGTAGCACAAGTTACATTGCGGGGTAGAGTAGGGGTAATTCGTAAGGCTCATAACCTTGAGACGCCGGTTCGACTCCGGCCCCCGCTACAAGAAAAGAAAAACACCAATTCGTATGATTTGGTGTTTTTCTTTTCTCTGATTCTGGCCGGAGTCGAACGGGAGTGGGGTCGGGAGAACACCTGTTCTCCCGTGGAGGAAGGCAGGGAGCAGAGCGACCGTCGGAAAACCGTGGGTTTCCGAGGAGCGAGATTCCGGCTTTTCTGATTTGAAAATTCTCCTATTTTCGGTTAGTATATACACATTGTCGGCGTAGTTCAGTTGGTTACCCGCCCGAACGTGCCGTTCGGTACGGGCGGGGAGCGTGGGACTCATAAGCACTTTGTATAATTTTATATATGTCGGCGTAGCTCAGTTGGTTAGAGCGTGGGACTCATAAGCCCAAGGTCGGAGGTTCGATTCCTCCCGCCGACACAAATATGGAAGAATTACCTCTAAAAGACTCGTCAATTAGCCGCATTGTTGGACGGGGGGAACTTTTGGAGACAGAGGAAACTTTTCTTCCTTTTATGGCTGGTCATTTTAAAGAGCGAGGTGACGTCAAAGGTCAGAATGGAGAGATTATAAAAGAATACGAAGTTTCTCCTTTAGTCGAAAAAATGGTTGAAAAAATTTCAGTTGACTTGCCAATTTTTCTTAAAGAATATGGTCTCAAAAGTTATCTGCCTGTTGGGGTCAATAATTTTCACCTTGTTGACCTTGATGACTTTAAAGCCAAGAACCCCTCTTTAAATGATTTTGATTCTTTTGGCGTTTGGGATTCTAAATACCAAAGGGTTATTCTATTTCTGGGAGAGGGTTCTTCCACAATGGTTAGCGCCTTTGACCTTGTTTCTGTTGTCTCCCATGAGATTATTCACGGACAATCTTTTGGAAGTTTAAATTTAGAAAGTTGGAAGGAAAATCCAGAAGATGGCCGGTCTTTTCTTTGGTCTATGGACGCTATTGATCCAGGGGAAGCGACACCAGGATTTATCGGTTTAAGTCAGAGGAGGGGAGGATTGACGATGTTTAGTCATGACGGGGAGATTACTTACTTTAGAGGTCTTAATGAAGCGGTGACTCAAGAACTAACTCTAAGATTTTCACGTGAGTTTATCCCTGAGCATCTAGTAGTAAATGGTCTTCCTGTTACCCCCGATTACGCCATCGAAAAAATTGAAGAGGGGGCCGGCCTTGTTTATAAGAAGAATCGGGAGAAACTCTGGCAAATAATCGATGATATTTTTTCTGCTAGCAGCGGAAGGTTTGAAGACAGGGAAGAAGTTTTCAAAATATTTACCGAAGCTTACTTAAACGGCGATGTCTTATTCTTGGCCAAGTTAGTAGAGTCAACTTACGGTAAAGGGTCTTTCCGCCGCTTAGGAGAAGAGACTGAGGACCCTAAAGTAGCTTAATTTGTTGCTAGTGGTCTTATTTGTTAATATTTAGATATGAGAACCTTCTTTTCTTATAAGTTCACTATTACTTCTTTTTTTGTTTTATCGTTAGTCTCGTTTTTTGCTTTTTCTCAGAGCGGCTCGGCTGGAGAGTATATTCAATTTGCTAACTGCGGAGAAAAAGATCAAGCCTTAGTCGCTTTTAATGGGCAGCCAATTACCTGTGAATTTAGCCGTTCTATCGTTACGACAAATAATAAGCATCCAATACCTCCTCTTCATGTGAAGTGGAATCTCCCGGGAGATCCTAAAGACCATTTTTGTTTACTTGGCTGCCGACGCGAGGATGGCAAAGCCTGCTCTGGCGCAACAGCTAAAGACAGTGAAGGTTTTGCTACCTCTTCGCTTGTTAACACTAGTCTCCTCGATCTTAAAGATGATGTTTGGCTTGACGCGATAAAATCTGATGTCCGAGATGGTAACATCTATAGTGCTGGTTGTCTTTTTAAAAATAGTACTGACGGCACCCTTTCTTCATCTTACTCTAATGACTTAAGAATAGTCACTCCTTGTTTGCTCTTAGCTCTTGATGTTAACAAGAGTGGCGTCTATTCTTTTGACTGGCCGGGAGCAAGTGGCGGTAATAATAGTACGATATCTGGGACTGAAGATTTTTTGAGTAAATTTTATCAATTATATCAAAAGATGATAAAGAATAAGCCAACACCAGATCGTTGTAATCCGCTTAAGTTTGATAACGGATCTTGTTATGTTGGGACAAGTGGCCAATACACCCCTGGGATTGTCTCTCCACATGGGAGTCAAGGGGGAGCGATTGATATTGATTGTAGTAAGCGTGCTGATGGTACAACGATATCAACGGCACTCCCTGATGAAGATCGTTGTTCAGTTGTGGATAGTCTCATCTCAAGAATTAAAGAAGCTAATGGCGAGACGGGATTTAGTGGGATTAGGGAGTGCACTCGCTTTGAGTGGGCAACCAATGGTTCTTCGGCTTTGCATCTTCATTTGGATCAATCAGCGGTTAACCGTCCCCGACCTTGTTTATTTAAGGAGTCTCCCAATGGCTATATTGACTGGTTTAATTGTGATCCATTCTAGTTCGTATTAAAAAAGTAAAATCCCCCGGTGCTCGTGGCTCCGGGGGATTGTGGAATGCGGGGAGGGCTACTTGACCCCAGCTTCGGCGAGTATTGACAGCGCTTCCTTGAGCTCTGTCTTCTCTCCGAACCAGATCCAAGTGTACTGAACGGTGTCGGCGACGAGCCAAGAGTTTTTCTTCTCTTTGCTTCCACCGACGAAGTATATCGTCCAGGCTTCTCCGATCCCTCTGTCGTTGATCAGCTTTTTCTCTCTTTCGGCGAGAGGCGTGTTGATCAGTAACTCCAGACCGTCTGCGCCTTGGTAGGCGAACCAGACCGTCTTGGGGGAGTCGAATGTCCCTGTCTCGAACTTGAACCCGGCGAGAGCGGCCGCGTCCTCACAGATCGCGAGGAAACGGTCATCTTCGATAATGCCTTGCACAGCGACAGGCTGGGCAAAGGAAATCGAGGCGGCCAGGATCATAAGGGCAGCAATCAAAGAGCTTCTCATCGTCTTATCCTCCAGTCAGCTTTCTTGGTTGACTCTGTATTTTTACCTACTTTAAGTATAGCATAAATGAGCCAAAAAGTCAAGGTAAATAAGCCTAAAGTTTGCTCAAAAGGTCAAAATATATTATAGTGTTTGAGCTTAAGGAGATTGAAAAAAGTTCAGTAAATTGTCATAATTAAGCCACTGCGGTCGTAGCTCAACTGGTTAGAGCACTCGCCTGTCACGCGAGAGGTTGTGGGTTCAAGTCCCATCGACCGCGCAGTACTGGACAGAGCACCCCTAAAGGGGTGTTTTGTCTTTGTAAATCCTCATTATTTTCCAGTTCCAACCGAGTTATTTCATCTTCAACAGTTTCTTTCTTTTTATCTATCGGTTCGAGCCAATTATTGGCTGAAATATAGAGTTTTTGGTCTTTTACTATGTAGTTCCAACCAAGCGCGGTAAAGATGCTCTTTTTCTCTTCTATTGTAGTTTCAGGGTCTTCAAACTTGGCTTTTGCTACTTGTGCAAAGTTGAATAACTGCTCGGTGTATTGTAGCCAGTTTAGCGCTCTGCTCTCTGTCTCGGTAATTTTTTGTTTTAATACAGCGATCTTCTCGGTCAGTTCTTTTTTTCTTGAGCTGTACTGTTCGTCATTAATAAGCTCGCGCATACGCATTGTTATGAGATTATCTAGCTCTTTCTGAGAGGCCTCGATGTCGTTTAATTGCATTTTGTAAATAAGCTCTCTTTCTTTTACTTCTTCTGAATGTTCTTCTTCAAGTATCCTCAAAGCCCAATCTCTGAACTTTTCAGAAATCGTGTATTTGCTTATCTCTGCTTTTATTAGGCCTTCCATGTCTTTTAGCGGGATGAAAGCTCTTTGGGAACAATTTTCGGTCCCTTTCTTGCGGTGAGAGCAATAGTAAAACGTGTAATCTTTTACTTCATTCTTTGTCTTTACGAGCTTTGTTTTTGTGCACGCAGTAATTGCACTACCACATTCGCCACATATCATTGTGCCAGTATAGGTGAATATATGACTCTTTGATCTTGGTTTTCCGTATCGTCCGAGTAACTTCTGCACCACATCAAACTCATCTACTGTTACCATCGGTTCGTGTTTTCCATTTCCAACCTCGCCGTTGTAGATAAAAAGTCCAGTGTAGAATATATTTGTGAGAATCCCATACATCGTACTCTTATTGATTTTACCTCCTCCGCGATGTCTCGTGGTCCGTGTCCGCATACCCCAGTCATCGTTAAGTATCCTGAGAAGTTTTGGTATTGTGTATTCTCCGGTTAGCATTAAACTCCATGCTTTTTTAATGAGGTCAAAACGATCAGGGTCTTTAATTATGTAGTTTTCACCACGAGCTTCACTTTTTGTGTTTAAATAGCCGAGGGGCGCCAATACTGGAGCTTGCCCTTTGGTAATTTTTTTATCAAGTCCGCTTTTTACGGCCTTAGACAAGTCTTTACTAAATTGGCTAGACATACCACTCTCGACACTAATAATAATTGCATTATCAGAGGGCAGATATTCTTTTTCTTTTGTCTGTATTGATTGTATTTTCCCGTCAGCAAGTAATTGTTGCAGTATTCCACTTTCTAGGGGATTGCGAGAAAGGCGATTGAGATGCCAGCAGACGATTCCGTTGGCCTCACCCTTTTCTATTCTTTGGACCATCTCGGTAAAGGCTGGTCTATTGTTTGGGAGTTTTGCTGACCGGCTTTCGGAGAAATTATCTACTACCTCTAAATTATATCGGGCGATAATCTTTTTGTTTTCTTCGTGCTGTCGTTCTATCGATTGAACCTGACGATCTTCACCCTCAGAAGATTTGCGAGCATATTCGAAGTATTTAATTTTTGATGTTTGTTTTGTCATATACCATAAAAGGACGGTTCTGGTTGACCCAATACACTTACCAAGAGGCAGTTTTACTGGCAGAACCGCCCTTTTATGGACAGTAAGACATATAAAATGCCTCCGGCAAAAAACGTATATGGGTCAACAAGACCATTATATACCTTTTTCTAAGAAAGTTAAGCTTATAAGCTCGAATCTTTCAAGGGCGTTGTTGATAAAAGCAATGTTATTTGTGTATGGCAAACCTCGCATAAGCTCAGAGGCCAAATCAATTTTTTTCGTTAGTCGTTCTGTGTGGTCGGTATTCCACAGATCAAAGATAGCTCCTCGTACCTCTTTTGCTCCGTGATCTTTTATCACGATTGCCAATCCGTAAGACACAAGGGCTGTATTTAAGGTATAAGCCCTTTCTCCTTGTTTTCGCGCCTCGGTCAATATGTGCAAGAAGAGTGACAATCTGTCGGCCGTGGCGAAAAGTGATAACTGATTTTCTGGGCGCTCAATGATTGCTTTCCAAGAATTAAGGACCAATGTCTTCATTATGCTTGGCACAAACAAGTCTTTGAAGACAACTGGTGTTTGATAATCTCTTTGAAGCAGGATATTTATTTCTCTTTTAACCGTTTGAGTTTTCTTTATCCTGTATTCATAACGGAAGACTTCGCGGTCCTGTAAATTGTAACGTTCGATAAAAGTTCTCTCGTGGTCTATGCGCCCCTTATCGCTTCGCTTATTCTTTGGTCTTATAGAGTCAGAAATCTTGTCATAGAAAGACCAGTCTATTGTTCCCGAGTGGATATTTAATACCCTTGCACCCTTTTTGCATTGTTTGTCGCTTATGTCGAAGACTTTGTTAAGATCAATTTTTTCTAGTTCGCTTATTATCTCGCGCATCCTTATGTGTCTTGGCAGGGGTATGTTTTTACAGGCGTGTACTGAGGCAACTATTGCGTTCGCAATGGTTTCGTTTTCTGTTGTTATGCTAACGCTTTCAAGAGCTGACTTTAGGGCAGAGAATACTCTTTGCTGGTCGCTTGGGCCTACTTCTTGCAAGCTGTTCCAGTACAGTAACTTAGGGACAGAAAACTCAATTTTTAGAATATAGCGTATATCTTTTTTGTCCGAGGTTAACGCTTCAAAAACTTCGACACGTGGTAGGTATTCTCTTTGCCATTTTGGTTGAAGCACAAAACGGCGGAGATATGGGCGAAGAGAAGAGCGTTCTGTGGGAGATAAGTCGCTGTAATTTCGTTTTTCGAGTTCAGGCAAAAATAATGACCAATTTGTAATCTTAAACCTGTTAGGACCATATATTTTAATAATAACTGTGTCCATAGTAATTTTTATGTTGTCGGTGGATTTCAAGGAATCCTGCACGACGGTTACTTTTGATTTTTCAAAAGTTTGGATTGCCGTGCGCTTATGTCTTTCGGGCGATAAAGTACAGAAATCAATTGCAAAAGTTTGATGCCTTGCTCGTAAGCATCTTTCTTGCTGATTTCTTTGCCAAAATGCTCCTTGTAGAGATTCTGGAACTCTATGACTTTTTCGTCCGAAAGGTTCATAGAGCTATAAGCTGTACAACTTATTCTTAAGGGCTTTTAAATGATCGAAGTACGACCTTGCTCTGACTTCTAATCTGTCTGCAAAGTATTTATTTGCTGTTTCTTCTATTCCGCTTTGCTTTCGGAATACAAAAAGAGCTTTTCGAGGATCGTCTTTTTTGATCGTCAAAAGCTCAAAATCCGCACATAGGAGTGCGGTACTGCAACCCAAGTCATATGTGGTAAACACAGATGACGGGTCACTTACGGAGACTTTCTTATTTCTCATCGTAATTTTTCTAATGTTACTTGTAATATGAGAGTTTCGCGCTCTCATATTGAGTTTCCTCTTTTGAGAATGTTCTGCGTATTTCTTTTGATTTCTTGTAAACTAAAAAACACCTTGATTTTCAAGGGTTTTTTTGGAAGAGTGGGGCGGGTTTTTTCAGGAAAAGTCAGGTTATCCGCGCCTGTTGTTGAATCTAACGCCTAGACCACGTGTTATCTCAATTAGAGGTCTTCCGTTGTCTTCTCTTAAAGGTATTCTTGCGTATCTAACGAATCCATTACTTGTGTCCGTAAGATTGCTCTGTATAAACTTTCTCATCTCTTCATCGTCCTTACTCTTTGTTTTGGGGATACGGCTTTTTATTTCTTCGGAAAGTTCTTTATAAGTTATCTCTCCGCCTTCTGGCAGTCTGGCAAACAATGCGCAGAAAACTTGGTAGTACTCTGCCGTTGTCGAAACACTTAAATATGTACCCTTGTAACAAAAACTGTCGCCCTTTTTTGTGATATACAACATATCCTTATCGCCGTCCTCGTGCTTGTGATTTATAACGATGTCTTTTTCCTGAATACTATTCTCAAAGCGATGAGTGTGCTCATGTTTTACCGTTTGCTCTTTATTTTCTGGCGTTTCGGTACGGCAGAAGCTCTTTTCCTGTTGTCTCTGGAATCTGTTTAGTTTTTCTATTTCTTGTGCTATTGCTTCTAAAAATAAAACCGTTGCCATCTTTGTTTTGTGTATTTCTGAGCTATTTTCAAATAAATCTTTATCAGCTATTTCTTCTCTTAAGCTGATAATTTGTGGCATGACACAATCTTCCCATACACCGTCAAAGAAATCAGGGCAAATATACAGACTGTTTATGGATATAACAAGCGCTTGGTACTCTTTGCCGTCTTTAATTTCCGAGAACGTATTATCCGACTCAATAATTTTTATCATCTTGTTTCTCAGTATCTTGTAGTAATCATTTAGATCGTCTATCCCAGAAGTCGGGAAAAATAAACCTGATCCGTAATATGCTCTCAGAATGTTTTCGTAGTACGAATAGAAGACTTTGAGAAGATAGATTTTTTCGTTGCTTGGCAAATCATCAATCTTGGATAGATTGAAGTTCTTAATAAGTTCGGTCTTGAGTTTTAATTTTTGAACCTCAGGCTGTTGTTGTAGAGTTTCTAAAAAATCTGGGAATAGCAATCTTGTTCCTATCTCTCTCGCTTTTTTTATGAGCTCTTTTTCGGCGAGGCTTATTTCCTTGTCGCTTGCGAGTAAGTCATTTTCTGCCTGTTCTGTTAGGGCTAAGATTATGCCTCCAACTGTCGTATCGGCTTCTTCTCTCCAGATGCCACGAACCCTATTAGCTTTCGATTTGCTGGAAAGATCAGAGTCATATTTCGTATCGTAAACAGAGATTTTGAACTCGTCTTTGAAAAACTGCTCCATTGTTCTATCTGTAAAATTAAGAACATAGCCCAACTTCATGTTGAAGAGTTTCTCAAGTACCGTCCTGTCAGATGCTTTTAGATTGCTCATAGTAATTGTAATTTATAGGCTCAATTTACTCTTTTTTGGCGCAACTTTCAAATATACTCGCAAACAGTGACTTTTTTTGCTAGAATGATTTCGTACCCCATAAGTGTCAAAAGGATAATCCTTTTAACCGAAAAAGTCTGTTCGTCTAACCTGTTACGGGTAGAGACGGGCAGTCGAGTCCATAACAGGACCTTTTTCGGAAGGACACCGCTTATGGGGTACAGCTCGACTGTCCTTTTTTGGTTAAGAATAGTCGAGGCATAGATCTGTACCCCTATGCCACAAAAATTACCATTACAAAATTGGTCCAAAGAGCAACTCATTGATGAGATTGCTCGACTGCGTAGGCGTAAAAAATACGGCCTTGTTTGGGAGGACAAGTTAGAAGATGTTGTTGAACAGTGTAAGACTGAACTGCCGGTACTCAAGGAAGTAAAGAATAAGGCGATAACAAAAGATAAAAACGGTCCCGTTAACATTCTTATTGAGGGTGACAATTATCATGCCCTATCTGTTCTCAACTATACTCACAAGGGCAAGATTGACGTTATTTATATTGATCCGCCATATAACACTGGCGCAAAGGACTGGAAATACAATAACGATTATGTCGATATAAATGATGGGTATCGACATAGTAAGTGGCTTTCAATGATGAAAGCTAGATTGTTATTATCAAAAAATCTTCTTAAAAAAACGGGTGTACTTATCTGTACGATAGATCATAGCGAACAAGAGAGGTTAGGCTTGTTAATAGAAGAGCTTTTTCCATCCAAAAAAATAACTTGCGTTACCATTGTCCATAATCCAGCTGGAATACAAGGGGACAATTTCTCATATACGCATGAGTATGCCTACTTTGTCTATCCTCAGACGGGGAGATCGATTGGTTATCAGGTGAGAAATGAGGGTGATGAAGACATCCGAAACTTTAGGGACGTAACAGGGGCAGACTCTCTTCGGACCGCAGGGGCAAATTGTTTTTACCCAGTGCTTGTAAAAGATGACAAAATAATAGGGTTCGGCCCTGTTTCTCCTAGTGATTTTCATCCTAAGTCAATAAATATAAAACGAAAAGATGGAGTCATTGAAGTTTATCCTGTTGATCCTCAAGGGGTGGAAAGAAAATGGAGATTTGCGCGACAAACTGTTGAAGCAATTAGCGAAGAACTGGTAGTAAAATGCATTAAAACTCGTAACGTTTTTGACATTGTGAGAGTTAAGAATTGGTTTAACTACAAAACTGTTTGGACTGACAGTAAATACTCTGCAAATAATCACGGTACGCAATTGCTTAATAAGATTATTAAATCTGGCTCGTTTTCTTATCCAAAATCTTTACACGCAGTCGTGGACTGTATCCTTGCAGGGTCCCATGAAAAAAAAGATGGTGTGATTTTGGATTTTTTTGCGGGTTCGGGTACTACTGGACACGCAGTACTTAATTTGAATAAAGAAGATGGTGGTAATCGCCGTTTTATACTTTGTACGAACAACGAAAATAATATCGCTTCCGATGTATGTTATCCTCGTGTGGCAAACATAATCAAGGGTTACAAAAGTGCGGAAGGGGAAGATATTGCAGGGTTGGGAGGAAATCTTAAGTATTTTCGCACCGCGTTTGTTGGAGCTGAACCAAACGATAAAAACAAGGAGGCTCTGACCAAACAGGCGACAGAGATGCTCTGTATTCGTGAGGATACTTTTGAGCCTGTTAAAGATACCGCAAATATAAAGATTTTTAAAAACTCAAAGCAATACACTGGTATTATTTTTGATGAGGCTTCTATCTCGGCACTTAAAAAAGAAATTACTAAAATTGGTGGGATTTGGAGTGTTTATATTTTTTCGCTTAGCGATGATACTTTTGATGATGAGTTTGAAGATGTGAAGCAGAAGGTAACGATTGCGCCTATCCCAGAGGCGATTCTTCGTGTTTATCGGCGATTATCTAAAACTTAAATATGGCTTTTCAACTAAAAAAATATCAAGATATAGCGACTAATGAATTACTGCAGGAAGCAAAACGTCTTTTGCAACAATCTGGTAATAAAAAGCTCGTGTTCAAAGCACCAACTGGCTCCGGCAAAACTATAACCATTGCGGAGTTTTTAACTCGATTTGCGGATGACCACGAACATCAACCATGTGCTTTTATCTGGACTGCGCCACGTCAACTTCACGATCAAAGTAAGGAAAAACTTGAGCAGTATTTTGAGAACTCACGAGCTATGGAGTGCTCGTCTTTTGAAGATTTGGATAACCGACAGATTGGAGAGAATGAGATATTATTTTTTAACTGGGAGAGTATTCGCCAAGAGAATAATTTATATATTCGCGAAAATGAGCAAGACAATAATTTATCAAGTATCATAGAACGCACTCGTGAAGCAGGGTTAACAATCGTTTTGATTATTGATGAGAGCCATTTTCACGCGCAGGCTGAAACGTCTCAAAACCTTATCTCTGCTATCTCTCCTGACCTTACGATTGAAGTATCGGCAACGCCAGTAATGCAAAATCCTGATAAGATGGTGAGTGTGGATATTTCGGATGTAAAAGTTGAAGAAATGATCAAAAAGGCCGTGATCCTAAATGAGGATTTTAAAAGTGTGGTCCAACGTAACCGGACCGAAACCATAAAAAGCGAACTAGCGGGAAGTACTGACGAGATTGTTTTAAGGGAGGCTCTGAAAAAGCGAGAAGAATTGTCTCAAGCCTATAAATCGGCAGGTGTTGACATCAACCCCTTGCTTCTTATCCAACTACCTGATCGGAGAGGCCAGTCTGATGAGGATAGGCAGATGATAATTATGAGGGTACTCAAGGATAAACATGGAATCAGTGTTGATAATGGTAAATTAGCTATTTATCTGTCTGAGAATAAAGAAAACTTAGAAAACATTGCTCAAAACAATAACGAGGCGAATGTCTTGATATTTAAGCAAGCGATAGCTCTTGGTTGGGATTGCCCGCGAGCGCACGTACTAGTTTTATTTCGAGAATGGCATAGCCCTGTGTTTTCCATTCAAACTCTCGGTCGTATTATGCGGGTATCAGAACCGGATCGTGGGTATTACGATAATGACATTCTTAGCTATGCTTATGTTTATACAAACATCGATGACATCGAGATTAAAGAAGACATCGGGGGCGGGTATGTGGTTATAAACTCAAGTAAGAGAATTGCGAAATATCAGCCAATTGAATTGCCCTCGGTCCATCGTAAGCGTCATCGTGAACAAACTCGTTTAAGCCCGTTGTTTACCAAACTGTTTTTTGATGAGGCTCAGAAGTATAAGCTAATTGATAAAATAAAGACTAAAGGTCAACATATTTTGCCCGCGTTCATTTCTGATTGGAAAACTGAAAACATTGATACTCTCGTTGGCGAGCATGTTCAAGCCAATATCCAAATTGATGAAGCGAGCGACATGGACCTCCAAAGATTATTTGATTATTTTGTGCGAAAAAATCTTTCACCGTTTCATCCAGAAGACAGGTCTATTGGCCGAGTGAAAGAGACTCTCTACCAATTTTTTGACAAAAAACTCGAGATGGTAAAAGCTAATAATTTTCAAGATATTATAAATGCGGTTTTGGGCGAGGATAATCGACCACATTTTGAGGCTGTAATAGACAGTGCTAAACGCGCATATATTCAAGCAACCGATAGATTAGAAAAAGAGCTTGAAGGAGATGTTTGGGAAGTGCCAGAGCGTGTGATTTTTGGTAATAATTACATTGAGACAGAGATGAAGAAGTCCGTTATGGAGCCATTCTATTCAGATGAGCGCTGGCAATCAGAAAGAGTATTTATTGAGTTTTTGAATAACCCGAGAAATGGGATTTTGTGGTGGTTCAAGAATGGGGACCGTGATGCAACTTTCTTTGCCGTGCCATATCAGGATGGTGATGATCTCGCGCCTTTTTATGTCGATTTTGTGGTAATGATGAAAAATGGGAGCATAGGTCTATTTGACCCTCATGGCCTGCATCTAGCCGATTTTGGGGTCAAATCCGATGGCTTACGAGCTTATATAGCCAAACTTAACAAGGATGGGCGCAAGGTTTTTGGTGGTATTGTTGCTAATACTGATTCTCGCAATTTTACCGGCCAGTGGATGGTCTATGAGGGTAAAGGCAAAGAGGCAAGAGAGGGCGATTGGGATAACTGGAAAAGATTAGAAACATAAAAAATGCTTTCAATACAAAAGTGTCGGGGGTCTATCCCAGATGGCGATAAATGTACAGACGAAGAAATAACAAAAATCAGAGACGATTTATATGCTTTTGCGAATATCTTTTTTGATATGTTGATTAAAAAGAAGAGAAACAAAGACAGATTAACTTAATATCCATCTACCCAACCAATAGGAAGTGAAATTGCCGGTATGTTTGCTTGAGGGGCGGGAAGTGTCGGATTTGTCGATATTATCCTAGAAGGTTTAGGTAGTGGTGAAATTGCAAACTGATTTAGCAATATATAAATATGATCTTGATTTAACGTAACAACACCCCTAAACTTACCATTTATATCCCAAGCATATTCACCCTCAAGCCAACCAAGAGGAACACCATCTCTTGAAAAGAGAAAACCATTTTGGATAAATCCTAAATAATAGCCGTTTGATTTGAATATAAATTGTATATTATTTTGTGTCATTTTATTATTTTTTCACTCTTAACTTTCTCAACAGTTGCAGCCTCTTCTTTTTTTATTGCATCATTTTTTATTTCTTTATGTTCTGGAATATAACTTGCTGGTACCGCATATCCAATCCCCAGTTGGACATTGTTTATCAGCGCGTGGTATATCTCAACTAAATCAACTCCATGTAAAGATACTGCACCCATTGACATATTTTCTACTTTTGTAAGCAAATCAGAACGTTCGCGTCTTTTTGCATTTACAATCCCGATAACCATCCCATTTTCATCCATTAAAGGACAACCGCTATTCCCAGAATTAACTGTTCCATCTATTAAATAAGTAACCGCACCAGTTATATCTTTAGTAATTGCTGACAATATACCTTGATGTGTTGTTAATTCTTGCATACTTAAAGGATACCCTGCAAACAAGACACCCATTCCTTCTTTTACATTTTTTATATCTATCATTTTTAATGGCTCACGATTTTTATCATCAAACTTAAGTAAAGCCAAATCGTGTTCCTCGTCTCTAACAACTGTTTTTGCTGAAATTATTTGTTCAACATCTGGAAACTTAATAAAAATTGACGGTACATCTTTTATGACGTGGTTACAAGTAACAAGTATATTTTTCTTTGAAAATACAAAGCCACTACCTGTTCCTATCGGCTTCCCTTCGGCATTTACAGCAATAACCAGTGCTATACTGGGTTTGATTTTTGATATTATAGATGAGTGGTCTACCACACTTTGATTATAGCAGATAACTTTTTTAGGCCAAAGTCATCTTTTCTTTGAGATTTGGTATATCAAATAGGGAAGCTTGAGTTCAAGAATTGAACTTGACAAAACCGTATTTAGGGTATATAATAAAGGCAGTTCTTTGATTAATTAATACTTGCGAATTGGTCATAGCCAAAAGACCTTGTAAATACGAGGTTTTCTGGCTGTGACCATGTCGGTCATCGTTATGCTTCCCTAACAGGGGCGCATAAACCACAACTAACAGTTGGAAAGGGTAATATCATGAAATACGCAGAATTGGATTTGGGTACGATCGAGGCGATAGCGAACAAGCTTGGTGGAATGGACGGGATTCGTCGTTTCCTCCGTGGTGAGCTGACAGTTTCCGAACCGACCTGTCGTTTCCGCGAAAAGGACGGCGTCATCTACCTCACGGTTACCTCGGACGGTACGACGGGCGAAGACTGGATCAAGATTCTTGGCGAAGAAAATCTCTCGAAGTATGTCAAGGATGTTCTTCGGTCCGAAGACTTCCAACCGACGACGGGCGTCGTGTACGAAATCGCCATCTTGAAGGGCCTGCTCTTCAACGACAGCGACCGTATCACGTCGAAAATCCGCGCCAACGCCGAAGGCCGTGGTTGGACCAAGCCGAACGCCGAAGTCGCCTGTCTCATCCGTAAGAACTTCTCGAACGAGGAGATTGAGGCGATGGGCTTGACGTGGATCATTACAATGCACGAACCCATCAAAGATTCCGTCGGCTCTCCGAGCCTCCTCAGCGCGAGCCGTCGCGGCGATGGTCGCAGGCTGGTCGCGGGCTACGGCAGCCCCGACGGCGGGTGGGACGGTGGTCGCGGGTTCGCGTTTGTCCTGTCGCAAGTATCGGTTCTCTAAACTAAGTCCTTTGTGCTTTGGCACTTTGGCCTTGGTCCTTAGCTCTTGGGCCCAGTGTTCGCTTCGGCGGATACTGGGCTCGTATTGGTTATGGGAATTGCTTAATTTGAGATTGACAAAACCGTATTTAGGGTATATAATAAAGGCAGTTCTTTGATTAATTAATACTTGCGATTGGCCATAGCCAAAAGAGACTTAAAATTAGGTCTTTTCTGGCTATGGCCACGAATGGTTCGGGGTCTTTTGGCGTTTGCCACATGGTGTGGCCTCTTGCTCAATGGGCGAGAGAAAAATACTGGTTAATAGCCAGAGAAAGTCGAGGGTATCTGTATGCCGGATGAAGTCACGAATAAGTACAAAGACGTTTCTTTCGGAGACGCCGAAGCGGTATTCAACATTCTTGGCGGGGTGGAAGGGATTGCTCGTCTCAAAAAAGGCGACCTGATTGTTGTCGAACGCAAAACCCAAACCATTCCTCGTCGAATCAATGTTGGAAAGCTCTTCGCGTTGGCCGGTCCTGACGGCACGGTGTCGAATGAAGACGTCGAGAATTGCTTCGAACCCCGATGGACCGAAGAAGATGGCGTGATCTACCTCATTCTTCCTCCGACCACCGGCCGGACGGGCGAGGGGTGGATCACTCACTTCGAGAAGAAAGGTGACCGTGTCAGCGACTACGCCAAGAGCGTCCTGCACTCGAAGAAGTTCCAACCGACCACGGGCGTCGCAAACAAGATCGCCATCCTGAAAGGTCTTCTTTGGAAGAAAGACGATGATCGGATTACCAAGAACGTCAGACGAGACGCCTACGCGGGGACATTTACCAAGGGACAGAAGCTGTCCGATCCCAACGCCGAAGTCGGTTGTCTTCTCCGCGACAACTTCACAGATGAGGAGATCGAAGCCATGGGACTTTGGTGGATCATTACAATGCACGAACCCATCAAAGATTCCGACGGCTTTCCG
>JBAYIK010000007.1:0-40040 GCA_041665625.1 Minisyncoccota bacterium | reverse complement strand
AGCCGACATCGAGGTGCCGAACTGTGCCGTCGCTATGGACGCTTGGGCACAACTAGCCTGTTATCCCCAGAGTAGCTTTTATCCGTTAATCTCCGGCCGCGTCTAATACGGACCGTCGGTTCACTATGTTCTACTTTCGTACCTGCTCGACACGCACGTCTTGCAGTCAAGCCAGCTTATGCCATTGCACTATCGGCACGGTTTCCATTCGCGCCTAGCTGACCTTAATAAACTCCTCCGTTACTTTTTAGGAGGATATCGCCCCAATAAAACTACCCACCAGATACTGTCTCCATCGCGTTTTTCGCGACAGGTTAGAATATACCTCCGGACAGAGTGGTATTTCACTGTTGAGTCCACGGCAACCAAAATCACCGCTTCAACCTCTCCCACCTATGCTACGCAGTTCAAACGTATACTCAATACCAAGTTGTAGTAAAGCTTCTGGGGTCTTTTCGTCTAACTGCAGGTAGAGGGCATCTTCACCCCCACTGTATTTTCACCGGGCAAATCCTCGAGACAGTTTCCCAGTCGTTACGCCATTCGTGCACGTCAGAACTTACCTGACAAGGAATTACGCTACCTTAGGACGATTATAGTTATCGCCGACATTCACCAGGGCTTATAAACTCAGCTCAACCTTGCGGTATCACCAAACTTATTTGACCTTCTGGCATTGGTCAGGCGTCACCCCCTATACTTCCTCTTACGAGTTCGCAGGGAGCTGTGTTTTTGATAAACAGTCGCCAGGAATACTTTAGCTGCGGCCCACATATAGTGGGCAGGCCTTATCGCGAACTTACGGCCGCTTTTTTGCCGAGTTCCTTGAGGATCTCTCACCCGTTCGTCTTAGTCTTCTCGACTTAACCACCTGTGTCGGTTTGCGGTACGGTCTCGGTTAATTTATGCTTAGAAACTTTTCTTGGAAGGCTCTTCGCTAGAATTTCCCAACCCGAAGGAAGGAATTTGGTCGATCATGCTAGTTGAATTAAATCAGTGATCCGGATTTACCAAAACCACCTAGCTGAGACTAACCACGTAAATCCAATTATACGCTCTAACTTGTATCCTCCGTCATTCCATCGCAATTAAACGAGGTCACGGAATATTAACCGTGTGTCCATCGGTTCCGGCTTTCGCCATCGCCTTAGGCCCGACTAACCCTTGGTTGATCAACATTGCCAAGGAAACCTTAGTTTTTCGACGCCATGGGCTCTCACCATGGTTGCGGTTACTTGTGCCAACATTCTTACTTCTCTGCGCTCCACGCCTAGCTCACGCTGGCGCTTCACAGCGGCAGAAAACACTCTCCTACCACTCACCCACTCAAAGTGGGCGAATCCTCATCTTCGGTACAATGCTTGAACCCCGATAATCTGCGGCGCAAAATCTCTTGATGAGTGAGCTGTTACGCTTTCTTTAAATGATGGCTGCTTCTAAGCCAACATCCTCATTGTCAGAGAAATCTTACCTCCTTAAGTGTACTTAGCATTGATTTAGGGACCTTAGATTGAGATCTGGGCTGTTTCCCTTTTGACCAACGGACCTTAGCGCCCGTAGTCTTACTGCCTATTAATAATCATTGGTATTCGGAGTTTGATAGGACTGACGAGATTGCTCCCTATTCAGTCCTGCCAGTGCTCTACCCCCAATGGGTTCGATAGACGCTATCCCTAAAGATATTTCGGAGAGAACCAGCTATTACCGAGTTCGATTAGCTTTTCACTCCTTACCACAAGTCATCCGATAGTATTGCACGGCTAAACGGTTCGGACCTCCCCCCACCTTTCGGAGGGGTTCATCCTGCTCATGGTAAGCTCACTCGGTTTCGGGTCTTATGCATGCTACCTTTCAACTTGCTTAGTTCGTAAGACCAAAAGCGATCTCACAAACTAAGAGTTGAAAAACGCACTTTCATACTCGGTTTCCCTTAAGCTTCACTACCTAAGCAGCTTAGCTAAGCAACATGCATAAACTCGTTGGCTCATTCTTCAATAGGCACGCCGTCACGGATTGCTCCGCTCCGACTCCTTGTAAGCACAGGGTTTCAGGTACTATTTCAACGTCCTCATCGGACTGCTTTTCACCTTTCCCTCACGGTACTAGTTCACTATCGATCTCTAAGTATATTTAGCCTTGCCGGTTAGTGCCGGCGGGTTCCCCCAAGGCTGTCGTTCCTCGAGGTACTCAAGAACAATGACAAAAAAGATGTTTAATTTTTCAGTTACGAGACTCTTACTCTCTATGGTCCGGCTTCCCAGCCGGTTCACTTAAATTAACATTTTGTAACTTTTCTAGTAATACTACGTCATTGCCTTACAACCCCAACAATGCAAGCACTGTTGGTTTGGGCTATTCCCGTTTCGCTCGCCGCTACTCAGGGAATTCTTATTAGTTTCTATTCCTCCTGGTACTAAGATGTTTCAATTCCCAGGGTCTACTCTCTGTCTAAAGACAGAGTTCTTACAGTTTATGTAAGAGGGTTTCCCCATTCGGATATCTCCGGATCAAAGGTTGCTGGGCACCTCCCCGAAGCTTAATGCAGCCAAGCCACATCCTTCATCGCTACTTAGAGTCAAGGCATCCACCCTGCGCTCTTAATTTCCTATTAGGAAATTTGAAAACCATTTTACCCCCCGTTGAAGACAGGGGAAGTTTTCGATCGTTTTTTTCTGTGATTACAATTTGTCCGACACATCATGTGTCGGTCTACCTTTCTCCACCTCCATTACCTTAAAGACCCCACTTCCATTCGCATGGAAAGATCGGGTAAGTGGTGGCATTCAATTGACAAGGTATCAGGAATTCTGGAATTAAAAAACCGCTTTCTCTAAGCGGGGTCTAGGGCTAGCTCAAAACTGAGCTTGGCTTTAGGTCCGCTTGGTTTTGGCTGTTCTTTTAATATTCATACTGACAAGAGCCATTATATACGAAAAAAACTAGCCGTCAACCCCAATTTCCCACCCCGCCAGGCCTCAAGCGGGCCCGAGGCCTGGCGGGGGCTTTGAGCCTTATTTTGTAATAAAAAATCACCCCTCGGGATATCTATCCCGAGGGGTGATTTTTAAAATTTAAGCTTAACCTTTACGGGAAATTTCATCACGAATTTTGTTGATGAAACCAGCCGCAGCATCCTTACCACCAAGACCAAAGGAAAGGCCAACGGCGATAGTAATGGTAGCGACGATACCCGTCATAAAGATCTGAAGAAAAGGACCCATCATGCCGAGTTGCTCAAGCGCCATAACAACGGCAAAGATCCAAATCAACCACTTGGTGATACCACCAAAAAGTTCAGCAGAAGAAACCGAGGCAGCACGAGCCGAAGCGACGACAATCTTCTGCATCACATCAGCCAGGACAGCCGCGATAATCAAAATGACTGTAGCAATAATAACCTTAGGAATATAACCTAAGACTTGTTGCAAGAAGAGGTTAACCTCATGCAATTGGAGAACATCAAGCGCCGCGACCAAGAAACCAACAATGATGAACCATTTGACCAAGGCGCCCAAAAACTTGCCACTATCTAAGCGATAGCCAGCTCGTTGTAGTAAGACATTGAGGTCTAGTTTCTCGAGGACCTTATCAATCTTTATGGAGCGGATCAATTTAGAGATCCACATACCAACAGCCTCGCCAACAACCCAACCAACAACGAAGAGGATAATCGCAACAATAATATTAGGAACGAAGGCCAAAATGCCCCCAGAAAGACTCTGGAAAGAGCTCGATAAAGCCTGGCTCCAACTTTGAATTAACATAAATTCTTAAAAATTAAACTAATAAAAAATGACCTTTTTAATATAGTCGACCCCTTAATGGTAGCATAAGACCACCCAGAATTCACCTCAGTTATCCACTCATTTTATCGACCAAACACTTATGGGGAAAATCAACAATATCTCGGACAAAACGGTCACTCGAGGTCAAACGGAAGAGATACTCCCGAGTATCTAAAATGGCATAGGTCAACTCCCGACCAATCTCTGATTCAATAACCGAGATGACGCTTTCTATTGACGCTCGGCGAAGATCATCCCCCACTATCAATATATCAGCCCTCGTTCCGCCGTCCTGGATAAAGAGACCGGAGAGGATTATTAGTTTTACTTTGCCACAACTCTTGAAGCGCTCAGCTAAATCTTCTCGCCCAGCCAAAAAGTCGGCGTTAAACATTGAGCGTAGATGCTCAACAAAAAAGAAGTCGGGATTAACCTGCCAAACACTGTTTTTTGTTGGTGGCTTTTTGGATTTTTTCTTTTTATTAGGACTGTTCTCGGATAGAGAAATAACCAATTTCTTAACAGCAACAAAACTAATTTCCTCGAGTAGCCCTAGCTCACGCTTAGCCGCCCCGGTACTAATTTTTGTGCGCTTAACGACGTCAGAGAGAGAAAAATAGAGGTTCGGATTGAACAAAAAGAGACGCATTAACTTAACTCGTTCCTTGCTGCCAAACAGTTTTGGTAAGATTTCCATATCCTTAAAGCTACCAAGCTTTGCCCCTCTAGTCAAACGAGGATCACCCAGTCAAACAACCTCGTGTAGCGTCGGCCAGCCGGTTTTTGCCATTATCATTGTTCGAAGAACTATGGCAAAATGGCCGCCGCGAAACGTAAGAAAACCCCTCGCTGGAGGGGTTTTCTGTGTTGTTTGACTGGGTGATCCGAGTTCTTTTACTTAACTTCGACTTTACCACCAGCGGCCTCAACGGCAGCCTTAAGTTCATCAGCTTCGTCTTTCTTAGCATCAGCCTTAAGTAAAGATGGGGCGGCATCGACAAGGTCTTTAGCCTCCTTCAAGCCCAAGCCAAGCTTGTCCTTCAAGGCCTTAATAACCTGAACCTTCTGATCACCAGTAGCAGTCAAGGTAACAGTGAAGCTATCCTTGGCCTCGGCGACTTCAGCGGTCGCACCACCAGCCACAACAGTAGCCTGAGCGGAGACACCAAACTTCTCTTCTAACAATTTAACTAACTCGTGGAGTTCAAGCACAGACATGGCCTCAACTTGTTCAACAAGAGCCTTGAACTTAGCAGGAACTTCAACAATTTTCTTTTCTTCTTCCATAATAATTAAAATTAATTTCGATTAATTAGCGACCTCTTCCTTCTTCTTAGCAATGGCATCGAGACCGATAACCAAACCTTGAATTGGAGAATTGATAACATTTAAGAATTGAGCATACAAGACCTCACGCGCTGGAATCTTGGCCAAAACCAACATCTTCTCAGCCGAAGCAAATGACCCTTCGAAGACACCACCAATGATTTTAAGCACTTCGGTATTCTTCTTGTGGAAATCATAAACCTCCTTGATTGGAGCGAGCAAATCTTTTTCTCCTTCGCTTGAGTAAGCCACAGCGACTTCACCATCGAGCTCTGGCACTTCTCCTTCCATCTTCGCTTTATCAAAAGCGCGACGAATCAGAGTTTTCTTGGCGACATAATAACCCATCCCCTTCGCTTGTAGGCGACGACGAAGTTCATTAATCCCGGCGACAGTTAATCCGTGGAAATTTACGAAGACGAGGGACTCCCCCTTCTTAATAATATCCTCAACTTTATTAACTATCTTTACCTTCTTTTCTTTTGTAATTGCCATAAATTTGAATAAAAAAATAACGGCTAATAACCGTCTTTCGACCTCCGGAGGACTTACCCAATTATTGGGGCCACCTTCTGCGGTTAGTGGCCCCATCTTAGCACATTTTAGGGAAAGGTCAATTATTGGCTATTGGCCCCAGCCACCGAATTCTCCGCCTGAGCGGTACCCTCATTGTCACCATAAAATTGACTAAGATAAAGGAAGCCCAAAGCCATGACAATTACCATCATAAAGCCCGCTATCATTCGCCAAAAACTATTATTTAAATATCGCATTTTTTATTTTTTCGAACCAATTTGGCTCTTGCTTTAATATTACCACAGACTTCCCCTCCCCCGAAGTGACCTGACCCTGGACATTAGTAGCTGCCCCCCGAAATGAAATCTCGGGGGAATTATTAATCATCTGTTGCTTAAGTTTAGCTATTTGTTTTCTGAGCTCCGCCACTTTTTGGAGGTCAACTCCCTCTGATAAACTACCGCCACTTACAACTCCTCCATCAGGATAGCTTAAACTTATTTCCTTAATATTTTTATCACTAAAACCAATAACGCCAATGGGGATCTTTATTGATGACTTCGGACTGACAATGGTATCAACAGGAAAAACGTATTTTTGTATTTCAGATTTGATAATCCAACCATTCAGATTTTGTTCTTTATCACTATCATTCTTTATCTCAACAAAACCAGAATCAAGATCGATTGCTGTTACTTTAATTTTTGGATCAACAACAACGACAATAGTCCGGGCCACAGCCTCCTCCTCTTTATCAATCGCACCATTAAGCACTACATTGTAACGCCCGGGAAATTGGTAACTATGGTAAACTTTTTGTCCGGAAGCGCTAGTGCCATCACCAAAGCTCCAAATGAAGGAGTTGGTACTTTGACCTTTTTTGTTTTGAGAAACAGCAAAAACAATAGGTGTTCGGACCGTTGCCAAGCGCTCACGTCCGGCACTAATCTTTAACGCTTCTTTTTGATAATCGCTAATCGCAGTTTCCCCAGTATGAGCAGAAGGTTCTCCTTCGGAGAAATCAGTATCGGGAGAACCTGTCGCGGTTTCTCCTGGGTTACCCTCTCCCCCACCAGTAGAGGAATCGGCACTAACAGTTATTTGATCTTTCATCTTTAAAAAAGTGGCATCGCCAATTCCGCTAACATTTTTTATTTCCTCAATTGTTTTGAAGAGGCCGTTAGTTTCGCGATAGAGAATAATTTTCCCTGCAATAGCAGGTCCAACACCGGTAATCCCGCTGTCTAGTTCATCAAGTCCGGCGGTATTAATATTGACCAAAGCAAAAACAAGGCTAGGCGAAAACAGTAGGAAAAAGAGAGACACTAAAATTATTTTTTTCATATTATAAAATTAAACTTATAAAAAATTACCAAAGACGCGGAATACTAGCCATATTAATAACCCCCGGTGTACCAAAAGTTGTCGTCGCATTACGATCAACAGCGCAGGGACCATCGGTTTCGTTACACCCCTCGTTAACTTCCCAGGTTGAAATATCGGTAGAAACACGGTCCTCCCAAGTTCTCTCGAGAGAGCTCAATGCCGAACCAGTCTTATCCCAGAGAGGAGTCTCATCTATCAAAATATCCCCTAAGTCAGTCTTTCGCCAAAGTTTAAGACCAATTTTCGAGAGGTCGAAAGCTTTAGTACTTGAATCATCAATAAAATTATCAACGAGTTGAGCCGAACGATTGCTTATTACGTCATCACTTCCTCTCTCAACCAAGTAATAGCCCCGAGGGGAAATATCTCCACTTAGATCAAACCTCCAATTTCCATTTGTATCGGACACATAATAATCTTCTAGATTAAGAGATGGCTCAAACAAAAAACTTTGCAGTTCAAACCACTCGTCGAGATTTGAAGCGATCGTCCCCGCCCAACCAATCTCGTTAATAACAATTGGCCGAGGGTGAAAAGTTGTGACGACTTCGCTGCTTGAAGCAAATACCTCACTCGAACTCGCATCCATAGCCAAGACCTGCCATTTAAATTCTCTTAATAAATCTCTTGCCTCAAAATTAAGACGGGCCGAGGTTTCACTAACTGATACCCCACTAGCAACAGTTTCTGGACTTTGCCAATCGCCATAATCATTTTCCGTTTTTATCAAATCATACTTATAGTCACCAGGCTTAGTCAGAGACCAAATAAAGTTCAGTGTGCTTGTCGGTTTAAGCAAGCAAAAATATGAGGACAGAGATTGAGCGCAATTATCAATAGAAAGATTAATAGCCAAAGGCAAATAATCGACGCCCAAAGTGACTTCCATTGGTAAAGAAACATTGTCTTCATTGTCTCGAGCAAAAAACTTAATAGTACTTGAGCCTTGAGGTATCTCATTTATTGTCATCGTCCATTCCCCTATCTCACTCGTCGTTGCTTGGCCTCGATCAAAGTTATTAAAAACAACAAGGCCAGATGAGGCTGTACCAGAAAAAGTAATTGAACTAGTAGAAAAAATTACCGAGAAATCTGCTGGGGAAATAATAATCGGCGGGGCAATAACAATAGATGAAGAAGCTGTAGTAGTAGTAGGAGCCTCTAAGTTGACAGTTGAGGTGCCCAGAGAAGAAAAAACTCTATTAGCCGAATAAACAGCGGGAAGAATTACTAATTCACCAGCGCCATTAAGCCCGTCAAGCTCAGCTTTCAATCTTTCTAATTTCTCACGGATCTCAATTAATTGCTCTTGAACAGTTTTTTCTTTTTCTATTTCTGGAGCGGGCAAATTGGGATCTTCCTTCTCTTCAGGTTCTAGTAATGGGGGCAAAGGTGTCATTTGTTCCTTCTCTTTGATTGATAGATTGACCGAAGCCAAGAGTTGATCTGTCTTAATTTTAACGAGTTCTAATAATTTCTCCCACCAAGGCATTCGTTCTTTCTTGAGAATCCCTGTCGTTTTTTCTTTTTCCACCTCAGATAAAAACAGCTTAATTACTCCCGCACTATACCCCACTGCCTTCGGCGCCAAGGTATTCCAGTAGTCGGCCATGACTTTGTTGTCGTTTTTATCATAAATGTTATAAACTTTTTGAATTACACCGCTGTCCCCAATTTTACTTGTCACAAGAGCAACCTTTTTATTGAAACTATTATACCCGTAATTTCTAATGTTACCATCAAACCCTATTTCTTTAATCTCTTTAGAGATTTTGGGATTAGGATAATACTTCAAAATAGTATCATCACTAAAGAAATTAGAGTTAGAAAAATTTGCGGCCGAATCAAAATAAGCATCAAGTGAATCTAAATAGGTAGGGTCCGAGGGTGGCACCGAATCTTTCACTTTTGCATAAGTCTCATAAGTCTTAATAATCGGGTGTGGGTCATCGCGGGTATGGTCAGGAACGGTGGCATCTTGCACCAAGTGAACGACATGTCCCAAGGCATAAAGGCCCTTATTTTTATCGCCATAAACATACTCATAGATAGCGCTCTCCCAAGAATAATCATTCCCCGTCGAATTCTGCCCGTGGGCCCATCTCTTAGAAGTTGCGAATTGCCCGCCATTTAGTCCGCGGTTATTGATTGGGTCATAGAAGTGCTCGAGCCAACGAGGAACATCGTCCTCATCAATTGAACCTTGGACTATTTGTCTTTCCTCACTCTCGCTAAAATTGCTCTGCCCATTTGCCCCACTAAGTTTGATTGCCTCACTGGTCAGCAAAGGGTGAGTTAAACTGCTGCTATAACCAAAAACTAGCGTGGGTATAAATACCAACGCTAGAATTATCATCAATTTTACATACCCATTAGCTTCCATTTCTTGCTGTTTTCATTCTGAAAAAAGAAAACGCTCACCTCTAGTTCTTTGCCACTATTCCAGACATCCATCTGGTCCTGATTAGTATTACTATCTCCACTCCATTTCGCCCTAGAGAGAAGGCTTACTATCTCCTCCACTTTACCCAGCTTCACCCAATTTTGCATCTTAGCCAGATATTCAGACTGCTTCTCGGGGATAAAATATTTGCTGGCGAGATTTAAGTCCCCTACTTTGAAGGCCTCAGTGAACATTTTTAAAGTCTCTTCAGGCGTTGCTCCCCCATAAGTATCATTGCGGTAAGCCTCTTTAAGTTTATCAATTCCCGATAAGACTTTATATTCTTGATGGCGCTGATTAAGAATTGGGATAATATTTGTCCACCAAATTAAAACAACGATGATAACAAAAATAGCCAGCCCGAGGACTGCTTTTTTTCTAGAAAAATCTCTCCACATTTTGTCCATAATTATTTTTAATATTACAAAAAATCACATTCTCTGACTATCCCACTTATCCCCCTTTTGCTCAATCATTATTATACCACATCAAAAACTCTCCAAGGAGAGTCCTTGGAAATTAAGCCACTCTGATATAAAATCGTCAAATTCCTTTTTATCAGAAAAATATTCAGGAAAAACTTTTTTTCTTAAAATTTTAGCCTCTTCCCTCTCGATTCCGATAAAATCTAAATAGCTTGAATATCGATATCCAGCGAGAAAGTCTTTTGTTTTCCTAAGACTAGTAATCCCCTTTTCCTTCCAATCATGATCAATTAGTTTTACTGGATTTAAATGAATATAGGCATAAATATAATTAAGATAAATATCATCATCTAAGTGAGTGGCCTGATAAGGTCTTTCAAAGAGAAGACCCCTCCTCTCATACTTTTTATTAAAATACATAGAATAGGCCGTCAAAACTTTTTTAAGAAACAAGGCTATCCCATTTTCAGTTTTTTCTTTAATGAGCAAGTGAAAGTGATTTGGCATTAAACAGTATGCTCCTAAATAAACAAGTTCCTCTCCTTTCTTAAAATTAAAAAATTCTTTGTCAGACAAACTCTGAAGTTCTTTCATTACAACAGGCTCAGAGCTGTTGCAAATATAAAGTAACCGAATAAATCGAAAATAGTCTTTATCCTCGACAAAAACGACTCTTTTATCTACTCCTCGGTTATAAACGTGGTAATATTCGTCAACGGAAAAAACAAATTTCCTTTGCATCTTTATTATTATAACACACGACAAATCTTCCAAGGAGAGTCCTTGGAAATAATAAAATTAATAAGTGATTTTGGCGACGAGGAGATTATTTGCGTCGTAGAGGGAAATAGACTCACGGCGGTCGGACCAAAGTTCAAAGGGCTGGCCAAGAAAAATACGCCATTCAGGAGCGACAAAGTCCTTGTCTCTCGAATAGGTCGCGAAGCAGGTGGCAAAATTATAATTAGCCTGAACAAAGTTGCGACAATAAGAATTCAACTTACAATTACCATCCAAACAACTCCCTTCATCTTTAACATAAATATCCTTAGGAGTATGACAAGGGCGAATGGAACGTGCAAAATCGTAACAAGCATTATCAAGAGAAGTAATGCCGGGGACATCATTAGAAGAAGGACAATTGTAAGTCAAACTTGGGTAAGCTCGGTAACTCCGATCGTCTTCGAGATAGCCTAAACAACGATTGGTCTTGAAGTTATCCTTAATCTTCACCCCACTAAAGACAGATTGGTTCCCAGTAGTAACAATGGCTCTCTCTCCAGACTTAAGAATAATAGGAACGAGACGATTGTTGGATGGATGATAAGGGTCAAAAATGGCAACACCAGAACTTGGAATTTTAACAGTAACTGAAGATTGCTGAACAGTACTACCGGAGACAACAGAGAGTCTCTCCCCGCGGCCATTCTTAAGTGACCAACCAGCCAGAGAAATAGGAGTGTCATTGCCTTGAGCACCAATGATAACGTATTCTTGGTTAGGTTGAATCGTCGAAGCAGCTGTGCCACTCTGGAGATAGACCTTACCTTTATATTTGCTCTCTGAGCTCTTGAAATCATCAGGAAGAGAAGAAGTAGTACTTCTTGATCTCAATATATTAGACGGGTTGCGAACGATAGAAGAACTAGTGTTAGGGTTCACGACGAGACCTTCTTGCTTAGAACGAGCCGGCCCGCCACCTTGTACCCACATAACGAACAAAACAAGGGCGACCATTAAAATCCAAAAGGCGTCCATTCCGCCGCCCCCTCCCCCACCCCCACTTTTTGGTGCATCTGCCATAATATCAATCTAATTATAAATCAGTTTTTATTTTTTTACTATCCTCCTTTAAATTACAAAGACAACAAAAAACCGCCCCGAAGGGCGGTTTTTTGTTTAACTGATCCTCTAATTCTTTAGCCTAAGCTAAGTGAATTAGTTAGAAAGAAGTTACAACAGTACCAGAGAAGGAGAGATTCTCCAAACCTGTGGTAATGGTGCCACCAGTAGGAGCGGCAGAAGATGTACCATAATTAATGGAGGTGATCTTCAACTGTTCAGAGCTGGTAACATTGCTTCTCTTCTTAATATCACCGTAAGCAACAAAGGTACGGGCATTAGAAGAACCTGGCATAATTCTGTAAGCACCAGTTACATCACCAGTAATCGATTGGATTGTACCCCAACGATTAATAGTTGAAGAAGCGTTAGTGACAACAGTAGAAGTACCAAGGAAGACGCCGAGGTTAGTAGAAACCCAGAGGTCACCAGAGCTATTGTTAGTCAAAGTAAAGGTATAAGCAACATCAGAGTACTGATATGGATTACCATTAGCATCAACAAGCTTGGTGGCATTAGCTGGGCTGGTGACTGAAGTTCCACTAAGAGCCATTGAGGAATTAGTGAAAGTCAAGTTAGAACCAGTCACATCAGAAGTAACACCAGACATCGTGGCTCCACCATAAGTTGGAGTAACATAGTTGGCATCAGTAGCAGAGATGGCGGAAACATCCAAAGTGGTGGAAGCGGCAAAGGCAGTTGAAGAAGCTGAGATGTCAGCGGACAAAGTCAACTTCTTATTGGTGTCTTTAGTCAAAACCAAACCTGGATTAATGGTAAAGGTAACAGTGCTACCAGAAAGTGAACCGTAGTAGCTACTAGTACCATCACTCAACTTGAAGATCTTCATAGAGGTACCAAGATTACTTCCCAAAGCTGGGTCTGTAGCAACAGTGAAAGCTAAAGAGTAGAGAGTAGAATCTTGATTACCTGAACGGAAATTGTAAACAGCAAGAGGAACACCAGTAGTATCAGCTCCACCAGCAGTAGCAACGTAAACCTGAGTACCATTAGATGGGGAAGTCCCATCAAGAGTAACGGTCAAGTCAGCAGCACTACCAGCAGTGGTTAAGCTTACAGTGTTACCAGAAGGCATGACACCGTCAATTCCCAATGAATCATAGATCCCTTTACCATTCACTGTGCGGATAGCACCGGCAGGAATAGCAATACGGGTTGAGTCATAAGGAGCAGTACCAATAAAGCTGCTACTTGAAGGAACAGAAACAACAACAACAATGTTGGTGTCAGAACCTGGAGTAACAACAATATTAAGACCCTCAAAGCGAACATAGTAATCAGAGTTCTCAGTAGCAGTAGTGACATCAGCAGAACCCGAAAGGGTCTTGGTGGCCAAAACAGCGCCAGAGGCATCCTTGATTTTAACTTCGGTGAACATTAACCATGGGCGATCAGCAAAGTGAACATCCATACGGTTAACACTTACCTTACCACCAGTGGCAGTAAAGCGAACACCGTAGACAGGCTTGTCTGTGTCACCCTTCTTTAAGGTGGCAGTAGATGGAGCAAGAGCCCCAAGAACAGCAGAGACAGAACCATCAGTATTGTCCAAACCAACAACAGGGGTTGTCCCAGGAGTTGGAGTTGTTACAACAGGAGCAGCCTCACGCAAAGCATCTAATGCAGCGCGGGAGATTGGACCAAAGTAACCGGAGGCTGGGCTAACATCGTTAGCTTTCTGCCATTCGACAACAGCGGCCTTGGTGAGACCACCAAAGTAACCGTAATCAACACCAGCAGGCATAGTGAGGAGACCCTCTTCTTCCAAATACTTCTGGAGAGCGGAGACTTCATCACCCTTGCTACCGATAGTTAAGGACTTAGTAATCTCAGGAATGGAGCTAACAGAAGCGGTAGTGCCACCAGCTTGTGCCATTAAGGCAGCGAGCTGAGTCTGCAAAGCAGCAATCTGTTCTTGCAAGGTCGTAGCGCTAGCAACACTCACCAAGGAGAGAGCCAACACGAGACCAAAAACTAAAACAATTTTTTTCATGATTTATAATTTACTTATAATAACTAAACTTATAATCTCTAATAATTTGTTGGCTCGTACACCTCGACACCAACTAGCAGGTAGAAAGATTTTAGCTTGAAGCTAAAGGCTCTTTTGGCCTAGTAGTTGGAGACGAAGGAACAAACCAGTGACGTCTTGCTTAAGTTCGACCAAGCAAAACAATTGATTAACAACTAAATAAAATCAGATATTCCATTGTCAATGACCCTTGCCTACCATTATACAACCCGCCATAAGCGGACGCAAAAATCGTTTGTGGATAACCTCTTGAGAGGCTCTTTTGGTGGCAAAAACTAACCCTATTATGTTACACCAAAAGAGCAAGAAAAGCAATCCCACTTCGTCAAGACTTCGCGGGACACGTCCGTCGATTTAAGGCTCCTAATGACGGCTAAGGGGAAAGGGCAAAGCCCGCCGAACAGGCTGATAAAAATGTCTGGCCGAAATCGCAGATTGAGGAGAACCGAGGACTTTTTAGAAGCTTGTTTGGCGGGCGACACACCTATAGGACAAACCCGTTTTATGAAGCAAGAAGGTAACGGCTCCAGCGGCGGTCCCCCTTCTTTTTGAGAACCCCTTGATGGACCAAATCGGCCAGCTCGCGCTGAATCGTCTTAGAGCTACAACCGCCTATCGCTTCGGTTATGTCCTTAATTGAAGTCCAATCTTTTCCTCTTAGAAAGTCCACAATTAAAGAACGTCGAGAATCCTTAGCGACATCACGACTCTTATGAGGCAAGCGACTTAATTTCTGATATGGGACATTAGAGATGTCCTTCTGTCCTATAGACTCCCCTAGCCTCTTATGAGACAGATCACGGACAGCCGGCTCAGAATATTTTTTAATTTCTGTGCCAGGCAAACCAGCAGAGAGGGCTGGTTGGGAATTTTGTGAAGACAATAAATCCTCAGTACTTAAGTGCACAAGTTTATTGATCCCAGTTGTCTTAACTCTTTCCTTTAGCAGATTGTTAAATTCAAAGTATTCATTACGAACTAAACTTAAATTTAGGTCGGAAGAAAAGTTACCAGCCAAGGCAACCTCGAGCCAAGAAATGAGTTGATCAATTTTATTAGTTGCAGCCTCAAGGACAGTTGTCTTAAATAACGGAGAAAGCTGACTATTGAATCCGCTGGAAGAGGTCTCTAAGGAATTGAGGTTGGTCGGTTGCAAAACTGACACATCGGACAAGACATCGAGAGCCATGTCTCTTAATCTCCACTTGAGAGGTTCGCTATCTGGGAGCAATGATGTAACCAGGTAAACAGCCTGGGTCAGCTTATGACCCTTAAGAGACACGTAATGGGACCACTTATGATTGTCTTTTTGATTATCCATATCGGTCTTATGTCCTTAATTAACTGGTCTTTATATTGTCCTTTATTATACACCAATCTTTTTTGTTTGTCCAATAATGGAGAACCGGCAACCCCAAACTTCTAAAAAGGCTCCCAATACCAGCTTAGCCAGACCAATCTTCTAAAAAGTCCTCGGATCTCCTCGTGTATCTCGGCCAGACATTTTTATCAGATTGTCTGGCAAAGCTGGACCCAGCCCGACGACCCTTTGGGCAGCCTCTCAAGGGTCGTCGGGTTCTTTATATTAGTGTGGTGGGGATAACTAATAATTGTTATAATCATATGGATGAAACAAGTGAAAACCAATAAAAAGAAAAAAGATCTTTACGACTCAAACAATGAATTTACAGATAAAATAAGCTTACTTAAGAGTGAGACCAAACGAGCAATTATTGCTGTCTTCGCTTTTGCGGCCGCCATCTTCTTCGTCCTGGCGCGCTTCAATATTGGAGGAAGGGCCGGGCAATTAAGCTACCAGCTCCTCGATAAAATCTTCGGCTGGGGCTTCTATCTTGTCCCCTTCTTATTACTCGGTCTTGGAGTCATACTTCTCCGTTCTATCAAAGTCGGTCTCGTCACAGCCAAGGCTATTAGTGGAGCACTCTTCCTACTCGCAATTTTGGGTTCCTTAAGCATCATTAGCAAACCAGAATCGGGCGGTCTACTTGGGTCACTTATTAGCTCCCCTCTTCTTAACTTCTTTGACTACTATGCCAGCCTGGTCTTCTTAGGAGCTATCGTCTTAGTCTCACTTCTTGTCGCCGTCGATACACCACAAGTCTTAGGGCTCGCTCTTTGGAAAAAATTATTCAGCCGAAAAAATGAAGGATTGAGTGATGAAGAAAAAGAACTCAAAGTAAATGGTGAGACTGAGGATGACAACAAAAATCCGACCAAAACGCCAGAAGAAGTAAAAACTGACGACAAGAATAAAGAAGAAAAAGTGGGGTCTGATATTAAACTTAAGGGGGCCGAAGCTGGTCTCTTTGGTGCTCTCTCCTTCCTCGGACGACGGGCCTCCGCCGGCGACTTTGTCCCGCCTCCTCTCTCCCTCTTAGAGCAAGACAGTGGCAAACCAAATGCTGGAGATATTAAAGCTAACGCCTTAACAATTAAAAGAACCCTGGCCAACTTTGGTATCACTGTAGAGATGGATGAAATTTCGATTGGACCAACCGTTACTCGTTATGCTCTTAAACCGGCCGAAGGTGTGAAACTCTCTAGAATTGTCGCCCTCCAAAATGACCTGTCCATGTCACTAGCTGCCCACCCCTTACGTGTGGAAGCCCCTATCCCCGGCAAGTCACTCGTCGGTATTGAGGTTCCTAATAAAACAAAAGCGATCATTCGCCTCCCCTCTCTCCTCTCAACAACAGACTTCACTGAATCTAATCATCCACTCTTCGTCGCCTTAGGACGTGACATCTCTGGTGCACCCCGCTACTCAAATCTCGCTAAGGCACCCCACATGCTTATCGCCGGGGCCACTGGTTCAGGTAAGTCTGTGACCATACACGCGATTATTACTTCTCTCCTCTATCGCAATTCACCCGATCAAATGCGCTTCGTGATGATTGACCCAAAGCGCGTCGAACTCACTCTCTATAACAGAATTCCCCATCTATTAACAAAGGTCATCACTGAACCTAAAAAAGCCATCGCCGCCCTCAGATGGTTGGCCACAGAAATGGATAGACGTTATGACATCTTAGAAGCAGAAGCCGTGCGCGACATCCAGTCCTATCACAAAAATATTTTAAACAAGCCGGTCAAAAAAGGTGAAGAAGGTCAAGATGAAGTAGAGCGTATGCCCTATATTGTGGTTATTATCGACGAGCTCGCTGATATTATGACTAGTTATCCAAGAGAGCTAGAAGCCGCCATTGTCCGCTTGGCCCAGATGTCACGAGCTGTCGGAATTCACTTAATCCTCTCGACTCAGCGACCGAGCGTTGAAGTTATTACCGGTCTCATTAAAGCCAACATCCCTTCTCGTATCGCCTTACAAGTCGCTTCGCAAATTGATTCTCGCACCATCTTAGACTCAGCGGGTGCCGAGAAACTCCTAGGCGCGGGAGACATGCTCTATATATCGGGCGAAATGTCTAAGCCGGCCCGTATTCAATCCGCCTATATTACAGAAGAAGAGGTCAAGAAAGTTGTTAATTACTTGGCTGAACAATATATGGACGTCCCTCCAAGCGAACTAAATCTAAATGTCGAGGAAGCCCTCTCAGGGAATGGGGCTAGCAATAACAATGGCAAGAGCCTCTTCACCGACGAATTCGGAAGTGACTCTGATGATGACCTCTATGAGGACGCCCGCATGGCAGTAATGGATGCCGGTAAAGCCTCTGCTTCTTATCTCCAACGCAAACTTAAGGTTGGATATGCCAGAGCGGCTCGCCTCTTAGACATGCTCGAAGAACGAGGAGTCATTGGCGCTGGTTCAGGGGCCAAAGCGAGAGAAGTCTACGGTTCTGAGGCTGTTGGTATACCAACAGAAGAGAATAGCAATGATATTATATAGACATGGTTGATATTAAAGGAAAAGATTGCCGACTCCTCGCCAAACCAATAATTATTGTTGCTGTCGTTTTGTTAGTAGTAGGATATTCAGCTCTTAAAGTTAAAAACTTAGCCATTGGGCCAGAGATAACCCTCCTTTCCCCTCTTGACGGCACAAGCGCTAAGACAGATCTGATAAATGTAAAAGGTAAAGCCGAACGCATCAGTCAAATCTTCATCAACGGACGAAAGATATTTACAGATGAAGCCGGCAACTTCAACGAACAATATCTTCTCGCTAGTGGTTATAATCTTCTAGAGGTTATGGCTCAAGATAAATTCGGGCGGAAGGTTGAGAAAAAAGTGCAACTCGTATTTAATGGGAAGGAACCAGACATAAAATCCCCGCTCAACACAGGGACGACAACAGCAACGACAACAACATTAACTAAAAAATTATCAAGTTAAATACTTTAAAAATGGCAAAGAAACAAAAAGCAAGTAAGGAGTCCGGAGCAAGCATTGCTGAGACAATTCGCGCAATCCAGAGCAAATTTGGGGATGAATCAATTATGAAGCTTGGCGATAAGCCAAAAGTTGGGATTGACTCGATTGGCACCGGTTCCCTCGCCTTAGATGCAGCTCTTGGCATCGGTGGAGTACCTCGTGGACGTATTATCGAAATTTATGGACCAGAATCCTCAGGCAAGACGACCTTGGCTTTACACATTGTTGCAGAAGCGCAAAAAAAAGGCGGCATCTGTGCCTTCATTGACGCTGAGCATGCCATGGATCCAGAATATTCGGCTCGCTTGGGAGTTAAGACAGATGAATTGCTAATCTCCCAGCCAGATTATGGTGAACAAGCCCTAGAAATTGCCGAGAGTCTCGTCAGGTCAGGGAAAATTGATGTTGTCGTCATTGACTCCGTGGCAGCGCTTACCCCAAAAGATGAAATTGAAGGCGACGTGGGAGATTATCATGTGGGCAAACAAGCACGTCTAATGTCTCAAGCTCTTCGTAAAATGACTTCGATTGTCGATAAGAGCCGCACGGTGGTCATCTTCATCAACCAAATCCGTATGCAAATTGGTGTCATGTTTGGCAATCCAGAGACAACTCCTGGTGGCAAGGCTCTTAAGTTCTACTCCTCTGTCCGCATGGACGTACGTCGTATTGCGCAAATTAAAAAAGGTGAGGAAATTATTGGTGGCCGTATCCGCGTGAAGGTGGTGAAAAACAAAGTCGCTGCCCCCTTCCGCCAAGCCGAATTCGACCTCCTCTATAACGAGGGTATCTCCCCCGAGGGCGAAGTCTTGGCTCTCGGTGAAAAATTTAACGTCCTGCACAAGTCTGGCTCAAGCTACAGCTACGGCACAGGCAAGTCAGAAATTAAGCTGGGTCGCGGTTATGAGTCCGCTCGCCTCTTCTTAAGAGAGAACCCGGAAATCCAAGAAGAACTAGTAGAAAAAATTAAACCTCTGCTCTCGGGCGAAATTAGCGGGGGGTCTTCTGATGATGAGGAGTAGAAAGCCAGCTCCCCAGACCAATCTTCTAAAAAGTCCTCGGTTCTCCTCAATCTCCGATTTCGGCCAGACATTTTTATAATCTTGTCTGGGAAGCTTGGCCAGACTTGAAAATTATTCGTTTTTCCGTTAATATCCTCTTGTAATGTTAGAATATAATGAAATTAAAGAGCGAAAGGTCATCCTCTACGAAGGGGCTCCTTTTGAGATCCTCACCTCTCACGTCTTCCGTAAGCAACAGAGGAAGCCAGTAAATGCCGTGAAAATGAAGAATTTGCTAACTGGCAAGGTTATGGAAGTCTCCTTCCATCAGAGCGAGAAAGCGGAGGAAGCTGAAGTAGATCGCCGCAAAGTTAAGTATCTCTATGAAGCTAAGGGCAAGTATTGGTTCTGTGAAGAGAAAGACCCCGGCAAACGCTTCGAACTTGACGCCGATCAGGTTGGCGAGCAAATCCACTTTGTAAAGCAAAACACTCTCGTTGAGCTCGTCTCCTTCGACGACAAAGTTCTGGGGGTTGAAGTTCCTATCAAAGTTGAACTTAAAGTCACTGAAGCGGCTCCTGCTGTCAAAGGTAACACTGTCCAAGGTGGACTCAAGCAAGTCAAACTCGAAACCGGCTTCACTGTGAACGTCCCTATGTTTATCAACGAAGGTGATGTCCTTCGTATTAATACTGATTCAGGGGAATATGTAGAAAGAGTGAATTAAAGGCGCTCGGCCTTTCCTTTTATAAACCTCGAAAAATCCCCCTAGCCGGGGATTTTTCTCTACTCCACGTTGCCGTTTTGCCTTCGCCTCTGCTGAGGCTGGGCCTACGGCCAAAAGGCAAAAAACCTGCCGGCAACAGTTACATAAGGGTTTCTAAAAGGAAAGGCCTCGCTTAGATGTAGACTACAAAGAGAAACACCCTCGAGGCCGGAGGCCGAGGGTGTTAATTTTTGGTTGGAAACAGTTCGAAAGAACAATATTCCCAGGAACGTACGACGATTTTGCCACGTCATCAATCCCTGTCCTATCAGTATATCATAAAAAATAACCCGCCACACCTCGGGCTCACTTGAGGTCTGGCGGGAAGAGGAGGAAAATAGCAAGAAATTTTTGTAAATAGTAAACCGCCCGGTTGCTCGAAAGCTTGGGGCGGTTCCTGTGTGAGACTGCTCAGCGCAGCGTTAGGTGTGGACATGTTGATCGATGATGTCCAGATCGTTTGTTGTCACGAGGGACAACCGGCGGAATGGGCGACGATCTTTACCTGACGAAAGCAGATGACACACAAATGCGTCGATGCGGTGATCACAAAAAGTGAAAAAGAAGTGTTCCCCTGATGATAAACGCGCCTTGGGGAGGAAGCTTCTCGATCACTGGATGCGTACAATTGATCTGATTACATTCTACCAAAACAAAAGCCCTCGGCAAGAGGGCTCCTGTGGATAAAATTTTTAGGGATTAACCGGCAAGATATGGCAAAAGAGCCATAAAACGAGCACGCTTGATAGCCAAAGAAAGGCTTCTCTGATGCTTGGCGCAGACACCGGTTTTGCGATGCTTATTGATACGCATGTGAGTATCGACACAAGTCTTCAAAGTCTCGATATCCTTATAATCGATATCTTTGACATTATTAGTGCAGAATGGGCACTGGCGACTGATTGTTTGTTTCTTTATCATCATAATAATTTATTTAAAATGGGATATCATCGACGTTTATTTCTTCAGTTGGGTATTGAATGGTCTCGAGCTCGGGGGCGGTTTGGGCGGGCTGGCTAGCCTTAGGGGTACTTCCCTCTTCGGCTGGAGCTTGATAGCCGCTAGCGGAGCCTTCGCGTTTAGGACCAAATTGGAAGGCATCAACAATGATCTCTGTGCGATACTTCTTAGTGCCATCTGGAGCGTCCCAGCTACGTGTTTGCAAACGACCTTCAACAAGAATTGAACTTCCCTTCTTCATGTATTGAGCAATGGTCTCAGCTTGAGGACCAAAAGCGACGACATTATGAAATTGAGTATCTTCTTGCTTGGCCCCATTCTTATCTTTATAAACTCTCGTGGTGGCAAGGGCAAAACTAGCAACAGCAGCACCAGAAGGGAGAGAACGCTTCTCCGGATCGCGAGTGAGATTACCTAAGATAAAAACTTTATTGAGATACATAATTAAATTTAATCAGCGGGCTCAACGAGTTTGTCGATTTCTTTGTCGAGATCTTCAACAGATAGAGCAGGTTTCTCTTCTTCTTTGTCAGGAACAATGCGCTCAATCTCGAAAGCCTTCTCCTCACGACGAGGGGCAGAAACGCGCTTTGGGGTGATAATATTCTCAGAACCTTTAGGTAAAGAAATAGTTATGGAACGAATAACCAAATCATCCTTAGCCAGCTCAGCTTCAAAAGTGGCAGCAAAAGCGGGAAGAGCCTTGAAACGAAGGGCTCCAAAATAGCCATCAGAGAACTTGGTGTGCTTGTTATTAATAACCATTGTGATGACATAAGCCAAACGGGTCATAACGGGGGCCATCTCACTAGTAATCTCACCGCCAGTGGCCAAAATCTTAGCCTTAATGGACTTCTCGACGGTTTTACCCACTTCTTCGGCAGGCAAATAAGGCACCAGGAGGTACCCAATTTCGTAAATTTTCATTTCTTCGGCATTAGCCATACAAGCGGTATATTATCAGCTCTTAGCCGAAATGTCAAAAAAATTAAGGGCATTCTGGACCAAAGCCCCTAAAACTTCCTCTTTGGGTTCAGGGCGAAGCTTGGCAAGGTGCTCGGCCACATAATGCACGTATACAGGCTCATTACGCTCCCCACGGTGCGGAACGGGGGTGGCGAAGGGCGCATCGGTCTCAGACATTATGCGGTCCAAGGGAGCCTTCTTAACGACCTCATCATATTGCTTGGTAAAAGTAATAACTCCGGGGAAAGACAGGTAGCCACCTAAAGCCAAAAATTCTTGGGCAGTTGCCCAATCGCCAGTATAGAAGTGCATATTAAACCGCACTTTACCTTCATAGCTCCGCAAAATTTCTAAGGTATCCTGATAGGCATCACCATCGGCATTGGCTCGACAATGGATCATTAGGGGCTTCCCCACTTCAAGAGCGAGTTCAATATGTTTGATAAAAAGTTCGCATTGTTGACTCCTAATATCCTCGTTATCAATTTTAAAATACTCCAGACCGCATTCGCCAATCGCCACAACTTTTTCATCTTTAGCCAGCTCAGCAATTACAGCAAAATCACTCCCCTCGCCCTCTGTCGGATGGATGCCGACTGTCGCAAAACAGCCCTCGCCAAGCTTGTGCGCTTGTTCAACGGCCAGGCGAGATGATTTCTCGTCGGCGCCAACATTAACCAGCCAAGTCCCCTGTTCTAGAGTCTTCTTGCCCACCTCTTCCCAGCCAGGTTCACTCCCCCACGGAGCAATATTTAGCATATTTAAATGCGTGTGGGCATCAAAAAATTTAGGAGTCATATTAATCTTTTCTCAAAAAGAGCGCGGTCTCAGGTTTTTTATTATCTCTAATTAATTTTTTAAGCTTAACATTAGTCTCAGGCATCACAGGATTAAGCATGCGAGCGATTTGGTAGAGATCCAAAACTAAATTTTTAATCATTTCTTTCCCCTTCTCTTCGTCTACTTTTATGACCTTAAATGGTTCTTCTTCTTGGATCCTTCGATCAAGTCCTTGAATCTTCTCCCAGATATAATCCATAACTTTCTTGAGATCAAATTCCTCATAAATTTCAAAATACTCAGTAAAGTCCGTTTTTTCTGAGATCTCGGGGCATTTATCTAAATACTTCTCAGACAAGGTCAAAATACGCGAAGATAAATTACCCAAGCCGTTGGCCAAGCCAGAATTATAAGCTTCCTTGAAGCGTTCCGGAGTAAAAGGACTATCCTCAAAACTGCTAATTTCCCGCAACAAAAAATAACGCAGGGCGTCAGTACCATATTCATTAGCAATATCTCGCGGGTCAACAACATTACCAAGAGTCTTGGACATACGTACTCCACCGTCACCAGTAATAAAACCATCAATGATTATTTTACTTGAATTGGGCAAACCAACAGCAATGAGCATCGCCTGCCAAATAGCCGACTGAAAACGAAGATTGTCCTTGCCACAATATTGTGTGGGAGTTCCATTTACCCAGTACTTCTCAAAATTTTCTAAATTATCAGGCCAACCCAAGGTTGAAATATAATTGACGAGGGCATCAAACCAGACATACATAACATGATCTTCATCCCCAGGGACTGCTACACCCCAGGGCATTTTTGATTTTACACGTGAGATAGAAAAATCTTGCAATCCATTCTTTACAAAATTCTTTATCTCATTTAGACGAAATTCAGGGATAACCAGCTCTGGATTTTTTTCATACAACTTTAAAAGTTGATCTTGAAATTCAGAAAATTTGAAAAAATAATTTTCTTCATCAATCAATTCAATGGGTCGTCCAGGATGCAAGGGGCATTCCCCTTTTTCATCTAGTTCTGAATCAGTCTTCTCGCTCTCGCAACCGACACAATATTTCGCCTGATAACTCTTCTTATAGAGATAGCCATTGTCATTGACTCTCTTCCAAAATTCTTGAGCCGCTAATTTATGATGAGCATCCGTCGTACGAGTAATGTGGACGTCTTCGCTGATGCCAAACATTTTTAGCTGTTCTTCAAAGACCTTAAAGGCTTGGTCGACGAATTCTTGGGGTGTCATCCCTTTCTCGACAGCCTTGTCATGATTTTTCTTACCATGCTCATCTGTCCCCGTATTAAAATAAACGTCAAAACCAGCGAGTTTTTTATAGCGGGCAATCGCATCCGCACGAATAAACTCCAAAGCATGCCCCATATGAAGAGGAGCATTTATATAAGGAATAGTGGTGGTGAGATAAAACGGTTTAGACATCGGAGTGCTTTCTCTTTTCAAGATCATTCACAAATTCCATCAATAGAGTGGCCATCGGGACGGAAAGAATAATGCCCAAAAAGCCGAAGAGTTCGTACCCAACCAAAAGTGAAAGGATAACAATCAAAGGATTAACCCCAATTATTTTCTTCACCACTAAAGGATAAAGAAGATGATTCTCAAATTGGTGAATTATCAAATAGAAAGCAATCATAATAAGCCCCAAGGAAACACTGTCGCCGAAGCCCAAGATTACGGCCGGGACAGAGGCCAAAATTGGACCAAAAATAGGAATGATCTCAAAAACGGAGGCCACAATAGCAAGAGTTAAAGCGTACTTAATTTGGAAAAGAGTTAAGCCTAAAAAGACAATTGGACCAATCACAATAGCGAGAATAAGTTGGCCTTGCATCCAACGACCAATCTTGGTCTCGGTGCGACGCCAAAGGTCAATAATATATTCTTCTCGTCTATTAGGAATAACAACGCGCAAGAAATTCTCGACACCATTTTTTTGAACAGCTAAATAGAATGAGATGACAACAATCAAAACAAAATTAAGGAGTCCAGAAAAAATAGTTTTGGTTAACTCAAAAATATTACTAGTTGCGGGGGAATTCAAAAATCCCTGATTAACAACATCTTGGGTAGACATTTTGGTGGTAAAGCCAAAAAGGTTTATCACCGTGTTCCAAGAAGGATTCCCCGCCACTAAAGTATTTAGTTGGGCAGGAATTTTAAAGGCAATGGCTGAAAAATCCTCAAAAAGAGGGGGGAGGAAAAAGAAGAAGGTCCCAAAAATAATAAAGAAAGCCAAAAGATAGACAAGAAGGACAGAAAAAACGCGGGGAATTTTATAACGAGCCAGCCAACTGGCCGCCGGATTAACCGCTGAAGCGATGACGACTGAAGTAAGAAGAACCAAAACTAACTCACGCAGGTAATAAACAGCGGCAGCTACCGCTAAAACAACCAAGACCTTAATCACGGCTCCGGCGCTAATATTAATTTTTACATTTCTGAACTCTTCCATTTATTTTGCTATTATACATCAATTTCCCCTCCCCCGCCAGACCGGAGAGGAAGCTTAGGATTTGTCCACAGAGGGGCTATTTAATCGTTTTATCTTTGAGAAATTCAACTAGCTCAGAAATTTTAATTCTTTGTTGACTACCAGTATCACGATCGCGAAGAGTAACAGTATCTTTCATCTCCTCATTTTCCCCCAAAGTATCAAAATCAACCGTAATACAGTAAGGGGTCCCAATCTCATCTTGACGGCGGTAACGCTTGCCGATATTACCATTGTCATCAAACATTATCGGACTAACATCTTCGTTCAACATGGCAAAAACCTCTTTAGCTTTGGCCACAAGTTCTGGTTTATTTTTCAGCAAGGGGAAAACGGCGGCCTTAATCGGAGCCAGACTTGGTTTAAATTTGAGGTAAACACGTGTCTCCCCTCCCAACTCATCTTCAGTATAGGCATCACAAAGAACGGCAAAAAATAAGCGCCCGACACCTCCAGAAGACTCAATAATATGAGGGAGAAACTTTTCATTAGTCTCAGGGTCTTGGTAACTAAGATCCTTTCCTGACCCATTAGAGTGTTGAGTTAAATCATAGTTACCGCGAGCGTGAATTCCCTCCATTTCGTCAAAGCCCCAAGGATAATTGTATTCGATGTCATAAGCTTCTTTAGCGTAAAAAACTAGATTATCGTGTTTCTTCCATCTTAAATTCTCTTCTTTAAGGCCCAAACTTAAAATAGCTTTCCAACGATAATCACGCAATTTCTCGTACTCGACCATCTCTTCTTCCGGTTTGGTCAAATACTGCATTTCCATTTGCTCAAACTCTCTCGTGCGAAAAAGAAATTGGCGAGGAGCAATCTCATTTCTAAAAGCTTTGCCAACCTGAGCGATGCCAAAAGGCAACTTCATATAACCAGAGTCTAAAACATTTTTAACATTCACATAAATTCCCTGACAAGTCTCCCCTCTTAGATAAGATGGGGCCGTATTAGATTCGGTAAAATCTCCGAGGTTAGACTTAACTAATAAATTAAATTTGCGCGCCTTGGTAAAATTTTGTTTGCCACAATTTGGGCATTTTATTTTACTTTTATTTTCTTCAAAGAGTTTGTTAATTTCCTCTTCTGACATTTTTTCATCGGCAAAAACTCCAAGTTCATTTAGAATTTTATCGACTCGAATACGAGTATTACACTCCTTACATTCGGCCAAAGGGTCAGAGAAACCCTTAGTATGACCAGAGGCCTCCCAAATTTTGGGACTCATAAAAATACTTGAATCAAGACCCACAATATCTTGGCGCTTATGAACCATCCACTTCCACCAATGACTCTTTAAATTATTTTCTAATTCAACTCCCATTGGACCAAAATCATAGATGCCAGCAAAGCCGCCATATATTTCAGAACTAGGGAAAACAAAACCGCGGCGCTTGCAGAGCGACACGATTTTCTCCATCAAATTGTCTTCTTTTTTATTTGTCATTTTTTTATTCTACCACCTTTTCTTGACCATAACTAAAGCTTGGATCAGTCGACAGCCTTGTATCAACAACAGGGACAGACAAAACTGTTTTAGCTCCAGTTACTGAATCTATCCCCTCAAAAGAGATAGTCTTTATTAAATCTACTAATTCTCCAACCTGACTCAAGCTTGGAACAATGGACAATTGAAAGGAAGCCTGGCGGGAAGGCAGTCCACTCGTAGCTCCAGGTTCAATAGTCCCCAGATCCCAGACAACCTTATTATTAGTTTTATCATATCTGACCTTTTCATCAAGAGGAGCTACGGAAGAAAGCCATTTAACGTAGTTAGGCAAATTACCCATGACTCTTGCCTGTTTAACTGAATTTGTTGGGTTGGTAATGGACCAAGTAATAGTGTAAGTAGTCTCCTCTCCAACCTTAGGAGGAAGCGGGCCAGTATTTTTAAACGGTCCAACAAAGTAAGTTCCAACCGAAGCAAACTGAACAAGCGTGCCAATTTTTAAACTTTTCTCCGTTTCCGAAACAATGTCCTCGCTCAATTGGTCACTAGAAACCCTCGTTCCCTTAAAAACCAGACGCAAACCAATAGGCGGAATATTACCTCCAGAGAACTGACTGGCAGGCAAAACCTTAAAACTAAAGGACGACAAACCCTTGTCTCCCGGATTTATTAGACCCAGATCAGGAATTGTTGTTTTATCCCACAATATAGAGTTAGTCAAAGAATTATAAAAACCATTACTACTATCGACAGTCCTTTTGTCCAATGACCCTCCGGACAAGAAGAGCTCTAGAGACCCATCAATGACCTTGTCTGGCAAATTGTTTGCCCAATTAATGCCTCCATCAAGACTCTCGCCAGGGGTTAAAGATGTCTTGCCCGAGAGATTGAGGCCGACACTTATAAAATCTTTCTTAAGGTTAACTGTTTTAAACAAATTGCCATATTCAGAGCTAATATCGCCTGTCCCTCCAGTTTTATCAAGCCCAACGATGACCTTAAAAGATTTGAGCTCTTCACTTTGCCCCGACAAACTCCCAACAATTTTTATATCACGGACAGACCCAGGAGCGAGGTCCCCAAGATACCAAACTTGTTCACCCGCCGTGGGGCTAGGGTCAGCCGACTGGAAATCGAAACCAGCTGGGTACTCAATCTTTAGGGCCACTTGGCGTAAAACTGATTTCGAATTAGAGCTCAACCTCAAATCAGAGCTGAAGGTCTTGCCCGAATTAGTCTCAGCCGGTAGATCATAGCTAAGGTCGATAGTGCCAGAGCCAATCAAAACCTGATACTCTAACTCCTTGGTAAAAATAGCATTGGAATCAGGAATATGGTATTCGATTTTTAAAACAATTTTCTGGGTACTATTCTGTGCTCCATAAATAACAGCCCGACTCCCCACTATCGCGCTCTGGCCAGGATCGAGATCAACAATAGGCTCTCGCCACAGAGGCAAATCTTTTATCGTCTCAAGAGAATCAACCGTCCCCGCCGGATAAGTAATGGTAAGGCTCACATCGCGAAGAGTAACCTTGTTTCGATTGCGTACCGTCGTCTCAAGATTCAGTTCTTCTCCTGAGCGAAGCTGAGTTGGCCCCTTAACTTCTAGATCAATATTACTGGCCGAGACAATGTTGGTACTATAAAACAAAACCCAAAAGGCAACGGCCAAGGTGGCCAAGAAAAAAATTAATGTCCCAATAAAGAATCTATTAAGCCAGCGCCCTCCAGGCACTTTTTCTTCGGTCTTCAGGGTCGAAAGATCAGCTCCCTCTTCATCCCAATTACGTCGGACATTAAATGTCGCTCGAGGCAAACGTGTCGGTCGCAAGTTTAAAGGGACAGGAACATTACGTTCAAGGCGACGTTTAAAACGATCTAAGCTTTCTTCGTCTTCTCCCAACGAATCGAGTTTCTCCATAACTAAAATAATAACATAAAAGACTAGAGGCTTACAGCCCGCTCGAGACAAAAGAACTGTTGATAATACTCACGAGATCTAATCTATTGCCCTCAACCTTAGAGACTTCAGCCCAATCAAAATCAATAGCTCCAACAATTGTTTCGGTCTCCGTCGATGGAGCCAAATACCCTAAATTAAAAAGCAGCCTAACAAGAATAAAAATCTCTAAATCCTCCGGCTTGAAGCCTGTATCCTGAATCTTTTCGCTAGAAAGTAAATTCCAAGACTGTTCTAGGTCAGAAAAAATAAAACGACTTGCCTCTTCGCCATGAATCAAACGCAAAATAATGAGGCTAATCTTATGGAAAAAAGAAATTTGCTCTCGATTGGCTTTATCTATTTCTAAAGCTCCTGTTAATCGCCAATATTCCTTGCCTCTAATTAGATTAAGTCTGGCCAAGTGATAATTCTGTAAATTGTAGCGAAGCTTGGATTTTTCTAGCCTTACCCCTTGAGCCAAAACCATGATCAAACCAAAATCTGAAGTCAAAACTTTAAAAAGTTTATTGGCTTCACCATGGGTTGTATGTCCGAGGACTAATCCGACTGTCTCATAATGGCGATAAGCCATAACTTAAAGAATACTAATTTTAATTTTGAAGGGTCTCTCATTAGCCTCAATTAACTCACCGTCAGAAACAATGGCATAATCAATTTTCTTAGTATTTGTGCCAACAGCCAGATCTTTCTCAAATTTACGCAAAATCTCCCGGCCAGAACTATCAGCTTCAATAGCGAGGTCAATTAGTTGGTTGGGGTTAAGGCCCAGACGCTTGCGACGTTCCTGAATTTGTCGAACAAGTTCCCGAACAGTTCCCTCAGCAAGGAGGTCCTCTGATACTTCCCCATCGAGCCAAACCTCATCTTCGATTGGCTGGTTGAAAGTAATCTCTTTGACATTTAATTCATCGCCAATTAATTGGATATAATCATTCTGCCCAGCCAACAGCCCATTCTTAACTTTAAGTTCCGCTAAAGGCTGGCGCACCTTAATTTTCATTGCTTGACGGAATTCGAGGCCAAGAGAAACCAGGCGACGAGCCTCAGCCATCTTCTCTAAAACTTTTTTGTCACTATCACTTACCCCCTCCTGATTCTCTTGTTTAGGCCAAGACGTCAGATGAACAGAGAGCTCGTCTCTTTCTGTCCTTAACTCTTGATAAATCATTTCGGCAACAAAAGGAGCAAAAGGAGCGAGAACCTTAGAAGTCTCTTGCAGGATAAATTTTGTCACCGCAATTGCCATTTCTTTGTCAGACCCCTCCTCTTTGAAACGGTCACGAGAGCGGCGCAAATACCAAGTGGAAAGATCTTCAATAAAATCATCAATCGGGCGAATAGCTCGATCAATTTCATAGCGCTCGAGTGCGGATGTGGCGCTCTCGACAGTCTCTTTGAGACGGGCCAAAATCCAAACATCCAAAACGTTTTCAACATCATTAGCTTCCCCAAGGCTAAGACTCTGGTGAGCTCGAGGCTTAGCCTCGGGGGCAGCCTCTACATACAATTGATAGAAAGATAGGACATTGAGCAAACGAGAAATTATCTTTCGGCCAATTTCTACCACTCCCTTCTCTGAGAAGAGGAGATCTTCACCATGAACAGCCGGGGAAGACATTAAATAAAGTCTCAGGGCGTCGGCACCTAGACGATTAGCGACATCCATGGGGTCAGGATAATTCTTAAGGTGCTTGGACATTTTTTGTCCATCTTCAGCAAGAACTAAACCATTCGTCACAACATTCTCGTAAGGGCTTTTATCAAAAAGTGCGACGCCTAAAACAATCAAGCTATAGAACCAGCCTCGAGTTTGATCGAGCCCCTCGGAAATAAAATTAGCAGGAAAACCAAGCCCCCGAACAGGGTCAATTGGACTATTTTCTTTAAAAGGATAGTGATCTTGGGCATAAGGCATTGAACCTGACTCATACCAACAATCAAAGACATCTGGCACCCGTTTGAATTCGCTACCACAAGAACAAGAAAAAGAAATTTCATCAATAAATGGGCGGTGGAGGTCAAGTTCGTAATGACGGTTATGAGGCACGGGGACAAAATTCAGAGATCGGACTTCAGCATTGGCAAAATCTTTACCCCGATGAGGCGCCCCAATAATATCTTCATCAGTACGACGCAAAATAGTTGACTGAGCCATAAACAAAGGAAGACCATGGCTAATTAGCAAAATATTTTTACCTTGGTGTTCCTTGTCGATATCATAAATTGCTGCCATCACCCTTTTACGAACATCGTTATAATTCTCTCCCCCTGTGGCCAAATGAGTATGGAGACGATTTAAACGTGAACCGAAAGCAAGATTATATTCCCGCCAAGAACCACCAAGAAAATCACCAGGGCGAATCTCCCCAAGCCGTTCATCAAAAATAACTTGCTCTGGCGAAAGACCAAGGCTCTTAGCAACAATCTCCGCCGTCTCTTTAGTTCGAACAAAGTTCGAGGCGATAACAAGATCAATCTTTTTTTCTTTTAGACCTTCGGCGGCATCGACCACCTCACCCCTACCCTTTTCGGTTAAATGATTCTCTTCATTAGGATCAACACTAATCTTGTCGTGCAAATTAGATTCAGACTCACCATGACGCATGCCCCAATACTTATTATTAGACTGAGGCAAGGCTCCAACTAACTCGTCAATTGAACCAAAAACTTTTGTCGCCCCACAATCAGCACAGCGCCAAACTGGTAGAGGTGCGCCCCAAAAACGAGTGCGGGAAATTGCCCAATCACGAGCACCCTCGAGCCATTTACCAAAACGACCCTCGCGGACATGGTCAGGCACCCAATTAACTTGTTTGTTAGCCTCAACAAGTTTGTCGCGGAATGAGCTAACTTTGATAAACCAGGATGAGGTCGCGTAATTCAGTAACGGAGTATCACAACGCCAACAATGCGGGTATGAGTGAGTAAATTTTTCTTTAGCAAACAAAGTCCCCTTCCCCGCTAGGTATTTAAGAACTTCGATATCAGTGGACTGAGGATTATCTTTGGGCTTTACAAAAAGTCCCGGCCAATCCTTAACCTCTGGCTTAAAAGCACCATTCATCCCAACATGCTGAATAAAAGGTAAGTTATTTTCTTTGCCCAAATTCATATCATCTTCACCAAAAGCTGGAGCAATATGGACGACACCTGTGCCGTCTTCAATTGTCACAAAATCAGCACCATAAATCTTCCAACCATTCTCATGGTGTTCTAATTTCTCGTCATTGGCGTAATAGTCAAAAACTGGTTTATATTTTTTACCAATTAAATCCTGGCCTTTCATTTTTTCGACAACTTCATAACCAGAGACTGTTTCAGCCAAATCGGCAAACTTTCTCTTTGATAGAATTATCTTGTCCCCTGTCTCCTTGTTTAAGGCCTTAACATACATAACGTCAACCCCCACAGCTAAAGCCACGTTACCAGGGATGGTCCAAGGCGTTGTGGTCCAGGCAAGAACAAAAGTCCCAGGTTCTTCCAGAAGCTCAAATTTTGCTGTTACCGAAATATCTGTAACATCCTTATACCCCTGGGTTACCTCAAAATTAGAGAGAGTCGTCTCACAACGAGGACAAATGTGCATTGACTTATAGCCCTCATAGATTAGACCTTTATCAAAAAGTTGTTTAAAAATCCACCAAGTCGTCTCTGAATAAGAAGCGTCCATAGTGCGATAATCATCTTCCATGTCGACAAAGCGCCCCAGTCTAGGAACCACATTCTTCCATTCATCGGTGTAACGCAAAACAACCTCACGAGCTTTGTTGTTGAAATTTTCGACTCCATAATCAATGATGCCTTTTTTTGATTTGAGGCCAAGTTCTTTCTCCACAATATTCTCTACCGGTAAACCGTGGCAATCCCAACCCCAGCGACGACGCACATAATAGCCCTGCATTGTCTTGTAACGAGGTATAACGTCCTTAATCGTTCCAGCAATTAAGTGCCCATAGTGGGGAGTGCCGGTGGCAAATGGCGGCCCATCATAAAAAGTAAAGTTACCTTTAGGCGCCTCCTTCTCAAGTGTCTTTTCGAAAATTTTATTATCTTGCCAAAACTTCAGAATCTCTTCTTCCTTCTGGGCAATCTCTGATTTTTTAACGTTAAGTTCCTCTTCAGACATTACTCTAATTTACCGTAAAATAAGGATATTTACAATATGACCTAAGTTTGATATTAATTAAGACAGAAAGGAGAATTAGACAATGGTAACCATCCACGGCAAGTTCCTCCATTTGGAGGACAACGAGACGAGAAGGACTTACCTCAAGGTTTGGAGGGAAGAAGTAAGGAAAAAAGGAGAACCTAAAACATCCCTTATCGTCGTCCGTGACTCTGCGGACGTAAGACACATTATAAATTCCACGGGAGTCGAGTATATGGCATTCGATCTCCTTCTTTCAACCCACCACCTCTAGCCCCTTCCCCGCCCGGGCACCCATGTGTGCCCGGGCGAGATTTGTTTTAATTAATCATCAAAAATCATCCCCCTTCGCCAATCAAAGATTAGCTACGGAGGGATTCGCCTTTTTAAAAAAGGCTCACATTTTTTCCAGGGTGGGAATAGCAAGGAGGCTTAAGCCATTTTTAAGAACAATGGAGGTGGCACGGACGAGGGCCAGGAAAGAGGCTTCATGTTCGCTACCAATAATTTGGTTCTGAGCGTAAAAGCTATTGAAGGCCCCGGCCACATCAATAAGATAGGTGGCAATGTGTTGCGGAGCAAGTTCTTGATAAGCAGACTCAGTAACTTCAGGGAGACGGTAAAGAAGAGAGGCCAAAGCTTTAACCGAGGCTGGCAATTGCTGAAGTTGGATTTCGGACTCATCGAAATCCAACTTCGCAATTGCGTCAGCCTCGTTGGAAGATTTCACTTCTAAGTTTGTGCCGTCACTTTTTTCTGCCTTTTTGAGCACAGACAACGCACGAGTATAAGCATACTGAAGGTAAGGACCAGAGTCACCCTCAAAGGAAAGGGATTTATCAAAATCAAAAATAATATCCTTGCCTATCCCCTGCTTTAGGATCGAATACTTAATGGCACCAACGGCCACCTTCTCAGCAATTTCGTTTTTCTCTTCATCACCAAAATCGCGATCTTTAATTTTTTCTAAAACTTTTACTTTGACATCATCGAGTAGCGACTCAGCCGTAATAACATCGCCCGTTCGGCTAGACATTTTACCTGAAGGTAATCGTAGAAAGCCGTGGGCTAAATGTTTAACTCGGCCAGCGAGATCAGGGAGAGCCAGGTCTATGGCCTTAAGTAAGACTTTAAAGTAACCAGACTGTTCATTGCCCGTAATTGATAACGAGATATCAAAGGGGTACTTCTCGCTCTTAAGCCTGGCTAGCCCTAAATCCTTCGCCTCATAAGTGGTCACGCCCTCAGAGTTAATAAAAACACGAGTATGTAAATGAGGATCATATTTTTCGCCAGGGAAAATAACAGCCCCATCACTCTTTTCAAAAATTCCTTTAACTAAACCCTCCTCAACAATTTTTTGACCTAAAGCCCAAGTCTCACTCTCGAAAAAATTAAAATCAAATTTTGTCCCCAGCCGCTTATAAAGTATTTCAAAATGCTCAAGACTCCAACGTCGCCCAAGATCATAAAGTTCGTTTAACTTCGGATCACTGCGTTTATAAACCTTTTTGTTAATAATAACTATCCCCTCCTTAGCATTAGAGGTACCATCTTCATATTCGGTGGCACCGAGGGCATAGGCCTTACCAAGAAATTTAATCTTTTCGTTCGAGCTCGCCTCGCTCCCTGGGAGTTCTGGCTCTAACTTAAACATTCCCCACAGAGCTTTAGCGACATGCATACCGACATCCCCCTGGTAGCAAGCCCTCTTAACTTCCGCCCCATTGGCCGTAAACAAAAGAGAGAGAGTCTCACCGACAGTATTACTCATCAAGTGCCCAATATGGAATTCTTTGAAGGGGTTAGCATCGGTATATTCAACCATTACTTTTTGTCCGGCCAAGTCTTTGTTCTGGCCAAAAGTTTCAGGCTCGGCCAAAATCTCTTGAAGGGAACTAGAAAAAAACTCGTCACTTAGATAAAAATTAATAAAACCGGGACCAGCAATTTGGATATCCTTTATCTTAGAATCAGACTGTGCCAAAATTTTATCTTTAATTTCTCCGGCCAAGTCTTTAGGATTTTTCCCAGACTTTTTAGCCAAAGACATGGCTACGCTAGTAGAAAAATCACCAAAAACTAAGTCTGTGGGGTGATCAAGCTTAATCTCTCCCTCAGACAAATCTAAACCAAGCGACTTAATCGCCTTAACAATTTCCTCTATTAACCAGTTATTAGTCATTTAACTATGTTAGCATTTTTGGCCATTTAGCCAAGAGCTAATCTTTTCCCGTGCTGCCGAAACCATTAGACCCTCTTTCCCCATCACTCAATTCTTTGGCTTCTTCAATATCCACTTTCTCATATTTCTGAATAATCATTTGAGCAACCCTCTCCCCCTTTTTAATCTCATAATCTTCTTGGCCAAGATTAATTAAACAAACCTTAACCTCCCCACGGAAACCAGTATCAATAACCCCACCAAGACTTTTTATCCCATGATTAAATGCTAGGCCACTGCGATCCCAAATTAACGCGGTATGGCCCTCGGGAATTTCGATATTAATCCCGATAGGGATAGCTGTCGGTTTACCTCTTTCCAACAAGATATCTTCTGTTGAGCGCAAGTCAAAACCGGCATCGCCACCATGAGCATAAGAAGGAATCACCGCATCAGGATGAACTTTTTTTATACGAAATATCATAAGTTATTTCCTTAAGATTTTATCAATCTTGTCGGCAATCTTAATCATATCCTTTTCTTTTTTGCCACGAGTTGTCTCGGCCGCAGTACCCAAACGAAGGCCGGAGGGGTCCACTGGAGAACGAGAATCAAAAGGAATAGTATTTTTGTTAACAATAATCCCCTCTTTTTCTAACTTCTCGCTAGCGACTTTCCCAGTAATTTTCCCATCAGTTGAACCAGCGACATCTACCAATAGCAGGTGATTATCTGTGCCACCAGAAACAATCCTCCAACCTTTCTTTTTTAATTCTCCCGCTAGAGCCTTAGCATTATTAATTATCTGTTTAGCATAAATTTTAAATTCCGGCCGAGCCGCCTCCGCTAAAGCTACGGCGACCGAAGCAATTTGGTTAAGATGTGGGCCGCCCTGAATACCCGGGAAAACAGCTTTATCGATTTTCTTATTTAATTCACGGCTATCAATCCGCGAAAAAATCAAACCAGCTCGGGGGCCGCGCAAAGTCTTATGAGTCGTGGTCGTGACAATATCGGCAAAGGAGAAAGGTGAAGGGTGAACTCCACCAGCAATCAGACCGGCAATATGAGACATGTCTACCATTAGGGAAGCTCTGCAAGAATCAGCAATCTCTCTAAATTTAGCCCAATCAATCTTTCTAGGGTAAGCAGTGAAGCCTGCCACAATAATATCGGGCTTTTCTTTTTGAGCAATTTTCTTAATTTCTTCATAATCTAATTGCTCAGTCTCCTTGTTAACACCATAAGGAATTTGTTGCCAAAATTTGCCCGTGACAGAAACTTTATGGCCGTGAGTTAAGTGTCCCCCGGAGGAAAGAGCCATCCCCATTATCTTTCCGCCTTTTTCTACTAGACCAAGATAGACAGCCAAATTAGCCGGTGAGCCAGAGAGGGCTTGAACGTTGACAGCCCACTCAGTCTTTTTTAATTTAAAAAGTTTAAGCGCCCGATCCTGGCAAAGATTCTCAATCTGGTCACTAATCTCATTACCCCCATAATAACGCAAAGCTGAGTACCCTTCGGCATATTTGTTCGTTAAAACTGAGCCTAAAGCAGCCAGAACATCCTTAGATACATAGTTCTCTGAGGCAATAAGATTAATCACTCCCTTTTGACGCTTCCCCTCGGCTTTTATTAGCTTTTCTATTTGTTTATCTTTCATGTTTTATTATTAAACTATACTGAGCTTCAATTTACAATCGTAGACGATAATTAATATAATGAAAAATGTCGCGAGCCAATTTAAGACGTTCCTTCCTATCACCCGAGATAACGAAGACCTCAATTGGGCGATCTTTATGGAGAAGGAAAAGTGTTTTAATAAAGAAACGGTTGATCTTGTCGATGTACTTAGTCTCAATATCACGAAGTTCATCATTAACCAATTTTACCGAGACAGCCGAGGGAATAAAAATAATGCCATCGAGAAACTCTAGGTGTTTAACGGCCATATCAAAGGTCTCATTCAGGAATTCTAAACTCGCTTGTTTGTTTTCATAGAGAGCCAGAGAATAAACATAGTTGTCGACGACACAGCGATCAAAAAGGATATTCCTTTCTTGGTTGTGACAAATTTGATTGTAGAGAAAATCTCTAATAACCTTTTGGGTATTTTCACTCCCTTTTTGATTTATGTCTAATTTTTTACGCTTAATGACATCACGATAACTCTCAGCCGGAGTAATGTAATGAGGAAAAGTTTTGACAAAATCCTGAATAAAAGTGGACTTGCCTGTATTTTGCGGACCAATAACAGCTAATCTCATATCTTTGTTTTTTCCTTAATATCTTGTAATCCCCGACGAATATCCCAATCATCTTTTCCTAGATCAGGATAGACAACCAGGCTCGGAAATAATTTAGACAGAGCTTTGGCCATCTTATGAGCGACCTGCCGTAAGGTCGGGTGGACCATAACCCCTGATCGAAGTTCGGAAACATAAACTGCCGCCGGTAACCCATAGGTAGTGCGACAAGCGACATTAAAACCCATGGCCACATAATATTGTTTTTCCTCAGAAGAGCCCTTTAATTTTTTAATGGCTTGGCCTTGTTCTTTAATTAATTTAAGAGCCTCTTTTTTTATAGTTTCGGGCAACTGATCAAGATACCACTGATTAAAGCCAAATTGAGTAGTAAGAAGAGGCATACGACAAGTCCCGTTACGATGGCGTTGAATGTCACGGAAAGAACCAAAGTCTAGAAGAAAATCAAAAGTGATATTACCAAGCTCGGCTAAGAAATTGGGTAGGCCAGTCTTTGGTGCGCGCTTCTTAAAAACGGGTTGATATTCAGCCAGAATTTTTTTGTTAATATTTGTACTAGCCACAAAGTCACTCTTCAATTTTTTGTTTAAAAAATAAGTATACTTATCGGCCAAAAACTGGCGATAAAGATCTTGCTCCTCTACGCGCGGGTGGCTAAAACTCTTGGGATATTTCTCTTTTAATTTTAAGAGAATCTCTTCGGCTACTCCTCTTATTTCTTCAAGTGGATGAGACCGAAGCAAAACAAGTTTATCATAAGCCTGACGGAGGTTGGTGTGCCAGCTTAATTGAGTTGTAATCCCGGCCGGCAAGAAACCCCTTAAAATATCAAAGGAACGAGCCTTAATCGCCCGGCCATAAACAGCCTCGTCTTCCCCCGGCTTTTGGGGAAATTTTGCTCGAAGGTAATCTTCGACGGGTTCCTGGCTTTGGGTGTAAAACTTTAACCACTTCCCCAAAATCATCTTCGAAGAAGAAGACTTCAATGGATCAATGATTGGTTGCTTTGAAAAATCAATATAACGTGAGCTGGTTTCTTGGCCAGAAAAAAGTGGCCAATCCTCAACCGCTTTAGCCGCCAACATACTCACCCCCTCAATAAATAAGGTGGTGCTACCACAATCAGCAATACTGGCATGACCATAACCAACATAGAACCGTTCCATGAATTTACCCGAGCCACTAGTCTTTACTTTCTCAACATGCTCCGTAACACTCAAGGCGCTCCGAGAATAAAGAGCTTGCATCATAGCCGTGTCCTCAGGGCTAAACTCATCGTAAACAAAGATTTTGGTCATCCTATTTTTTAATTATGGCTTATAATATTTTAAAAAGATAAAGAAGCTAGAACAATTTTAACAAAGTTCTTTCTTTTCCCCCAATTTTGCGATAAAAACAATAAAAACAACGAAAAAACCGGACTTTTGTCCGATTTTTTCTATAATTATCCACTTTTTTGTACGTTTCTGTCTTTATTGAATTTCCATTCCCATCGAGCGGGCGGTGCCTTCAATCATGCGGACAGCTTGTTCAATATCAGTGGTGTTGAGATCGGGCATTTTTCGTTCAGCAATCTCACGGATCTGTGCCTTAGTGACTTTGCCAGACTTGCTGACCAAGTTCTTACCAGATCCCTTCTCCACACCGGCGGCCTTCATCAAGAGATTGGCGGCTGGTGGAGTCTTAAGGATGAAATCAAAACTGCGGTCGGCATAAACAGACAATTCAACAGGAATAATGTTCCCAGCCATCTCTGCAGTTGCAGCATTGAACTTCTGGACGAAATCGCCAATATTCACACCGGCGGGCCCTAAAGCGGTACCAACTGGAGGGGCCGGGGTGGCTTTACCAGCAGAAATCTGCAATTTAATCTTTTTTGTTACTTTTTGTGTTGCCATAGTATTTGCTTAGCTAATTTACCTTAAATCTTCTTAACTTGCAAGAAATCGAGCTCGACCGGGGTTTCGCGACCAAACATAGAAACAAGAACTTTAACTTTGCCACGGACTTCATCCGTCTCGCTAACCTTACCTTCAAACTCCTTAAAGGGGCCGTCGACAATGGTCACAAGCTCGCCCTTAACCAAATTAATAGTGTGCTTGACGCTATCATCACTCATACGGCTAAAGAGCTCGTCAACTTCCTTCTTCTCGAGAGGCACAGGGACGACGCCCGAACCAATAAAGCCGGTCACTCGTGGGGTGTTACGGACGACATACCAAGAGTCGTCAGTCACGATCATGTCTACCAAGACATAGCCGGGATATATCTTCTCGTCTTCGGTCACCCGCTTCCCTCCTTTAACCTTAACCTTCTTCTCAGTTGGAACAATAACATTAAAAATCTTATTCTCCATACCAAGAGACTCAATACGCTGTTTAAGATTACGAGCCACGGCATTCTCATAGCCAGAGTAGGTATGGATCGCGTACCAATTACGCCCTTGTTCTAGTTCTTGTTTTGCCATAATTAATTTTATTTTAAGATAAAGTCTTTTAAGCCAAGTTGGAAAATAACGTCAAAGAGGCCAAGAAGTAGGCCGGTGAAAATAGAAATAGCGAGAACCATGATTGTAAAATTCACTGTCTGGCTCTGAGTAGGCCAGCTAACATGCTTCATCTCGCTTCGAGTGTCCTTGAAATAATTGAGAAGTCTAGACATAGTAATTTTCTAATTAAGCTAATAAAATTGCTAAATTTGTCAGTTTTTAAAAAAAGCCCCCGCGGGCTTATTACTTTTTAGTGTACCCCTACTTAAGCAAAAAGTCAACACCCCCTTAATCCCCTACTGCGCCAACCACCACACCGCCGTTCTCGTCTGCTTGTCAAAGAGTCCGCTTGGTGGCAGATTATTAGCCTTCTGGAATTTAATTAAGGCGGCTCGAGTGGCTGGGCCAAAGTAGGCAGT
>JBAYIK010000006.1:0-41003 GCA_041665625.1 Minisyncoccota bacterium | reverse complement strand
GTGAGCTTGCCTTGATAGTTAATTTGTTTAGTAAAAGCAGCGGTGGTGGTCAGAGGGAAAAGCAGTAACAGCAAAACTCCGCTACCACAAAATAGCGCCAAAAATTTGACCAGTTTGTTGGTCGGCAATGTCAGCATAGGACCTTTTTATTATAACAAAAAAAGACAGCAAAAGTTGCTGTAAAAATTCACAAAATGGGGATAACCCGCGAAGCGGAGCAATCACCTTTTTATGGTGATAAGTAAAAAAATATTTTTGGTAGCAGAATATAAAAACCCGGTACAAAAGTATCGGGTTTTTATATTGGCGGAGGAGGAGGGATTCGAACCCTCGGAGGCTTTGACACCTCACACGCTTTCCAAGCGTGCGCACTAGACCACTATGCGACCCCTCCAAATTAACTCCATAAGATTACCCTAAAAACTCAATTCGCGCAATTTAGTCACGCGCTCCTCAATTGGTGGATGAGTCATAAACAATTTAGAGACACCCTTAGCTGCTTTTGATCCAAAAGGATTCGAAATATAAAGATGAGCCATAGCGTTACTCGCCTTCTTCATTGGCTGGTTGTATCCCCCAATCTTTTCTAAAGCGCTAGCCAAACCTTCAGGATAACGGGTCAAAAGGGCCCCCGATGAGTCAGCGAGATATTCTCTCTGTCTTGATACGGCCAATTGAATTATTGTCGCAATAATCGGTGACAAAACAATAAAAATAATACCAACAATAGCAATGATTCCCCCAGCTTTATTATCATCGTCTCCCCCGCCAAAAATAAATCGGGACCGAATAAACATGTCTGACAAAATCGCAATCAAACCAACAAGAACGACAATCACGGATGATAGTAAAATGTCACGATTGCCAATATGCGAAAGTTCGTGAGCAATGACTCCCTCTAATTCATTTTTATTTAACATCGCGAGCAGGCCAGTCGTAACAGCTACCACCGCATGTTTCTTGTCACGCCCAGTAGCAAAGGCGTTCGGGGACGCGTCTTCGATAATGTAAAGTTTAGGCATTGGGAGACCCGCCGTGATGGAGAGATTCTCGACAAGATGATAAAGCTCAGTGTTAGAATCATGGTTCGCTGGCTTGGCTCCAGCCAGACTCAAAACAATTTTGTCGCTCCACCAATAGCTGGCAAAATTCATCACCAAACTAAAAACAATCGCGATATAGAGTATAGCCTGATTATTATAGTAAAAACTAATCAAATAGCCCAAAGCGACAACAATGGCCAAAAACACTGCCATTAATAACCATGTCCGACGAGTATTGGATGCTTGTTGGGTGTAAAGAGTCGCCATGTTTACTTAATCTTGTTTTCTTCTCGTAAAATTTTATCAACTAATTCTATCTCGCCCCAAACACCATCGATCATATCGAGTTCTTTAGCCTCGGCCAAGGTTGCCCATTTATAATCAACAGCGTCGTCATCAAGTTTAACTTCACCAGAAAGATATTTGGCATAATAACTAAGGACCAAAACCGGGATATTGTCGGGACGGATAAAAGTGAGGTCCATCAGATACTCTGGTTTCTCCATCTCCACATTCACTTCTTCTCGCACCTCGCGACGAAGAGTTTTTTCAAGTGCTCCATACCACTGACCGGCCGAGGTTGTTGGTTCATCGTTAATATAATCATCAACCTCAAGACCACCACCGGGAACCGTCCACTTGTTTGGGAAGGCCTTTTTAGTCGGACTTCGTTTAGTCACCAGATACTGCCCCTTATCATTATAGATAATGGCGGTAATAGCGATCCGATGTAATTCGCGATCTTTAATATCCATAAATTTTTTATAAGAATTTAGAACTTAACAGCCACCGGTTCTTTAGCTGCACTCCCTTCTTCAAGTTGGAAGAATTCTTGCTTAACAAACTTGAAAATTCCAGCAATGATATTCGAAGGGAAAGTTTCTACTTTAATATTCAAGTCACGAACATTACCATTGTAGAAGCGACGGGCGGCTTGAATTTTGTTCTCGGTATCAGAAAGTTCATTTTGTAAATTAGTAAAACTCTCAACGGCACGTAGGGCTGGATAAGCCTCGGCCACAGCGAAGACACTCTTAAGACTATCAGTAAGCATATTCTCCGCCTTACCTTTCTCGGCCGGACCTTGGGCGGAGAGAGCGTTGGCGCGAGCTTCGGTAACCTTAGCAAAAACCGACTCCTCATGAGCCGCATAGCCCTTAACCGTCTCAATTAGGTTAGGGATAAGATCATAACGACGCTTGAGTTGGACATCAATGTCGGCCCAAGCCTCCTTAGTCTGATTAACCAAACGAACAAAACCGTTGTAGCTTAGGGCAAACCAAGCGGCGATAACAACGACAGCGATCAAAATAATCCAAAGAAGTGTAGTCATAAATTTAAAATTTGTTTAATTTATCTATTAATTACTCTCTTAATAATAGCATCAAAAGCTTTACCCCGCCAGACCTTGGGCTCCCTTAAGGTCTGGCGGGGTTTTGAGTGTGATAGAATAAAATTATGCGAATTTTTGTGAAAACGAGGCCCGGTGCCGGCGGCGACAAAGTGGAAAAAACGGACGGCACTCATTATATAGTCTGGGTCAAAGAGCCACCCCAGCACGGCCAAGCAAACAAGGGAGTTATTCGTGTGTTGGCTGAATATTTTGATAAACCCAAACCTCTCATTACCATCAAATCTGGGCACACCTCATCGGCTAAAGTTGTCGAAATTTTATAAAAAGAAGACGGCGGGCCCAGGGGGGCCCGCCGTTTGAGGATCGGAGCGGTCACACAAGACTGAGGGGATTCGTTCCTTCCGGCAAGAGCAGATCAATCGGTACGGACAAGGGCGAGAAGGCGCCGAACTGCCCGGCCCTGTTCATGCGCACCGCGGCGCGGGCACAGGACAGGAGTATCCCGGCGGTGGCCAGCGGATTGCTTTTCCACTCAACCCTGAACTCCATCAAGCCGTTCTCGGACTTGGCGATGACCAGGCCGTCGTGCGGCATGTCGGGGAAACGGTTGCGGAGTTCGTCGAGAGAGAGGAATTCGACCGTCGTCTCGAACGGCTGGAAGTAATCCGGCATGGTCACAATCTGCCGCCGAATTTCCTCTTTGTCAAAGTCGTCCGCAATCGTCACATAGCACTTGCGCCGATGCATTTCCCCAAGCTCGAAGATCGGGTTCTCGCCGGAACGCACCCGGTCAATGGCTTCGGGAATGGCGTGGGTAAATTGCCGGGCATCGACAACCCCCTCGATCTGTCTGATGGCATCGGAATGCCCCATCGAGAGCCCCCCGCGCTGTGACAGACCATAGAAAGCGTAGGCCCGGATGTCTCCGCCAAGGGAAGACTGGAAAATGCCCCGAATGGTTGAGAACAGCCCCGGATCCCAACCCTGGCAGACAAGCGCGGTGTGCCCCGTCGCCTTGCTGGCCAAGTCCATTGTGCGGAAATAGCCAACGTTCGGCAGGCCTGTCAACTTCTCGATGAAGCCACCGACATGGGCGTGTGTGTCGTAGGAATCGACGCAACTCACCCTTTCAGCAACCCACGGTCCCGAATTGGGAAGGTCCTTCGCCGAACCACCACAGTTGATGGCGACGTCGGCACTGCCAACCCAGGACAGGTCGAGAAAGCCATAGACGGGAATTTGATCCCCGATGTCATGCCTGACCCGCGCCGGGTCCCGCGTGACAATTCCCACCACTTCGAATTCCTGGCTGTCTCGGGTCAACATGAAGACCTTGCGGCCAATGTTCCCGAAACCGATAAGCACCAGACGGATAACGTTTCTCACGGCAAGTCTCCTTGTTTAGACACCTTCAGCAAGGCGTCCGGTTTTAGTCTGTCTCATTTCTAGCACACTAATATAGGCTTGTATAGAGATCAGAGTTGCCTTTTTTAGATAATCTGCTACAATAGAAATCAATGTTAGCGACCTATCTTCCTTATATCCAGATTGTCCTCTCCGTCCTGTTGGTTGGAGCTATTTTGTTGCAACAGAGTGAGGGTAGCCTCGGCTCAGCTTTTGGCGGGAGCCAAAGCGGTTCTGGCTGGCACACCAAGCGTGGTCTCGAGAAGCAACTCTTTATTGCCACTATTGTTATCTCTATTCTTTTTGCCATCTCGGCCGTTCTCGCCCTCTTCAAATAACTACATAATTAGTTTTACAACTCCCTCTATTTTTAAACTATCGTGAAAGAAAAATTTTTCTCTTGGCTTAAGACTTTGAACTTACCTTCTCGCGAAGAGTTGTTTTTTGCTTTTGAGTCACTTAAACCAACAACCAAAAAAATCTTTCTCGCTCTTACAATCGTCTTTATCATTAGCTTCTTAGCTCTTATTAGTAAACTGAACAACAAGTTGATGACCGACGTTCCAATCACCGGCGGATCTCTTACTGAAGGGGTCGTTGGCTCGCCTCGCTTTGTCAACCCACTTCTGGCCACTTCTGATGTTGACCGTGATTTAACAACGCTTGTCTATTCTGGTCTCTTGCGACTTGTCCCAGGTCGGGGCTACGAACCAGACCTCGCCGAAAGTCATGAGATCTCCGACGACGGCCTCACTTACACTTTCCATCTTCGCAAAAACTTGCGCTGGTCTGATGGGGAAAAATTAACAGCCGATGACATTGTCTTCACGATAGAAAAAGCTCAGGACCAAGAGATTAAGAGTCCTAAGCGCGGGAGTTGGAACGGTGTCACTGTCAAAAAAGTTGATGACCGAACAGTTCAATTTTTACTCAAGAAGCCCTACAATTTTTTCCTCGAGAACACCACTCTGGGTATACTCCCCGAACATTTATGGAAGGGGATAAAGCCTGAGCAATTTCCCCTCTCCAGTTTAAACACAAACCCCATTGGTAGTGGCCCTTATGAAGTAGTGAATGTAAATAAGGATAGTTTTGGTATTCCTTCCAGTTATAATCTTAAACCTTTTAAAAATTTCGCTTTAGGAACCCCGCGCATAAATCTAACTTTACGTTTTTATAATAGCGAAAAAGATTTGCTCACTGGGCTAGGAAATGGTGAGGTAGGAAGCGCAAGTGCGATTACTCCAAGCACAGCAGAAAAATTATCCAAAGGCGGTCAGAAGATTATCCAATCCCCTCTCCCTCGAACTTTTGCCGTTTTCTTAAATCAGAGTCACAATCAGATTTTTGTCGACCCCGTAATCCGAGAAGCCCTTAACCTCGCCATCGACAGAAAAGTCTTAGTCAAAGATGTCTTGGCTGGGTATGGAGTACCACTAGATAGTGTTCTCCCCGAGTCAATCGTTGGGAAAAAAGAAGAAGAGATAAAGGGAATCAACGAAGCCTTGGCTCTCCTCAAGGAGAAAGGTTGGGAAATAAATGCTCAAGGCGAGTTAGAGAAAAAAGCTAAATCAACAACCGTTAAAGTTAAAAACAGTAAAGGCAAACTAGTAACGACAACGGCCAAAAGCGCTGCCGTCGGACCAGTAAGCTTTACCCTCGCCACTGCCAACATTAGTGAATTAAAGACGGCCGCGGAGACCATTGCTCGCGACTGGGGGAAATTAGGAATTAAAGTTAATGTGGAGATCTTCGAACCAGGGGACCTAAACCAAGATATTATTCGTCCCCGCCGTTATGATGCCCTTCTCTTTGGTGAGGTCGTTGGCCGTGACTATGACCTCTATCCTTTCTGGCACTCTTCCCAAAGATTAGACCCAGGGCTCAACATCGCTCTTTATGCCAACAATAAAGTAGACACCCTCTTAGAAGAGATCCGCGAGTCAAACAAGATAAAAGATTTGAGTGATAAATACAAGTCCGTCGCAGAAGAGATCAGCAAAGACCAGCCTGTTGTCTTCCTCTATCAACCAGACTTTCTTTATGCCGTACCAAGTGATCTCAAGGGGGTTCAACTCCCCGTTATCTCAAGCCCTTCAGATCGTTTCTCAGGAATTTATCGTTGGTACTTCAAGACTGATCGTGTTTGGTCAATCTTCGCTCGAATCGCTTCTTACTTCTAAAAATTATTATGCACATTATTAGTTAATTAATTATTAATCACTTAAGTTATTTATGTTAAAAATCAGACGCATGCGCGTCGACAGCAACGGCAACGTTGAAACTTTCGAAGCTGGCAAGAAAAAAATACCAATCAAAGGTCATACCCCAAACCCTAACCCAAATTCCAATTTGCGTTTTGTTCGAACGGGCCCAGCTAGGGGTCCTCAAACTCCGAACTCCCCCCAAACTCCCCGTAATTCCCAAAGCCCAAGAACCTCACAAGGTCCACGACGAATGCCTAGTGGTGGTGGACGGAAATTTGGTTTTGCTAAAAATGAGAATCGCGAGGATGATAATGAGAAGCCACGCGAAAAAGTCCCACCTCTCGCTCCCGGCAACGTTCGAGTTATCCCTCTTGGTGGAGTGGAAGAAGTAGGCAAAAACATGACCATGATCGAATATGGCAATGATATTATTGTCGTCGATGCCGGTTTTCTCCTCCCTGGTGAAGAAGTTCCTGGCGTTGACTATGTTATTCCAGACACCACTTATCTTGAAGAAAGAAAAAGCAAAATTCGTGGGCTTCTCGTTACCCATGGTCACCTCGACCATATTGGTGGTATCCCCTATTTGATGGAAAAAATGGGGAATCCCCCAATTTATACTTCCCTTCTAACAGCGGTGATGATTAAGAAACGTCAGGAAGAATTCCCTCATGTCGCTCGTCTCGATATCCAAGTTATTGAAGCCAAGGATAAATTAAAATTAGGGGCACTCACTGTCCGTTTCTTCGAGACCAATCATACTATCCCCGACTCTATTGGTATTGTCGTCGAGACTCCCTACGGCAATGTTATCGTCACCGGTGATATCAAACTCGAACATGAGAATGGCCAGATTAAAGAAATCGAGAACGCTGTCTACAAAAAATTAGGCGAGGAAAAGAATCTTCTCTTGATTGCCGAATCGACCAACGTCGAGAAACCAGGCTTCTCTTTTTCTGAAGATGAAGTTCAAAAAAACCTAAAGAATATTATTGAGAAAGTTCAGGGCCGTATTATCATTGGGACTTTTGCCTCGCTCTTTGAGCGCGTTATCTCAATCATCGAAGCTTGTGAGCAACTGGGCAAGAAAGTCGCTGTTGAAGGCCGTGCCATGAAGACTAACATTGAGATTGCCAAAGAGCTTGGTTACCTTAAGGTTAACAAAAATGTTTTCATCAGTTCTGAAGATATTGATAACCATCCTGACAACAAAATTGTGATCTTGGCGACCGGCGCTCAAGGTGACGAATACGCTGCCCTAATGCGTATTTCACAGAAAGAACACCGCAACGTGAAATTAAAGAAAGGTGATACTATCCTTCTTTCATCTTCAGTCATCCCCGGCAACGAGAAATCTGTCCAGAAGCTAAAGGATAATCTCTCGCGCCAAGGCGCTAAAATTGTTCACTATGGTATCGCCGATGTCCACTCTTCTGGCCACGCCTATCAAGGTGAGCTCGAGTGGATTCACAAAATGATTAAACCTAAGTTCTTTATGCCAGCCCACGGTCATCACTACATGCTTCGTGTTCATGCCGACCTCGCTGAGCGCATGGGGACACCTGAGAAAAATATTGTTGTCCCTGACGATGGCTCCATTATCGAGATTCAAGAGCAAGGTCAAAAAATTACGATGTTGAAGGCCTCCACTTCTTCTCGCCTCGTGATGGTTGATGGCCTCGGTACTGGCAATGTCCAAGAGGTAGTGATCCGCGATCGTCAGCTCCTGGCCCAAGATGGCATGTTTGTCTTGATTGCCGTTGTCGACATGTCGACCGGTAAGGTTCGCAAATCTCCCGACATTATCTCCCGTGGTTTTGTCTATCTCAAAGAGTCTCAGGATCTTTTGCGTTATGTGCGTATCCTAACGAAGAAAAGTATTGAGGACTCCGCTGCTAAAATGCATCCAATCAACATGGACTATGTAAAAAATACTGTTCGCGAAGAACTTGGAAAATTTTTGTTCCAAAAAACTCACAAACGCCCAATTATCCTCCCCGTTATCATAGAAGTCTAAAACCTTTTACGTTATAATAGACGTAATGTTAAATAAAAAATTACGCCTCTACACTTATATTGCGGCGATCTTCATGGCGGCGGAGTCTTCACTCCCAGCTTATGTTAATTCTTCGTTCCTGGCTAAATACATCCCCGAAACGAAGATCGGTTTCCTCTATGCCTTCACTTCTATCGTCACCATTATCTTAATGATCTTTACCCCGAGACTTATCGCCCATTTTGGTAATAAGAAAATATTATTATGGCTCTCCATCTTTAGCCTTCTCTCAATTATCCCGATTGCTCTGCCAATTTGGGGCTATGATCCAACAATCTTTACCGCTCTCTCTGCCTTTAGCCTTTATATTATCTTAGGTTACCTTGTTCGTTATGTTCTCGATGTTTATCTCGAGAATATTTCTGACAACCAAGGGACCGGACTAATCCGTGGTGTCTATATGACCTTCTATAATTTTGCTTGGTTAATATCGCCTTTTCTTGCCGCCAGTCTCGTGACTGATGGCAATTATGGTTTAGTCTATGGCGTCGCCGGAGCAATACTAATACCGTTAATTTTAATTATTATCTTCGGCCTCAAGGAAACGAATTGCCCTAATTGTGTCGTACCCGGCGCCTCAGTCTGGGTTAGTCTCAAGAATATCTGGGGGAAGAAAATCCCGGAGGCTAACAATATCCGCCGAATTTTAATTATCGACTTTTTACTTAATTTCTTTTATGCCGTGATGGTCGTTTATATGCCCCTTTATCTTCACAACCATATTGGTTTGCCTTGGAGTGAGATCGGCCTTACTTTCACAATAATGCTTCTTCCCTTCGTTCTCTTCGAACTGCCCCTTGGCCGTATCGCTGACAAGTATCTGGGCGAAAAAGAAATTCTTGTCGGCGGGATAATTATAATTGCTCTCTCAACAATGGCTTGTTCTTACCTTACGACTACAAACTGGCTAATCTGGGCAGCTCTTCTCTTTATTACTCGCACTGGTGCCGCGAGTATTGAGATAATGAAAGAAACTTATTTATTCAAAAAAATCTCCGGTAAAGACTCCGGGATCATTGCCATCTCCCGCATCAACGTCCCCTTCTCTTATCTCATGGGCCCAGTTTTTGTCTCCTTAATTCTTATGTATTTTGAATTCAAGTATATTTTCTTAGCCTTAGGCATCATCATAATCCTTGGCCTCAAGTATGCTTGGGATTTGGTGGATACGAAATAAAAAATTAAAGTCAAGAAAGCTAGGTTTTATCCAGTAAAACAACCTCGCGTAGCTACGGCCAGCCGGTTTTTGCCATCCTTTGTTCGAAGAACTATGGCAAAATGGCCGATGCGAAGCGTAAGAAAACCCCTCGCTGGAGGGGTTTTCTGTGTTGTTTTATTGGACAAAACTAAGCGCCTTTACTTCATCATCTCGCGGAGGGAACAAAATTCACAGTCGGGGTCGTCACATTTTTTATCCCAAAAGTCGAGATTGAGGATTTCGGCTGAGACTTTTTTGATTAGAGCGATTAGCTCTTCTTCCTCTTCGCGCATGACGGTGAAATTCTCTTGTTTATATTTACCCTTTTCGTCCGGTTCGACAAAATCAATTGTGGCGCTAACCATCTTGTATTTGCCCTCCGCGTAGTTATCCAAAAGCAATTTATAGAAAATAATTTGTCTCTTAATATCTCCTTCAGAGTTCTTAGTTGAGCCTTCGACATAACCGCGAGTCTTAGGTTTACCCGTTTTATAATCAACGACATTAACCTCGTCGTGGCCATCTAGAAATTCTATCTTATCAATCTTCCCCGTTAATCTAACCTCAGGGGTTAGCAAAACTCCTGGGACATTAAACTCCGTGAGAACTCGTGTCCGCCACTGTCCCTCCCAGAAATCATAATAACCACCAAGGGCATGTTCCCCCCGCTCTAATTGAGCGCCGTAGTCACGAGCCATGAGGGGTTGCTTGCTCAAGTGATCCTCGAAGCGGGCAAGAAGATATGCCTTGTCGGGATCTTCATCGCCCCCAAATTTGTTGAAGAAATCTTGGAGCGCAGCGTGGATAGCAGTACCATACATAAGGTGAGGCTCTTGAGCCTTTGGCAAACGCAAAAGGTTGGTATAAAAATAATTCCACGGACACCTAAGATAATTATTGAGGTGAGTCACCGCTAAACCTCGCTCTAAGAAAAGAGTTTTTACAAATTCTTTATCCTGTACCGAAACTGTTTTAGAAATACGCGGAGCAAAAATCATCTCTCGGTGATCAGCAAAGGCTTGTTCATATTTTGAGGTATCTAGTTTCTCGACAAGGGCTTGTTTAAGTTCCCCAATAAATTGAGAGGGGAGGAGTTCCCTTTTATTTTCGTCCTGGCGAGAGTAAGTAATGGTCGCAGTTTTTCTCGCGCGAGTTAGAGCAACATAAAATAATCTCCGCTCGTCATCATTCTTATTTTCATCTTCAACCGCTTTATCTTCAGTGAGAGAGAAAATATGCCTTGGTAATTTTATCAAGTCCCTCTTTTTCTTGTTCCCCCAATGGCCGTCATAAGCATAAGTAATATAAATATGATCAAATTCTAAGCCCTTAGACTTATGGGCAGTCATTAATCTTACGCGTTTAGTCACAACAGCTTCGGTGCTCTTCTTAAGAAGGATATTGTGAGTGACAAGGAGATCTAGATAAACAATGAAATCAGACAGACGCCCTTCTTTGTGTCTCTCGATCAAGCCCTTAGCCTCGGCAAAAAGGCCATTTAATTTTTCAATCTTCTCAACAGTCTCGGGTTTAGATAAAAGATAATTTAGGAAACCGCTCTCTCGAACAATATGTTCGAAACATTCAGCCAGGCCTTCATTCTTAGCAACACTGGCTAACTTCATGAATTTCTCATACCAAGCAGAAAAAACTGAACTGTCTTTAGCCAAATCTAAGATAGAGATCTTCTTTTTATAACTTTCTTGTATAAGCTTATAGACATCAAAGGGTTGGAAATTAAGAAAATCAATATGGAGGGTCTCGGCAAATAATTTCTCATCCCCCACTTTCTCTACTGCGCGGAAGATGGTAATAAGTTTGCGTAAATCAACATCGCTCAGGATATCTTGATCAGACTCAATCGCCACGGGAATCCCTGTTTGCTCAAGCGCTTTAGCAATAGCAAAGACATCGCGATTATCTCGATAAAAGACGGCAATTTGTTCTGGCGCCACACCAGACTTAATTTTATTACTAATATTCTGAGCTAAGAAATATTCTTCCACCGCCTTCTGGCTAAACTCACAGAGCTTCACCGGCTCATCAACGTGGCCACTCTTCGCCTTAAGTTTTTTATCACCAGAAAGCAGGCTATCAGCGGTATCAAGAATCAGCTGACTTGAACGATAATTTTCCTCCAAAACAACCAACTTGACCTCAGGATATTTTTTCTTAAAATACAAAAAGTTTTCTAAGGAAGCACCTTGGAAACGATAAATAGCTTGCTTATCATCCCCCACCACAAACAAATTGGGATTATCAAAATAATTAACCAATAACTCAATAACTTTATTCTGGGCATTGTTGGTATCTTGATGCTCGTCCACTAAGACATATTGATACTGTTCTTGAAGTTTAAGAAGTAATTCCTGATTTTCTGACAAAACTTCAGCCACTTCGCTAATCATATCCGTATAATCATAATGCTTTTCTTCACGAAGTTTATTTTGATAAGATTCATAAATAAGACCGAGCTCTTCATTCTTTCTCAAACGCTTCTGTTCATCGGCATATTTCGTCTTCATTTGACCAGCATATTTACCTTTCTCATTATAGAGATCCGGAATAGATTCAAAATCTTTTAGACCTTGCTTAATTTCTTTTTGAAATTTCTCAACACTCACTCCCTCACGTTTGAGCTCATTAATGGCCGAAAGAATAGCACGGAGATAATAAAAGAGATCGTTTTTTGTCACAAGCTCTGACAATTTTTCGGTAGACAATATTTCTTCCAAAATTCTAATCTGATCAACATCGGTAATATTCGTTGCCCCAATAATATTAGGGAAACTCTCAGGCTCGTCTTTAATAATATCATTACAAAAACCGTGGAAGGTATTGATAGAGACAGCATAAGCCGGTGTCCCGATAATCTCGGCCAAGCGCCGCCTCATGGCGAGTACCCCTGACTCAGTAAAAGTAATGGCCAAGATATTCTCGGGCTTAACATCTGTCTTGAGCAAAATATTCGCAATGCGCAAAGCCAAGATCTGAGTTTTCCCTGTCCCTGGTCCGGCGGCTACCAAGACTGGCCCCTCGATGGTATCTACCGCTTCTTTCTGGGCTTTATTTAGGCGTTTATAGGCTTCTTTGAATTCCTCAGTAATCATTTTTATGATTATATCACCTTTTGACTTTATTAGGTCTAGGTATAGAATAATCAATAGATTGAGCCGAAAAACAAACCCCTGAGGAGGAGTCCGATGAAGAAACTTCGTGACTTTGCCGAGATTTTCCTCGGCCTTGCTTTCGTCCTAGTCTTGGTCGTCGTCATCTTGGTGACGATGCCCTTCACCGCAGAAGAAGAGGATGTTGTCGCTCTGTGACAATATCCACAACCAAAGGAGGGTGAGCAATGAAACCTCTCGACCCCCACTTAACGGGGGAAAAGCCAAAGAAACAGGGACTCGCAGGCATCCTGACCAAGATCCCCGATTCGGCCAAAGGTTTTGCCTTCGCCGTCGGAATCGTGGCCGTGATCATCTACTTCATCTTCATCGCTCCAAGATGAAGGAAAAAACACACTGCCGGAGCGCCCATGCGCGCTCCGGTGGTTTTCTTTTCCCTCTCCCCACTTCCCCGCCGACCCTTTGGGCGGCTTCTCAAGGGTCGGCGGGTTTCTAAAAATGTGCTATTATTCAAATATTACAACAATTAACAACACTATTATGTTACATCAACAAATCAAAGAAGAGGTCAAGAAAGCAATGCTCGCCAAAGAGGCCGAGCGATTAAGCGCTCTTCGCAATATCTCGGCCGCCTTTACTAGCGAAGTCATGGCCAAGGGTAAAAAACCCGATGAGCTCATCGATGATGACGGCGCCCTCACTGTGCTCAAGCGTCTCGCTAAACAACGCAAAGAATCTATCGAACAATTTACTATTGGAAATCGCCCCGAGATGGCCGAGAGTGAGAAAAAGGAATTAGCCATTGTCGAGAGTTTCCTCCCCGCCCAGATGTCCCGAGAAGATATTGTCAAAATTGCCGAAGCCAAAAAAGCCGAGCTCGGCGTTACTGACAAAACCAAAATGGGCATCTTAATTGGTGCTATCTCTAAAGAAACTAAAGGTGCCGCCGACGGCAATGTGATTAAAGAAGTGGTGGAGAGTTTACTTACCTAATTTACGCCGGCCCGTCAAAACATAGTAGTATTTTTTTTCTTGGCTAGGACCAAGCTCCTTCTTGAATTGGACGACTCCCGGCTCGTTTGCCCCAGTGCCAAGAGTAAAGAATTTCTTTTTAGCGAAAAGTTTTGCCCGTTCTTGATGTAAAAAGCGACTAAGACCTTTGTAACGATAATTAACTTTTAGGTGTAGGCCAGCCCAATTACCCGATTGATGCCCCACTCCCCAAGCAAAACCAATGAGCTTATTATTAACCACAACATAAACTTGCTTGATCTTATACTTCTTAAGATTATCTAGGCAAAAGAAAAAGAATTTCTCCGCCTCGGCAAAGTTATCGTTAACTCGCTTCTTTTGCTTTTTCCACTGTGTATAAAAATCTTTAATCTTATTTTTAGGAAAAGCTTTAGTAACTTGATATTTATAATTTTTCTTAAATTGTTCTATCCGCCTTTCTATTTTAGCTTCAGGTTTAAGCAGAGTCTCAGTTTTATAGAAGAACTCTTCTCCAATTGGTTTTTTAATAAGAATTTCTATTCTTCTCTTTTTTATTTTCTTAAGGTCTTCATCACTCGTAAAAGTTATGGAGGCATCCTCCCAATTAACAGGCTTCTTGGGCAAAAAGACTGAGGGAAACTCTTGTTTATAATAGAGATCCTGATTGGTTAAAAGCGTCTCACCATTACGTTCGAGAAGGAAGCCAGAATAATCAAGAAAAATTGGTAAAGAATAAAAAGAAAATGGCAAATCTTTTAACTTAAGCCCAGGGTGTCTCGAGTCAAATTCTTTTATTACCCCCATAGATTAATGATAACTTATATATTTATATAAACAATATAAAAGCCGTTGCCCTACCAAAGGAGGGGCAACGACTTATTCGACAAGGAGTGGAGGGAACTCAAGGGGACAGGAAGCCAGCGCGAGGGGGGGGGTGAAATTGCGTCGCCCAAACAGGAACGGGTGACGGGCGACGGTCTGAGAAGTAGGGAGCCACTTGAAGACGCTCCCACATTTGCTGGGCTGGCTCTCGAGAAACCGGAATCTCTCTCCGAGCAGCTCGAAGGCGCAATTGTCTTCAACCGCCACGCCTGACCCACGAGTCTTCTCCAGAGCAAGGTCGAAGGCCGAATGGCACCAGGAAGCTTCGGAGTCGAAGTGGGGGCAGAAGCCACAAGGGATAAGCCCGAGGCCACGGACCCGAATCGGCTTCCAGCCCTTCGGATTGGTATAGCGATGAGAATCGCTTAATCCCCAATCAAACCAGCAGCTTGCGCCGGCCGAGATACCGCAGAGAACCTTGCACTCATCATAGGCCTCTTTGAGAAGTTCGTCGACTCCCCGCTTACGCCAGGCCGACATCATGCGCAAGGTGTTACCACCTCCGACATAGATTATATCCGCCCAGGCAATCTTGTCCCGGATCTGCTTGTCCGAGAGACTCTCGGCCAAAATCCGCAGGTGATCGAACTCCGCGCCCAGCCTGAGATGATAATTCACGTATGTCCCGTGACAATATAAAATATCATCGTCGCTCGCAGTTGGGATGAATAGAACCCTTGGGACTTCGCCACCATTCCGCCGGGCTCCAAGTTTATAGATCATCCGATCAATGGCAAGAGTCTCCGGCTCCCGACACGGGATAAAGGAAAGACCTCCTCCAATCGCCACAATAACTCGCTCTTGTCTTACCACGGCAAATTCTCCTTCTAGGATCTACTTAAAGACCCCTTGTTTTTCAAACACTCAGTTAATACATTCCAGGGCAATTAGACACCCAAAAACAGAGATTGTCAATTACTAATACTTCCCGAAGACTTTCTTGGGGTCTTCGTGGGCGATGATGATTTGGGCGAGATTGAAGAGAATGGGAAAATCCTTGGGGCCTTTTTTCTTTAGGCGATCGAGAAGAGGAGCGAGCGACATTGTCCCTTCACTTCTTTTATCTGTCTCACCTCTTCGGCCAAGCTCCACTCCCACCTGGTGATTAAGAGAATGGTTATCAAAACTGGTCGTAGCAAAATCACCCAATATCGGCGCCATGAGCCAAGTCTCACGTTTAGCCCCTAATAATTTAATTAATTTCAAAATTTCTTCATTTGATTGGCCAAAGAGTAGACCTCGTTCGTTAACTGTCCAACCCAAACCTTCAGCAATCCCCATTCCCAAGGCATAAACATTTTTCAAGACACCAGACCAAGCTACACCCTTAAGATCAGGGGAATTAATGGCCAAGATATTTGTCCCTCTAAATAAGGCAGAGACTTTCTCACTGATTAAATTATTCTTCGACGCAACCAGACAGGCACCAAAATGCCCCTCGCTAATTTCTTCGGCCACCATCGCCCCAGAGACCACCGCGAAGCCAACGCTCTTAGGCAATAACTTACTAGCCATTTCAATTGGGAGTTTGGCCGTCGGACCATCGATACCCTTAGAGAAAAAAACCGCTGTCGAATGTGCTGACCAATACGGCTTGAGAAAAGCTAAAGCCTCGCGAACTCCCCATGACGGGATACAAAGAAAGACAAAGTCAGCTCCCGTAATAACTTCGGGTAGAGACAAGAGAGGAAGATTTATTTTCTCAAGCTGAGTTTCATCCCGATCCCAAAAGAGAATTTCTCGTCCATCACAACACAAAATCTTCCCTAGGGCTTGCCCTAGCTCTCCAGCCCCGATAATCGTAATTCTAGACATATTGGATATTTTAGCACAAAAACGTTAAAATACGAGATATGATAATCAAAAAAATCTTAAATTTCTTCGATAAACTTGAGGACCACGTACGAACTTCCCTGAGTAAATATCCTATCGCCTATGCACTAATTGGTGGCGTAGGGATAGTCCTATTCTGGCGTGGAGTTTGGGGTCTCTCTGAGGAGATAGGCATGACCAATCTCGAAGCGCTCATTATTAGCACCATAATTCTTCTTCTGACAGGACTCTTTGTCTCCTACTTCATTGGCGATCGCTTTATTATCTCCAGCCTTAAAGGTGAGAAAAAAATAATTGAGAAGACAAAGGAGGAGATTATAAACGAAGAGAGTGAGATAAAAAAAGTTTTAACCAAGTTAAACGATATCGAAAATAAGCTTGATGAATTAAGTGAGGACAAAAAATAAAACAGCCCCCAATTCGGGGGCTGTTTTATTTTAGAATTATTTCTTAATCGTTTTCTTAGCAACCTTCTTAGTGACAGCTTTCTTAACTGGAGTCTTTACTTCCTTAACCACAGTCTTTTTAGTTGAAGTGGCATCTTTGATCGCCTCTTTAACTTGAGCAGACTTTTCTGGAGTAGTGTGGGCAGTATGAGAAGACATACCCTCAACAATCTTAGTTAAACGGTCAATCTTAAGGCCGAGAAACTCCAATTGCTTCTTAACCTCATTGTCAGGACGAGGGGCGCTAGAAGCACCACCAAAACTTGGACGTGGGCCGCGATCACCGAAGTCCTTACGAGGGAAACGGTCCCCACCGAAACTGCCAGCCCGGGCTGACTCACGAGGAGCGTCACCGCCACGCTTGGCGCTAAAACAGTCACTACAGAAGATTGGTTTGTCACCAGTTGGGCGAAATGGTACTTCACAAGAATTACCACAATCGCTACAAATAGCCTTATGCATAGTCACCGGGCCACGGTCAGCACCTGGGCGACCACCACCAAAACGAGAGCCACCACTACGGTTACCGCCAAAGCGGCTTCCTCCTCCTTGATTATAGTTTTTCATCATATACCTTAATTATATCACTATTCTTAATAAATAGCAAGTGCTTAAAACCAGCTCTGTCTCTCCAAGAAGTCTCTGGCCTTTATAAAAGTTTTTTCATGGCCCTTAGTATTAGGGTGCAAGCCGTCTTCAAGATCTTCTTTGGTGAGAAGATTAAAAATATCTAAAAATAGGGTCCCTTGTTCCTGACAAACTTCACTCATTACTTTGTTATACTTCTCAATCTCAGCGTTAGTATAATAAAAATCGCCCCAAGGCACGGGTGTGGTTTTTGCCTCATCAACAATATCAAATCCAACAAAAACAATATTGGTCGTCAGATTTTTGGCCCAGCCAATAATTTTTTCTAAATTCCTCTTGAACTGATCTAAGGGTATTTGATTAGGGCCATCCTTGCCAAGGAGACAAGCGTCGTTGCCACCGGATTGAAAGATGAGCGCATCAACTCCTCTAATTTTCGCTTCCGCCTCAAAACGATCAAGAATAGTTTGCGTTGTCCCGCCCGAAATACTGAGATTATAGATATCGCACTCACCATCAGTTTTCTCTCCCACATAAAGCCAAAGCCGATTGACCCAACCACCTTTCTCTATATCCCAAGCCCCCCAAGCTGTGCTATCGCCAAAAATACAAATTGTTGAAATTTTTTGCATATTGTCTAGACTAAACTAATAAATGAATAACCTTAGGCAATGACGGGATACATTTACCAGGATTATTTTTGAGATCCTCAAGTAAGTCTTCTTTTTTGACCCAAGCAATTTGTTCTACTTCGTCCTCCTGGATAACAAAATCTTCTACCTCCTTATCAGCCTGACAGAAAAACCATTGAGCAAAATGCCGATGGGGAAAATTTGAATAATTCTTGGGACCGAGATTAAGACTTGTGTCAGTGAGGCCAATTTCTTCGACCATCTCCTTTAGAGCGTTTACTTCGTAAGTCTCCCCTTCCTCTACGGTGCCAGCAACGGCTGGCCCCCATTTGCCAGGGTCATGACTTTTTGTAAATTTGCGTTGAGCCAGCAAAACCTCACCATTCGAGTTGGTAATCCAAACTCCCGTACAACGATAAGTATCAACCTGAGAGTCAACTTCCTCTCGAGCCTTAAGCCCAACAGGATTGTCATTTTCATCAACGATAATTATTTTGGGCTTGTTATTATTCATAAATCTTATGCCAATTTTGAGCCAAGATCGACATTGCCATTTTTAGTAGTAATTAAGACCCAACCAGAACCAGCATTGTTTTTAAAACCAAGAGTTAAGACCTCAGAACTGAAGGGTCCAATTTGCCGAGGCGGAAAATTGACGACACAGCAAACCAAAGAATTAAGAAGCTCCTCTTTGGTATGAGCGCCCACCGCCTGGACACTTGAAACCTTAATCCCCAATTCTGGACCAAAATCAATCTTCAGTTTATAGGCGGGTTTTTTAGCTTCAGGAAAATCCGCAACTTCAACAATTCTCCCTACTCTAATATCAACTTTATCAAAATCTTCAATGTTTATCATCTTAGAAACTTTATATCCTTACTTGTTTTATCATAACCCAATTCTTTAGCGAGAACGACCGCCTTTTCTAAAAAATAAAACCAGTGGTCGAGGTCACCATCCTCGTTTCGTTCTTTCCAGTTGTTTTCCAATTCCTCGGCGTTTACCCAGACCAAGTGAAATTTCTCGTGCTCTTCAAGTTGAACAGGGATAAGTTCGGCATTTTCTAAAATAAAAAGGAAGAAGGTTGATTTCGTCACCCGGTTAACATTCCGCAAAGTATTGTGATAATGAGCAAAAACTTCACCAAGTTTCTCAATTTGAAGAAAATTATGAAGGCCACTCTCTTCAATCACTTCGCGCGTTACCCCCTCTTTCATATCTTCATCAGGGTCAACACCACCAGAAAAGATCCGGAACAAGCCATTCTCCTGCAGACCTACCGCATATCTTTGAGAGAGTGGGTCAAAGACAATTCCACAGCCACCGTCACGACGCTCCTCATTTTCTCTCTTAGTCCCAAATTCGGGAATATTGTCTGGATTGTCCATGTTATTATCTAGACATTAAGACCTTTCTCTTGAGCAAGACGAATGAAATCATCCTTGGTCTCAGGATCTTTATAATAATGCATAGGAATAAATTTACCAACCTTCTTAAATTGAGAGGCGAAGGTAACCGCCTCCTCTGGTCCAAAGGTATAAAATGTCCCCACAGGCAGAAAAACGACATCGGCCTCAATTCCAGAGACATCAACACCTGTGGGAGAAAACATTTCTCCGGTATAGAATACCTTTTTACCATCAACCTCAATAAATAAGCCGAAATTTTCTCTCGGTTCAGCTGTGACGTTTGGCCCATGGTCAACATCAAATAGTTTCACTTTTATACTTCCAAGGTCAATGATCTCTCCTGTTGTGACCGTGTGGATATTAAAACTCGGTGATTCATCAGTAATAAGTTCCCTACATTCTTGACCAAGATAAAGATCCTTGGGTGAAAGTTTATTTATTCGCTCAAGGTCAAAATGATCACCGTGACGGTGAGTCACAAGCATCGCATCAACCAACTTTCCTTCTAATTTTTCTAATGGTGTATAGCAAGCAATATCGATAGCAAAACGATAACCATTGTCTGCTTCAATAATTAAGCCTGATTGTTCAAATTGTTCTAATTTCATATTTATTTTCTCTCAATATAAAACTTCTTTTCTAAATAATTCTCAATGACTTCGAAACTAGGAAAATAGCGGGGTGAGGGCAAATCATTAAGATCAAACCATTGCCACTCGACAATCTCATCAGGCTCCGTGACTTTTGCTTCCCCTTGCCAGTCACAAGCGACAAGGCCAACGGTCATGAAATGGGCGTGTTCGTTCTTACAATTATGAACCGAGATGACTTGGGGATTCCAGATATCGATATCTGTCTCTTCTTTAACCTCACGGATAGCCCCATCTTCAAAAGATTCACCCCATTCTAGTTTGCCACCCGGCAAACACCACTCGCCACAACTTTTGAAAGCTGAATCTGCTTTGTCTGGATCAGGATGTCTTAACCCCATCAAAATTTTGCCATCCTTCTCTAGGATAACCCCAAACCCTGCTCCGACTCTCTTTTTTTCTTCAGACATATATTATTTATACCCTAAATTTTGCGACTATCATAGGCCCAGTGGAGAACGGCTTGACGTTGCTTGCGGCGACAATTGAGATCGCCAGCCCGACAGTTTTTTCTAATCTGTGCCAAGTGCCGCGAGATGGCCCGCCAACGCTTAATCTGCCTGACATCCTCCTCAGGCAAACGTCGCCCAAGGTAATAACGACAATACCATTGGAACCAACCGTGAGGGTCATGTTCCTCATTAATCCACCCTTTCTTCTTCCACACGGCGAGAGGTTGGGAGGCCTTCACACCAAAGAAATTTAATTTAGGATCAGGGCAGTCTAAACAAAGCTTAGCCTTAGTAAACCAATCCGCGGGAAATTCCTTTTGATTTTTCTCCATATAATAACCACCGAAGACGCCGAGTGCGAGCATTTGCTTGGGCGACAAATCAGGCTTAAAATCTTTGGGAAAATTCTTCCCCTCTGGCTCTGTTAGATAATAAACATATCCCTTCTGAAATTTGTCATTAACTGTAATCTTCTTTTTCATTTAACCTTTATAGTATTTATTTAAAAAATCTTCTCGACTCATAAAAGCAAAAGAGACCGGCCTCATTCCCATTGGGCTGTCTTGATCTGGCAATTGTCCATGTTCAACAGTAAAGCCAAAGAGTTCGAGGAGCTTGGGGTTTCTAGCAATTATCCAAGAGGTACCAACGACCCCAGTAATATCTTTATTTTGGGAAATGATGTTTGCCAACAAGACGAGGGCTTTCGTTATTTCTTCTCCGTAAGTAACTAGACCATAAGTCTTTATAAATTCTCTGGCATGAGGCAGATGAAGACTGACTTCTTGCCCTTCGATTGAATAAGCCAAAAAGTCATTTAAACTCGTAGCTCGAGCGTCTTCAAGAAAAATTTTCCTTCGGGCTTCTTCATAAATAAGGGGTTCCTTTTCCTTAAACTTAAAAAGTGGCTCGAGTATGGACATAACTTTTTCAACAAAAACTTCCCTTTCTTCCATTCCAGCACAATCAGTAAGCAAGCTTCGGATGACAGCATCTCTATCGGGAATTAATTCAAGAAGGGGAAGGATCTTAAGAATAAACTTATTTATCCCGTCCTGTCGCTCTTTCTCATTTTCCCCATGATCAAAGACCTTCCCCACATGCCAGGAGATTTCCTTCTTGGCGAGATCTTCAATTTTGTTATTAGGTGTTTGTTCCATAATTTTTGAAATTCCTGTCCATCTCTTCTATAAAATACTCTCTTACTTCATCACTGGCAATATGCCCAGCCACATAATCCTTAGCCCAAGCGCGATTGGCACATTGTTCCTTTATTCTTTTGGGATCGTCAAATAATTCACCGATATCAATTAGGACAATCTCTCCTTCATTATTTAGCCCATAATTCTTCGTGATATTAAAACTTTTGTCGATTACACCTCTCTCTAATAACTTTTTATTAAACTCCATAAACTTATCAATAATCTTTTTGGCTTCCTCGACCCCAAACTGAGAAAAGGCGTCATGAAGAGGCTTCGCTTTGTCTTGCTCAAAATCTAAATCATTTATAAATTTAGGATTGCCCAACCACCCCGATGGAAGTTCTTTCTTTTTCAAAATTTCGAATGATTCAAGAGCCTTCACTTTCATCCCGCGAGAAAAACCAGAAATCTCAAAAAGGGAATCATTCTGAAAAGGGAAAATATCTTTCAATATCACCCAATAAGATTTTAACGGCGAGTGAAATTTCTTCAAGACTCGCCCATTCCCCAAATCATAAACTGTATATTGCCACCCTTCCCCAATTTTTTTCATCTCAATCACCATTTTGACATAAAAGAACACCCCGGGCCAGTGGCTCGGGGTGGGTTGCAGGTGGAGAGACATGACCTCGCCCGATTAGGACGAGATCTTCATGACCTGGTGCTGGAAGTCCTGGAGACTCATCCGAGCCAGGACCCCAAAGACGTCGGGATAGACCTCGGCCGTCGAGGCAAGAACGCCGGGGTCAACGACGATGTGGCTGACGCGCTCAAGGTCTGCGGGGATCTCAGGCTTCAGTTTGTCGATGCCCAAGATTTTTCCCCATTCCCGAACGGGCTGCTTGTCGCGGGACACCGGGCTCTGGCCCTTGAGCTGGGCGGCCTCGTAATCCCCGACCGGCCAGAACCGGCTTGAGTCGGGGGTGCAGACCTCATCGCCAACAGTCAGGATCCCGTTGCGGTCTTTGCCGACCTCGAACTTGGTATCGGCGACATAGATCCCCCGGGCCTCAGCATAGCTCGCGGCCCGGTGGTAGAGCGCCAAACAGAGATTCTCCGGATCGGGACCGTACTGGTCGCGTACGCCATCGGCGGAGATGTTCTCATCGTGGCCCACCACAGCCTTGGTAGACGGCGTGAAGATGGGCTGGGGCAGGCGGGAGCCATCGGTCAGGCCGTCGGGCAAGGCATGCCCGCAGATCACGTGGGGATTGGTCGCGAGATAGTCCTTCAGGCCGGTGCCGGTCAGGAAGCCGCGAACGATGCCCTCGATGGGGACCATGCCGAGCTTAAGGACGACGACGGCCCGCTTCTGAAGTTCGGGAATACCCCGAAGCTCCTTGGGCAGGAAATCGTCGATGTCCTTACCGAAGGCCACCAAGTCGTGGGGGAACTCGCCATTGAACTTCAGCCGCCAGAAAATGTTCATGGCGGTCAGAACCTCACCCTTCCCCGGGACCTCCGCGGGAAGAATGAAGTCGAAGATGCTGATCCGGTCTGAGGCGACAGAGAACAACAAGGGCAAGCCCATGATGCTCCGGCGCCCGGGGGCTGGCGGTAAATCGAACACATTGCGGACCTTCCCGTCACTCACTCCCGGCAAGTACTTGCGGATGAGATCCAGCAAGGCCTTACCATCTTTCCTCGCGTCATGCATGGCAGTCGTTCCTCTCTATTGTGTTGTGTCGTATTTCAAAATCAACTCTCCAGAGCTGACCATTTCCATCTTTATTACTAACACTTAAATAAGGGGTTGTAAATGAAAAGTTTTATTCTTTTACAATAAAATCTAATTGTTCTTCGGGAATACCAATCGATTGGCCATAAGCTATTGTCTCCGACCAAGTAGATTTGTCGGATTGTTTAATAATAAAAGTTTTATCTTTGAAAATAACAATGATTTCGTCTTTACCTGGCTCCCAAAGATGGATGTACCAAGGTCCAGAATCTAAACTCTTGGCCAGGCCAGCGACTTGATTTTCTTCTACCCAAACATCATGGAGAATCCAATCTTCACTATTATAAGTCTTCTCAATTTTTAGATGATTGAGGATCTCTTTGTCACTTAAACTATTCTCAACAATGGTGCCTTTTAACATAAAATTTATTTAAATCGCTTTAAAGCTTCTTCAATCAAAGCTGGATCCCCTTGGAATTCTTCCATCATAATTTCCCTAACTTTTTCTTTTGGTAAGGCTAGCTTATAAGCACGTGGCCAAATTAAGGCATCAGCGATATCAGCAATAGCCAGAATTTCTCCAGCCATCTGAGCCTCTTCATGATGACCTCGTCTTTCTCCTTTACGCTCCCCATCTCGTCTTTCTTGATGAGCCCGTGGGTAAGATCTTGTTTGGCTCTCATGATGACTAGCAACGATGGCAGAGCTTCTTTCAGAAAAACCATTTTCCCCTAAAATACGAATACTCTGTCGAACATGCTGCTTTACCGCAGCCCGCTCTTCTTCAGTCAGACCACTTTTCTTATCTAAAATATCTAAATCAATTTCAGTTTTTCCGATATCATGAAGATACGCAGCGAAGGCCAAGTCGGTAAGCAATAAATCATCAATATTATGTCCGTACCCCAAGTCGATGCTAAGCAAACCAACCCGCAAGCTATGCTGATAAGTATCCTCATTAAATTTCTTTAAACGGCTCAGTAATTCTTTAACCCGCGGATCCCGCAAAATATTCTCTTGAAGAATAAGGCTTCTTTGATCAAAAATCATAAGCTCCAGAGCTTCTAACTCTTTGGCATCCTTACTAAGTCCTTGGTGAGATATTCTTTCAAGCATAGTATTTTATCCCAAATGAGCATGGTCATTCCAGGTAATCATCTTCCAGGATGGCGGCTCACGTTCATCACGATAATTAAAAACAGTGATCCCCGTATTTCTCGCCGCGAGGGCCAAGTTGAACCGATGAGCTTCATGAGGGGTAAGCCCTTCGCCCATTACCACACAAGCAGCAATTATCTTCAGCATCCGGCCATGAGCAATAACCAAAATATTTTTCTCGGGTCGAGCTTCAAGGAATTTAAGTATCTTCAAACCGCGTTCTTTAAGATCATCAAAATTCTCTTCGTCTGAGTGACGCCAACCCGGCACAGTAAAATTCTCGTTAATCACTTTATCAATCTCCATAGCCTCAGGATCATCCTTCAACTTGCCAAATTGCACCGTTGGCCGACGACGCTCAGCGAGAAAAGTGTGAGTTTCGAAATCCATCCCAAGTTGTTTAGAAATGGCTTCGGCTGTCCCCTGGGCCCGGTTCATGGCGCTAGCAAGGATAATATCAACAGGCAAGTTCTTACATCTCTTGGCAACCTCTTCTGCTTGCCTCTTCCCCTCCGCCGTCAAAACGGCGTTCGTCTCCATCCCGGCCACGCCAGTATTAGCCTCACTTTCTCCATGTCTTACAAAATAAATAGTTTTCATAATCTTACTATTTCCTAATTAAACCCTATTTCGCCTTAAATTTCCACCTTACAAAAAAAACACGCCAATGGCGCCTTCTGAGAGGTCTTCTGGTATATTAAAAGTTAATTTGTGCCCTCTCTTTTAAATGATGTCCTTCTTTTTTCTCTCATATTCTTCTACACCGATATCGCCACTAACATAACGTTCCTTAAGAATCTCCAAGGCGCGGAGTCCTCCCATGAAACGGCGAGAGCGCCCAAAAGTAACTCTGACCACAAAAATCGTCGCAAAAATGAGAAAAACTAAGAGAAAGAAGTAAGTCCACCCGGCGAAAGGGCCGTTGCCCAAAAGGCCGTACTTGCCCCAATCAAAGTCACCACAAGATGATACATTCATAGGCTTTAGATTACTTAAGCTAATAATTTCGACCTTTGTCTAAAGATTGATTTTTAGCCTAAATTAAAGGGGGTCAACTTGAGTAGATTTCTACCCAAATAATACCACAAGTCTTTGCAAACAACAACGCTAGAATCTAATCTTATCTTCAAAATCTTTATAATCTTGCGTCAACTCCTCTCCTTTGACGATATCTCTCGTGGCCACGATACCCTCTTGAGTCAAAGCAAGACTTGGCTCATCGCTATGATTAAGAAAACGTATGTCATCAAAATCTAAATACCATTTCCCTTCCCAGAGATATCCATAATGAGTAAAAGTTTTTTTCTCATCTTTCTCAAGCAAATTCAATTCTTCGGGAGTCAAAACTTGCTGAAGCTTGGGCGAATGTTTATAGACGAGTTCCCCCTTTTTAATATCTTCATCACTAAACAGGCCTATGCCCTGAATCGTTGATTTATCTAAATATGTTTTTTTGATAAACATGGAAGTTTAAGATTTTGTCGCCTTAATTATAATCAAATAATTAGTTTTTTCTAAATGTTCCCAATCCTTTTCACCCTTACACTCCTCAGGCATTCTAAGTTCTATCCATTCAATTTTCTCAAAACCCGCTTTTTTGAAACTTTCTTCATAAGTTTCCTTCGACCAATAAAAATTTACTAACCGGCAAATTTCTTCGCCCTCCTTAGTCCACAAGATAGCCTCCAGACGAGATCCATCTTTGCATGGTTCATCGAGCCAAGCGGAGCTGTGGCTAACATGGGGCTCATGAGCGATAATTGGATGGGCAGGATTTATATTTAGTGAGACAAATTCTCCTCTCGCTCTAAGGTTCATTGCGATATTTTGAACCATCCGATCTAATACTTCCCTTGAGTCTGCATAGTGGAGTAAGAAGGCCGCCGCTACCATATCAAAAGGTTCTTCGCTATATAAAACAAGGTTTGAAACATCACCAACGAGGTATCTAACCCCCAGAGGTTGAGTCTTTTCTTCTTTCCTTGCCTCAATGATCATCAGCTCGGAGATATCCACTCCAACAACCTCGGCCCCTAATTTAGCCAAAGCCCTTGAGCTCATTCCGGCTCCACAAGCTAAGTCCAAAATTTTTTTGCCTTTGATATCTCCCACCTCCTCAAGCCAAGTATCATAAATCATAAACCGATGAGGATAATTAACATCATAATTAACCTCATTATATTTCTGAGATAAAATCTCGTCATATTGGTTTGTGTTTTTCATCCGCTATTTTTATTTTAATCTTTGTATCAAGAGTGTCCAATCATTGTCAGTAAGTCTCTCTATTGGTAAAAGTGAAGCGGCAAAACCTTTTTCTTCGGCAAGTTCAAAAATTTCTTTTTCAATGGCTTCCTTTCTTTTGAGATCATTGTCGGGGCTATCATAGGGATATTCCTTATGTTTAGAAATTGACAGCGGATATATCCTCGCAATTCCTCCCGGAGATAATAGCCTCTTTAGGTTATCAAAGAAAATACCAAACTCAGAGATCTCTATTAAATAGGAGGGGAGAGAAAATAGAGCCCAGATTTCATCGTAAGAAGTGGGGCAACCATCTTGTTGTAACTTATCCAATAGGTCGACATCCGCACCAGACACGTTTACTGAGCGGTAATTTTTCTTCTGCCCAACTTTTATAGATTCTTTAACCAGATGGGGGTCAACATTAACGACAATTTCTGGGACAATAGTCCCCGATCCAAAACTAATACTTGAGGCCAGTATGTCGAGCAAGGAATTACCGCCGCCAATATTTAAAATCTTCTTCCCATCAAGCCGGCTTTTCAAGTACTCAATAACGGATAGTCGCAAACCGGGCTGTTCATGTGACAAGATATGGAAAAGACCAAAGAGAAATCGAGCATAGGAATCGCCACCCGCACTCATAAAATCGCGAGTTCTTATCATCCCTCCGTCATTAAAATAATTTTGTTCTCCAGGTTCATTCCGTCCGGATGCCGCGCTAAAGGTATTTATTAAATTACCTCTTAAGGGCTCAATGAGCTGTGAAAAATTCTCTCTCGTTTGTTCATTGGCATTTAAAGGGTTCTGGGCCAAGAATCTCAGCAATTGATCCTTTACCTCATCGACTTCAGCCTTTTGATGAAACCGTTGATTTTTATAAAGTTCTTCCTGAAACCTCGCCAAATACGTCGCCTCCATCTCACCATCCTTGGGTGGCAAATTTTCGTACGACGGCAAAGCCTCTCTTATATTCCCCTCATTATTTTTTGGCTCTAGTTCCATGTTTTTATTTAATTAGGAACCTCAAACTCCGTTTTTAATCCGCCAGAATTTAGCCAGGCAAAAGTCCCATCAGCTTTTTTCTCTAACCCAACCCAAGCACAATCGCCAATCTCGGAGAGCTCGCCCCATTTTAGGAGATCTCTAAAGAGAACTCGGACGGGGCCACCATGAGTAACAATGGCAATAGTATTAAGACCAGGCAGGCTCACAATCTCGTCAAAAGCTTGGACCAAGCGGTCACTGAAGTCCTGATAAGATTCGGCTCCTTCAATAGTATTAAGTCGATCTTTAAGTGCGAGGGCCATCTCCGGATATTTCTCCTTAGCCTCGCCCTTCTCCATCCCCGTCAATATCCCATACTGATTTCTCTCTTTGAGATTCGGCACCGTCTTAATCTCACTACCACTTTTCTCCGAGAGAATTTGAGCCGTCTCTTGGGCACGAATAAGTGGACTGGCAAAAATAACTTCTATCCCTTTATCACCCAAAATCTCCGCCAGAGCCCCCGCTTGCCTCACCCCCTCTTCCGACAAATGATCGTCATAATCACCCCCGTAGCGGTTCTCTACGTCTCCCGTTGTCTCCCCATGTCGAATAAAATATATTTTCTCCATATATTGTATAATACCTGATTTTTTGCTAAATTAAAGCCACATTTCAATACATTGCCAGATCGTCTAATGGTAGGACACATCCCTCTGGAGGATGGTATCTTGGTTCGAGTCCAAGTCTGGCAGCCCAATGGAACTATATTTTGGCTATCTATCAGGCATTGTTATCGCCCTATCCTTCGTCCCCTATTTGATCTCGATATTTAAGGGCGAAGCCAAACCAGAGAGAGCCTCGTGGCTAATCTGGACTATTCTTGGGGTTATTTCTTTCCTCTCACAAATGGCCAAGGGGGCCGACGCTTCGCTCTGGCTTGTGGGCGTGCAAGTTCTTGGTGATGCTTTAATTTTTATCTTAGCTATTTGGTACGGGATGAGAGGCTTTGCCAAACGTGACAAAGTAGCGCTCGCCTTCGCCGGCCTGAGTTTAATCCTCTGGTATATCACCAAAGAACCGGCCATTGCTCTTTTCTTGGCGATTGCCATTGATGCCAGCGGAGCAATCTTAACAATTATAAAATCTTATGAGGAGCCGGACACCGAACCGCTCCTAGCCTGGATTTTGACTTTCCTCGGTGGCTTCTTCGGAATGTTTGCCGTTGGGAGTTGGGATTGGGTCCTCCTCGCCTTTCCTATTTATATTTTTGTGATTAACATCGCCATTGTCGCCTCTATACTTTTGGGACGGAAAAAGGTTAATATAAAATGATTATAAAAAAACAAGTTATTGTTATCCACGGGGGAGATACCTTCGAGACACGCGAAGAGTATCTCGCTTTTTTAAAAAGCTATCAGATTAAGAGTTTAGATTATTTCAAAGGCAAAGATTGGAAGAAGACCCTTCAGGAGAGACTTGGCGAAGACTTCGAGGTCATTGTTCCAGCGATGCCCTGCAAGATAAATGCGCGATATGAGGAATGGAAGATCTGGTTCGAGAAAATTATTCCACTACTCAACGACGAAGTAATTCTTATTGGTCACTCGATGGGTGGGACATTCTTGGCCAAATATCTGACCGAGAACAATTTCCCTAAGAAAGTTCTATCTCTCCACTTAGTAGCTGCTCCTTATGATACTGAGGTGATTAAGGAATCTCTGGTTGATTTTGCTTTAAACAAAACAGTTGAGGGCTTGGCCCAATATACTGACAAAATATTTTTGTATCAGAGCAAAGAAGATAAGGTTGTCGCCCTAGAGGATGCAATGAAATATAAACGCGACTTGCCAAATGCCGAGATAAATATCTTCGAAGGCCGCGGGCACTTTAAGCAAGAAGAATTCCCTGAATTAGTAGAGCGAATAAAAAGAACTTAATGAAACAAAAACCTATTGAGATATTGAAAGAACGTCTGCACGAAGTCTCACATTTAGGAGCCACTTTAGCCCTCCTGCAGTGGGACCAAGAAGTGAACATGCCGGATAAAGGAGCCGATGCACGTGCCTCGGCGATTTCTTATCTCTCAGCCATTGTCCATAATAAATTCATCGAGATTGATAAAGATGGCTTATTAACTAAATTAAAAAAAGATTTCGATAATTCTGAGAAAAAAAGTTCGAGGAAGAAGGGTGAGAAACTTAGCCCAAGCGACAAAGTAATTATCGCCGAGACTTGGCGAAGTTATGAGCGAGAAAAAAAATTGCCAGAAGTTTTTGTAAAGGAATTAGCCGAAGTAAGTTCGAAGTCTCAAAGCGTCTGGGCTGAAGCACGGGCCAAAGATGATTTCAAAATCTGGCAACCTTGGCTCGAACGGATTGTGAAATTAAAGCGCCAAGAAGCCAAGTATCTTAGCTACAAGACAACGCCTTATGACGCTCTATTAGAGTCCTATGAGCCCGGAATGACAACCGAGGAGCTAACTCATGTCTTTAATGACCTCAAGGATTTTCTTGTCCCCTTCTTAAAGAAGATTAAGAGTTCCCAGATAAAAATAAATAGTAAAAAAATTCTTGGCCAGTTCCCAATCGAGAAACAGGTGGCCTTTAATGAAATGATTGCGAACAAAATCGGTTTTGATAATGAGGCCGGGCGTCTCGACAAGAGTGTCCACCCTTTTACCACCAACTTCCATCCCACTGATGTGCGAATAACGACGAGATATCGAGGCAATAATGTTTACTACTCCATTGGCTCCACCATCCACGAGGCCGGGCACGCAATCTATGAACAGAATCTCCCGAGCGAACATTTTGGCACACCCCTAACCGAAGCGGTCTCGATGGGCATCCATGAATCACAGTCGAGATTGTGGGAGAATCAAATTGGTAAGAGTCTATCTTTCTGGAAATATTTTTATCCCAGATTACAGAAGGAATTCCCTGAGCCTTTCCAAAAATTAAAACTCGAAGAATTCTATAAAATTATCAACAAAGTTGAGCCATCACTTATTCGTACTGAAGCCGACGAAGCAACCTATAATCTTCATATCATTCTACGTTTTGAGATTGAGAGAGAATTAGTTGAAGGTAGTTTCGAAGTAAAAGATTTACCAAAAATTTGGAACGCTAAAGTCAAAGAATATTTCGGCCTCACTGTTCCGTCTGACAAATTTGGCATTTTGCAGGATGTACACTGGTCGGGTGGCGACTTCGGTTATTTCCCCACCTACGCCCTCGGCAATCTCTATGCCGCGCAATTCTATAATCAATTAAGAACAGATATTCCTAAATTAGATGGGCAGATTACCAAAGGCAATTTCGGAGAGGTCAACAAATGGCTCAAATCTCATATCCACCAACACGGCAAAACTTACACCGCCAGTCAACTGGTCAAAAAAGTAACCGGCGAAGAGCTCAATAGCCGTTATTTCTGCGAGTACCTCCAAAGGAAATTTAGCTAAGACTGTGTTACAATTGGGTCTATATATGGCAAAGGGATCAAAAAAACACCTATTGGGACCCAGACTGGCCGGGACAGCACTCCTCTTCGTCTTATTGGTTATTGGCTACATGTACATTGGATATCTCTTCCCTTCGCGCTATGACCGAGCTGAGGCTCTGGCCCTAACCGTAGGAGCCACAAGCTCGACTAGCTCAATTCCCGTTTATACCCCGCCCGTCTTAGATAAAGTAGCTTACGACCTCAAACTCTGGCAAATTGCCAATGCCACCACCAGTAAGCCCCTCATGGCCACTACAAGTGCCACTAGCACCAAGAAGGTTCTCTGGCCCGCTAAAGCCACCTACCCTAATGCCGGAGCAATATTACCCTTCAAGCGCATCGTCGCCTATTATGGCAACCTCTACTCCAAACGCATGGGCGTCCTTGGTGAATACCCTGAGGCCGAGATGTTCCGCCGTCTCGATATCGAGATTAAGAAATGGGAACTCGCTGATCCCAACACCCCCGTCCAGCCCGCCCTTGATTATATTGCCGTTACCGCTCAAGGTAGTGCCGGAGCAGACGGTAATTATCGTTTACGCATGCCCGCCAAAGAAATTGATAAGGTTCTCGTCATGGCCAAGAAAAAAAATGCTATCGTTATCCTCGAAGTCCAACCGGGTTTAAGTAATCTCCAAAGAGAAATAAAGGCTCTTGAGCCTTATCTAAAATTACCTCAAGTGCATTTAGCAATTGACCCAGAATTCTGTATGAAGAATGGGCGGAAACCCGGTGACTATATCGGCTCGGTTGATGCGAGCGAAGTCAACCTCGCCGCTAATTATTTAGCTGAGCTTGTCCGAGCCAATAATTTGCCCCCCAAAGTTCTAGTCGTACACCGCTTCACCCAAAATATGGTCACCAACGCCATGGCCGTCAAACCACTCCCTGAAGTACAAATTGTTATGGATATGGATGGTTGGGGCATGCAAGCACGCAAGTTGAATACCTACCGAGAATATATACATAATTACCCGGTGCAATTTACCGGCTTCAAATTATTTTATAAAAATGATTATAAAGAAGAGAACAGTCGCATTATGACACCCAAAGAAGTACTAAAGATCAAGCCTCAACCAGTTTTTATCCAATACCAGTAAAACTAAATTCCACATGTTCACTCCCAAACAACTCTTGGTATATGTCGTCCTCTTTATCTTGGGTTTAGGCCTGGTTATCTTAGGTTTAATTAACAATAGTAAAAACCGAGCAACTCTTTTGAGGTCAACTGAGGAAAGTTTTACCACCATTGCTACGACTTTTATTTTACCTGTTCCCTACACTAACGAAATGCCCGAGGGCATAGAAAAAAGGCCTTGGGTCAATGCCTGCGAAGAAGCCAGTATTGTGATGATTGATAAGTTTTACCAAGGGGAGACAACAATTAGCACCAGCACCGCTGTCGGCACAATGAAGGTTCTTTTTGCTATCCAGGACAAACTTTACGGCAGCAATGACAACTCTTCAGCTGAACATACGGCTTATTTGATAAATAATTACGAATCTTATCGAGCGGTCATTAAAGAAAATCCCACTCTAGAAGAGATAAAAAATGAACTAAGAAACAACCACCCAGTATTAAGCTTCCATTATGGTTTCGATTTGAAAAATAAAAATATTCCCTTCGCCTCCACGGGTTCGTCTTACCACGCTATGGTCATAGTAGGTTACGACGATGATAAACAAGGCTTTCTCACTCATGACCCGGGCGACACTATTGAAGGGGCTGGTCACTTATATGATTACCAATTATTCATGAATTCTCTTCATGATTATGACGAGAAAACTAAGAAGGCCGACGGTCCGGCACGTGTCCTCTTCACCAGTCCCCGGGAGTAGTGTAAGATAGGAGGATATGAAATTATTATTTTTAGACACTGAGACCACTGGTAATGAAGTGGCCAAGGATAGGCTTTGTCAGATTTGTTATAAAACTAAGGACGGGATAAGAACTGAGTATTTCAAACCGCCCCTGCCTATCTCGACCAAATCATCTAGCATCACTCACATCACCAACAAGATGGTTGAAGATAAGTCGCCATTCGAAGGGAGTGAGATGAAGAAAGAACTTGAGACACTTCTAACCGATCATGTGCTTATCGCCCATAATGCCAAGTTCGATATTGCCATCTTAGAAAATGAGGGTCTTAAGATTCCCAACTTCATCTGCACTTTGCGTATCGCTAGACATCTCGATACTGAAGCCGTGATTCCCGAATACAATCTACAATTCTTGCGTTATTACCTTGACCTCGAAGTTGATGGTGGAGCGCATGATGCCGAAGGTGATGTTAAAGTCTTAGCCGCCATCTTCGATCGCCAATTCCAAAAGATAAAGTCTGAAGGCTTAAGTGACGATGAAGCTGTGGCCAAAATGATTGGGATTTCTAATACTCCCACTCTCTACAAAAAATTTAATTTTGGCAAACACAAAGACAAAACCATTGCCGAAGTTGCCAAAGCGGACCGTGGTTATCTCGAGTGGCTCTTAAAGCAAAAGACGGAGAGTGATGAGACCGACGAAGACTGGATCTATACTCTCAACTATCACCTCGGTCGTTTAGTCTAGTTATTTTATTTTGCTCGCGGATTTTACGAATTCCACAAAAAGTGGGTGAGGATTAAGCGGTGAAGATTTGAACTCCGGATGGAATTGGGAACCCAAGAAGAAAGGATGGTCCTTACGAGGCAACTCAGCAATCTCCATCAAAATACCGCTAGGCGAGGCCCCTGAGAAAACTAGGCCCTTGGACTCTAATTGCTCCACATAAGCTGGGTTAACCTCAAAACGGTGTCGATGACGCTCAGTTATCAGGTTCCCCTTCTCTAGCCGATGTCCGGCCTTATAAGCCTCTAGGGCGATAGTTTGGGGCTTAAGGACACAAGGATAGGACCCCAGGCGCATAGTGCCACCATAGTTCTTGTCGGCCATTAATTTGCGCTGTTCGTCCATAATTACAACCACCGGGTTCTTGGTGTCCGGATTGATTTCGGTGGTGTGAGCATCTTTAAGACCTACAACATGACGAGCAAATTCAATAACTGCCAATTGCATCCCGTAACAAAGTCCGAAATAGGGAATCTTATTCTCGCGCGCAAATTGAATCGCTTTGATCTTGCCTTCAATACCCCGTTCGCCAAAACCGCCCGGGACCAAGATACCCTGATATTGTTTTAGCGCTTTTAAATTCTTTGTGGCCTCGCCTAAAGTTTGGCTGTCCGATACCTCATAATCATGTGAATCAAGCCAGTCAATCTTTACTTTTTTATTAAGCGAAGAAGCCGCATGCTTGAGAGATTCAATTACCGAAAGATAAACATCGGACAAAACAAAATCCCCTGTTTTAAAGTATTTACCAACAATCCCGATTCGCACTTCATCTTTAGCATTCTTAACTTGCGAGACCATCTTCTTCCAACTGGCGAGTTCTGAGACCTTACCCTTAAGACCAAGTAATTTAAGTAAGGTTAAACTCAAATTATCTTTTTCGAAATTAAGAGGAATATCATAAATACTATCAATATCAGGAGCCGAGATAATGTTCTCAGCGGGGATATTACTTGAAAAAGCGATTTTTTCTTTGCGCTTGGCATCAAGTGGCCGATCGGCCCGAGCCACAATGATGTCCGGGTTAACACCATAAGAATTCATAGTCTGCACCGCATACTGTGTTGGCTTCGTCTTCATCTCGCCGATCTTACTTGGCACAGGTAAATAGCTAACCAAAACAAAGAGGACATCGCCAGGATTCCTCAACTTAAGAACACGAGCCGCCTCTACAAACATCGCGTTCTGGTATTCGCCAATCGTCCCCCCAATCTCGACAATAGTAATATCGGCACCTGTTTTTTTAATCGAAAGATTAATACGGCGAAAGATTTCTTCACAAATAAAAGGTACGGGGTCCACACATTTACCTCCATAGCCCAAAGCTCGTTCTTTATCGATGACATACTTATAAACCATACCACTGGTCATATAGTTCTCATGAGGAACGCTGACATCTAAGAAGCGCTCATAATTACCCATGTCCTGGTCACACTCGAGCCCGGACTCAAGCACAAAGACTTCGCCATGCTCAATCGGGTTCATGGTTCCAGCATCAACATTCAAATAGGGGTCAATTTTAATCGGGTTTACTTTGAACCCCCGAGACTGCAAGATCTTGCCAATTGACGAAGCGGTTACCCCTTTACCAACCCCCGACATCACTCCCCCCAAAACAAAAATGTATTTGTGCTTTTTCATAAATAATTAATTAAAAAATATTAAACAATAAAATAGGCGAAACAACAAAAAATCCCAGCGGGTCTCCTTCCCCTGTCTATGGTGGGGAGGAGTTGCTGGAATTTTTCATATGATTTTATTTAAATTTTGGCGTAACGTCGAACAGCCCAATAACTAGCCAGGAGCCCCAAGATAATTCCTGAACCGAGCAAAAGAATGAAAATCTTTCCAAAATTACTTAGATAGAAAGAAACAAGATTAATCCCCCCATAGACTCCAACCGTAGCATCTCTAACCCACAAAACACTAGGATAAAGTAGGACTAGAGCCAGAAGCGAAGCGATAACCCCAGCGAGTATCCCCTCAATCATAAAAGGGCCTTTGACGTAAGGGCCACCGGCCCCCACTAAACGCATAACCGAGATTTCCTCACGCGAGGTGTAGATAGCTAGAGAAATAGTATTGAAGACAGCAAAAATAGATAATAAAGCTAAGACCAAAGCTAAGGCCCAGCCAAGCCGCTGACTAGTGTCAATCAAGTTGGCCATCTTCTCGACAACATCTTTCTTGTAACTTACTTGATCTATAATATTTCCTCCGCCCGAGGTGGGATCATTCTTAGCATTAACAAAAAGGGCAATCTTCTCATATTGATTTGGATCGACAGCTCTAATGTTGAGACGGGCGCCAAAAGGATTACCCACTTCATCAAGCGAACCAATCAGAATCGCGTTATCTTTATGTCGTTCACGAAAAGCGATTAATTCTTGATCCTTAGAAGAATAAACAACCTCTTTAACTTCAGGCAGAAGGGTTAGATCTTTTTGTAGAGCAATGATCTGATCCTCTGGGGCGTCGGTCTTGAAAGCCACACTGATATCAACCTTGTTCTTGACCTCACCCAGGGCTGAATTTAGAAAATTGGTCCCCAAGTAAATAGACCCAATTGCAAAAAGAGTAATTGTCATGGCGAAAACTGAAGCGACAGACACTAAGCCATTGCGCCAAAAATTGACAAAGCCAAGTTTTAAAATACGTTTAATATTAGTCCAAACCATAGTTTCTATTATAAAGCATACTTGCCCTCCTTGTCATCTCTAACAACTCTACCCTTGTCTAAGGTGATAACGCGACGGCCGAGGTTATCAATAACCTTCTTGTTGTGAGTGGTTAGGATAACAGTTGTTCCGATTTGATTAATTTTTTTAAAAATTTCGATAATCTCCGCCGTATTGATTGGGTCAAGATTCCCCGTCGGTTCATCCGCAATAAGGAGATCGGGTTGATTAATGATGGCCCTGGCGATAGCCAGACGCTGTCTCTCACCACCAGAAAGCTCGTGAGGAAAATTAGAAAGTTTGTCACCCAGACCGACTAAGTCAAGAACATGGGGAATATCTGAGCGAATCTCGTCATCAGGGCGGCCAGAGGCCTCCATCGTAAAAGCAATATTCTCATAGGCGGTCTTGTTAGGCAGTAATCTAAAGTCTTGGAAGACTGAGCCAATACGTCGGCGAAGCAACGGCAACTTACCCTTGCTCACTTTATGGATATCGACTGAATCAAAGTAAACATTGCCCGAAGTAGGAATATCTTCAGCCAAGATCATTTTCAACAAAGTTGTTTTGCCAGCACCAGAATGGCCGACAATAGAAAGGAACTCGCCCGGCTCAACCGTAAAAGTGATGTCTTCTAAAGCCACTGAGTTAGGGTAAATCTTACAAACTTTATCAAAATAAATCATAATTTAATTATAAACTAATTTTTACAAATTTGCTTCTGCTATTAAAAATTCTTCAAGCTTCCCGTCTAAGACCCCCTCCACGTCACTCGTCTCTACCCCTGTGCGATGATCCTTAACCATTTTATAAGGATGTAGGACATAGGAACGAATTTGGCTGCCCCACTCAATCTCCGTCGTTTTACTAACGTACATCCCTTGTTCTTTCTTTAATCTATCTTCTTCAGCCTTCTTATAAAGTTTACCCGCCAAGATAGCCATAGCCTTTTCTCTGTTCTGCAATTGTGAACGCTCAGAATCAACATGAACGGCAATATTAGTTGGCAAATGAACAATGCGCACAGCCGTCTCACGTTTGTTCACATTCTGGCCACCAGGGCCAGAAGAACGAGCGAACTCAATTTTCAAATCATCATCAGAAATCTTAACCGCACCGACCTTATCAAAACGAGGAATTACCTCAACCAAAGCAAATGAAGTATGGCGTAAACTCTTAGCGTTAAAGGGCGAAATACGTACCAGGCGGTGAACTCCTGATTCATTCTTAAGTATACCATAAACCCCCTTCCCGCGAAGTTCAAAAGTGACATTGCGGTAGCCATCGCGGTCATTGGTGTTTTGATGAATAAGGGTGAACTCAACCTTATTAGCATCGGCCCACTTCATGTACATGTCAAAGAGCATACGGGCCCAGTCTTCAGCATCATCGCCACCAGCTCCTGCAAAAATAGTAATAATGGCATCACTTTTGTCGTATTTATTTACCCCCGCCAGTTCTTCTTTAAGCTGACTTAATTCTTTAATTTTCTCCTGAGCAAGATCCTTGTTGGACCAAAAATCGGGAGCTAACATCTCCGTCTCAATCGCCTCTATTTTCTTGTTAATTTCATCCGTTTCCATCCCGTTAGAAGTTCATTAATCTATAATTATATCTACAATTTATCATTTATCCCGTAAAACTTCTAACGGGATCCATCTTGAGCCACCTCCCAGGATCGAACTGGGGACCCCCGCTTTACGAAAGCGGTGCTCTGCCAACTGAGCTAAGGTGGCTTCTTAACTTCCCTATCATACCAAAAAACCAGCTTTTTTCTAGCTAGCCAATATTGCTATCTACCTACTCATGATATAATCAAAATATTATCATTTAAGCTAAAAAATATGGATCCACTTGAAACAGAGGAAAAAGACGGCGCCGAGTTGCCGCCACCTCCTCCAACCGACGGCTCAGAGCATCCTGCTCTCTAATAAAGTCTAAGGAAAAGAAAAAACCGCCCACTGGGACGGTTTTTTCTTTTCTGAGCCGTTGGACAGGATTGAACTGTCGACCTCGTCATTACCAATGACGTGCTCTACCAACTGAGCTACAACGGCTTGGGACCCATATAATCTACTATATTTACCAATATTTTTCAACCAAGCCAAAACAGAGTAAAAGCCTCTGTCGAAGATGGCCAAGGGGCTTATTTCAAAAACAGGGGCAAAATTCCGCCAAAAACGAGGATGGCCAAGAAAAAGAAAAACTTAAATAATTTACTAGAGAAAGCTCCTGAGTAATAGATATTTATAATTGAATAAGTAGTCATCAAGAAAATCAAAATTCCAAAATAAATAAGAGCCAAAAGAACGTCAATCGAGGAGACCATTAATCCAATGACGTTCAGCAGGAAGCCATTACCAATATTTACCGAGAACCAGCCCAACATATCCCACCATTTGTTATTGTCCCAATAAGCAATTTTGGAATAAGCGAGAATAGAGACAAACAAAAAAGGAATTGCCAGGACAATCTGGAAGACGACAAAGCTATTAAATTTATACGGACCAAGAGTTAGGATCAAGGTCAGAATAAAAAACAGAACCCCAATCATCGTCGAGCTCAAGGCAATTTTAGACGAAGCCTTGCTCGGATTAATTTCAAAGATATTTTGATCTTTTTTTGACATATCTGCGCGATTTAGTGAACGAAGTGGGAACTGCCATCCGCAACCATAATGCTTATATTTATATACCAAATCTGAGAAAAAAGCTAGAGGCGTTACAATAATGAGGCTTACTTCTCTTGCTCTTTTTTATATTCTTCGGCCAAATCATTAACTATCCTTTTTAGCCCCCAGCTGTTACCATGGCTCAATAATCCGAGGTAAGATTGGACCGTTTCTCTCTTTCCTTGTTTTCTACGAATCTCCCGCATTATTCGCTTTTTGGTAACGGTCCGAACAACACGATGGTCAAGGAAAGTCACCCAGCCCAAATAATCAACTCCCGAAGCGATAGTCTTAATTGATATTTTTTGTGGATGAAGTTGAAGATGCAATATGTCAGCCAAAAATGTCCTAATTGCTGGAATTAGACCAGAAAGCCAGTCTTTGTCCCGAGAAAAAATCACAAAATCGTCGGCATAGCGGATATAATACTTGGCCTTGATTCGGTGCTTCACAAACTGATCAAACTCATTCATATAGATATTTACCAACAGTTGTGACGTGAGATTTCCAAGCGGTAGGCCGACATTCGGAGCAGTTGAGAAAAAACTATCAATAACTTGGGAGACAAGCCAGAGAATATCTTGATCGGGAACATAACTGGCGATAATTTCTTTAAGTATTTTTTGGTCAATTGAAGCAAAAAACTTTCTGATGTCACATTTCAAAACCCAAACGGTCTTGGTATGGTTTCGCGAAGACTTGCGAGCAAAGGTCCTAAACCTGTCTATCGCCTTATGTGTCCCCTTTTTCAATCGGCAAGAAAATGAATCAGAGATAAAAACTCGGTTAAATGATGGGTAGAGTATCCGATAAATGGCATGATGAAGAAGCCGGTCTTTCACCTCCGCCTTGTGAATACGCCTTGGTTTTGGATCAGAGATATTAAAGGCCTTATAAGCAGAATGTTTATAGGTTTTTGTCGCCAGACTCTCGTGGAGAGAAAGGATATTGCTCATTAAGCGAAGCTGGAACTCTTGCGTATCTTTCCTATTTCTTTTACCATTCAAAAACTCTTTCCACGCGTTAAGGAGATTCTCTAAACATATGATATTATTGTAACTATGTTTGAATTGAAATCTAGACATAACCATGAAGTCCCCCCCCCCCACGCATTTTACCCGTTTTAGATAAAGTTAAGGGTGCCTATTTGTTATGGTACGGATATTATCAGATTTTACCAAAACCACACAGGCATTCCCTCGGCCAGAGGATTGACACTTTGTTTGTTGAGATAATGGAAGCCTTAGCCATTGCTGGTTTTTTATCACCAGAAGAAAAAGCTCCATATGTCCGCATTGCCATTAGAAAGACAGATACTTTGCGCATATTATTGATGGTCCTATGGGAAACACAATCTATTGATGATAAAAAATATCTCGCTCTGTCAGTGAAAATAGAAGAAATCGGAAGAAATCTTGGTGGTTGGAGCGGACAATTAGCAAAATTAGCTAAACAAACTCAAGAAAAACAAAACTCTCCCACCAAAGCAGGAGAGAAATGAGGAGATTTGCGACAGGACAAACGCGAACCCGTTATCAACGTTCCACCTGTTGTCGGGGTTGTCGTAGTACGTGTCCAGCCTGCGACCATCGTCGTTACGGTTCGCGCTGAGGAGGTTCGGATTGCCGTCGGAATTGTACAAGGTATCATCCATCTCACCATCCTTTGAGTACTCTCTGGATTGAATCGTATTCGGCATCTATAATGCCTTAATACCTCGGACCAAGTATCTTCATTTTTTATGAAGTGTCTACATACACCACCCTATCCGAAACCGTAATCGCGGATATTCTCGATGTATGGATACTGGATTCAGTAGCGAGAAACCGTAGTCGCTCGCATATTCACCTACTACCGAACTAAGTATATATCATTGTCAGACAAAGTTTTAGCCCTAACCCGACGAATCGGAATAGGGCTAAGGACCAAGGCCAAAGTGCCAAAGCACAAAGGACTTAGTTTAGAGAACCGATACTTGCGACAGGACAAACGCGAACCCGC
>JBAYIK010000005.1:0-41392 GCA_041665625.1 Minisyncoccota bacterium | reverse complement strand
GTTTTGCCGACTATTGTTTGCAAGAGTGTGCCGTGGTGAGGAGAAACTGCTTGTTTTTGTTCAAGGTAAACCACTAAGCCTATATGGCGGGTGTTGCCAGATTAAATTCAAGAGCGATAAGGTATCTTGTTGCCAACAAGAATTACTTTAGAGTTCTGGTGATCCAGATGGGCAAAAACAATTTTCCGGACGGCGATGGCGACTTCTCGAAGTCCCCGTACTTCAAGTTCAACGACGACCAGGTCAAGTTCGACACGAACGATGTCGACGATACCAACGACAACTATGGGTCGGCGTCGGTGTTCCCTCCGGTGGTTTCCCCGAAGTCTCTCCTTCTCATTAAAGAGGTAGCCAAAAGATTGGCTACCTCTTTAAGTTAACGAGTGGGACCGGCTGAACGGAGCCAACCACCTAACATGCGACCGATTTCGTCGATGATGGCCTGAAGCGCCACATATTTCTTGGCGTCAAAGCTCTTGGTCTCTTTCATCAGACGAATCAGGAAGCGAAGCAAGTTTAACTTGGTGCTAGCCGTCTCTAGCAATACCGCTTTATTGCCATGTTGCGAGTAGCCAGCTTCAAGGAAAAGTTCGACGATCTGCAAAATCAGATTTTCGCTCCGTTCAAAGATTGTGAAGCGATCACACTTGGGGATGACCTTTCGGTATTCGTGAAAGGTCTTGTAAAGATCGTAGGCTTTTTTAAGAATCGGAATATCATTATCATTCATATTTTTATTTAGTTATGAGGGTTTACAATAATTTATTTGATAAAATTGTTAATTTAGAGAATCTATTTCAGGCTTGGGAAGAATTTAAACGTGGCAAACAGAAAAAGCCGGATGTATTGGCCTTTGAGAAGAATCTAGAACAAAATATCTTCCAATTACACCGAGATTTAATCAGTCAGACTTATCGGCATGGTCCGTATAGCAGTTTCTACGTCTACGATCCTAAGCGACGGCACATCCACAAGGCCACAGTAATAGATCGCGTTTTGCATCACGCTGTTTTTCGAGTCCTGAATTTCGTCTTCGAGCCGACCTTTATCCCATGCTCTTTCTCTTGTCGATTTGGCAAAGGCACGCACAAAGGTGTGGCCGTCTTGGAGCAAATGCAACGGCAAGTTAGCCATAATTATTTGCGCCCCTGCTTTACCTTAAAATGCGACGTTAAAAAATTCTTTGATACTATTGATCACTCGTTCCTTCTCTCTATTATCAAAAGAAGGATCTCGGACCAAAACGCCATCTGGCTCATGGAGGAAATTATTGAAAGTTTTTTGAGTGAGTATTCAGACCTGTTTAACCGGCGTGGCGTCCCGATTGGTAATCTCACCTCCCAGCTCTTTGCCAATATATACATGAATGAGTTCGACCAGTTCGTGAAGCATGAGCTTAAGGTTAAAAATTATATTCGATACACCGATGACTTTATTGTTGTTTCAGATGATATTGATTACCTGCTCAACTTGATCAGACCAATGGCCAAGTTTCTAAAAACAAATCTGGGCCTGTCTCTGCACCCAGGAAAGGTGAGCATTGGCAAAATATCACAAGGCACTGATTTCCTTGGTTATGTTCTCTTACCCTATCATCGCCGTTTGCGAAAAAGAAGCGAACGGCGAATGTGGCGAAAAATTGATTTGGCCAAGAAAAATTATGAAGAGAGGCTGATCTCGCCGAATAGTTACAAAGGAGTGATAAATTCATATCTCGGAGTTTTATCTCACGCCAATACTCAGCGACAAAGCGAGAGGATCAAGAACGAGTTTTGGTTAGAATAACTATTATTTTGTAAAATTACCAAACACAAAAAATCCCCATCAGTTAGAAAGTCTGCTAGCTATTCGCACCAATTCTTAAGGCACGGCAAACTCTGACGAGGAGATTGCACTGTAGCGGATTACTTCACCATGCCAGTGAACAGGTACTGGTTTAGGTTACTCTTGACGATAGGGACCTTGTCGACAATACCACAGCAAATTGAAATCGTCCAATAAAAATGTTAGTCTGAGTTATGAATATGGAGGAAAGAGACTTTCTTGCTACTGACAGAAGTCGATTTGATTATTTTACTAAAGAAAAGCTAACTGAAGAGACGGCAGCTTGGATGGTGAACCGGTTGTCTCAGGGGTCCTACGAAGAATCTTTCTTTGAATTTTTTGATGGGTATAAAGAGTATGTGGATCTTCCCAAAGCGAACTTCAAAGATAAATCAATCTCTCTTAGTTGGAGTAAATTAAACAAAGCCCTCTTTATCTTGGGCGACTTTTTAATAAAAGAGAAAGCTGAGTTTATTTTAGATCCAGAAGCGGACAAATCAGAGCAGGAGTCTTCCTATATTCTTAATCCCGCAAAGAAAAATCTGAAGAAAAATCAAAAGGAATTAAGGAAGATTGGTGAGATGATTAAGAACAATTACCATGGGTTTTTAAGTAAAGCGGAGAAAAAATGGGTACCACTGCCAAAGCTTGATATCCATATTGACAGGAGAGAAGGGGTCTACCGCATAGATGATAAGGGTAAAAAGTTAAGATACCCCTGTTTAGGTCCCCAAAGCAATATTTTTAAAACAGTCTTATCCCTAGTGAGAAGCAGTAGTCCAATCAAAACAAGAATGCTCGCCAAAAAAACCAAGCAAGAACCCCGAGCAGTTAGGGAGGCAATAGAAAGGTTCAATGATAATTTTAGGCATTATCTAATAGTTAATCATGACCTCATCAGAACAATAAAAGACATGTCGGTGAGCTATGAGTATATTATTGATAGAGAGAAATATAACATAATTTAACAACTTCTATTTGGGGCATGAGGTGGGCACGAGGACGTGCCTTTTTTGATGTCTTAAAATGGCTTAAATAAAGGGATTTTTAATAATCAAAGAGAAGATGATGCCTCCTCGCCCCGTTTCTTCAAAGCTTATTTTCGCCTAAGCTTAAGTATACATTGTCATTAATTTAAGTTCGCCATGGAGGCCATCGAAGTCCGTTACCGGGTCGATGAGTTCTACCTCCATGGAACTCATCGTGCCGATAGCGGATTTTTATTTTGACCAAGGTCGAAGAAATTATCAAAAAAATTAATCAATTAACAATAATAATTATGGAAAAAGACAAAAAGTATCCATTGGCGGAGGCAAGAGCTATCGCCGAAGCTGTTCTTGAGGAAATAAAACCTCATTGTTTTAGGGCTGAAATTGCCGGGTCGATTCGTAGGAATAAGCCCGAAGTTGGCGATATAGAGATCGTCGCAATTCCTAAACCCTATTCAACTGGATTATTAGAAGACGGCCTCGCTAGCGTCATTAATAAGTGGCAGAAGGTTAAGGGAGAGATGGAGTATGGTAAGACAAAATATACTCAGCGGATTTTGCCATCGGGGATTAAACTCGATTTATTCTTTGCCGAACAGAACAATTGGGGGTCTATCTTCGCCATAAGAACTGGCTCAGCGGAATTTAGCCACAAGGTCCTGGCTACTGGTTGGGTCCGGCAAGGCTACAAAAGTGAAGGTGGATACCTCACTAAGGGTGGCGAGACTTACTCCGTGCCCGAAGAGGAAGACCTCTTCCGAATGATTGGCCGGAGTTTTGTCGAGCCCGAAGATCGCAATTTATAAAGTTTAAAAGATAGATAAAATATTATGGAAAATAACAATGAATATATATTATCATTACTAGTTTCAGGCCTATCAGTTCTGCCGATTGCGGAAGGGAAGAAAATCCCTCATTCTATTTTAGGTCCCAGTCACAACCTATTAACTGAACGGGCGACGACAGAAGAGGTCCAAAAATGGATTGACAGTGGCATTAAGTCTTGGGGTCTTGCCAATGGCCAAGTCTCTGGCAACCTAATGACCTTAGACTTTGACGAAAAGCATTACCCAGGACTTTACGATCTTTGGTACAACCGCCTCTCAGTGGACCAAAAGAGTATTGTCGACCTCTGCTATAAAAACAGTACGAGGAATCACGGAACTCACCTTAGATATCGAACGGAAACGCCTCAACCAACAACTAAATTAGCCCAAAGATGGGAGTTTAGTCAAAAGACTGGTCAGGAAGAAATTGTTACCACCGCTGAGACGCGGGGTGATGGTGCTTACGCCCTAATTCCGCCGTCTGACGGCTACACGACGATTAGTGGCGACCTGCTCAAGTTACCGGTAGTTACTGACGAACTGCACGAGGAATTAATCGATGTCCTTCGCTCTTTTAATGAGATTGTCGATGAACCGGTCCCTGATTATGAATGGGTCGAGACAAACATTAACGGAACGAGTGATCGCCCTGGTGACAGACTCAACTATAGGGCCAGCTGGAACGAAATTCTTGAACCACATGGCTGGGTTGAGGAGCAGAAGAATCGTTGGCGACGACCCGGCAAAAGTGACGGTGAAGGCATTTCGGCTACTACTGATTATGATGGCCACCCAATGTTTTATGTCTTCTCAACTTCGGCCTCGCCCTTTGAAGCAAACAAGGGGTATTCTAAATTCCACGTCTTTGCTTTATTGAATCATGGCGGAGATTTTAGCTTGGCGGCCAAGGCGGCGAATGAGCTGTATCAATCAGAGACGGCAACAAACCCCGCCTTCACAACAAGTATAAAGAAGAATCAGGCGGGGATTCTTCTTGATATTGTCGAGAGTAAAGATAATGTTACCTTGTTCCATGACGACAAGAAGGAGTCATATATTTCTGTTAAGATTAATGACTATCAACAAATTATTGCCATAAAGAGTAGGCTGATTAAAAAATGGTTGACCAGAGAATTCTGGACCATCTTTAAAAAAGCGGTGAACGCCGAAGCAATCAGGGAAGCCGTCTCCGTCCTGGAAGGTAAGGCCTGCTTTGATGGCCCGATGTACAAACTTCACAATCGACTCGCTTGGAAGGACGGTGATCTTTGGTATGACTTAATTGATGACAAATGGCAAGCCATCAAAGTCAACGATTCTGGTTGGGAGATTATTAAAGAACCACCAATATTATTTCACCGGTATTCTCATAGCCAATCCCAGATTACCCCCTCACCCACCGGCGGAGATGTTAATTTAATCTTTAAATATATTAATATCACCAACAAAGACCACCAGCTATTACTGCTGATCTTCCTCATTAGTTGTTTCCTTCCCGATTTTCCCCACCCATTTCTGGTCATATTTGGGCCGCAGGGATCATGCAAGACAACTCTCTCAAAGTTGCTCCGTCGAATTGTTGACCCCTCATTAATTGAAGTGGCCAGCATGCCAGAGAAGAAAGATGACTTGGTCCAAGCCCTAGCTCATCACACCTTCCTCTTCTTCGATAATGTCTCATATATCTCCGAATCAACCTCGGACACCCTTTGTAAGGCTGTGACTGGTAGTGGTTTCGTCAAAAGAGAACTTTATTCCGACGATGACGACATAATCTACCGTTTAAAACGGTGTATCGGAATCAATGGCATTAATCTTGTCTCAACTCGCCCCGATTTGCTTGACCGGAGTCTCCTTCTTGAACTTGAACGAATCGAAGATGACCAAAGAAAATCCGATAAGGAGATCTTTGATAGCTTCGAGAAAGACTTGCCCCTAATTTTGGGCGGAATCTTCGACGCTCTAAGCCAAGTACTTAAAATCAAACCCACCATCAAACTAACTGAGTTGCCTCGAATGGCCGACTTCGCCGAATGGGGATCAGCTATTGCTAAAACTATTGGTTCGACACAGGAAGAATTTCTTCGTGCCTATCAAGACAATATTGATAAGCAAATTGAGACAATTCTCAACGAAAACATGGTCGCTATGACCATCATCGGCTTTATGGAAGGTCGCTATTGGGCCAGATGGGAAGGAACCTCCACCGAATTACTGGAGAAGCTAACTCTGCACGCTGAGTTTGATAACAAGCGGATCACTCAGGACAAATATTGGCCCAAAGCCCCTCAAGTTTTGTCTCGGGCACTAAACACTTTAAAAATCACTCTGCGAGACGCTGGTCTTTCGGTGATTATCAGTAAGGGCAAAAAACGCAAGATTACGCTTGAAAAAATATCCGCCCCCGAAATTCTAAGTCAAGAAACGGTCCAGTCTATTCCCAACGATGTTGAGAGCGAAGACGGTGCCGACGACTCCGACGATTAAAAGTTGCGAAAAGATGAACAGCATTAATAACTATGGTTTCAATATTAGAATTCAAAAAAACTCTTGGCGATTACGCTGATGAACTCACCGATCAAGAGATCGAGAGGCTGAAGCAAATCGAAGAACAACTCGCAGATATTCTCATCGAGCATGTTCTGCGTGAGAATTCTACCCCCGCCATGGTTATTAGCGCCAGTTCACCTTCAGAGCTAAGTATTTTTGCTAACAACTAGATAATCATTATAATTAACAAATAAAAAGATGAATAAACAATCTAACACCATAATTTATTGCCGAATTTCTGACATCAACCAAGCTGGTAATGACAGTTTGGAGGGACAAGAATTGGCGGGCCGAGTCTTCGCGAAGAACAGAGATCTTGTTGTTACTGAGGTTTTTACCGATATCTATACAGGGTCAAAGAAGAGGCGCCCAGGTTACCTAGAGATGACCGCTTACATCCTAGCCAATCCTGGCAAGATCAAGTACACAATAATTAAATGTATCGACCGCTTTACGAGAGAGGGCTCTTCTGAGTATGAGATGATGAAGAAAGAGCTTAGTGTCCTCAATGTTGAGCTTATCGACATCTACGGCATCATTCAACCAGAAATTAATGCGCTTGAGCACCTGGGAGTTGAATATCCCTGGAGTCGTTACTCTCCAAGCGAAGTTAGTGAGGGAGTTATCGCTAGCCAAGCGAAAATTGAACGTCGGACAATACTAACCCGTACCGTTAGTGCTGGTATTGAGAGGACGAGACAGGGGTATAAGACCAAGGGGCCAGTAGATGGGTATATTAACAAAAAATTTCGTAACTCTGATGGCAAAAAACGCTGTATTCAGATTCCTGATCCTGAGCGAGCGAAGTATTATTTAAAAATGTTTGATTTGAGAGCTAGTGGGGCTTTAACCGATGAAGACATTGTCAAAGAAATTAATAATGATGGCTTTAAGACCAAAATCAGAAACGTCTGGAATCCTCGCACCGGGAAAATAATTGGACATAAGGGAGAGCTCTTGTTAACCACTCTCCAATTAAGAAAAATTATCCGTCACCCCATCTATTGCGGTATCGTTTGCGAGAAATGGACCAATAACCTGCCAATTAAGGCTCAATACGATGGCTTGGTTAGCATTGAGACTTTTAATAAAGCTAACCGTGGGTCTATTTATGTCGACAAAGATGGTGACAATTACCGAATACTTTATAATTACCAGCCAGATAAGCCGGTAGTTATTAAGAATAAAGATAACCCTGTTTTCCCCTGGAAACTGGTCCTGTGCGATCATTGCGGAAAACCGTTTTATGGTAGTTCTTCAAGAGGTAAGTCTGGTCAATATTTTCCTAGTTATCACTGTCATCGAGATCATGGACGATGCTCTTACTCTAAAGAAGAGTTCGAGGCTACGGTCTTAGGCTTCTTTGATTCAATCTGCTATAACCCTCGAGCAATGGCAAGTTTAGAAGAAATTGTCCGCGGGAAGTATAAGGAACGGTTTAAGGATATTTTAGAGCAGTCAAAACAAATTGATTCAGATCTCAACATTCTTCAGGTTGAGAAGGACCAACATGTGGAGGCCTTTATTCATACCAGCATGCCGTCGATCAGGGAGTCGATCGAAAAATCAATCGTCGCCATTGATGCCAAGATTAAAGTCAAAGAAGAGAATCGACCCAGAACCACCACTCAGAGTAGTGAAATTGACACTTTTCTAAAACAAGTAAAATTTACTTTGGAACACCTCCAAAAACTCCTTGAAAATGCTAAGGATTTATCGATTCGAAAGGCGCTTTTTAGCCTCATTTTTGATGAGACCCCAAAGTACTCAGATTTTAAATTTGGAACACCGAAATTGTCCTTAGCTTTCAACAGATTTTCAGTTTCCGACTTGACAAATCTTGATATTTGTCTTGCTGTGCGCAGGGAGGGATTCGAACCCCCGTAGGCCGAAGCCGAGTGATTTACAGTCACTTGCAATTGACCACTCTGCCACCTGCGCAAGTTTAATTATGGAACTTCTTAATCTTAAAACAAAAATGACTATCTCGCAACTGTAGCCCCCGCCAGGCCTTGGGCTCCCTTAAGGTCTGGCGGGAATAGGGAGGGGGAGTAAAAAAAAGGACCAGCGCCCAGGAGAGGTTTGTGGCCCCGCCCAAGCGCTGGTTGGTCTTCCGTAACAACTTGTACCACCTCGAAAGGTGGCGACGCCAGACTTTTCCCGTTATACACCCTATGAAAAGGTTAGCCCAGCGTCTCTCATCTCAGGTAAAATGATGGCCTTATGTTTTGATACCTCCTTGATCGGTTGAAACATTAGAAACCCGTGCTTATTCATCCCTGTCGGCCACTTCTGCGGTTACAACCACAAAAGTGCCTCCGTAAGATATATTACGGATTAAAAGTTCTTCTGTCAATACTAAGAAAACCTAATCTAAGGAAACAGAACTACGCGAACGAGTTTTGATTTTAGATTTTACTGCCTTGGTCAATTCGACAAAAGGTGTACCGTCTTTCAGTGAGACGGTGACAATTCCCCCGCCGTCAATCTTGCGGCCAATAATAAATTGAGCGACAGGATTAAGAATCTTGCTCTGAATCAAGCGTTTTAGTGGACGTGCGCCATATTCTGGATTATGTCCTTCGCCGGACAAAAAGTTCATGACTTCATCCGAAATCTCAAGTTTAATCCCCTTCTTGGCCAAGCGTTCATCAACAATTGCCAATTGCAAGGTGACAATCTCGCGCAAAGTTTCTTTAGACAGTGGGCTGAAAACAACGATCTCATCGAGACGATTTAGAAATTCCGGACGGAAATGTTCACGCAAACTTTCTTCAATCTTAGTTTTCACCGCACTAAAATCAGAGACTTCATCTCCGCCAGAGAAACCAATACGTTGATAATTCTTAATAAACTGACTACCGATATTTGAAGTCATAATAATAATTGTGTTCTTGAAATTAACCGTCCGCCCCTTGGCATCAGTGAGTCGTCCATTGTCAAGAACCTGAAGCAAAACATTAAAGACCTCAGGATGAGCCTTTTCAATCTCATCAAAGAGGAGAATGGAGTAAGGACGATGGCGGACAATCTCGGTTAAGTTACCGCCCTCCTCATAGCCAACATAGCCGGGAGGTGATCCAATAAGTTTAGAGACCGAATATTTTTCCATATACTCCGACATGTCCACACGAATAAGAGCCTTTTCATCATTAAAGAGAAAGCCGGCCAAAGCCCGAGCTAGTTCTGTCTTCCCCACGCCAGAAGGACCTAAGAACATGAAAGAGCCAATAGGGCGATCGGGATCAGAAATCCCCGCTCGCGAACGCTTAACGGCTTCTCCAACGCGATCAACCGCTTCGTCTTGGCCGCGCACACGTTTCTTTAATTCTTCTTCAACCCGAGAGAGCTTATCAGTTTCTTCTTCAAGCATCTTCATTACTGGGATACCAGTCCAGCGCGAAACTACACGAGCAATTTCTTCATCGCTCACTTCTTCTTTAAGAATTTTTCTGGCGCTCTGCAATTTTCTTAGTTTTTGGTCCTTAAGCTTCAAAGCTTTGTTAATCTCGGGAATACGACCATAGAGAATCTCCGCGGCACGAGAAAGGTCAGCGCGCATCTCAGCATGAGAGGCCTCGAGGCGAAGTTTTTCTAACTCAGCCTTAGATTGGCGAATCTCGGCAATAACTTGTTTTTCATTCTTCCACTTTAATTCAATTTCACGGATCGTTTCCTTGAGCTCACCGATACTCTTATCAATTTCTTTAATTCGCGTTTTAGCACCTTTGTTGTCAGACAACTCTATCTCTTTTTTCATCGCCTCTTTCTCAACTTCGAGACGCATAATCTTGCGTTCACCATCTTCTAGAGCGGCCGGTTTATTCTCAAGTTGAAGGCGAAGGGCGCTAGCCGCCTCGTCGATAAGATCAATTGCTTTGTCAGGCAAGAAGCGATCAGTAATATAACGACTCGACAAATTAACTGCCGCCACAATCGCCGCATCAGTAATATGCACGCCGTGATGTAGCTCATATTTATCTTTAATGCCACGCAAAATAGTGACGGCATCTTCAACGCTTGGTTCTTCAACAATGACAGGTTGGAAGCGACGAGTGAGAGCCTGATCTTTCTCAATATATTTCTGATACTCTTTAATCGTGGTCGCTCCAATGGTGCGCAACTCGCCACGAGCCAAAGCGGGTTTTAACATGTTCGAAGCATCCACTGCTCCTTCGGCCGCTCCTGCCCCAACAATGGTATGAATCTCATCAATAAAGAGAATAATTTTGCCTTCAGATTTCTCAATTTCTTTAATTATATTTTTAAGACGCTCTTCGAATTCACCGCGATACTTTGTCCCAGCTAGGAGCATCCCAAGATCAAGCGAAACAATCTCCCGGTCACGGAGTGAGTCTGGTGCTTCGCCCTTGGCGATACGAATAGCCAAGCCTTCAGCAATAGCAGTCTTACCAGTACCCGCTTCACCCACCAAGACAGGATTATTCTTGGTGCGACGAGAAAGAATCTCCATCACACGACGAATTTCATCATCACGACCAATAACGGGATCAAGTTTGTCGGCCCGCGCCATATCTGTCAGGTTCTTGGTAAATTTCTCAATCGCTTTAGTCTTCTTTTGATTAGCCCCGGGAGTAATGTTCCCCGCTTTAATATCTTGGACAATATTCAAAACAGCCTCATCCACAATTTTAAAACGAGACAAGAGATCCCGCGCGGGGCTAGGAATATCAAGAAGAGCCAACAAGAGATGCTCGGTCGAGACAAACTCCTCAGTCATATTGCCCGCAATTTTGGCCGAAGTATCAAAAACACGCACGAGCTCTGGTGTGAGATAAATCTGATAAGACGGGCTCATCACATTGCCCGCCCCAAAAGCTTCAATACTGTCTAGAACATGGTCGGTTAAAGCCAGAGAATCAACTTCTAACTTATCAAGAATTGAGACGACAAGGCTCTCCTCTTGCAATAACAAAGCGGCCAACAAATGGAAGGGGTTGACCTGATTCTGACCACGCTCAATCGCTAGCTCATGAGCTCGGCGTATAACTTCGCGCGCTTTGGTTGTAAAGTTTTGAAATGGAGGCATAATTTAATTTTTCTAAGATTCTAATCATACAATAACTACTTAATCTGGTCAACAATCGTTTGCAAAGTGCTGGCGGAGATAGCATAGCCACGAGAAATGCCGATACCGACAATCTCTCCCGCCGTATTAATAATTGGCCCGCCGATATTGTCACCAATAACCGCGCCAGTGCGGATAACTCCAGAGCCGGTCTCAGAAGTCGAAGTTGAGGTCGTATTTATCACCCCCATAATAATACCCATCATAATCTCAGGGCTACCATTTTCTGAATAAGCGAGAGCAATACTTGTCGCTCCACTTGTCGGCAAATTCTTAGTGAAGAGCAATTTATCGACAGGGAAAGTACTCGTTGCCGCAAAACGAACAAGAGCAATATTATTCTCAGTATCACGTTTAACAATTTCTCCTGGCACACTTACCGAACCCTTAGTAATCGAAATGCCAGTGGTAAGGCCTTCGGGCAAATTTTTAAGAGCGGTGGCGACAATATCGCCCCGGGTAACAAAACCTGTACCCAAACTCTCAAGGCCCTTATCGGTCTGCTTGTTTAAGCGGACAACAGAAGGGGCAACAATTTCCATCGCTTTAACAATTTGCTCTCCTTCACTAACAGTAGAGGGCTCTTCTTTAACAATTTTAACTATCGTCGTAGTGGCACCGGGGACAACTCGCTCAATAACTCGATTGATAGTATTGGTAACGCCAGCTCCTGGAGACTGATCCATGAGAGTCACTGTTACAATAGCCGTCGTAATAGACGAAACAAACATAATTAAAAAGAGAAGTAACAGGAATTGGCTTCGATTAAGATCTTTAATATCCATCCCGTTAGAAACAGATCGCGATCTTAAGACCGTCCTCTGGATTAATTAGATTTTCTAATAATTTCATGGACATATTATATCATATATTTGTTATTTAAGCGATCGCGGTTTCTAACGGGATCCATATAGGCTGGCGGTATATATTTTAATACGGTTACTTAAATAGCGCTTACCCATCCCGGATTTTAGGTATATTTCTCTAGATCGAGCATCTTCTTCATTCAGGCAAGCCTCGTAATATATTAACTCAAAAGGCCCTCGATTTCTAGTATAGGTAGATTGATTGTTGTTGTGCTGAGATATCCGCCTCTTTAAATCACCGGTAAATCCAGTGTAAAATTTACCATTCTTTTTACTCTTTATAACGTAAGTATAAAACATTAAAAACCCGCTTTATAGTTTTCTTCAACTTTGGCCCAGTCAAAAATCGCCCAAATAGCCTCCACAAACTCGGCCCGACGATTCTGATATTTGAGATAATAGGCGTGCTCCCAAACATCAATAGTGATAAGTGGCTTTTGCCCAATAGATAGAGGCGAGTCTTGATTAGGGGTTGAGATAATTTCTAAATTCCCCTCTTTATTCACAACCAACCAAGCCCAGCCCGAACCAAACACGCCGATAGCCTTATCGCTTAATTGTTTTTTGAAATCAGTAAAGCTCCCAAACTGTTCAGTAATTTTTTGTGCTAAAGTCCCAATAGGTAAATTCTTACCATCTTTAGCTGGAGCCAAAATACTCCAAAAGAAATTATGATTCACAAATCCTCCGCCAAAATTTTGCACAGCTTTTTTAATTTCTTCGGGCAAAGCACTTAGATCTTTTAACAAATCCTCAGCTGGCTTCTCGGCCAACTCCGGATATTTTTCTAACGCACCATTTAACTTATCGCAATAAGTCTGGTGATGCTTGCCATAATGCAGTGACATTGTCTCCTTATCAATGTAAGGCTCGAGACCATCTAGCTCGTAATTTAATTTAGGGAGTGTATACATGTTTATTATTATACTAAAAATTTAGTTTTTTGTATTTGGCAATTATTTCTTTGAGGGCTTTAATGAATTGCGAGGCTTGGGCAATAGTTGCTTCGCGAGGAAGACTAATGCGAATGGCCCTGTTAGCTTGATCTTCTGAGCCACCAATAGCACGGATAGAGTAAGAACCTTCGCCACTATCATGCGAACAGGCACTACCCGAAGAGACGGCAAAACCGTTAGCGTCGAGCTCAATTACTAACTGCTCGCCTTCAAGACCTTCCACAGAAAAATTTATATTGTTGGGTAATCGATTCTCTTCGCCGCCATTTATTGTCACACCAGAAATTTTCTTAAGCTCAGTGAATAATTTCTTCTGAATTTTTTCTAAACTCTTAGACTCTTTATCTCTCTCCTTCGCACAGACAGCGAGAGCCTCGGCTAAGCCAACGATCCCGGGGACATTGTGTGTCCCCGATCTTAAGCCTCGCTCTTGGCCTCCGCCAAACATAATCGGGGCAATCATCACCCCCCTTCGTACATAGAGTGCCCCAATCCCTTGCGGACCATAAATTTTGGACCCGTTAAAAGACAGGAGGTCAACACCTAGTTTAGCGACATTAAGGTCCAAGAACCTTCCTGCTTGGCAAGCATCGGTATGAATATAAGGAAGGTGAGTATTATTCTCCTTGCGCCAATGCCGGATAATTTTAGCCACTTCTTTAATCGGCTGAATAGAACCAGTCTCATTATTGGCCATCATCACAGAAATTAAAAAAGTATCTTTGGTTAGAGACTCTTTAAATTCCTTAAGATTAACTTGCCCGTTTTTATCAACACTCAAGTAAGTCACACGATAGCCCTTCTTCTGTAAATGCCGGCAGGGTTCAAGTACCGCTTTATGTTCAATGGCCGTGGTGATGATGTGTTTTTTAGTTGTCATCTCAGCTAAACCAAGGATTGCCAAATTATCGCTCTCCGTACCGCTCCCAGTAAAAATGATCTCATCCGGATGAGCAAAAAGAACCTCGGCAATTTTAGCCCGGGCCTCTTCAACCTTTTTTTCAGCCAAAAGTCCCTCAGCATGAATACTCGACGGATTACCCCACTTCGCCGAGGCTTCGCGGGGCGCAGTTAAACAGCCTGCCGCTGTGTCCCAAAAAATTCTTTTTGTTTTCTTGCCTGCCATCGAGCAAATATAACACAGAACTTAACTCCCCCGCCAGGCCTCGGGCTCACCCTACTTCGCCAAGGCTTCGCAGGGCAAGCTTGAGGTCTGACGGGGTGGAGGGTATAATAGAGCCATGATAGATTTAAATGTTTTATTTATAGTTACTGTCGGCTTCATTGCCATCACTATTTTTTTACTCGTAAGACTTTTTATCCTTGATAAACGTTTAGGTAATTTACTCTCCGGCAAACACGGTGGAGATTTAGAAGGAGTAATAGACGAATTTGTTAAGACCTCCCGCCGCCTCGACGAACGGACCAAACTTATCGCCCAAGAAATCGACAGTATTAATGAACGCCTAGCCAAAGCTATTCAGAGAGTCCATACCGTTCGCTTTAACCCCTTCAAAGATCAAGGTGGCAACCAGAGCTTCTCGACCTGCTTTATGGATGAGAATGGTGATGGCCTAGTGATCTCCAGCCTCTACTCCCGCGACAAAGTCAGTGTCTATGCCAAACCCTTAGTAGATGGCAAATCCGAATACGAACTCTCTCAGGAAGAGAAAGAATCTATTGACAAAGCTTAGGGTTTGTAAAATAAAGCTTTTTCTGGTTTAATTAAGTGAAGTTTACCTCGAATGGGGTGTCTTTTGATTTATATGACGAATACCGAAACAAAAACTAATACCGAAGAACGGCCACCAGTTGTCGCCGTCATGGGGCATGTCGACCACGGCAAGTCTAAGCTTTTAGACTATATCCGCAAAACCAACATCGTTGACAAAGAGGCTGGCGGCATTACTCAGAGCACTAGTGCTTATGAGGTTGTTCATAATGGCAAAAAAATTACCTTCTTAGACACCCCAGGGCATGCCGCCTTCACCACCATGCGTGAACGTGGGGCCCAAATTGCTGACATTGCAATCTTGATTGTCTCAGCCGAAGAGGGCGTAAAAGCCCAGACTTTAGAGGCTCTTCAATCAATCAATGAGCAAAAAACACCTTTTATTGTTGCCATAAACAAAATCGACAAGCCTTCGGCTAATGTCGACAACACCAAACAGAGTTTAGCTGAACACGGTGTCTTTGTTGAAGGTTATGGTGGCAATGTCCCCTTCGCCCTAATCTCAGCCAAAGAAGGAACCGGAGTCCCCGCTCTTCTCGACTTGCTTTTGCTTGTTGCCGAGATGGAAGAATTAAGAGGCAATCATAACTCGCCCGCCGAAGGTTTTGTTCTTGAATCTCACCTTGATCCTAAGGTCGGGATGACCGCCACTTTTATCATTAAGAATGGGACTCTCCATGATTCTGATTTTATTGTTGTAGGAAAGGAAGTAACAAAAATTAAACGCCTCGCTGACTTCTTAGACAAGCAGGTTAAAGAGTTGAGTCTCTGCGCCCCGGCTCGTATCTCTGGTTTTAGTAAAATCCCTCAAGTCGGCTTCCCCTTTACCGCCTTTGGCAACAAAAAAGATGCCGAATGCTTCGCTGAATGTTATAAAGAAGAAAATTGCCTCTGTGAAGAAAAAGGATTGGGGGTCAAAGCTGAAGTTACTATCCCGATTGTTATTAAAGCTGATGTCTCTGGTACTCTTGAGGCCCTCGAGAAAGAGTTAAAGAAGCTAAGCGTGGAGAAAGTCGCGATCAACATTATCGACCGCGGTGTCGGAACCATCACCGAGAATGACGTCAAGTTGATTCAGTCCTTCCCCGGCGCTAAGGTTATCGGCTTCAGAGTTAAAACCGAGAAAAGTGCTCTGACCCAAGCCGAGAAGTTTGCCATCACAATCCAAACTTCGGATATTATCTACAAGTTATCCGAGTGGCTCGAAGAAGAAATGAAGAAAGTCGTGCCAAAACAAAGAATCGAAGAGACCCTGGGCAAGGCCAAGATTCTCAAAGTCTTCAGCAAAGACAAAGACAAACAAATTGTCGGCGGAACTGTTGTCGAAGGCCTTATTAGTATTGGGAAAGAGATCAAGATTATCCGTCGCGATACTGAGATCGGCCGAGGTAAAATCGTCAGTCTCCAAATGCAGAAGATTAAGGCCACCGAGATTGCCGAAGGCAATCAATTCGGCACAGAAATTGATGCCAAAATTGAAATCGCTCCCGGTGATTACTTAGAAGCCTTCGAGACTGTCATTAAATAACATGAGCCATCGTCAAGAAAAAGTTGAGGGAATGTTACAGGGTATTGTCGCCAGCTACTTATCTAAAGAAGCGGGGACTAAGTCAGTAATTACCGTTACCCACTGCGATGTTACCCCCGATCTCAAAAAAGTCACAGCCTTCATCTCCGTCTTTCCCACCGAACACGAGCTTGAGGCTCTTAATTTTGCCCGAAGACAACGTTCTGAGATCCGCGAACTCTTCAAAGAGAAACTCTCAATGAAGTCCATCCCCCACCTCGAGATCGAAATTGACGAAGGCGAGAAAAATCGCCAGAAAGTGGAAGCGATTTTTAATAATCTCTAAATTATGATAAATTATTAGAGCTCAGGCCTAGTCGCCAAGTGGTAAGGCAAAGATCTGCAAAATCTTTATACGGCGGTTCGATTCCGCCCTAGGCCTCACAATTAAATATTTATGCCTAGGTGGCGGAATTGGTATACGCTACAGACTTAAAATCTGTCGCCCGTAAGGGATTGAGGGTTCGACTCCCTCCCTAGGCACCCACACCAATCCTTTTATCGCAGATTATCTGCGGTACAAGGCATAGGCTTGTACCAATAAAAGGATTGGTGTGGGTGTAGGCACCAAACAATTTTTTGATTTTATCAGATAGAATTGTTAAGATAATATAGTTCCAAAATAGAATATCCGCTCATAGCTCAGCTGGTAGAGCAGCTCCCTCTTAAGGAGACGGTCGGGGGTTCGATTCCCTCTGAGCGGACAAATAAAAAAGGCCCGAAAGGGTTCTTTTTTATTTGTCCGCGAAAGCAAGCCAACTGCCCGCCCGGATAAATCCGTTCGGACGGGCTTGGCTTGACGGGAGATTCCCAATTGAAAACCCTTTAAAATAATGCTAAAATTCAAAAGTTAATTTGGGCAGATGGCGTAATTGGTAGCCGCGTTAGCCTTAGGAGCTAATGGAGCAATCCGTGGAGGTTCGAGTCCTCTTCTGCCCACCATTCAGTTTTTCTAATAATTAAACAAAAAGCCGGTAGGGAATTCGTCTTGCGACGATTCCCCTACCGGGAAAATCTGGGGACACGAGGCTATTGCTGCCTCGGCCTTTTGGGCGACTGACTGCCGGGACCTTCTCCTCCAGGCTGAGTCGGAGGGATGACGCTTCGGCCGATTCGGAAAGTTGACCGCTCCATGATACCACCAGTGTTCTGCATACACTTGGTGAGATCTGGAGCCGTCTTCACACTGAGAACGGCAGAAGCTTGGTAATCGCGATGTGGTGCCATAACAAGGGTCTCCCTTGGGGTTAAAGAAAAGAACCTCTCCCTTTTCCTATTTAAAATTATACTACAAAAAGAGAAATTTCGTCAAAAGAAGGGTCTGGTTTTTAGCTTGACTTTTTGCTATATATAGTGTATAATTAGGGAGGAAATTGATAATGCCAAAGGACTATTATTCCTAAGGTGTTTTTGATTGGTTTTTGTCAAAAGGTTCTGTCGGTAATTGGTTTTGCCGGCGGAAAAAATAAGGAGACACGTCATGCTGACACTGTTTTGTACCCTTGTCATGGTGCCCCTCGCGGCACTCGTGGCCATTCCCCTCCTCGTCCCAATCTTGGCACCGCTCAACAAATTCTTCACGTTCGAAGAAGCGGGCAAGATCAAGGCGAAGATGAAAGGGAAGACCCCCGTCGGGTTCTTTGTCCTCCTCCCCGTGGGGAAGATAATGATCCGAACGAAGGGACAGCTCGACTGGTTTAACCGCCAGAGACCCCCCGACAGCCGAGAGCTCCAGATGTGGGATATCGTTGACGGAGTAGAAAATACTTCAACGTTGAATCCCTTCACCTGGATGCTCAAAAGGATGGGGGCCAAATGGGTCGGTCTCTATCCTTGGTGTTCGATCTACGAGTACTGGCTACGTTGCCGGACGGTGGAACTCGACAACGAGAACCACCTGACCAAACCCAAAAAGATAGACGGGCTGTCGATTTACGTGATGTTCAAGAAAGTCACGTACTACTCGATCATCGAACCAGTGAGTAAGGAGAGTGAAATCCTTTCCTTCAAGCTCGAGTATCTATTCGATGCCCAATGCGAAAACCCCTGGCTTGCCATGTTTGGACAGGATGAGTGGTTTATCCACCTTTGTTCACTCATGGACGTCCTCGCGACAAAGTTCATGGCCCAGAAGGGCTATGCCCAAGTAAACGCGGAGGACGGCGACAGCTTCAACACCTTCATGATGGCGAAAGCAGAGAACATCAGGAAAGAGACTGGCTTCAGGATCTCGAACCCCCGAATCTTCCACAAAGATGCGGGCGACAATGAACAGACCCAGAGGTACATCGATAGCTGCTCCGCCGAGGAAATTGCCCAGCAAGAAGGTCTCGCCGAAGTGGCGAAAGCTACACAGAGGGCCATTGCCAGAGAGCGAGAAGGCGGAGGAGACAGTCGATATATAGAACAGGTCTCAGGTGCCCAGAACAACGCCTACAAGGCAGCACTGGAGAACATGAGTGCAGCCATCGCGAACATTGTAGGAACCTTAGACGGCAAGACCACCGCCGCCGTGCTCGCGACAATGGCTTCAGCTCTTGGTCTTCAGTACTTGCAAGGTAAGCTGACGGGACAGATTGAGACCAATCACCATGATGAAGAAAACCACCGCCAAGGAGGAAACCCGCAATGAGCGCAATATGGATAGCCGTCGCTTTCTTTGGGACAATCGGGGGCCTCGTGCTCGCGGCTGTCCTGGTCAGTCTCACCACCAAGAAGGGGCCGAGCGGGAAGACAACAACTGCCCTGCCAGCCACCCCGGCCGGTCCGACCAACACGACGGCACCGGTCGCGACAGAGGCGAAGAAGGAGGTCAAGAAAAAGTGGTTCATCATGATCGCAATCCTGGTGCCGCTACTCCTCCTCTCCATCCCGGCTTCTGTCTGGGGTCAAGTCTTCAGTAACGGGGCAATTGCCAAGACGATCGCGATCGTAATTGTCGCCGTCATCGTGGCAAGCTTCCGCAATGATTGGACTGAGGACCTTGGTAGGAAGCTCGTCGGACGCTTAACCTTCTTCATCGTCATCATTGCTGTCGGAGCACTCCTCTATCAGAGGTCCGGCATCCAAGTCGATGACGTGAAGGCCTGTCTCCCCTCCTTCCCTGTCGCCGGTGCAACGCCAGCGACAAGCCCTGCCCCAGCCGCCACGGCCCCCAAGGCTACGGTGGACAAGGGTAAGGGCACTCTCATCAAAGTCCCCGGCAAGGTGCCCGGAGACAACGCGTGGAAGCACGCGTACATTTTCCAACTCAAGAGCGGTTACTTCAAGTTCCGCTGGGACGTCGAAGGTCCAATGGGTTGGGAAGTTCGGGATGAGAAGACGAAGAAGGTCTACTCCGACACAGAGGTAAAGGATCCCAACAAGGAGGTCCCCATAACCCAAAATGGCTGGGTGAGAATCCGAGCCAAGGGGAGCGCACCGCTCCAGGTGAAGGTCTACACCTACTAAGTTAGACTACAGACAAAAACCAAAAGCAATCGCCCCAGGACCACACGGTCCCGGGGCGATTTTACTTTTTAGTTTTATTGGGAAACTTTTAGATTTCTTAATTCCCTCCTAAACCTTGCATTGTGTTAATGATGAATTGCATGATCCCAAAGACCGAAACCATAATCGCCAGACCCACTATCCCCCAAATCATTTTCGAATAAAGTTCCTTCCGATTACCAGAAGCACTGTCTTTCTTGGCCAAGAATTCTACTAGGCCATATAAGAAAACTACCACCGCGACACCCACCATGAGGACGATTATCGGGTTAACAATCTGCGCGTTGATTCGATTAATAAATTCCATGCAAACTCACGATTCTTAACAACTATTCAATGATTGGGGCACTAATGGTAGAAGTTCCAGCGCCAGCGCCAAAGATATCCTGGACAAGACCAGCCAAGCCATAGATAGAGATCATGATGATGATAGCAACGACAGCCCACAACAAATTCTTTTTCTCCTTGGCCTTATCTTCACCCTGACTGGTGATAAATTTGAACAAGAAATAGAAGAAGGCAATGAAACCTAGACCCATGAAGGCAGGGAGAAGATTATCAATAACGGTAGCAAAAGTAGAGGACATAGTGGTGAAATAAGTGCTACCACCAAAAGTAGGGGCGGTCTGAGCTAAGGCTAGGATAGGAGAAAGGGAAAGAGCAAGAGCAAATAATTTTGATTTAGATACCATAATAAATTTTATTTAATAATGAAAAATTAGCTAATAATTAATAAATTTTCGACAATTTTTTTTATACTATTAAGTATAGAGCTTATTCTGTCAAATTAGAAGTGGATAATAGTTTAAATTGGTGGGCAAGCATTAAATTCACCAGGACTAGCATCTGGGTCACAAGTAGCCGGATCAACACTGAAAGGCACTGCAGGAGGGGTGGCTGGAGCCGCGGCTGTTGAACCCCCCATCTTAGGGATAGCCGGTGGTGAAGAAAAATTCGCTCCACCCAAGAAAATACCTTGCAAGAGCTGAACAAGACCCCAGACGGAAATCATAACCGTAATAATAATGACCCCCCAAAGCATAAATTGTTTGGCATCCTCCAACTTTTTTACATCATTTGAGAGAGAAAAAAGATAACGGGCTATCCCCCAGAAGAACAGAAGGAAACCTAGGCCAATGAGGATCCCGATAAGAGGATTAATAATTGTGCCCTTCAAGGAAGCGATTATTACTTGTAAACTCATATGAATATAAACTTTTGTTAAAATTAGTAATTAGGCTCCAAAAACGCCAGTGACAGTGTCCATCACAATTTGTCTGATAATATAGGCCCCCAAGACAATTGCGGCCCCTGCGATAGTCCAGATAATACCAGTGCGCGCCTTAGCCAGGTCCCCAGGCTTGCCACGAGCCATAACCAAGGTAAAGCCAGAATAGATAATACCCGCCGTCACAACGACAACGCCAACCTGGAGCACCGCCCCAAGGATAGTGTCAATTAAACCAGCCAAAGTGGTGTCCTTAAGGGGGTTAGTCAGAACCCCCGCAGCATAGACCTTAACCAAAGACGGGTAAGCCAGAAGAAAGAAGCCAAACAAATTGAGACTGATTAGGGTTAATTTTTTCTTCATTTGATTCTTAATTAGATTTTTACTTATTAATTAGGTCCAAAGACTTGGTCTATCGCCTGTTTAACTGGGCCAGTCGTCGTTGTACCAAGGAAGTAGCCGAAGACTTGGTGGACAACAACATAAGCTGAGAAAATTATAGCAAAACCAATCAGAATATCGTAAAAAATCTTCTTCGCTTCAGAGGCCTTGCCTGGGTTAGTGTTACCATAATAGATCATCTTACCGCCAGCATAAATAATCAGAAAAATGGTTACCGGGAAGACAATGGCATACATAAAGAAAAGGAGAACATTATCAATTAACTTCAAGAGTTCAGCTAGAGTACAACTCATGGGGCCAGCCGCACCTCGCCCGCAAGTGACCAAACCATCGGTCGGAGGAACATAAGAACTCGCCCCATTAGGAAGAGTTGGGGCAGCCGAACTAACCTGAGGTAAGAAACTCACAGTTAAAACAAAAAATAAAATTAAGATAAGGGAGAGGGAGATAATAGATGAGAGATACTTAGACATTACTTGCTATTATCAACAATTAGCTGCAGGGCTTTGTTGGCCTTCTCTACCGTCGTCTTTATATCCATACGGCCAGTGGAAGAATCATCAATTAAATTCCTAAAGACAAGGCTCGTTTTATTTTTGTCTGGGTCAGGCCAAGCTCGGCAAACGAGAGCTTCTCGGTAGAAAACTTGAGAACTAGGGTTAGATTGGGGTACAACAAGAACCGACCGCCGAACAGGGGCAGCTCCAAGATTAGCCGAGATTTCTGCAAAAGAATGATCACGCAAGGCCAATTCAGAAATGGCGGAAAAAGCCAAATTATTCTTGGCCGAATTTTTAATAACGGCTAAACCATAGACATGTCCAACAGTAAGACCCACCCCTTTGGTGAGACGGGGAACGGAGGCAATATCAAAATTAAGATGAGGATTTCTCTCGGCGAGAGATGGCAACTCGCTCGCTAAACCAAAATAATTGGCTAACTTTCCAGCCAAAAAGACTTCGGTATCCTTAGCCAAAGAACGATTCCAGGTATAAGTTGAGCGCTGGGGATTAGAAAATTGATTATAGAAATCAAGAGACATCGCTAAATTGGACTGGCCTTTTGCCTCTATCGAGCTAATCCCCACCTGATAAGTGTCTTTGGCACCAAGACTTAGAGGAGCCGTCCCGACCTGCATCAAAAGCAAAGAGAGTATGTCCTTGAAGTTCGTAACGTTATTAGAGGTGCCAAGGGAAACCGCACTCTGGCTAAGGCTCTGCAAATTATCAAAAATAGTTAGCTTGGGTTGATTGGCAACGAACTCCTCCCAATTGGTTGGAGGATTAACAATATTGGCATTAGTATAAAGGTCCTTATTGTAATACAAAACAAGAGGATCTACTGCGACAGGCAAGGCTAACCAACCTTGAGAGGTCTTAAAGACTTGGCCCGCATCAACAAAATAATCTTGGAATTGTCTCTCGGTAAAACTCTCAAAAGGTAGGGGAGTAATTTTGTTACGATTTTGGAAAATTAATTCATGAGGAAGGAGAATTAAATCTGGACCGGTCCCCGCAGCCAGAGCCTCAAGCAGGTCTTCATTGATTGTCGCGGGATTCTTCTCAACATAAGTAATCTTATAACTATCCCCCGCTTTTTTATTAACTTCATCTATTAAATTGGCAACGATATCAGTCTTAATTTGTCCCCACATGGTGATATAAACTTCAACCCCGGCCTTCTTGGCCCGGAAACCGGGAAGAACCCCAGCAAAGATTAGAATCCCGATGGCAAAGGCAAAGCCCAGGACGACAAGGAGAACAACTTGGAAAATACTGGTCTTCATCCCGTTAGAAATTTATAGTTATTAAAATATCTACAGACCTTTTATCAGTGTTTTTTATTATATTTATCATATTATTACTTTGCGTTTAAATTTCTAACGGGATTCATATTTCTACTTTGCAAAAATTAAACCATAGTGATGATCGCCGGCCGGGAAATCTAAAGAGAAGGCTAAGCCCGCACTCCCAAAAGTCTTTTTAACATCCTCCGCTGGAACAACATCCGCTGGTAAAGGACCCATACCGCCAAAAGATTCGCTCCAATCAATTACCATGATACGGCCACCTGGCTTCAATAATCTTTTAGCCTCAAGAGCGAGGGTGTACATTGATTTCGCTTGGAAGAGGACATTCGAAATAATAACAACATCGGCCGTATTATCAGCAAGGCCGACTCCCCCGGCTTGCTCTATATCACCCCAGATAACATCAAGATTCTGAATATTCCTTACTCCGGCTTCCTTCTTAAGATTCTCGAGCAAGTCTTTCTGAATTTCGACAGCATAAACCTTACCCTCCGGGGCCACCATCAGTGCCGCAGCTAAGGCATAAGCCCCAACCCCCGAACCAAAATCTACAACGGTCATACCCGAAGAGAGATTCAATGTTTGTAAATTAGTACGCGGATCAGCAAACGCCATTGCTTATATTTTACCATTAATCACTCCCTCTCCGCTAGCAAAACAAGGGGAAAACTAAAACCATAAACACAGAAGCCCCACCAGAAGCGAGGCTTCTGTTGGGGCTTGGTTTAAACTGGGCAGTGGAATGTTGGCGGTCACTTCTTGGCGGCGTCTTCTTGCTGACGCTTATAGATCTTGTAGGCATCCGATCCGCCAACCGGCCCAGTGGCCACGTAGTAGATCTTCTGCTCCATGGCCCGATCCAAGATGATGCGCCTCTCGAAGACGTGAACCATCTGGCCACCCTCCTCGACGAAAGCCACTTGAGGGTAAAGGCCGATGCCAACCTTGCCAGCCACATCCTGAGTGACGGCGAGGCGCCAACTGCCGACATCGTTCGCAGGGTTGTCGCCGTTGACCGAGAAGACGTACCCTCGCAGTCCGGTCGTATGACCGACCTGGATCACGTCCTTCGTCACGATTGGACGCCAGCCGAAGTCCCGGTCAATCATCTCGCCGATCTTCTTGCCGTCGACGACGATCGGGAAGACCTCGGTGTTGGCATTGACTTGGGCCATGATTGCTGAAGCCTCGTTCGCCGGCAATCGGACCTTGCGTATGAAAGCATCAACCCCCACCAAGGCCAGAATTGTAAGGACAACAATCAAAAACCTTGTTTTGAAACTCAACACATTGGCGTTCATCGTCGGTCTTCTCCTTGCCGCTATAGGCAATCGATCACAAAGACAAAAGCTTCCACGCACACGCGTTTCCGCTCACATTCCATTTTCAATACTTAATCTGCCTTTGATTATAGCAAGGAATAGGCTATTTGTCAATGGCAAAAAAGGGGCTAAAAAGTGCTCTCAAGTATGAGTTTTTTGATTTTATCCCTCACCTCTCGGTGGAATTCTAGTGAAGTATTCTTAGGATCCGGCAATTCCCAATGAGTAACCTTGTCACTATCACTAAGGTAGTCAGGGATGGGATCATTCTCGTCAGTAATCATAAAAATTTTGTCCGCCCAAGCCACCATCTCGGGAGTTAATTGATTGCGGATATTCCCCGACACATCGGCCCCTTCCTCCTTCATTACAGCAATCATATTATCGAGAATTGGACCAAGCTCACCGATTGGTTGCTCTGGCCCGCTCAACTTAGTCCCTGCCGAGAGAACACTATAATCGCCCTTAATATATTTTTTAAAAAGGACCTCAGCCATCTGGCTTCGAGCCACATTCCCCCGACAAACAAAGAGTATATTCATATGACAATAATAACTTTTTTCAAAACCTCTGACAAACAACGAAGCCCCACACGAAGCGAGGCTTCGCGTGGGGCTGAGAGAACAGGAAGGAATGAGGAGAGGTCAGTCTTTGAACTGTCCTTGCTCGCGCAGCCAGGCTGCGTAGGCAAGGTCACCGGGGATCGGGCCCTGGTTGACGTAGAAGCGGCCGACATCGAACATCGTCGACTTCTCCAGGTCAAGGACCGCAACCTGAAGCATAATCTCCCCGTCGATGGTCTTGGCCATCTGGAGGTAAGGATAGCAATCCTGATTCCTCTCGTCGACCATGACCGTCCGGAAAGTCGTCAGGTCCTGTCGGCAACCGCCCAGGGCGACACGATACGCATGCATCGTTGTTCCCTTTACGGCCCCGAGATCATCAATGACCGGTATCCAGCCCATGTCCTCAACCTTGTACGAGCTCCTGTAGCGTTCGGAGTCGGGCACGGAGGCTTCAGCCTTGACGCCATCCCGAACGATGTTGAAGACAAAAAGCAGGATAAGTCCGACCACGGCCACCATTGCCACACGAAAAAACATCGCAAAAAACTTTTTCATCGGAAGATCCTTTCTTCTGAAAGTTAGTATGCTGAGGCATGGGGTGCATGAGCATTCCCACTCCCTAATTCCATTTTCAAAACAACAACTAGATACTCTCTTATTATAACAAATAAAGACCTGCCTGTCAAGCTGACAAAAAGGCCTTTATTTAAGGGTTTTTAGAGATATTTTAAAGACAAGTCAACGAAGCAAGACTATCCCCTTCGCGGAGTTTCATAATACGCACGCCTTGGGTGGCACGGGAGAGTGTGGAGATATCAGCGAGTGGAGTACGGATGACTTGGCCCATCTTAGAGATAGCAAAGACTTCTTCTTCCTCGCCATTCAAGACACGAACAGAAACAAGCGGACCGGTCTTCTTAGTAATGCTCATAGTCTTGATACCCGAGCCCCCACGACCTTGAGTTTTGTATTCAGAGAGCTTGGTCTTCTTACCATAACCGTTCTCGCTCATGACAAGGTACTCGCCTTTCGTTCCTTCTTTCTTGATAACTTCGGCACCAATAATAAAATCCCCTTTCTTCAACTTCATACCGCGAACACCAGCGGCGGCGCGACCCATCTCTCGCAAATCAGATTCTTTGAAACGAATGGCTTGACCAGATTGACTAGACATCATAATCTCGTCACCCTTATCGACAGCGCGAACAGCCAAGAGTTTGTCGTTATCAGCAAGTTTAATAGAAATAAGACCAGAACGACGAACATCTTTGAAGCTATCAGCCGAAACCTTCTTCGCTACACCCTCACGAGTCAACATCATTAAGGAGAATTTGGCCGTCTTAAGATCCTTCGGTAAAGCGAGAACCGAAGTAATTTTTTCTTCAGGAGAAAGTGCGAGGAAATTCATTACTGACTTACCACGAGTAGCACGCTTGCCCTCAGGAATATCATACATCTTAATTTGATAGGCCTTACCCTTATCAGTAAAGAAGAGCATATCATCATGAGTGTTGGCGGTAAGGAATATCGTCACGAAATCTTCTTCGCGCATGTTAACATCCACCACACCCACCCCACCACGCTTCTGCGCCTTGTATTCAGATGGATCGGTACGCTTAATATAACCGCCTTCTGTCACCACCAAAACTTCTTCTTTCTCAGTTACGAGGTCTTCAACATTAATTTCCTTAACTCCGCCCTTAATAATGCGGGTGCGACGGTCGTCAGAATATTTCTCGCGGATAACTTCGAATTCGCTCTTAATGATAGCGAGAACACGCTTCGGGTCAGCCAAAATAGCTTTGAGTTCTTTGATCAAGGCCAACTTTTCTTTCAACTCCTCTTCAATTTTCTCTCGTTCTAGGCCAGCCAATTTCTGCAAACGCATCTCAAGGATAGCAGTGGCTTGTAAATCAGAGAACTTGAAGACCTTCATTAAGTTGGCGTGAGCCGTAACAGTATCTTTAGACTTCTTAATTATCTTAATAACCTCATCGATATGATCGAGGGCCTTCTTGAGACCCTCTAAAATATGGGCTCGGTCTTCAGCCTTCTTAAGGTCAAATTTAGTTCGACGAACGACGACAACTTGGCGGTGCTTTAAGAATTCTTCAAGAATCCCTTCAAGAGACATTAATTTAGGGACACCACCCACCAACATGAGCAAGTTGTAATGGAAGACGGTCTCAAGCTCGGTATGTTTGTATAAAAAGTTGAGAACTTTCTGTGGCTGAATCCCCGCCTTAAGATCAACAACGACACGAATGTCGCGAGTCGATTCGTCACGGATATCACGAATACCCTCAAGCTTCTTGTCGTGAACCAAATCAGCTACTTTAATAATGAGTTCTGATTTATTGACCTGATAAGGAATAGACTTGATGATAATTTGGAAATTCCCCGCCTTATTCTCAACAATTTCCGCTTCACCACGTGCTAACACTCCGCCCTTACCAGTGGCATAGGCATGGCGAATATCGGCTTGGTTGTAGGCTAGACCACCCGTTGGAAAATCGGGGCCTTTAACAAACTCGAGGAGATCATCGGTTGTGGAATCAGGGTTATCAATAAGATGGACCAAAGCGTCTAAGAGTTCACCCAAGTTATGAGGGGGGATCTTGGTCGCCATACCGACAGCAATACCCATGGCCCCATTCAACAAAAGGTTAGGGACAGCGGCCGGCATCACCAAAGGCTCTTCTCTTGTGCCGTCATAATTAGGGGCAAAATCAACAGTATCTTTCTCAATATCCCGCATAATCTCACCGGAAAGGCGGGAAAGTTTGGCCTCGGTATAACGCATAGCAGCGGCCGAGTCACCATCAATCGAACCGAAGTTACCTTGACCGGCGACTAGCGGATAACGCAAAGAAAAATCTTGGGCCAAACGAACCATGGCATCATAGACAGACGAGTCACCATGTGGATGATATTTACCCAACACATCTCCAACCACAGTCGCTGATTTGCGGAATTTGGCAGCATAAGTAAGACCTAGTTCGTGCATAGAGAAAAGAATACGACGCTGAACGGGCTTAAGCCCATCGCGGACATCAGGCAAGGCGCGTCCGATAATGACAGACATCGAATAGTCGAGATATGAATCTCGCATCTCCTTCACAATGTCCACTGGGATGATCTCATCACCCTCGCGTGGTTTCATTATATCTTTTGGTTCTGTTTTTTTTGCCATCTTTTATTTGTTACTTATGTATCATATTACCAATCGCCCAGAAGCCATCTACGACGGTGCCAACTCCCTCACTAGCAAAATCAATAATCTCAGGAATCACCCCTTTAAAAGAGCTTGAGGCGGCAGATCCATCTGTGCTCGAAGCTATTTTAGCGGCTTCAATTTTGGCGAGAGCTAAGCGCTCGGCCTCAACCTTAAGACGCGCATTCTCATTACTGTTATTAGAAACAGAAAGGGCAAAGCTTAAAGCCCAGACAAAAAAGATAATAACAATAAAAATAAAGGTCCACAAGAAGACGACCCGCTTTTTCTCTTCTTCTGTTCGAGTGCGAACATCTCCTATATAATCAGCAATCCTTCTCATTTTAACTAGCTTGAATAATTATAACTTCATCTTCCTTGCCTTCAATATCTTTTCTCTTAATTGTGAGCTTATCAACCCGACTCTCGGCACTCCCACCAATTTCTTTATTAAATGTTTTGAGAGACTCTTCACCATTCTTACCATCTACCATTAGCGGAATAATAATCTTTGGTTCAAGAGAGGTCGCAAATTTGGCTGCATCCTTAGGTGACAAGACGGGACCTCCAGCCACCGGGACAAAGAGGACATCCACAACACCGATATCTTCAAGCACTTTTGGATCAAGATTTGTGCTCGCAAGAGCCCCTAGGTGACAAATGCGGATACCGTCAATCTCGGTCGTAAAAATTGTATTAATTTGCCCCTCCGCACCTTCACTCTGATAACCATAAACAAAAATACCGTCAATCTCATACTCGCCGGGACCGTTAATAATGAAAGGATCTTTATTACCAAAAGTAACAGATTCACAACCATTAAAAGATGGGTTATTGAGCGAAACCAAGCATAGATCAGCCCCAAAACGAGTGGCCTTCGGGTCAATTTCTCTACTAATAGGATTGAAAGCCACCACCAAGTCTCCTTGCTGGACCTTAACAAAACCCTCCTTGTGATAAGTAATAATCATAGATTTACCTGCCTACCGGCAGGCAGGCCGTCTCAATTATATCATAAACCGCATTAAAAACCAAAGGGGAAAACTGAGCCCGATTTGCCAAAAGAGCCTTTATTTTGTATACTATCGCCCATATGACAAACATTATAAATAATGATGTCGAGACCGAGATCGTCGAGGGCGACGAGCGCGATGAGCGTGTTGAGTCTGATGTCCCTAAGCGCTTGATGGATGACCTGATCAAGCAATCTGCTCACAAGCCAGAAGTTGGCGCCATTATTGAAGGTACAGTTATTGGTAAGGGAGGTAAGACTCTCTATATCGACGTGCCCCCATTTGGTACCGGTATTATCTTTGGTCGCGAATATCTGAACGCCAAGGATATTATTAAGAAAATTAGCGTTGGTGACACTGTTACCGCTAAGGTTATCGAGACCGAAGGCGAGGAAAGCTATATTGAGCTCTCTCTTAAGGAGGCCAAGCAAGCTATCGTCTGGAGTGATGCCGAGAAAGCCACCAAGAACAAGACTCAATTCGACCTCTTGGTTAAGGATGCCAACAAAGGTGGGCTTATCTTAGACTGGAGCGGTATGGACGGCTTCTTGCCTGCCTCCCAGCTCAAGCCTGAGCATTATCCTCGCGTCGAGGGTGGTGATAAAGATGCTATTGCCGACGAACTCAAGAAATTCATTGGTCAGACCTTAACCGTCTCTATTATTGGTACCGATCCTAAGGAAGGTAAGCTTATCTTCTCTGAGAAGGGTCCTGACAATAAGCAAAAGCGTGAGATCATTGGTAAGTATGCCTTGGGTGATGTCGTTGAAGGTGAGGTGACGGGTGCCGTTGATTTCGGTATCTTCATCAAGATTCAGGATGGCCTCGAAGGCTTGGTTCACATTTCTGAACTTGATTGGTCTCTGGTTGAGAATCCTCGTGACCTCTTCCGCGTTGGCGATAAAGTTAAGGCCAAGATCATTGATATCAAAGATGACAAAATTTCCCTATCCATCAAGGCCCTTCGTGGCAATCCTTGGAAAGAGGCTGAGGCTAAGTACAAACGTGGCCAAGTTGTCTCTGGTGTTGTCATTAAATACAACAAGCATGGTGCTCTCGTTTCCCTTGAGGAAGGTGTCGCCGGCTTGGTGCACATCTCGGAATTCAAGACTGAGGAAGAACTTCGCCAGAAGCTTGAACTTGGTAAGAATTATACCTTTACCATCAATATCTTCGAGTCTAAGGACCAGCGCATGACTCTCTTCTTTGGAGATTGCCCCGACCGCGTCAAAGCAGAAGAAAACAAGAAAAAAGAAGGCTAAAAACCTAATCAAAAAATCCCGCTTCCAAGCGGGGTTTTTTGATATCTTCAAAGAAAAAAGCTTATAAAAATGTCTGGCCGAAATCGCAGATTGAGGAGAACCGAGGACTTTTTAGAAGATTATTTTCTTTGAAGCGACCCTAATTAAAACTATTCATCGTCTTTTCCAAACCATTCTCAATAAGAGAAGCGATGATTTCTTTAACACGCTTGATTACCTTCTTAAGTTCGTCTTGTTCGGAAGGTTTGAAATTACCAATCACAAAATCGACAACCTTATCACTCGAGGGCTTCTTGGTTTTACCAGACGAGGTTGAAGGTGAGAGGCCGACTCGAATTCGGGTGAATTCGTTGGTCTTAAGGGCTTTAACAATTGAGTCCACGCCTTTATGACCACCAGATCCCCTATTGTAAGAAATTTTGATCGTCCCTAAGGCGAGATCAACATCATCATGAATTACCACCACATCCTTGGCTTCGGCTTTAGTTTTAACGAGAGGCTTCACGGAACCGCCAGAATTATTCATGAAATTATTGGGGATGAGGAAGCGGAATTTGTTCGAACCTAACTTGCCATCGCAAAGTTGTGCATTAAGTTTTTTCTCGTCACGCCAATCTTTAATTTCCATCTCACCAACCGGCTTCTTCTGTAAAGCAAGCAAGGTCATCCGGCCAATCGAGTGTCGACTATTCTCGTATTCTTGCCCGGGATTCCCGAGCCCGACAAAAAGGTAATTGGTTTTGATCTTCTTCATAAGGGAAATTATAGCAAAAATAGGCAATTTTGTACAAAGGCAAAAGTGTGGTAATATTGGCAGATTATGGAGCAAAAAAAAGAAACTTGGTGGGACGCTTTGCGCTTTGGGATCATACTCTTAGCCATTATTATCCCTTTTAGAATGTTCGTGGCTCAGCCCTTTATTGTGCACGGCGCTTCAATGGACGAGACTTTCCATAATAGCGACTACCTCATAGTTGACGAGCTCTCCTTCCTCTTGAGGGACCCTATCCGAGGCGAAGTCGTTGTTTTCAAAAATCCCCAAAACGAATCCCAATATTTCATTAAAAGGATCATTGGCCTCCCAGGCGAAACCGTCACAGTTCATAATGGCGAGACCAGCATCACCAAGGGAGATTCCACAATTAATCTTAGCCAGCCCTATATCGGTAGTGAGAGTCCTAAGGATGCTTATGCCAAACTAGGTCCGGGTGAATATTTCGTCATGGGTGACAATCGCGCTGTTAGTTGGGACTCCCGTTATTGGGGAGTATTAAAACGAGATGAGATACGTGGCCGAGCTTTCTTGCGCCTCTTTCCCTTTACCCAAATTGGTTACTTACCCGGTTATTATCAATATAAAAAATAATTTTTATGCCTAATCCTAAAGCCAGTAAATCCGACGACTTACGCGCCCCTAAAGGAATGCGTGACCTTATTGCCGAAGAAGTTTTTCTCTTTCAAGGTTTTTTTGAAAAAGCCGCCGAGCTTGCTCTTTATTACGGTTTCAAGCCAATCGAGACTCCAATTATGGAAAAAGAAGAACTCTTTTCTCGTGGCGTTGGTGAAGGAACTGATATTGTTTCTAAAGAAATGTTTAGTTTAAAGACTAAGGGTGGCGACCATCTCGTCCTTCGCCCAGAAGGCACCGCTAGTGTTATGCGTTCTTATGTTGAAAATGGCATGTTTTCTCAGCCTCAACCCCTCATGTTCTACTACTCCGGACCAATGTTCCGTCACGAGAATCCTCAGCGTGGCCGTTACCGACAATTCTACCAATTTGGCCTAGAGATTCTTGGCACCAAGAAGAGCATTGCCGATGCTACCATCATTAATTTAACCAGAATTATCCTTGAGGAGTCTGGTTTAACTAATCTTACTTTCAAAATCAATAGTATCGGCGACAGTGAATGTCGAGGAACCTTCCGTCGTGACTTGGTCAATTACTACAAGAAAAATCTTAAGAATCTTTGTGCTGATTGTAAGGAAAGGTTGAAGACAAATCCCCTTCGCCTCTTAGACTGCAAGAACCCTTCTTGTGTTGAACTTAAAAACGATGCTCCCGATTCTATCGGCTATCTCTGCGCCCCTTGTAAGGCTCACTTCAAAGAAGTGCTTGAGTACTTGGATGCCCTAGGTATCTCCTACGAAGTTGATAATACCCTCGTCCGCGGTCTTGATTACTATACCCGCACCGTCTTCGAAGTCTTCGCCGAGAGCAAGTCTGATGATGGGACCTTAACTCCGCTCGCCTTAGGTGGTGGTGGCCGTTACGACAACCTAGCCAAGGCTCTTGGAGTGAAGAAGGATATCCCCGCCGTTGGCGCTTCCCTTGGTGTAGATCGAATTATCGAACTTCCAGAGTATGTTCGTCATGCTCCTCGCATTGTGAAGAAGCCAAAGGTCTTCTTCATCCAACTCTCATTCGATGCCAAGCTTAAGAGCTTCGAGATTATTGAGGCCCTGCGTCATGCCAAGATTCCTGTTCAGCATTCTTTGTCTAAAGACTCATTATCGGCCCAGCTGGCTCTGGCTGAGAAAATTGGCGTACCTTATACTATTATCTTGGGACAAAAAGAGGCCCTCGATGGCACTGTTATCGTCCGCAACATGGATACCCGCTCCCAAGACACGATAAAAATCCCTAAACTAGCTGAGTATCTCAAAAAAATTAAGTAATTCCAAAACTTGACTAAACCACCAAATGTGCCATAATTGAACTAGAGTGTTTTAGTCTTGAAATCGCAGAAAAAACTCCGAGAAAGGGAGTGACATGAAAGAAAAGAAGCCGTTCAGGCCGTATTTCCACTTCTGCCAGGAGGGAAATCATTTTCACCTCGTCACAGGGCCGAAAGGATTCGGAGCTTCCCCCGCCTTCGCCTCGGCCAAGGGTGCAAAATTCCTCATTGAGATCGCTATGGACCCCCAGAACAGACAGGATGTTGCTGATGCCGAAAGGCTTGAACAGCAACTTCCGTTACTTCGGATTCAACGCGGCGACAGGAAGAAGGGGCTGTGGGCTTACAAGTGCGACGTCGAAAGTTGCTCCATCCCTGGTTGGGCCAAGCTGATCAATGGCAGCCTCAGGACAAGCAACATGGGCTCATTCATGTTCTTCGCCAACACCCCGTGCGACTTTGTAGGCAAAGAGGGAACAGAAACAAAGTTCAGTATGTTTGCAAAAAAGGTTGAGCAGGTGGCCAAAAATGAAGTTCTGGCCTAATCACCCCGCCCGCAAGGGACGACACCCGTCGTCTTTACGAGGCGGGTTTGTTGTTTATTTTTTTAAGCTTTTGGCCATTAATAGCAATGAAGATATTCTGTCCTCCACCAAAATCCCCTATTTCTCTTATTTCATCTATGCATAAACCATTTTCTTCTAAAGATTTTTTAATGTTTTCTAAAGAGTGCAAATAAAAAGTACTCTTTGACATTGGGTTAACGGGAACGTTAACCTTGCCCACAATTTTCCCCTCATCTTTTTTCTGATCAAAATAAAAAGATTCCCAAACATCATACCAACTAGGATTGGCGGTGATTATTAGAAATTTCCCATCAAGTTTCAAAGCTCTGGAAAGTTCACTCGAAGCCTCATCAAGTTTTTCCAAATGGAACCAAACATTAACCGAGAAAACGGCATCTACTGCCTCGTCAGGAAGTGGTAGCTCGTAAGCATTACCAACAACAAATTCCTTCTTCTTATCCTTGTACAATTCGTTTGCTCGGCGGACCAACGGTTGAGACGGCTCAACACCAAGATACCGACCCTCTCCAAGATCGATTTTACTTGAACAAATGCCTTGACCTGAGCCAATTTCTACAACAAATTTAGGGGAAATATCTCTAACCCAGGACTTCAAAAAAGGGTAAATTTCTCTATCCCTGATCATCCCCTGTTCATTTTCAACGCTATTTATCCACTCCTTAGCTACTTGAGGATCTTCAAATGGGTTTTCTTCATACTGCATAATTAGAAGAATTATAACAAAAAGAGATATCTATGAAAATTTGCCAATTTTGAGAGAAAATGTTATCCTGTCACGTATGGTAAAAACCAATGCAATTGAGGTAGTTAAGGGGGCTGTCGAGACCAATATGAGCGTGATGCGTCGCTTTTCTAAGCGCGTCTCAGGTAACGGTATTGTCCGCGCTTCTCGTAGCCGCCGTTACAACGAGCGACCTAAGTCTGCTCTCAAACAAAAAAATGAAGCTATTAAGCGCATGGCCAAACGGTCCGCTTATGAGCGCCTAAAGAAATTAGGCAAAATAAAAGAAGGTGAATTTAGACATCGCTAATCTAACCAAAAGGAAGGTCCCAGACCTTCCTTTTGTCGAATACAAAGAAAAAGTTCTGGGCAAAAAGTATGAGTTGTCCTTGGTTTTTTGTAGCCCAGCCAAGGCCAGAGAATTAAGTATCAATTACCATCACAAAGACAAAGAGGCCAATGTTCTGTCTTTTCCCCTCACCAAAGAGAGCGGCGAAATTTTTATAAAACTGCCCACCACCGACTTCTCAGTCCCCCATTTGTTTATCCACGCCTTATTGCATTTGAAAGGTTTGCCACATGGTAGTAAAATGGATAGTGAAGAAAATAAGTACATAAAACTTTTCAATATCAATGGCCAATCGCAACATCATAGCCGGGTTAGACATCGGGACCGCGTGGATACGTCTGGTTGTTTGCGAACTTAAAGCTGGGGACAATGTGCCCCAAATTCTCACCTTAGTAAAAAAACCTGCCCGCGGCCTTCGTCGCGGTTATGTTATTAATCCTGATGAGACAACTGAGGCTATCCGCGAAGCTGTGGCTGATGCCGAACGAACGTTAAAGACCAAGGTCCGCAAGATTATCTTAGGGATTGGCGGTGTTTCTCTTGACTCTCGTCTGGCCGAAGGAAGTATCGTCGCTTCCCGCCCCGACTCTGATATTTCTAATAGTGACGTTGCTCGATCCATCGACGCTAGCGAAGCTAACTTGATGGAGATGAACAACCGCCGTATCTTACATCGCATTCCTATCGCCTTCAAAGTTGATGGGGAAAAAGTATTAGGCCACCCAGATGGTTTGCGTGGATCAAAACTTGAAGTCAAAACTCTCTTCATCACTTGCCTTGACCAGCATCTCAAGGATCTAATCCGCGCCATCGAGAATGCTGGCTTAATTGTTGATGACATTGTTGCCTCACCCTTGGCCGCCAGTCTCGTAGTCACTACCAAGAATCAGAAAGCTGCCGGCTGCGCTCTCGCCAACATTGGTTCACAAACAACCTCTGTGGCCATTTTCGAAGATGGTCTGCCAGTTTCGCTCCAAGTCTTTCCTCTGGGCTCAATGGATATCACCAATGATATTGCCTTAGGCTTCCGCATTCCACTCGAAGATGCCGAGCGAGTTAAGAAGGGTGAAGGCGAACCAATTGGCACGAAGAAAAAACTAGATGAAATTATTGAGGCACGTCTATCTGACATCTTCGAATTTATCGAGAGACATTTAAAGAAAATTGGGGTCGCTGGTTTACTGCCAGCCGGAATTATTATCACAGGTGGAGGTTCTAGCGTTAGTAATATTGAAGACTTAGCCAAAAATTATTTCAAACTCCCGGCCCGTATTGCCTCGGCCACTATTGCCACCAGCTCTAAAAGCCAAATTCGCGACACCGCCTGGGCGGTGGCTTATGGCCTCTGCGCTTATGTTACCGAAGATGGCGGAGACGAGTCCTTTGGTCTCAAATTGGTCAAAAATGCCCGTGGCAAACTCTGGGGCTGGATTCGTGAATTCATGCCCTAAACAGCAGTTATAGCAAAAGAAATAAAAGGTGCCCCCGCCCGAGCTCGGAAAAATAGAGCTCGGGCGGGGTGTTTTTATCCCTTATTTGCCTTTTTTAAGTGGTTTGTTAAGATAAGGGGAATAAAACATTATGCCTAAAATTAACCCCGAAATTGAATCCTTTGCTCGCATTAAAGTTGTTGGTGTTGGCGGTTCTGGGACGAATGCTGTTAACCACATGGTAGAATCTAAAGTTCAAGGTGTGGAATTTATTGTCATGAATACCGACGCCCAGCACCTTCATCACTCCCCCGCTAATAAAAAATTACATATTGGTAAGAACTTAACCCGCGGTCTTGGGACTGGGATGGATCCCGATCTTGGACGTCGTGCGGCTGAAGAAAGTTTAGAGGACATTCAGGCTCTTGTTAAGGGCGCTGACATGGTTTTTATTTCCTGTGGCATGGGTGGAGGTACTGGTACTGGCGCGGCTCCAGTCATTGCGAAGGTTGCCAAAGAAATGGGCGCCCTAACTATTGGAGTTGTCACTCGTCCCTTCTACTTCGAAGCTAAACAAAGAAAGACTATTGCCGATAAGGGCCTTGAGGAATTAAAGAAAGAAGTTGATGCTATTATTTCTATTCCTAACGATCGCCTCTTGAACATGATCAGTAAGGACACCACCCTGACTTCCGCTTTCTCAATTTGCGATGACGTCTTGAAACAAGCCGTTGAAGGTATTTCTAATACCATTACGATGCCAGGACAAATCAACGCCGACTTTGCCGACATTAAGACCATCATGCAGAACTCTGGTTCAACCTTAATGGGTGTGGGCGTCGCTACGGGTGAAAATCGCGCCACTGAAGCCGCCAAATTGGCCATTAGCTCTCCACTCCTTGATGTCTCTATCACCGGCGCTAAGGGTATTCTCTTTACCGTCTCTGGCGGCGATGATGTTACTCTCTTCGAACTCCAAGAAGCCGCTAAGGTTATCACCGAGTCTATTGATCCTGAAGCAAAAGTCATCTTCGGCACCATTCACGATGACAAGATGAAGAAGAATGAAGTTAAAATTACCGTTATCGCTTGCGGTTTCCCTAGTGACAATAACAAGAAGGGCCGTGATGATTTCAAAATCAATTTTAGCACCGAGACAACTCCTATTCCCACAATAGAAAATATTGAGGCCAAAAAAGAAACTCGGGAAGAGGAGGAGTCAAAGAAAATAGATATTCTAAATGCCAATATTAAGACTGCCGAAAAGGAAAAAGAAGAAGTCAAACCTATCTTAAATACTAAAGACAAAAAAGAGGACAGCTTTGAAGATGACGACTGGTCTTCAATCCCCGCTTTTCTTCGCCGTTCTAAGACTAAGTAATTAAAAGCTTAACCAAACAAAAATGTTTGATGTCATAATTATTGGTGGTGGCCCCGCCGCTTGCTCGGCTGGCGTCTACACTGCCCGCAAAAAATTAAAAACCCTCGTTATCGCTCAAGAACTTGGCGGGCAGTCTGCCGTCTCGCCTGAGGTCCAAAACTGGCTGGGTGAGATGAGTATCTCAGGGGCCGAACTCTCCAAGAAATTCACAAACCACCTACGCTCTTATGAAGGGGAGAATTTAACGATTAAAATAGGACTGGCCAATGGCGTCAATCAAGAAGGTAAGATATTCAAAGTTGTCACCAACGAGAACGAGATGTTCGAAGGCAAAACTGTCTTAATGGCCGTTGGAGGATCTCGCCGCAAACTCAGCACTAAGGGGGCTAATATTTTTGAACACAAAGGTCTCACCTATTGCGCTTCATGTGATGGTCCCTTATTCTCCGGGCAAGATGTCGCGGTTATTGGGGGTGGTAATGCCGGCTTCGGCACCGCCGGTCAACTCTTAGCCTATTGCAAAAGTGTTACTCTCTTAGAAATGATGCCAACTTTCCGCGCCGAGGCCATCACGGTTGAGAAATTAAAAGAGAATCCAAATTTCAAAGCCTTTAGTAATCTCGAGCTCTTAGAAATTAAAGGGGAGAAATTCGTCTCAGGAATTAGTTACAAAAATAAAGAAACAGGTGAGATTGTTGAACTCCCTGTGACAGGCGTCTTCGTGGAGATTGGCTTCATGCCCAATGCCGAGATGGTTAAAGATTTAGTTAATATCAATCCCGCTGGCCACATTATTGTCGACCATCAGACCCAACGAGCATCACTTCCAGGCATTTGGGCCGCCGGTGATTGCTCCGATGTGAAGTATCATCAGAATGGTATTGCCGCTGGCGACGCGATTAAAGCCGCCGAGGACATCTACGAATTTCTAAAGGCCAGCTAACTTAATCGCAAAATAGAGAACCACTAGACCCAAGATGGTCATGAGGGTTGTTAGTCTTGTGGAGTGACCATGGTGGCTCTCGGGCAAGAGTTCAGAGGCACCAATATATAAGAAGAAACCACTAAATAGGGCGAGGATTGGCCCCAGGAAAGCCTCTGGGAGATTAAAGAAGAGAGTAGCGATAATTCCCAAGGCTGGAGCAATAGAAGCGATAAGAAGCCATCTAAGGGCCTTCTTTTTGTCTCCCCCATTCTTCAGGGTCAGCCCAACAATATTAAGACCGTCAGAGAAATTATGAGACAGAACCGCTACCGCTAAAATTAAGCCGACTTGAGTTGAGACTTGGAAGGCGAGGCCGACAGCCAGGCCGTCAATCACGCTATGCACTGCCAAGATTAAAGCGGAGAGAGATTTTTTCTTATGGTGAGGATTCTCACAATGCTCTTCTTCATGAGCCTGGAAGAAAAGTAGTCGATCAAGAATTAAATAAATAAGAAAACCTAGGGCCACGAGTGAAGTGGTTGTCGCAATACTAAAAAGATTCTCATTAAGCTCAATTGCCTCAGGCAGAAGGTCAAAGAAGGCCACGCCAATTACGGCGCCCGCCGAGAAACCCAAGACCAAGTGAAGTTTGTCGCGAAAGCGGAAGGCGAAGAGACCCCCAACAAAAGCGCAACAAAAAGCAGCAATAGCAATTAGAATTAACATAAAAAGATTGTAACAGAAATAAGCAAAAACTCCACCTCTTACGGGATGGAGTTTTTGCGAGAAATGGCCTAAAAAATATTAGGCAAGTTTCTTAGCGAGATAAATAGTGTAGAGACCAGCAAGACCGACTAAGACATAGACCAACATGGCGAGGCTTGAACCTGCACCAAAAATAAGAGCGACTAGGTCAAGGCCGGCGGCACCGACAAGACCCCAGTTAACGGCACCGACAATTACAAGAATTATCGCTACCCAATTTAAAACTTTCATTATTATCTTATTGTTAATATTAATGAAACGAAGATATTTCGACCTTAGCTTATTATATCAAGTAAATATTATTCTTGGCTAGAAGACTTATTCACAGCTTAGATAACACAAAAAAAAATGACCGATGCGAGCAACCCACTGGTGGTGGAGCTCGTATCGGTCATTTGACCTTAAGTTGGGAACAGATATCCTGGTATCGCCGAGACAGTCGGCCATCCTTATCCTCCTTAAGAGCCCTGTCGACCACTTGGCAAGAGTGGCCAACAGTTGTGTGGTTCCTGTCACCGAAGTAATCTCCAATCTCGGTGAGAGTTATGCCGGGGACCAACTTCATCGCTAAGTACATTGCCAAATGGCGAGCTTGGCAAGTCTCCTTAACCCGACTACCAGAACGCAGGAAGCCATGGAGAAAACCGAAGCTAAACTCCACTTCTCTCTCAATTATCTCGAGCGAGAATTTCGTCGCACCGTCCTCGCCGTCGAGGTAAGGACGGAGCACCTCTCTGGCCAGCTCCAGGGTAATTTTGTCACCAACAAGCTGGTGTCGGGCATTGATCGTCTCGTAAACTCCAATCAAGGGTCGAGCATCACCGTCGAGACTGCGGGCAACAGTGTCCTGCACTTCAGCCGGCCAAGAGAGGCCATCTTTCTTTAGAAGCCTCTTGAGAAGTTCTTGGCGCGTGTCTTGATCAAGTGGTTCGATCCAGACAGTGAGGCCTCCCTTGAGACGGGAAGTCACCCTTTCTTCAAGCTTCAACTCAGAAGGAGGGGTGTTGCTGGCACAGATGAAGACTTTCCCCCGGGTCAGGAGATTGTCGAACATCCAGAAGAACTCCTCCTCCGTCTTAGTCTTACCCTCCAGGAAAGGAATTTCGTCGAAAAGCAGGACATCAACATTGCGAAAATGCGCACGGAATTTGTCCATGCCCCCTTTCTCATGCAAAGCCCTAAGGAAGGCATTGAGGAAGGTCTCGGCTTTGACATAGACTACGTTCAAGTTAGGGAATTTCCCCCTCAATCGATTCCTCACGTCCACAAGCATCTCCGATTTACCAACCCCGATGTCTCCCACAACAGTAATCGGGCTGTAGCGAGTTTCGCCATCCGCCACAGCAGACATAACAGAGTGAGCAAAATGGTTTGTCTTATCAACGACAAAACCGCCAAGACCAGGAGACCAACGCGAGACATTGGGAAGCGACGACTGGCCGATTCCCGCTTTAGCAAAAACGCTATCAGCCATGACCGCTTCCTTTCTTACTTGCCTCTAAAAAGAGACTGTTTTTGTTCCCAATTGACAAACTACTCCATTCTCATTACTTACACAAAAAAGACTCAGCTGGAAGTTGACAAGCTGGGGAAAACATCTCAGTGACCCTACCGGGAATCGAACCCGGATTAACGGCTTGAAAAGCCGGCGTCCTAACCGTTAGACGATAGGGCCAAATTTTTAAGGCTAAAAACTTAACGAACGTAATATATCATTTTTTTGAAAAATTGCCAAGAAAATGCTACGATTTAGCTTGTCTACAGAGGAGGCGTGGCAGAGTGGTTGAATGCGCATGTTTCGAAAACATGTATGCCTGAAAGGGCATCGGGGGTTCGAATCCTCCCGCCTCCGC
>JBAYIK010000004.1:0-90948 GCA_041665625.1 Minisyncoccota bacterium | reverse complement strand
GAGCTTCGCTTTGTCGTACTGCGCCCCAACGATGGACATGAACTTGAGACCCTTTGGGTCTCGTTGCGTTACTGCGGTGACAGACGGGGCCAATGATGTTGTCATCGGAACCATCCTCCTTTCCTAGCTGTACTACGCTTATACCGAAATCCTATCGGCGGAGAGCTTCTCTCACATGAGATGAGCCATTTATGGCCTAAATTAAGCCCCAAATGGCTCATCTCATTTACAGTGATTCTGTTGTCAAAATCTGATTTTATTATATACCTAATTACCCTGTTTGTCAAGTTTATCATTTTGTCACTTTATGGTTAAATAATAAGGTTTATTAGACTTAAAATACACAAAAATATGTTAATTCCAACCGTTATTGAGAAATCCCCCCAAGGCGAACGCGCCTACGATATCTATTCGCGGCTCTTAAAAGACCGTATTGTCTTCTTGGGTGGTGGCATCGACGACAACCTTGCCAATATCATTATCGCCCAACTCCTCTTCTTAGCCGCCGAAGATGGATCTAAGGATATTACACTTTATGTAAACTCTCCTGGTGGCTCTGTTACTTCAACCCTCGCCATTATTGATACGATGAATTATATCAAACCCGATGTCTCGACTGTCTGTGTCGGTATGGCCGCCTCAGGTGGGGCTTGGGTTCTCTCTTCTGGAGCTAAAGGTAAGAGACTTGCTCTCCCAAATGCCGAGATTATGATTCACCAACCTCTCGGTGGAACTGAAGGGCAGGCCTCTGACATTGCGATAACGGCCGAACATATCATTAAAACTAAGAAGAACCTCACCAAGATCATGGCTAAGAACACGGGTCAGACCGAAGAGAAGATTGAGAAAGATCTCGACCGCGACTTCTACCTCTCGGCCGAAGAAAGCAAAAAATACGGCATTATCGATGAGATAATTAAGAGTAAGGGCAAATAAAACTTGACTTATATTTTCACTTTGTTATAATAACAACATATCCATACGAGAAGGGATCCAAAAGGTGTGAGTGCCTAAGGAGCCCTTTTCTTTTTCTGTAAATATTCAATTTTCGCCTTAATGTCAGGGTTGTCTAGGTTATCGTAAAAGGATAAATCTAGAGTTTTATACAAAGACGAAGCAAATTTCCTGTTAGGAAAGAGTACTTTTCTAAACTTATCTTTCTTTATTAAATAATCAACGACTTTTTTATAATCTCCATCACCAGAAACTAAAACAATTTTATCAAAATCTTTATTGTCCATCAGATTTTTCATAATCTCAAAGACAATGTCGGTATCAACATTTCCCTTTTTTGATCCTTTCAAAAGAGAAAGATGTTCTTTAAAACAAAGAGTGAAGCCTGATTTCTGCAAGTTATCATATAGATCTTTTTCATCGTCAGAAACATAGCCCAAAAAATAATAAGCCTCAGTGACATGATACTTATCTTTAAGGTAAACTTTAAATTTCCATAAATCGACCCGCCAATTATTTAGCATTGTGCCCAGGTGCAAATTTTGTCCATCGACAAAAGCAATATTATTTTCTTTTTTCATTCTCATAATTTTAACATCATCATCAGCAAAATCAAAAAAAAGGGGGTGGCTAAGCTTTCCCCCCTTTTTTTTGATTTTGTTTAATTAAAACTTCTCCACCACCTTGCGCGTAATCGGCCCGAAGTACCCCTTGGCTGGCTTAATCTTGTTGGCTTGCTGGAACTTGATAAGAGCTTGTTGAGTTAGTTTGCCAAAGAGGGTTGTCTCCTGACCAGGAGAACCAGCCCCTGTAGTATCCACTAAGAAGCCATGGGTATTTAAGAATTGTTGTAAGAGTTTAACTTCTTGATGTTTGGTGCCGAGTTTAAGATCTTGGGTGAAAGTAAAAGTGGGGGTGGGAGTAGTGTCTTGAAGAGCTTTGATTTGGGCTAGGAGAAGAGCGAGTTTGGCTTTAAGGGTGGTGAGGTCGGTGGAAGAGGCGGGGAAATACTTGGCTTGGAGTTCAGAAGCGAGTTCAGTGTTGCCCATGGCCAGGAGGTTAGTGATTTGGCTTTGGACGGTACCGCCAGAATGAGAGGGGGTGGGGATATTGTGGACAGTGAAAGTGACAGCGGAAGAGGTGGCGTAGTTGCCAGAGGTATCAAGAGCGACAGCCACCAAGCTATGGGGGCCATCAGAGACGGTGGTGGAGTCCCAGGTGAGAGAATAGGGGCTAACGGCTGAAGTGGGGCCATAGCTCACGCCATCAATTTTGAATTGAATAGAAGCTAACCCAATATCATCTGAAGCGTTAGTGGTTAGAGTGACAGAGTTACCAGAGACAACCGAGTTCTCAGTGGGAGCGGAGATAGAAACAGCGGGAGCAACATTATCATCATAAAGCTCCAAGACCACATAACCATAGGTATTTACCCCTGTCGTAGATAACGATAATCCCGTGACTGGTACGTTTGTCTGAGCAAGAGAAATATTTTCTGACTCTACGACCCGAATTGCTTTACCCACATATGATGTAGGTAATGCCGTTATGTCATCCGTCACACTTTCATGATAATCGACATAAACATAGTCATGCCCGTCTTGGTTATTCCAATAAGCACTTTTATTAATATTATACATTTTAGGATCAATCCATTGACGATAGGCATAGACATCATAAGTTCCGCTATTAGTCACCCCTGTGCCCCCAACATAAACGGGGTATACTTTCTTTGATGTATAAATCCACCAGCAACCCTGACCATAATCCAAACAATCTCTAGTAGATGACGATAAGGGACTATAGCCAAAAGCAAGACCAATATCATAATTACTTTCAGCATTCTTCTTCAAAAACATCGTCTGACGATCAGGGGGGCTGTTAAGGTCGTCAATATATGGCGAGGTGAAGGCAATAGTTGTTGTTGGAGCCGAATTTAACAACTGCGTATTTTTAAAATCATATCCTCCGATAGGTTTAGTTTTTGGCACATAATAGTACAAATTGTCATGCTCAGTCGAGGAAAGTGGTTTTGTTTGAATTATCCCAAAATAATTAAAATTAATTGGTCGCATAACTTCATAGACGGCATGGAATATGGTTTTTCCTGCGGAAACCTTGAAGGTGTTTTCGACGTGTATCCAAGTACTTGTGGCATCGTTCCAAACAAACGGATTATTTGTGGTGACAAGAGTTGATGGATCAATTAAATCAAATTCCTCTACGATATCAATGTAATCAGCATAACCGGCATAAGTGCTGTCGCTACTTGTCGCTTCTGAAACCCCATTAACGAGAATATTATGCGTTAAATTTTTCAAAACGGGATACATTTGAGTTGCTACCTGAGAGGTAACTGTAATATTACCAGTATTAGTTGCCCCAGAAACATGGGTAAGGGCCCCAGCAACAGTATAAGACATGGCCCAAGGGGAACCATATGGTATGGAATAAAAAGTCAAAGCGTTGCCTAAAATTTCAACGAGAATAAACTGATGCGAACCATCACTCCAACGACTGCCAATGTCAGCGCTAGTTTTATTATGTCCAACGCTAGTAACGACCGGAACAATCAATCCATGATTAGTCATAATATAACCAACATTTTCTGTTTGGAGTGGAGCAACACTATCATCATAGCCACCAATAAGCGTACCGCTATCATAACTATTGACATTGTTTGGGGTGGTACTACTTATGATGTAATTGGGGCCATAATTAACATTATGATTATCTGTTGCATCAAGATCATAGTATTGAGAGATGTCCTTATCAGGAGAGACAGAACCTCTAACCCAAACACCATTATTCACGACAATATAATAAATGTTATCCGAAACAGGAGGATTAGGTGCAATGCTGACTGTTATATTATTTGACTGTAGAGTTAAGGCTGTGGCGACACTGTTTGTCACTCGATAAGAATAAACACCACTGTCCGTTCTCTCATCCGCTGTTTTTGTAAAAACTCTTGAAGTTGCTCCAGGAATTATTGTGTCATCCTTATACCATTGATATAAATCATAGGATCCAGATGTTATAGATGAGGTAATGGTCAGAGTATCTCCATTATTAAAAACTAAAGATCTTACTGTGTCGACAGTAGCCTGGGGCGTATACACAAAAGAAGAAGGAGAACTAGTGCAATAGCTACTAAAATCTGACTCGAAGTCACTAAACACAAAATTATTTGTATCTATTTTGAAACCAGTAAGAGGCATGCTAGCAATATCGTGAGGCAAAGCCCCCGACAACTGATTAGAATTTAACCAAAGGGTTACTAATTTACTAGAAAGACCCGATGGGATTGAACCTGACAATTGGTTAGTATCAAGATAAAGAGAAGTAAGTTTTGTTAAATTAGTCAATTCTGTAGGGATGCTTCCGGATAATTGATTAGAACGTAAGTATAATGTTGTCAAATTCGTTAAATTACCAATTTCAGTGGGAATTGCTCCGGTTAACTGATTGCCAAATAAATTTAAAGATGTGAGTTTAGTTAAATTACCAATCGTGGTTGGAATACTACCAGAAAGTGCGTTTGCTGATAAATTTGTGGCTAATAAATTAGTAAGATTACCTATAGAAGATGGGATAGAGCCTGTCAGCCCAGTGGAATTACTTTTTATTGTTAGAGAAATAAGAGAAGTCAAATTGCCAAGTTCAGCAGGAAGTGAACCAACGAGATGATAATTACTAATATTTATAACAGTTACGTGACCACTTGAAACGGTCACTCCAGACCAGGTACTAATAGCAGAGGCGGTATCCCAATTTGTCTTAGTAGTCCAACCTGACCCTGTTGTGCCATTATATAAAGCCATCAATGCTTCACATTCAATTTGAGGAACACCAGTAACGCCAGTGTTTGTGCAATCAACAGCCGCACTCGCCAAGGACGGGAAACTAAAAAGAATTCCCAGGGCGATTACGAGAGAGAGAGAGAGAGAGCTTGCCCGCCTCTGGCGGGAGTAAAAAGTGGATTTTTCATATTTCATATAATTACCTCAGATTATAGCAATTTTTTAGATTTGTGAGAAGTAGGGCTTAACTTTTTAAAATTATTTTTGGAAATTACTGACTTACCGGATTTTTGCTCAATATCCTTTCTCGTTCGGCCAGCTACTTTGCCGCCGTCTTTGGCATCTCTTTTTAATAAAGGAAGTCCTTTTGAGTCTCGGTCTTGATGGAGACGAGTAGTGGTAGCTTCCCCTAGCATCGTTAAAATTAATTCAATGTCATCCATATGATCGCGAAGATTTTCTCGCTTAAGGCCTTTGACTTTTTTATAACCATCCGCCGTCAGGTCAAAAGTTTCTTTCAAAATTTCATTAGTTAGTATCGCAAATTCAATTTTTTCTTTGGCGCCTCTATTTTTCCATTCGGTGGTCAAAGTTTCCCTAACTTCAATACCCCTCATTCTTTTTTCGATCCACGCTTCTGGATAACCCTTGGCTCGATAAATCGTCCGAGCCCTTTGGGCGGCCAACTCCGGATCTTCGATTTCTTGGACTCGTTCATAACCGACTTTCGCCAGCCAACGTTTGAAAGGTTCGGCCTTAGGCGATGGAATGGACTGAATGATACGGAAGACACCTTCAGTGTTAGCACAATCAGTCTCATACTTTTTGCCATCAGAAGACTCTAATTTCAGTTGTCGACAAATTGTAGACAACTGAAATCCATCAGTACTCTTAACCCTTGTTTTCATCGCGTTCCAATAAACGCGGGGTTTCAAACTATCTGTTAGCGCTTCGACAATATCCACAACCGAAAACCACCACTCGTTATTATGAATAATCTTTCTGATTTGCTTGCCTTTGAATAGGGCAATTTGAGTGGTAATTTTAACCATATAATTACCTCAAATTATAGCAACTTGGGGTAATTAAAAGAAGTGGAGAAAATTTCCGCTAGGCAATGCCTAGCGGAAAAATGTTCAACATCGGATGTTGAACATTTTTGGTATGTTGTAATTAAAAACCAGCCACTTGGAGGTTTCACCTCCAAGTGGCTGGTTTTTAACAGTTTGACCGCCGGCCGTTCGTCTGGTATCATTAAAACATTCGATATTAAATCAAATTGGTTGTAAATTTATTAGAAACATTAACATTTTAAGTCCGTTTGGTCTCTAGCCGGTCATGATTAAGAAATCAATTACCACCTCAAATCCCCTTAAAGTTAAGGCAAAAAACCTTGATTTCTCCTTCGTTGTCTAAAAATACCGTGTAAAAATACCGAGCGGCAGCACGCTTATGAGTTTAAAAATTGCATTCCTCCTCGCCGGAGCAACCGGAGCCTTTGGTATTGCTGTAGGGTACCTTTTGCGTTACCTCATTCTCTCCGCCCAGAAGGGCTCGATGGAGTTACAGGTCAAGCAAGGTTTCCTCGAGGCTAAAGACAAGGCCCAGAAAATTGTCGCTGAGGCCGAAGAAGAGGCCAACAAAATTACTAATGAAGTTAAAGTTAAAGCCGAGGAAAAAGAGGCCCAACTTAAAAAAATGGAGGACCGTCTCCTAAACAAGGACGAACTCTTGGACAAGAGACAGGGCGACATTGACCGTGACGCCGACGAGATCAAGAAGAAGATCGAGGAAGTAAAAGAAATTAAAGAGCGTATCTCTCAAGCCGAAGAGATTAAGAACAAGGAGCTTGAGCGTGTGAGTCGTCTCTCAGTTGACGAAGCCAAAGCTGAATTAATTAAGACAGTAGAGCGTGGCAGTGAAGATGATATTCTCTCTCGCCTTAAGAAGATGGAAGCTGAGGGTACAGATCGGCTAGAGAATAAAGCCAAAGAGGTTATGAGTACTGTCCTACAACGCCTCTCCACCTCCACGGTTACCGAAGTAATGTCCACCATTATTGATATTGCCTCTGACGATCTTAAGGGTAAGATTATCGGTAAAGAGGGGCGCAATATCCGCGCCTTTGAGAAAGCGACTGGGGTTGAAGTCATTATTGATGATACCCCTGGCTCCATTGTCCTCTCTTCCTTCGACCCTGTTCGTCGTCAGATTGCTCGCATCGCTCTTCAGAACCTGATCGCCGATGGCCGTATCCAACCCGCTAAGATTGAGGAGACTGTCGAGAAAGCGCGCGAAGAAATTTCTAAAATCATTAAGGAGAAGGGTGAAGCCGCCGCTTATGAAGTTGGCGTCTTGAACCTTGATCCCCGTGTCCTCATTATCCTTGGTCGTCTCCATTTCCGCACCTCTTATGGCCAGAATGTTCTTCAGCACTCAATTGAAGTAGCACACTTGGCAGGAATGTTGGCCGAAGAGCTTGGTGGTGACCCACAAGTGGCCAAAGCTGGTGCCCTCTTACACGACCTGGGCAAAGCTGTTGATCATGAGATCCCCGGTACTCACGTAGAGATTGGCAAGCGTATCTTAGAGAAGTTTGGTGCTCCAGAGGCCGTCATTACGGCGATGAAGAGTCACCATGAAGAATATCCTTACGAGACCTTAGAAGCGGTGATTGTGAAAGTGGCCGATGCTATCTCATCCTCCCGCCCTGGTGCTCGTCGCGATAGCTTAGAGAATTATCTCAAGCGCTTAAAGGATCTCGAAGACATTGCCAATTCCTTCTCGGGCATTGAGAAGACCTATGCCATTGCCGCTGGTCGAGAAATCCGTGTCTTCATCCGACCCGAAGAGGTTAATGACCTCGAGGCTCGCAAAATTGCCCGTGATATCGCTCTCCGCATTGAGCAAGAGCTCAAATATCCAGGAGAAATCAAGATTACCGTTATCAGAGAAACGAGAGTTATCGATTACGCGAGATAAAAAACGAGAAAGCCCCCGTTTCGCCTTGGCGAAACGGGGGCTTTCTTTTCTCTGGCCAAATTGCCAAAATATGTTAGTATACAGGGATTATTTAGCAATTATTATTAACCGTAATTTATTAATTTTATGGATCCATACATTATTTTTGCTCTCGTAACCGCCATTTTGGCTATCGTTTATGGTCTCTTCTTGGCTACTTTGATCATGAAGAAGCCGGCTGGTAATGCCCGCATGCAAGAAATTGCCCTCGCTATTCAGCAAGGTGCGAGCGCTTATCTCAATCGTCAGTATAAGACTATTGCGATTATCGCCATTATCCTTTTCTTCATCCTCTGGATTGCCCTTAATCTCACCCTAGCTATTGGCTTCTTGGTGGGCGCGATTTTATCCGCCGCCACTGGCTATATCGGGATGAACGTCTCTGTCCGCACCAATGTGCGCACCACCGAGGCGGCCCGTGATGGCCTAGACTCCGCTCTTACCCTAGCCTTCCGTGGGGGTTCGGTCACCGGCCTCTTGGTTGTTGGTCTCGCCCTCTTGGGTGTCGCTGGTTTCTACGCTATCACCAAGGATGTCGCCTCCCTTATCGGTCTTGGTTTTGGGGCTTCTTTAATCTCCATCTTTGCTCGTCTTGGTGGAGGTATCTTTACCAAAGCGGCTGACGTTGGTACCGACTTAGTTGGTAAAGTTGAAGCAGGTATTCCCGAGGATGATCCTAGGAACCCTGGCGTTATTGCCGACAATGTTGGAGACAATGTTGGAGACTGTGCTGGTATGGCCGCGGACCTCTTCGAGACTTATGCCGTTACTACTATTGCCTGTATGATTATTGGTCTTTCCCTCTTCAAAGCGGGGAGCCCAGCCATTATCTATCCCCTAGTCTTAGGTGGCGCCGCCGTTATTTCCTCCATTATCGGAACATGGTTTGTAAAGATGGGAAAATCTCAGAATATTATGGGCGCCCTCTATAAGGGGCTTATTGCTTCTGGCCTTATCTCCGCTGTCGCTTTCTACTTCATCACCAACATGATGATGGCCGAGAATGGCCTCTATTCAGTTGGAGCCCTCTTTGGTTCTGCTATCGTTGGCCTCTTGGTTACTGGTGCTCTAGTTATCATTACTGAATACTATACTTCAACCAAATATTATCCTGTTAAGTCCATTGCCGAGGCCTCCGTCTCTGGTCATGGCACCAACATCATCCAAGGTCTCGCCATGTCGATGAAGTCGACAGCTCTTCCCCTTATCTCTATCGTCATTGGTATCTTAGCCGCTTATGACCTCGCTGGTCTCTATGGTATCGCTATTGCCGCCATGAGCATGCTCTCGATGGCTGGTATTATTGTCGCCATTGATGCCTATGGTCCTATCACTGACAACGCTGGAGGTATCGCCGAGATGGCCGAGCTCCCAGAATCTGTTCGTGATGTCACTGACCCTCTCGATGCTGTCGGTAATACGACCAAAGCTGTCACCAAGGGTTATGCCATTGGTTCCGCTGGCCTGGCCGCTCTCGTTCTCTTCGCTTCTTATACCCAAGAAGCTGGTAACTTAGTTTTCTCTTTGTCTGATCCTAAAGTTATTGTTGGTCTCTTTATTGGAGGCTTACTCCCTTATTACTTTGCTGCCCTTTGTATGGAAGCTGTTGGTAAAGCTGCGGGTGAAGTTGTCACCGAAGTTCGTCGCCAATTCCGTGAGATCCCTGGCATTATGGCTGGCACCGCTAAGCCTGATTATGCCAAAGCCGTTGACATCGTAACCTCCGCCGCTCTTAAGCAAATGATACTCCCCGCTCTTATCCCGGTACTCGCTCCTGTCCTCGTCGGCTTCATCTTAGGCCCAGTTGCCTTGGGTGGTCTCTTAGTAGGAAGTATTGTGACAGGTCTCTTCGTTGCTATCTCCATGACCTCCGGTGGTGGTGCTTGGGATAATGCTAAGAAATATATTGAGTTAGGTAATCATGGGGGTAAAGGTAGCGATGCTCACAAGGCCGCCGTTACTGGTGACACCGTTGGTGATCCTTACAAGGATACCGCTGGCCCGGCCATCAACCCGATGATCAAAATCTTGAACATTGTCGCCCTTCTCATCATCCCGTTCTTGATCTCAATGATGTAATTGAGGTTGTGTCAAGGGTAAAGATAATCACTTTGAGAGCTTGCCCCTAAAATAGCCTTATATTATAATGGCCTCATTATAAGTTGTTTCAAATTTAACTAAATAACAACACTATGAACAAGCAAGGAATTGTCGAAGTCGTGGCCGAAGCTCTCGGTGGCACCAAAGCCAGCGCTGAGAAAGCCGTCGACGTAATGATCGATGCGATCATCTCAAGCCTTAAGAAAGGTAATGACGTCTCTATCGCCGGTCTCGGTATCTTCGCTGTTAAGGCCCGCAAGGCTCGTGAGGCTCGTAATCCTCGCACCGGTGAGGCCGTGCATGTTCCTGCTATGAATGTGCCAAAATTCAAGCCTGCTAAGGCCTTGAAGGACGCTGTTAAATAGTCTTTCCTCCTCGAGCTCAAAAAGCTCAATCAAAAAACCAGTCCCTACACCGGCTGGTTTTTTGATTGGTAATTTTAAATATAAAGTCTCGGGATATCAGGATTAATGCGAGTGATAACTTCATAAGGCGAAGTATTGGAGAGTTTGGCAAAATCATAGGCGCTAATACCAGGGCCCATAATCACAACCTCATCTCCAACTTTAGCCTGGGGGATATTGGTCACATCAACAATAATCATATCCATTGAGACGCGACCAACCAGCGGGGCCTTTTTACCCTTTATCATCACATAACCTCGGTTAGAGAGAATGCGATTATAGCCGTGCCAATAACCCACGGCACAGATCGCTAGCTTAGAATCTTTTTTGAAAACATGGGTAAAATCATAACCGACCGCTTCCCCTTTCTTAGCTCCGTGAATCTCGCTCACCACCGCCTTCCAAGTAAGAGCCGGTTTAAGAGAGAACCGCTTAGCTTTCTTAGCGAGATATTTCTTAGCCGACTCGTCAGGCCAGAGACCATAAGAGCCGAGACCCACTCGCACCATGTCAAAAGAGTCGTTTAGGAAAAAGGTGGTAGCCCCCGTGGCACAAAGATGTTTAATTATCTTGCCATAGCCAGCATTGTCGATAATTTCTACCGCTTGTTTGAACAATTTGACTTGGTTCTTAGTTCTCTCTTCATTTTCCTTACTACAAGGACTAGCCAGATGACTATACATACCAACTAAGTTACTTTTCTTTAAACGAGAGACAACTTCAAGGACTCGAGACAAAACAGAGACAGAGAAGCCTTGGCGATTCATGCCGGTATTTACCTTGAGTTGGAAGTTGAGAGCCTGCCGACTAGAGAGTTTTTTATCAAAAGAGAGAAGTTCCTTAAGAGATTCGGGAGAGGAGATGGTGATAGTAATATTATCTTTAACCGCTAGGGCAAAATTAGCTGGGCAAGTATAGCCCAAGACCAAGATCGGTTTCTCGATCCCCGCTTGCCTCAAGACGAGAGCTTCTTCTATGGCATCTACTCCTAACCAATCAGTGCCAAGCTTGGAGAAAATCCTAGCGCAATCAACAAGGCCATGGCCATAAGCATTAGATTTAATAACCGAAAGGAGTTTCTTCTTGGGGCCGATAAAGCATCGCCACATCTTATAGTTATGTGCCAAGGCCTTCTTGTCGATTTCTACCCAAGTCCGAAGAGTCTTTTTGTTAACCATTTTGGTATCATAGCAAAAAATTGAAAATACTCAATTTTCCTGATAGATAGGCGAAAGTGTGGGCACCCACATTCTCACCATAATATAGATGCGAAAGCCCCGGCAGAGCGAGGCTCGCGCACGGGGCTGGGTTTTTTGGGGCCAAAGAACACACTATTTGATCTCCCCTCTCTGTTTTGCCTCTGCCTTTTCTTCATCGTAAGCCCAACCTACCAAGAAGAAGATGGGGCTCGAGCAAAAAAACACAGAAAGGCACAGGACAACGATTCTCAAATCGTCAGAAAAGAAGATGAGGGCCCCACCACAATGCCGCAAGTAAGGAAAGCAAATATCCCACTCAGGGCAAGAACAAGCCGAACAAAGATACCTCTTTCTTCTTGGGTCCTCATGACGTCTTCTCCTTTCTTTGTTCAAGTTTTTTGACACTCTCTCGCAAATCCGCCAAGACTTTTCCTTGTTCCCTAAAGCGGATATCAATTTCCTCGAGAGCCTTCTGGTGCCCATCTATAAACTGGAACAGGAGTAGCGACCCGTTAAAGATCCAGACCACTACAAAATACTTCACACCCTCTTCGGCAGTCATAGGGTAGATAAAGAAACTTGCCGAAAGAATCAGCACCACCGTGGAGAAAGTGACGACTGCCAATGAGGCTATCGTCCCAAGGATAATCCTGGTCATAATTTTTCGCTCCTTTTTGACAGGTTTTCAAAGAGCACAGAGGAAACAATCCCTCATGTTTCCTTGACAATGTTAACTTAGAGGATTAAAGTCATATTGTCCAGTCGTCGTCGACAAGCGACGAAATGACTAAAATATTATGATAAATGAATCGTTAAAAGAAATTGGCTTCTCCGACAATAGTATTAGAGTTTATACTCAGCTTTTAGAAAATGGCTGTTCTTCAGCCCGCCAATTAGCCGAGAATCTCGGACTGCCCCGGACGACGGTATACGATAATTTGAGGCTACTTATAGACAGCGGATTAGTGATAGAAAAAGAAGAAGAGAACAAAAAATTATTTGAAGCTGATGATGTTAAAAATCTACAGCATCTTATCCGCGGGAAAATTGAGAAGCTGAAGAAAGAAGACCGACTAATCTCCGAGGTTCTCCCCAACCTTAACCTTAATCTCAAGGCCTTAGACCCCAAGATTAAGTTCTATCCCGGAGCCAAAGGAATAAGGCAGGTATTAAAGGATATGCTTTGGTACGAAAACATTGAAACCTTAACCATGTGGCCCATAAACGAGATGGTGGAAATTCTTGGCAAAGAATATCTTGAAGATTTGAACCGTCGACGAATCAAACAGAACATCTCAATCAAAGGAATCTGGCCAAGAGATAAGGCTGTTGATCTCAAGAGCCATCCATATCTGGGTATTGGGAAAGGTCATATGCGAGAACTGCGCCTAGCTCCAAAAGGTATGACTTGGAACATGAGCTACTGGCTTTATGCTGACAAAGTAGCCTTCATTTCTTCAAGAAAAGAGGGATTTGGTTTCGTTATCCATAGCCGTGATTTCTCGGACCTAATAAAAGCGCAATTCGAACAAATCTGGAAATCGTCAAAGCCGATAAAAGCCGAGCCCAAATATACTGACTCTTTTCTTAGAACTGTCTAGAAACTAAAATTAAGCTCGTTGAGCAAAAAAACGTGAGAGTCGCCCGCGACTCAAGGCTCGCCGTCGCTCACCTTGGTCTGGGCACCAGCTCGCTAGTTTTTGTTGGTACAAAAACATCGCTCCGCTGTTCAACTCTCCACGCAAGCCAAGCAGTTGGCTTGCTTATCCCGCAAAAGAGCCTCCTTTCGGAGGCTCTTTTTCTGTGCGGGATGGGAGAGTCGAACTCCCGACCTCAGTTTGGAAAACTGATATTTTACCGCTAAACTAATCCCGCCCCGTTAGAGGCTTCCGAGCCTCTAACGGGGCCCGCCTTCTAACTAGCTTTAGTATCTTAGCAAAAAATTTAAGCCCTAGCAAAAGTTAGCGACGATATTTCCAAATGAAGAAAACGGTGATGATAAGGGTCGCAACATTAGCCCAAGATAGAAGATTAGAAATTTTGAAAGTGTCGAGAACCAGCACCAACATTCCCAAAGCAAAGAGACGCAAGAACCACGGGTCCATCGAGCGGTGCCCTTGGTTAAACTTCTGCCACTGCCAGATCCAAGCAGCCAAGATAATAATAAAGCCGTAATACATTTTTTATTTTAAGAGAGCTTGACTGTTAAAAATATCTGTAGCAAAAGCCCCCAGCAAGAAGCCTCCAATCGCGGTGGTAAAAACAACAATAGCCAAAACGATCAAGACCCCCAAGAAGACCCAACCAGCGAGCCCTATCCAGAGATAAGTTAGGCCAGTTGAAGGAACGAAGTTAAGATCACTCTTAACTTCCCGGACATTATCATAAAGAAGATAGGCCGGGATAATCATCAACGGGAAAATGACGATATTAATAAAAGTTTGCAAGACAAGAAGCAAGGCTTCTCTTCCTACACTATTCAAAAAGGAAGATGTCGACTGGGTAACAACAGAAGCCACAGAATTAAAGATTGCTAGAATAAGAGTGGAGATAATAACAATTGCTAAGTAGCGTCCGACAATCGGCCAGAAGTAGCCACGCAGATATTCGCGACTTTTTACTAAAGCTTTCATACCAGTCTCTTCTTCGGTAATGACAATAATTTTGGCAAACAGAAAATAAAAGGCCAAAATCAATCCGGGAATAATAAAAAGCATCGAAGCTCCTCCAACGATAAAGCAAACAATTATGGCCACCCAGACGACAGGCCAGAGTTTACCCTGACTCAATGTCAGAGCCTCTTTAATTGTTAAATTTTCTTCACGTCGATCCAAGACAATGACCGTCGCCGTCCCGCCCCACAACATTGCAACAAAAGCGACAACCATCAACAAGAGGGAGAATGGTAGATACAAAAAGTCTTCAGTCTGAGCCAAGAGCGGACTAATAATGAAAAGAACAAATGGCAGAGCCATTAGGCCAACCAAGATGTTGAACTTGGCCACATAGAGGGCCCAAGTCTTCTTTGCTAGGTCGGTAAGATTAATTAATTTTATCATACCAATAATTATACTCTTTTAATGATGTTCGCCAAGAAAAAAGCTTGTGAAACACCGATTCAGGTTTTACTAAAAATAATAAGAACTTTTGGCCATAACCGTGTAACCCTTAACTAGCAAGCGATTTGGGCTTAGACAAATAACTTTTTCTCTCAACATCGCTCATTCTCTCGATGGCATAACGCAACGTCACACGGGGGAGTTGGTTAGAATATTGTCTCAAGAATTTATGTAGAACAACGACGTCTCGCTTGCCCACTTCGCGCAACATCCAACCAAGAGCTTTGTACATTAGATCATGTTTTTCTTTTTGATCTAAAATTAAGAATCTGGTTAAGTCCAAAATTTCTTCGAACTGACTATTTCTGATAAAAGGAAAAGCCGCCAAAACTGCGACTCGCCGCGACCAAAGATTCTTAGAGTGGGCCAATTTTAATAAAAAATTTCTTGCCTGAAGTTTAGTAAAATAATTTAGAATATAGTCACCAATAATATTCGGGGAACTCAAATCAACAAGATCCCAATTATTAATTCTGTTTAAGTTTTTTAAATAAAAATCAAAAATCTTTTTCCGGCTTGACCGCCCTGAGCTTGTCGAGGGGTCACCTTTTTTATACAACTCCACCAAAATTAAAAGTGGTATTAATCTTTCTTCATGAAATTCACTTTGTAGAAGTTTTTGCAGATTGAGCAAGATCGAAGCCAAAGGACTTTCTTGGGCAAGAACATTTTTTGCAATCCGTCTTTGCTCCGGCACCACTACCCCCAAGAATTTGTCACCTTCACCATATTCCCCTTTCCCGGTTTTAAAAAACCGCGCCAAAATTTTAGCCTTCTCTTTGCTTGCCACTTTTCTTAATTCTTTTTGAATTTGAATTAACATAGCTTGATGATAACTGTGGATAAAAGTATCGTCAAACTTTAGACCACCATGGTATAATTTTAGACATGGATAATATTATAAGTAGAGCTGGAGAATTACCTCCACAAGTTTGGGGTGTCGCTTCGGTCTTGTCGATTATCGGCATGACCACATTAATAGCTATCGTAATTATCTGGACCCTCGTCTGGAAAGGTCTCGCCCTATGGCGGGCCGCCCGAAGTGGTGCCAAGGTCTGGTTTGTCGTGCTCTTGCTCGTCAACACCGTTGGCCTCTTGGATATCCTCTACTACTTCTTCATCTACAAGAAGAAGTGGGGTAAAAAATAATTAATAGATTTTTATTTAGTTGTCAAATCTGCCCTTAGTGCTACACTATGGGCAGATTTTGTCTTCATCTACAATTCTAAGAAAGGAGTCGTCATCGTGGAAGTCACAGATGAAACTCTTCGCAAGGAAGAGGAGATGCGCCTGAGAAACCTCACTCAATACCAAGATGCGATGCGCTACCGCGACACCGCAGTCCTCATGGAGGGGAGAGCCCTGACCGACACCGAAGTCTTCGTCTGGTACGTCCAGATAGGCTTCGCCCACATGTTCTCAATCGCTTGGGAAGAAGGGCAAAAGGAGCTCAATCTTTATTACACTGGTTTGAAGGTTGGTCACCCTGCAACTCCGCCCGAAGGCTGGGAGCACTACAAAGAATACTGGCAAAGTCTTGCCTACAATGAAACTTGCCCTGCCTGACAACTAAAGGCGCAAGCGACCACTCGTCGCGGGCGCCTTTGTCTTTTCTGTGTTAATATAAAAACGAAATATTCGGAGTGTAGTGTAACGGTAACATCCACGATTCGGGTTCGTGGGACTCAGGGTTCAAATCCCTGCACTCCGACAAACAAAATTATTTTACCTCCACGAAGGTTAGAGCACAACCCTTCATGTCACCACGGCCAGTACGGCCAATACGGTGAACATAGTCGGTATAAGTTTGAGGTAGAGAATAATTGATCACGTGAGTGATATTCTTAATATCCAGACCACGAGCGGCCACGTCGGTGGCAACAAGGATCTGCACATGGTTCTCCTTAAACTTCCACAAAGCTTTCTCGCGTTGGCTCTGACGCTTGTCGCCATGGATAGACTCCGCCTTGAAGCCCTCTTTAGACAGGCTCACAGTAAGACGATCTACTTCCCTCTTGGTCTCGGAGAAGATAAGAACTTTTTCTAAAGCCTTCGTTCCGAGCAGGTCGCGCAATTTCTCGAATTTATTTTCTTTATTATGTTTAACAATGTCTTGATCAACATTCTCTGAAGTCTCACCAGTCGTCACCTTAACAACAACCGGGTCGGTCAAGAAGGCTTGAGACAAGTCTCTAATCTTAGGAGGCAAAGTCGCTGAGAAGAAGAGAGATTGTCTCTCTTTAGGCATCTCAGCTAAGATACGGCGAATTTCTTCGACGAAGCCCATATCGAGCATGCGATCAATCTCATCCAAGACAATATTTTGATAGTCAGCAAAATGAATTACTCCCCTATCCTTAAGATCCTTAAGACGCCCAGGGGTACCAATCACAAAGTTTGGATTGCGACGAAGGTCGGCAATTTGTCTATATATAGGTGCACCACCAACGCAAACAGCCGAGAAGAGGCCTAAGCCCCCAGTAAATTTCTTGAACTCATCATCGATCTGAATAGCGAGCTCGCGGGTTGGAGCCACAATCAAGACACCCTGCTGTTTATCAAGGAAACATTTGTTAATCATGGGGAGAAGAAAGGCGGCGGTTTTACCAGTACCGGTATTGGCCAGACCAATCATATCCTTGCCGGCCATGGTGTGCATTATGGATTGATCTTGGATTGGGGTTGGGTTAAGGTAATTTCTCGTTTCGAGATTCTTCTGCAATTGAGGCGTGAAGCCAAAATCGGCAAAGACGTGCTCAATCACAACCGGCTCGCTAACAACACCAACAACCGCCTTCTTAACAAAGCGGGCAATATCGATATATTCACCACGCATCTTTTTCTTAAAAGTTGGGCGGGAAGAACTTGAGAAACGAGAAGGTCGTGAAGCACTAGAAGAACGCCCCATGACTCGAGAACCGAGACGCGAAGGAGCTCCCCTACTTGAGAGGGGTTTTTTAGCACCAAAACGCTTATTGTTATTAAAGTTATACATTATTATTTATTTTTATCCCGTTTAACAGGAATTAATACGAATAAAACTAGCCTGGCCACCGTTTTATACGGAGCAGGATTCGCGAATACAGAAAAGGGCTGTAACGCATTTTTCGAAACAGCCCTTGAGAATTGTGTGAGTTTTAATTCAACCTTCCTAGAACAGTTAATCGATGCTTCAATTATAGCAAATATTGGTTTATAAGTCAAGGTTAGTGACAATAAGGGAAAGAAGCATTAAAATATTAGTCATGAACACTCAACAAAAAACAGGTGAACAAAAATCTGACATCTTACGTTTGGCAGAATCAATTTCCAAACTACAAGATGAGCTTGCCACTTTAGACGACTACAAAAAGGCCGTTTTAGAAGCCAAGATAAAAGAAAAAGAAAATGGAATATAGCCCCCTAGAAAATGATCAGGCCAAATCACCAAAACCCTTTCTTAATAAAGAAGAGATTATTCTCCTAAATCCTGGCCAATTGGCTGATTATTTTGCCGAGCTAACAAGAGAGGGTCGTCTAGAGACTTACCTTGACGAAGCCTTGGAGAATCCAGAGCTCGTGGCCCAATTCAGCTATTGGGAGAAATGGTTAGCACAGGAGGAAAGAAAGTTGTTAGATAACATAATTGCCCAAAAGAGAGAGATCTACAGAGAAACCCAAGAAGATGACGACGAACTACCTCTCGGACTAGAAAAAAGGTTTACCCCAGAACAATTGAAGCTTATTTTCGAAAATCTTCATGCTATACAATTGACCTTTGGTTGCTCTAAGGGATGCCCATTCTGTGCCTTTGATGCCGTTCCTGGTGCAAGAGAACACATCTCTTATAAACAGCTTGAGCGCATTTTCCAAAATTATGGCCAAAGTCTTAAGAAGAACACTTCTATCTTATACTGGGCCTCCGAACCATCTGATTATTTAGATGAGGATAAGACCTACCTTGACGTCTACCAACTCGCTGAGCTCTATGCTGGATACCAGCCACACACGAGATCAAGAGAAACAGACAAAAAAGAATGGGTTGAAGCCTTATTGGGCAAATTACCAAAGGAAAGAGTAGCGATTAGTTTTTATGGGATAAACAACTCGGGGAAAAAGAGATTATTTAGAGATGCTGAGATAGATCTTGTGGGGGAAAACAGAAGCCACCAAAGAGGGTTTGGCGTTTCAAATAGAGAAGAAAAAACTGAAGGAGAACATGGGATAACACAAGGAACTTATCCAATAATAACTCCAAGGGGCTTATACAATATAGTATCTTTGCCAAACTCAGAAAGATATCCCCAAGGCCAAGTGGTAGTGCCAATTATAGATCTAAATGGAGCAGAGATAGAAATTGGGGACCCAATAGAAAAAGTACTGGGCCATTACCTCGCAGAAATCAATGACCAGTCGTTCTCCTTCAGCGAAGATATGGCCCAAAAGGGCCGCAACGAAAGAAGATTGATGGCGACAGATGGGAAGAAGCGGTTTGTTGTTGTTTTTGGAAGAGACGGAATCATTAGGAATTTTCGTGAGTTCGACCCAAACAAACTCCAAGATGCCTTAACAGAACTGTCTGAAACAGACGGAACAGCCCAATTTAGCTACTTTTCTCAGATCCCGACAGCGAGAATATTGACTGATATTATGAATGAAATGGCCGGCAAGAAAAATTTTTATTCCCATGATATGGATACTGACACTAGAACCTGGGAAATTGATAATTATGGCCCCAGCGGCACGAATGGTATTACTATTGAAGTGTGGCCCAAAGAAAAAGCGATCCTTATTGCCCCCATATCTAAAATAGGTGAGATTAGGAAGAGAGCAAGAGAGATTATTGACGCAGAAGAAAAAACCTAAGTTCAGTTCGAATCTCGGTACCAAACAAAAAAGCGAGAAAAATTCTCGCTTTTTTGTTTTTGTCGGGGTGCCGAGATTCGAACTCGGATTAAATCCTCCCAAAGGACTCGTGCTAGCCGTTGCACTACACCCCGCCTTCGATTCGCCGGAGCGAATCTACGGCGTGGCAAAGCCCGCTGAGTTTTCGCGTAGGCGATTAAGGTTACCGTCATATCTTAGCATATAATCCCCCGCTTCGCCAAGGCTTAGCAGGGCTGACTTCTCCAAAGTCAGAAAATATCCTCCAAATGTTCAATTTTGAGGAGCTCTCCCCTATTATTGAGGTAAACAGCAATAGAATCGACTTGCCAGTCGGTCTCATCATCAATCTTTTTCTCTAAGAGATAAGTATTGATAGCGCGAGATAAGCGCTTGATTTTCCACGGGTGGATATTGTCTTCGGGCTCATAAGAGTCTCCCGAGGCTAGTCCTCGGGGAATTTGGGGGCTAGCCTCGGAGGTCGCCCGGGTCACAGTTTTGACTTCCATAAAATAGAGCCACTCCCCTTTCTTGGCAACAATGTCCAATTCGCCCCAAGGTTTGCGATAATTACGGTCAAGGACAGAAAAACCCTTGTTTTTAAGGTATTTTGCCGCTTCATCCTCCCCTATTTGCCCCGTAATCTGCTTTTGGGTCTTATTTTTAGGTACCTGTGCCATGTGGAACCTGTTTCTTAAGAAACACTATTGGTCAGTTCTATAAAAAACTACTTTTAAAGACGACTTTTGGCTAAAATATGTTGTAAAATAAGGATATTCTTGCTTTTTGCCCTGTTTTCTATAAGAATATCTCTTAGTCTATGGGATGTCTTTTATCCACTTATACCCCGGACTTATCCACAGTTTGTAGGGTTTTAGGCAAAATCTTAAGAAAGTTCTATACGTAAGTGCGAGCGCCCACGCCAATATTCTCATTACAGCAAAGAGGTCATGAATATATTCGTCGAGATGGGGATAGGTAGGGGTGCGAGCACCCACGCCAATATTCTCATTACAGCAAAGCTGTCGCGAATTCATTCGCGACGATGAGAATATTGGCGTGGGTGCGAGTAGGGAGAATCGGACTCCCGTCTCATCCTTGGCAAGGACGTGTTCTACCACTAAACCATACTCGCCACGTTAGAGACTTGAGAGCCTCTAACGTGGCTCGCAGCACCTCTAACTAGCTTTTGAATAATAACAAAAAAATACAAAAAGTTCAAATCACAGAAGGTGAGCATGGGGAGACTCGAACTCCCAAGGATCACTCCATACGCTTCTGAAGCGTACGCGTATACCAATTCCGCCACATGCTCTCAAAGATTAGTGCCCCGAGCAGGAGTCGAACCCACATCAACGGTTCCGAAGACCGTCGTTCTATCCATTGAACTATCGGGGCAAAAGAACTTAGTAATTCTACCTATTTTTTGAGTATTTAGCAAAATTAAGCTAAAATAACACTATGACTAATGCCGTCAAGATACAATTGAATGTTCCACGTGAAATCCTCGAAATCACCAAAACCTTACAAAATAAGGGTTTCTTGGCATATTTAGTCGGGGGATGCGTGAGAGACAGCCTCATTGGCCGAGAGCCAAAGGATTGGGATATCACAACCAACGCCAAACCTGAAGAGATTATCCCCTTATTTACCAAAACCATCTACGAGAACAAGTTTGGTACAGTTACGGTTGTAAACGAAGATACAGAGAATGAGAAGCTCAGGAATGTCGAGATCACCCCTTTCCGCACAGAAGCCAATTATTCTGACCGACGTCACCCCGACGAAGTAAAGTTTAGCGACAAACTTGAAGACGACCTTTCTCGCCGTGACTTCACTATCAATGCTCTGGCCTATGACCCAGAGGCAGGGGAGTTAATTGACCTATATGGCGGTATAAAGGACATAGATGCTCATCTCATACGAACGGTAGGGGAAGCCGACATTCGCTTCTCTGAGGACGCCCTACGCATGCTCCGGGCCATTAGGCTGGCCTCCGAGCTCCGTTTCACATGTAACAAGGAGCTTTTGGACAGCATTTCGAAGAATAATGCCCTTATTAAAGAAATCTCAGCGGAGAGGATTAGAGATGAATTGGTGAAGGTTATTGATTCTCCAGAACCGATGGCCGGCCTGACCATTTGCCATCAAGTAGGACTACTTCATCACATCTTGCCAGAAATAGAGGCGGGGATTGGAGTAGAGCAGAAAGGGGAGCATATTTATGACGTTTGGGACCATACAATAAGAGCCTTACAGCATGCCGCTGATAAGGGCTACCCGTTACATGTGAAACTGGCCGCCCTGTTCCACGATATTGGCAAACCTAAAACAAGGCGCAAAGGCCTCAAGGGTAAGGAGTACACATTCTACGGGCATGAGGTGGTAGGGGAGAGAATGGTCATAACCATTATGGCTAGGCTCAAATTTCCCAACAAATTGGCCGATCTGGTGGTAAATATGGTGAGAAACCACATGTTCTTTGCTGACCCCGATAAAATAACCCTCTCGGCCGTTAGGCGAGTCATCGTCAATGTTGGACCAGAACATATCTGGGATCTCATGAATCTCCGTATTTGTGACCGTATTGGAATGGGCCGCCCCAAAGAAGAACCTTATAGACTGAGAAAATATGAGTCTATGATTGAAGAGGCTCTCCGAGCTCCAACCTCTGTCGGGATGCTTAAGATTGATGGGAAACAGGTTATGGCTGTTACACATGAAACGCCGGGACCTAAAATTGGCTATATTTTGAACGCTTTATTAGAAGAAGCCCTAGAAAACCCCGACATAAACAATGAAGAGTTTCTCGTGAAACGGGTTAAAGAACTGGTAAAATTGTCTGAAATTGAGCTAAAAGAGCTCGCCGAGAAAGGAAAGGATAAAAAAGAAGAAGTAGAGCAAGAAGAGCTTAAGAAAATTAGAGCTAAGTACCGCGTTAAATAAATTCATTAGACAAACTAAGAACCACTGCCCCTCGCGGGGTCAGCGGCCTTAAAATAATGAGTTATGCGGCAAGATTATTTCTACACCACAGATGATTCCAGGTTTTATGAAGACTCTGGAGAACTTGCACATTGGGAACTTCACAGTCCCAACCATTAACCTAATCTAAAAGTGAGTTTGCACCTCCAAACTAAAACGCCTTTACTTTGTGCCGAGAAACTCTACTTGACACCACTTCTCAAAATAACTTAACGGGCCAAATCCTTAAGAGGATGACCGATAAAAAGGAGAAGAGGGGACTGAACCTATCAATGAACAAATCACGTCCGATATAAGTATAAAACTATCGGACAATAGCAACAAGGACTAAAGGACATAAAACTGTGGATAACCTATTTTATTTTATGGCCATAACTAATTAGTATGAAATTTCTTATGTATATCTCTAAGATGTTTATCTGTCACGTGAGTATAGATCTGGGTCGTCGAGACGCTTGAGTGCCCCAACATCATCTGGACAGAGCGAATATCTGCCCCATTCTGCAAGAGATCAGTGGCAAAGGAGTGACGAAGAGTGTGGGGAGTTACCTTCTTGGTAATACCCGCCTTAATAGCGTATTTCTTAATTATTCTCTCGACACTCCTCGAAGTGAGCCTGTCACTTCCCTTGGTTTTATTAATTTCGGACAGACTTGTAAACAAAGCCTCATCCATATCTTTGCGCTTAGCTAAATACTCTTTGATCGCATCACGGGCTTTGTCGGAGAGGAAGACTAAACGAACTTTCTCTCCTTTACCCCTGATAGAGAACTCGTCACGGGCTAAATTTATAGTATCGCGGTCAAGAGAACAAAGTTCTGAGACACGCAAACCAGTAGAAAAAAAGAGTTCAAGCATCGCCTTATCCCGCAATATTTTTACCTGATCATTCTTGCCCGTGCCAATTTTCTCCTTATTGGGCATATCTATTAGCCTCTTGAGTTCAATGTCAGTAATCAAGTCGAGATCACGACCAGCCGTCTTGGCGAGCTCTATCTTCTCTGGGGGCAAAGAGGGGACAGAGCGACGAGCAAGGTATTTAAGAAAAACCCTAAGAGCAATTAAGTGATAGTTCTGAGTGTTCTTCTTGAGATTATCATTGCTATTCTTGCTCCCGGCACGAGAAATTCGGCCGTCTTTGTTAGAAGAAGTATGGTTAAAAGAAGATTGCCGATTAAGCCATAAACGATATTGCCGAACAGCGTCATCAGTTATGTCAGAAGGGGATTTGGCCTCAGATTGAGTAAAAAATCTTATCAAATAGCGATCATAATTCTCTACCGTCTTAAGCGAGCGCCCCTTCTCAATCTCGAGATACTCCAAGAATTCTTGTTTAAGTCTATTTAAATCGGCCATCGATATAATTATATCAGATTCCCAAAATATTTTGCGACATCCGCCGGACCTCGGGACCTCTTGGGGTCTGGCAAGGAAAAGTTTGTTAAAACAAATTGACAGATGTGATATAATCTAACTATGTTTGAAAAATACTTAGAGCAAATTGGATTATCAAATAAAGAAGCCGAAGTTTATGTGGCTCTCTTGCAATATGACAGCGCCTCAGTCGTTGAATTAGCCAACAAAACAAAGGTAAACCGCACGACCATTTACCCAGTGTTAGAAACACTGGCCAAGAAGGGCTTAGTGAGTGAAATTCAAGTCGATAAAAAAACTCATTACCAAGCCGAGCCGCCAGAGAGATTAGAATCTTTTATCGAGCGCCAGAAGGTTGTCTTAGAAGAGAATTCCAAACGTCTAACTGACATTATCCCTCAACTCAAGAGCATCCAACGCGAGAGCGGGGAGAGACCGGTAGTAAAATACTTTGAAGGAAGAGAAGGAATAATAAGCTCAATGCAGGACTTCTTTAGTTCTGAAGACAAAGAGGGGATTTCTTATTTAATTTATCCCAAAGACCTCATTGACGAAACATTTACAGAAAAAGAATTAACCCAGCTAAGGGAAATAAGATTAGGTAAAAATGTAAAAAATAAAGTCTTATATACCTCAGAAAAAACTAGCCGCCCAAGTGACAATACAAGTGAAAGAATAAAAATCGAACAAGATAAATATCCCCTAAGTTGTGACATTGCCATTTACAAGAATAAAGTAAAAATAAATATCCTGGGGAAGAAGATTGGGGCAATCTCTATAACAAACAAAGACTTTGCTGACACGATGAGAAGCCTTTTTAGCTTAGCTTTTGATAAACTAAAGAAATAATTTGAGAAAAAAGATTGGGGCCTCCGCTTGTCGTCGTAACGACTGCGCTAGGCCCCTTTTGCTTGCTCTTCTGCTACCAATTGGCAGCGTGGGGAATGTATCCCCAGGTTACCCTCGATCAATCTCGACCAATCATGGTCTCTGTCCGGCCCTAGTCGCCCATTTCAGGATCCTCCTTTGGTTTGGGCAAAAACACTCTCCAGACTCACTTTACGTTACGCCCCAGGAATTCAGGTTTTGACTAGCTTTGGGCCTAGAACATCGCCAGCTAGCCGCCATGATAGGGCTAGCTGGCGACGCTCAAGCGCCGACCTAGTCAGTCATGGCAAACCCTCCTTCTGGTTGGGAACGATAAAGTCAAAAGAACATACGGTGTAAGTATAGCAGACCGCAAGAGTTTGTCAAGTAGTTTCAACAAAATGGCTTATTTTAGGCCATATTTTTGTTATTTTGGCAAAGATTTGTTGAAAAATAAGAGTTTTGTGTTCTTCTCAAATATTTTTAGAAAAGACATGCGTCAAAAATTTTAAACAAAATTTAAATAAAAATTGTTTTGACAAACTTGTTTTTAAGTAATGTCATTATACTTTATCAAAATCATGATGTCTAAATATTCTTATTTATAGCCATATTTTGTGGGTACGAAGTGATGACTTTTGTTTTTATGTCAAAAGCACTTGACAAACTTCTGATTCTGAGTATAATGCCTAGCAGATACCTTGAAAGAGGGGAAAGGTAAGTGAATCTGTTTCCTTCCGAGCTAGCCAGCAAGTAATACAGTCTGGCGGCTCAGAAGGGAATGGATTCCAAACCGGGCACAGCCCAAAGGAGAATTATCCATGAGCCAGAAGGAAGCGGAGAAAGTCGCAACCCAAATGTTGCGCAAGGCCGGATTTACCTGGGCTGGCCGGCCCAAGGGTTCTGTTGACCCATCCCAACAGGTGTTCGAAAAACGGATTCTCGTCAACCCAGTAGGGAGCGCGAGGTAGTCCAGCCGGAAGGTTCAACCCCTTCCGGTAACTGTCGGAGGGTATCTTCTCTCCCTGATGAGTCCGGAAGGACGAAACAGTTTGATCCTTGAATTTGCGCCTGCAACGATTTGCGTTTGATTAACATCAAAAATAAATCGTTGCAGGTGCGTGCAGGTACCCGAGCAACCTACTCTGGGGTAGGCTGAGGTCTACCCGGTGGAGGGAGTAAGTCCGCCAGCGGTTTTATCGTCGCCAAAAGGCCACGATCCGCTCTGTGTCGGTAAGTCCCCAAACTCTAACTTCCAAAATGTTGGGAGCACCCAACAGGAAGGACAACCCTTCTCCGTCAAGGAGGGCTGAATGGGTCTGACGAGCCCGAGAGATACCTCTCACTGCACAACCCATCTGATTTAATAATCGGGAGAAATAAAAATCAGAGGGCGACGAGTTGGCCATGCATTATCCCTTCGGCAAGGACTCTCCTGGGACGGTAGGTAAAAAGAGAATAGCCTACACTGTCGACAAAGTCTGGCCAACCCAGAAGAAAAATAATGGTTGGTTCTCATCTCGGCCGAGTCCTCCTGACTCGGCCCTCTTAATGGGAATGTGAGATAGTCTCGTGTTTCCTGAGGAGTTTGATCTTTACAAACAAAGAGGGGGGGGATAGGTCATGGGGATGTTGCCGAACAATGACGTGCCGATGAATCGGGCAAGCCAGACACAACAAACCACCAAGAAAGGGGGAGATATGTTGTACGTTCTTGCGTCCCAGGTCGACAGCAAGGTTGGCCTGTACTTGATCGGTGTAAGCCGTGAAGAGTACGCCAAGGAAACCGACGGGGAAGTTATCCTGTGCCACGAGCCGGCGTTCGGCAAAGTGGAAAGGGATTACAACCCCGGCGAAGACTTGGTCGCCGCCGTTGCCCGCACCGCCAGTGCTGACGATGAAAGCGCTGGTGCAGCCCTCGAACGCCTTCTCACGCAGGTCTTCCTGCTTGGGGTGGCCCACGGAACAGAGACCGAACGCGAGCGCATTAGTGTTCGAGTGTTCGGCACCGGGTAACCGTGGCCCAGTTTGCCAATCTGGATAAAATTGGCGTCGTTCTCGAGATGTGTGTCTCGACTGATGAGTCAGAAATGACGAAAACGGATTGTTCTTTAAATTAAAGCGATTGCCTGCACCGATTTGTCTTTCAGTTTTGGAAAATAAATCGGTGCAGGGAGTAGGCGATCCCCATAGCACGTGAGGTCACGGTAAGTCACCCGCGTCGATATGCCACAAAAGCTGTCGATAATAAAGTGAATGGCTAATTCCTTAACCCCGCCGTCTTGTCCACGAGGGCTGCTAGCACCCTCTCTGACTGGACAGCCAATCTCCTCTGATACGGCAGCACAACAACCCGTAACAAACAAAGAGATGGTTGCACGTTTCCTCCGAAAGGACTCCTTCCCAGAACATGGGTCCGGGAGAGTGCGGGACACCCAAGGGACGCCAGGTTGCTCGTCAGGTAGGGCAATCAATCGCAAGTTTTTGAGTCGATCCTAAAAAAATCGACTCCCTTATTGAGAGCGCGACATGTGTCGTACTTTCACAGGGGAGTTGTTCTTTATATCGCAAAAAAAAAGGAGAAACATCATGAAGGCCCAAGTCGTGCAGTGGGACAGAAGTGGCGCGTGTTCAAACGGCGGCGTGGAGATGGTGGAGATCTGCTTGGCTGGGCACTCCCATTTGTTGCTAATGGACAATTGGAGAGAGCAATGGGGAAACCATTTGGGCGAGGAATATTGCCGGGAGCTGCACACGTATAATTGTGTCGTTGTTCCCTGCGACTGTTCCCACGTCAACTGGGAGAAATTCTTGGACATCGAACTCCAAGAAGATCACGCCAAGCTCGTTCTCCAGTTCTCCACAACCGGGGCGAAACAGAAAGGGTCTTTTGGACCCGATGACATTCCCGGGATGGCTCCGGGGTGTTATATCTATCAATTCCAAGAATTTCAGGAATTGCACCCCGAATACGAACTGCCTAGTGATAGGCCCACCTTCCGGTGGAAGGAGTGAATGAGAAACCCGAAGCGTTATAACCTGGAAGCCCAACCAGATATCAAATTGGGCCCCGTTCTCGAGATGTGTGTCTCGACTGATGAGCTCAAAAGAGCGAAAACGGATTGATCTTTAACTAACCGAAAGGGTTCGCTATGAAGACGCTCGCACATGAGCAAGCTGTGCTGACCAGTTTCTGCCAGCAGGCGCGAGAGAGCGTCTTCACTGATTGGTGGCTCATCTTCGAAGGTGATTGGGGTGGTCAGATTTACTTGACCGTTCCTCTCTCGCTGATCGGACCGAGAGCCCGCATTCTCACTCTCTCACGCAAGCTCGATGACGTGGCCTGGGATTGCAACGAGGGGGAGGGAAGTAGCATCTACATCTACTCGCCGAGTGCAATAACCCAGCAGATCGCTGAATTCGACTGCGACCCGGCGACAGACCTAAACCACATCCCGGGAGGAATGGGTGGCGGCCACATCAGCGAGGAAGCTGTCTGGATTCACGAAGAATTCCAGCCAGACATGATCGCTGAAGCGTGGCTTCTCCTTGACCTCCGCTAACCCTCTGCTGTGGCAGAAACCAGAAGCTCGACTGGATAATAAATGAGCCGTAAGACCCACGACACGGGTCTTTTTTATTGACGTAGCAAGGCAAAAATGTCATGTTAATAACCAGAAAGTTCTCAATTTCAAATAACACAACCCCTAGGAAAGGGCCAATTGACATGGACGACCACGTTCCTGATCTTTTTAATTGTCTAGCCCTTATCAAGGGTGACTTGATCGTCATTATCCCCAACAACAGACACGACTGGGAAGAAGGGCTCAGCGAGATAAGGAAGTGGTGGGGAGAGCCACTCTGGATCGTCTGGCCATGCAACGGGGAAAAGCGTTCCATCGAGTATATCGGTAGGAATGGGAGAGTCCTTCTCCGGGAGACAATTTCTCCACTTCGCTTCGGACCGTACACTCCAGAGAAGGCAATTGAGTCCGGCAAGGTTCTCCTTGATTTCAAGAGGAAGAAAAGCAAAAGAAAAAGGGGGAAACTTGCCAGATAAAGGGTCGCCCGCGCCTGTCGCCGGCGACCCTTGAGTTTAATTTTCTGATATTGACAAACTACATAATTTATGCCAGAAATGCAGAGTACACAAACTCAACCCTGTCGGTTGAGATTCGGTCTTTGACAAGAAAAACGAGAAAATTCGTAACGAAAGGAGGTGAAAGAAATGTACTACGAACAATTCGAGTACAGACGACGTAGAAACTACCAACCGACCGAACCGAGCCGGCTAGAAACAAAGATCAGTAAGATGCCCTGGGGGCAGAAGCTGATCTCCGCCGGGCTCATCGTTCTAACTCTCATGCTGGGCGGAAACTGGGACTGGATTGGGAAACTCAAGTTTGAGGATTCTCCCGTCCTGCTCCAAGGAACACCCGAACGAGAGAGAGCCGAAGATGAGTTCCTTGTCCTCAAGCAAAGAATCCAGGAGGGTATCGAGAAGGGGGGTGTCTCTGTCAAAGAGATGCTTCAAGCTTCTTGGAGAAGCGACCAGCTGAAGATCAAGCTGGGCTTCATGGTCTCGTATGAATCAGTTTGGGGAAAGGACAGCCTGATCAGAAAGAGCTACATAGAACGTTGGCAACCCGGCCCAGATTTCCGAGGGGAAATAAGGACCGAAACAGCGAGACAGATCTGTGCGATGCAAGCCTTCGAAGACGAGTGCCGTGAAGCCGTCGCCGAAAGAGACGGGGAAAACGGGGCCCTAGGTAAGGCCTACGACGATGGCTCCCTTGGCCGAGCATTCTGGTGGGCAGTCAGGACAAGCATGAAGTGGTATTGGTTAATGACCTTGCCATTTCTACTGATTGTTCTCTTGGACATCAGGTACGCGGGGAAGAAACTAAGGGAAGAGCTCATGCTCCGCCCAATGGTCTTCCTCAAGGCCACGCTCTGTGGCCCGATCGGGTTCATCGTCATGGACAACGCTACTGGCAAGGCCTACCGCTTCAAGAAATTGGAGCGAGAATACTTGTCAGGGAAAGAGTTCGGCTACAGGTTGAACGAAGCAGAGAGACAAGCAATCCTGCGTCAGGTCGAAGAACCGCTACTTGCTTTCAATGAAGCATTGGAGTCCTTCCTAGCCTCTGGTCAAGTCTTGAAGCAATCGGTCGCGGTTTGTGCCATGGTTTGGGTAATGGGGATTTTGTTCGGGTTCCACATCAGAGGAAACGCCGACACCCTGCAGCCCACTATTGTCGCCTGTGTCGCCGAAGCTCCTCTCGTCAACAAGATAACTGACGAAGAAAAAGTGGCAAGCACCGCAAGGTGGGTGCCACTTCATAAGGAGTTCAAAGTCTTTGCAATCCTTACGGCTCCGGTCGAAGAGACTGGGGATGTGGAAAGTGAAGAGGGAGAATTCCGAGAGATCACGCAACCGCTCCAGCGTTTCAGCTGGAACGCGGTGAAACCGCGTGGTCCGCCGATTAGTGCGCTAGTTCGGAAAAATCAGACAAGCACAACGCTTTGTCTTTCCGGACTGGCAACAGTTACGGAAGGATAGAACCATGAAGAAGTCTATGATCTTGGCGTTTGTGTTTTGTCTGCTGGCAATTGTGGCTAGCGCAATGGGGCAAGAGAACGAACCCGGCCTCGTCCACTCAATGGACCTGGGGTTCGCAAAGCTCAAGCTGCGCGGACTGGTCCAGGCCTATGGGTACTCAACAGACGGACAGCGAGACCTCTCGCTGACAAACTTCCGTCTTTCCTCCAACCTAACCGGGAAGTCCGGCCGGTGGGGGACAGAGCTCCTGATCAACTTCGCCCAGTTCCAGGAAGAAACCAGCAAAAATTATTTGATGCTGGCCAACGCCTGGTACAAAGTCGATGAGAACTGGAAGCTCCGAGTCGGGAGATTCTTTGCCGCTGGAGGTTTCACCACCCCCATCGCTGCATTGAACGAGACCGTCTCGTACCCGAATTGTGACCCCACGGGAAGTTTCATCTGGGGTGCACAAGTTGAGTATTCGTCAAAAGACGAGGACGGCTGGCTGATCATGGCCGACGTCGGTGGGCGCTCGGTAGTGCCCTTCGATAGCGAAGAGAACTGGAGAGGGTTGGAAGTTTCAGCCCGACTCCAGAAGAACTTCGGCAAAAGTTGGCTTGCCGGCACACTCCAGTGCTCCGAGGATTACAAACGTTTTGCCATTGACGCCAACGCGGCGCTGGCAGAAAACTTGTACCTAAGGAGTGCTATCTACTTCGCCATGAACGACTCCAGGACGAGTGACTTGGTCGGGGGCTATACGCTCGCCGCCTGGGAACCCCTCCCGCGAGTTGAAATTCATGGGATGATAGATTGGTGGAGCCTCCAAGCCAAAAGCTGGGAGGAAACACAGTTCAGTGTGTCAGACAAAGGCGAGATCTCAATAGACCGGGTCACCCTGCAGAGTGCGACTGGTTACGAGGTCAATGCCACCGCCGGACTCCGCTTCTGGCTCGACCAGAAGAGGACAACAACCTTGACCCTCGACGCGGTGAAAACCATCGCCTCATCAAAACAAGACCTGGGGATGGAAAGCCCGGTCAAGATTGAGGCACGATTCAGCTTCTGGTGGTAACACCGTTCTCGTTTCTCTTCCCCCTGGGGCCCTACGCGCTAGCCACGACCACGTGACAGCAGTATGGGCCCCTTTCTTATGCTCAACACAAGGGGGCATGCCCCCACACCAACTTTTACATCGCGATAAAAGCGCAAAACCCAATAATGCAAAAGTTGGTGTGGGGGTTGCATTATTTTAGGGCGTGTGCTATACTAACGACACCATGATTTCAACAAAAAAGAAAGAGACCATTATCAAAAAGGTCCAGAAGCATGACAAAGACACCGGCTCGGCCGAAGTGCAAGTTTCTTTGATTACCGAAAGAATTGAGGAACTCGCCAGCCACCTTAAGAAAAACCCAAAAGATTTCCACTCTCGTCGTGGACTACTTAAACTTGTCTCTGATCGCCGTTCTCATCAGCGCTATATTGACGCCCAAAAGCGTAAAGCTGAACTCAAAGCGGCTGCTTAATTTTTTCTTCCTTTCTTTTGTATTGATCTTGGTTTAAAATCAAGATAGTTTTCTCTATTTACTCGATTACTTAGAGTAAGCAATTTTTATAAGTTTCATTAATTAATAATTTTTTATGAGTATCAAACATAAGAACCAGCGTGTCGGCATTTTTATCGACACCCAAAACCTCTATCATAGTGCCAAGAATCTCTATGGTGGCGCTCGCGTTAACTTCGGCCAAGTATTAAAAGATGCTTTAGGTGGTCGCCAACTTATCCGGGCAATGGCCTATATGGTCACAACCGAAGCCGGGGACGAGAAGAATTTTATTGAAGCCCTTGGTAAAATTGGTATTGAAGTCAAAACCAAGGATCTCCAAATCTTCGTCGATGGCTCCAAGAAAGCTGACTGGGATGTGGGCTTGGCCGTAGATGCCATCAAGCTTGCCCCTAAGTTAGACACTGTCATCATCGGCTCCGGCGACGGAGACTTTGTCCCGTTAGTTGAATATCTTAAAGAAAATATGGGCGCTCAAGTAGAAGTCATTGCCTTCGGCAAAAGTTCCTCCGGGAAATTGCGTGAAATTGCGGACGACTTCTTAGATCTCTCTGAGAATCCTCGCAAGTATCTCATCAATATGCCCGGTGGATCTCCCCGCAAACCAGTTCCTAAGGTTCATATATAAATCTTAAAAAATAGCCCCAGGACTTCATGGCCTTGGGGCTATTTTTGTGATTGACACAACATCTCTGTTTTGGCAAGATTGATGTTGACAGGCCATATGATTTATGTTATCATCGCACCAGCAATAGTTCCTTAAAAATTACTTAGTTGTTTTGGCTGCATCTTTGAGGATGCTTTTTCTATTAGTATTTTCAGAGATGCAGCCAAGTGAGAGCTGCGCAAAACAGGTGTGAAACCAAAGAGAGAAAAGGAGAACAGGATGAACATGATGGGGACGAACCCGTATGGCTGGATTTTCTATGGAGGGGCCCTAATTGTTGGCATCCTCCTGGCTTACTGGCTATACAAGATTTGGCGGAGCTTCCTCAAGAAGTGCAAGACGGCAATTGACGCGGAAAAGACGGAGCTGATGCCCAGTATTATCGGGCCGGCGATCATTTCAGTGATCGTTGTCGTCGGCTTCATTTCCGCGGTGAACGTCGCCTGGAACGTGAAGCAGTCATTCACGACGAGCACTTCGCACTACCAGTCGCCAGCCGAGATCAAGGAACTGGAAGCAGTGAAAAACTCGCAACTGCCGACCAAGGCCGAGATGGAGCAGACTGCTGCCGATGCCAAGAAGCTCGACACTGAGAAGCACGAAGACGCCCTCAGCGACTTCGACAAGGCGATGAAGAAGCACGACGCTGATATCCAGCAACGGACTGGAACGGCGAGCCCTGCATCGCCGGCCAAGTAGCCGGCACAAGCAACGTGACGTGCCATACCGGTTGATGCCGGCAGGTACACAAAAACAAAGATGGAATGAGAGGAAAGAGATCATGAAAACAAGCGCGAAGATTCTGATGCTGATGTTGGCCGTGTTCATACTGGCGGGTTGCACCGTCACAGTACCGCCCGGATATATCGGGCGCGTGCGGACGCCCAGTGGCTGGGGTACCGAGATTCTGCCGGTGGGCAACCACTGGAGCAATCCGCGGGACAAAGTCTACCTGCTGGAAACGACCAACCAAGCGTTCAACGAGACACTCAATATCCTCGTGAACGGCAAGGTGAATCTGAAATATGATTTCACCTGCCGTGTGCGGGCCAATGTCGAGGACAAGCAGGCCATGCAGAAGGCTTTCGAATCTGTTTTGGCTGATGCCGAGAACAAGATTACGGTCAAACAGATGTACGATACCTTTATCAAGATGAAGGCCCAGGCCATTCCGCGTCAGGTTTATGAGGTCCAACCGGACATCAACGCCTGCATCGCGAACAGCATGAAGCTCGGGGTGGAAGTCAGGAAACAACTGATGGAAGCCTCGGCAGCAACACCCCTGGCAATTGTCGACTCGGAGATTTCCAACTATGATTGGCCGGCAAGCATCACCGCCGCCCAAGAAAAGTTGGCCGCAACCGAGTTGCTTCAACAGGCGGCCAAGAACGAGGTCAAAGCCGATCTCGAGCGTGCTCAAGGCCAGGTCGAAGTGGAGAAAGCCCAGGCCCTTGTGGAGAAAGAGAAAGCCGAGGGCGTCGCGGGCGGAATTCGCATCGTGAAGGAGGAACTGAAAGATTCCCCTGAATACTTGGTTTGGTGGCAAATCCGGGCACTCTCGTCGGCGGCGCAAGGTCCAAACAATTGTTTCATTATGTACCCCTACGGGACGAACGTAGAGGACATGAAACAGATGATGGGGAATTCCCAGCTTACACAGATGCTTCATCCAGACGGCATCCGGGCGGGCGCGAAGGCAGAAGCGAAGGTGCACCCGAAAGAGGTCATCGACCTCGAAAAGTTCAGCCCCGAGGAGTTCGCTCCGAAACCCGAGGCTCCTGCTCCCGCACCGGCCCCAACAGCTCCCGCCGCCAAATAATGACGGCGGAAACAACTTTGTAATTTCGTGACCGAACCCGAGGCAGAGGTGGACCAGTTCCACCCCTGCCTTTTGCTTTTGACAAAATGTACAAAGTTAGTTATAATTAGAAGTAGAAATTAGGCTTCTCGCATGGGCGAGAAAAATAGGAGGTCTAAAACATGAAGATTCTGCTGGGATATATTCTTTTTGCACTCGTTGTTCTTTGGTTTGCGAGAAAACTAAAGGATGAGTATCGGGAGCTCGACCGCCGGGAAGATCTCAAATTCAGGCTTCAGTCCCAGAGCCATGATGGTCAAGAAGGGGAACCCGTCGTTTCCTCGCGGCAAGAAGGAGGGGCAAAAGAACGCCCTCTCCCACGATGAAAACCCAATGCCCAAACCCCCCGTTTCCGGGCGACCGCCACAAGTGGTCGCCCGGGTTTTTTTATGGTAAAGTCTAGGTATTAATAATTTAAGTTGAGTGGTGGCTGGATATGTAGGTTTGGTAATAACCAGATCTAAAATCTGGCTAACACTCCCAATTTAGAGATGACTAAAAAAGAATATTCGTTAGAAGTCGGAGGTCGCACGTTAACGGCCATGTTTACTGACATTGCCGACCAAGCCACTGGCTCAGTTATTTTGAAGTATGGTGAGACCATGTTGCTCGCCACCGTCGTTATGTCTCCTAATACGAAGGAGGACAGCGATTATTTCCCGCTCACCGTTGAATACGAAGAGCGTTATTATGCCGCCGGCAAGATTGGTGGAGCTCGTTACATCAAAAGAGAGGGTAGACCTAGTGAAGAGGCCGTCCTCACGGGGCGTATTGTTGACCGCACTATTCGTCCTCTTTTTGATAGTGCTATTCGCAACGAAATTCAAGTAATTATTACTGTACTCGCCATGGACGAAGACAATGATGCCGACGTCCCAGCTGTTATTGGCGCATCGCTGGCGCTCGCGACATCAGAACTTCCTTGGGGTGGGCCCGTTAGTTCGGTGCGCCTGGGGCAAATGGAGGGAAATGAAAACCTAGTTATCAACCCAACTTTCACGGAACGAACAACTGGAATTTTTGATCTCTTAGTTTGTGGTGGTGAAGGTAAGATCAGTATGATCGAATCCGCTGGCAATGAAATTGTTGAGGCTAAAGTTAAAGAAGCCCTAAGAAAGGCTCAGGAAGAAATTGAGAAAATCCAAATCTGGCAGAAGCAAATTATTGCTGAGATGGCCAAGCCAAAACTCGTTCTTAATATCCCCACTATTCCCGCCGAGGCCGAATCTTTGTTCAAAGAAAATATTGCTCCAAAAATTGAAGGGGTTATGTTTGAAGGAACTGGCAAAAAATCTTCAGACAGTCTCAAAGAGGATTGGCTTAAACTCCGCACCGAGAAAATGCCCGAGGCTAACCTTGGCGCTTGGTTAAATTATTTTGAAAAACAGATTGATGAAGTTGTTCACATGGAGGCGATTGAGAAAAAACGTCGCACCGATGGCCGGGCTCTTGATGAAGTGCGCCCTCTCTTTGCTCAAGCTGGTGGTTTTTCTAAAGTTGTTCATGGTAACGGCCTCTTCTATCGCGGTGCCACTCACGTCTTAACGACCCTAACTCTTGGCGGACCACGTGACTCACTCATTGTTGAAGGGATGGAGGTAGACAGCATGAAGTACTTCTTCCATCATTATAATTTCCCTCCATATTCGGTTGGTGAAACTGGGCGTGTTGGCAATACCTCTCGCCGTTCAATTGGCCATGGAGCTCTTGCTGAGAAATCTCTACGTGGAGTTATCCCTTCTCGTGAAGAATTTCCTTATACCATTCGTCTCGTCTCTGAAGTCTTAGCTTCTAATGGTTCAAGCTCTCAAGCTTCGGTCTGCGCTAGTACCCTCGCTCTTATGGATGGGGGAGTACCAATCAAAAGACCAGTCGCCGGTATCTCTATCGGCTTAATGTATGAGAATGATGATAAGTATGAACTTATTACTGACATCCAAGGCGTCGAAGACCACTATGGTGATATGGACTTTAAGGTAGCCGGCACCACTGTTGGCATCACTGGCATCCAATTAGATATTAAAATGGGTGGCATCCCGGTCGCCATTCTCGAGAAAGCGATTGATAATGCTCGTGTCGCTCGTGAAAAAATTATTGCTGTTATGGTCGCGGCCATCCCAGCTCCACGTGCCGAGATTAATGCTTCAGCTCCAAAGATTCTTAAAATAATGATCCCTACCGACAAGATTGGTGCTGTTATCGGCCCCGGCGGCAAGATGATCCAACAAATTACCGCTGATACTGGCGCTGTCGTAGAGATTGAAGATGACGGCACTGTCTACATCACCGGCAAGACTGACCAAGCCAATGCCGCCAAAGAAATGATTGAGGGCATTTGCCATGTTTATAAAGTTGGAGAACGTTTTGAAGGTGAAGTTGTTAGACTCATGGACTTCGGCGCTTTTGTCCAAATTGGCAAGGATGCTGATGGACTAGTGCACGTCTCCGAAATTGCCAACTTCAGAATTGATAAAGTTGCTGATGCTCTAAAAATTGGGGATATCGTTCCAGTTGTGATTAAAGAAATTGATGAGAAACATCGTATCAATCTCTCAATCAAGCAAGCAGATCCTGAATGGGCTAACAAAAAAGGTTTGAAGCCTTCAACAAATCCAGTTAATCCACCTTCTAGCCCTTATCGCCCTAGAAACTAAAAACTAAATTGGTTATAATAAAAGAGTAATGCCTGATGTTGTAAAACAGACAACGTCTGATTCTGATAATCAAAATCAAGTACCACCGCAAGTAACGGTGGCGCCGGTTAATAGTGCGGCAACAACAGCCCAAGCAACAGTCCCGACAGTAACGGCTGCCCCTCTCGTCAGCCGAGAAGAGAAGGTCAGAAAAGCAAAGATTGCGATGGAGGGCCTTGATCGCACTGTCCGTCGTGAAGCAACAGAAAAAGAAGAAGAGGCGAGTGAAGAAAAACAACAATTAAATCGTTTACTTCTTTCTCTTGATCACGAAAAGGAACTTCTCGAACTCACCTGGGTAAACTTGGATGACAAGAGAACCGGGCTGAAAAAAGTCCTCGAGCCAATTCTCTTACAAGAAGATGCCATCCAGAGTGAGGAGAACCAGGAAGAGGGGCAAGAAGACACCACTGTTACCCCTAAAGAAAAGCATGAGGTAGAGCAGAAGCGTTGGCAGACCCAAGAAAAAAGAAGAGCTATTGAAGAAGAAAAATGGTTAGTCGAAGAGAAGATCACAAAGATTGAAGATCAAATTGGTGAGGTAAAGAAAAAATACCAAAATCTTCTAAATCAAGAAGAAGAGATAAGAGGTAAAATTCAAGCCATTGATGAACAGATTCTTCTACAACAGGAAGTGATGCGCCAGCAGCATGAGTTAGAAGAACAGAAGAGGCAACAATCGGCTCTCAAACAGGTAGAAGAAGAGAGGCAAGGAGCTGAAGCTGAGCGACGGCGAGCTGAAGAAATTAAGAAAGCGGAGGAAGACAGAAAAAAAGCTGAGGAACTCAAAGCCCTCGAGATTCAAAAGCAGCAGCAAAATGCTGCCTCAAGTGCGGCCAAATCAATTGAGACCTTGCGTCGAGCTGAGGAGGAAAAACAAAGACAAGAAACTTTGCGCTTGCAAGCGGATCAAGCCAGAGCCGAAGAACTAAAGAAAAAGCTTTCTGAGGCGATGGACAGAACCGCCCAGGTTAAACAAGCGAGCACTGCCGCCCCCGCACCAATTCAAGAAACCAAACCCGCACCACCGACAGAACCCATCGTCCAACCAGTGACTAAGATGGAGGAGGCGAATAAACCAGAACCAAACAGAATGCTCGAACTTGAAAGAATCCGCCAAGAAAACGAAGAGATTGATTCTCTCCGCCAACAAAAAATTGATCAAAAAAGGGAGCCCTCTCAAAGTTCACAAGATGAAAGTACAGGGATTAGACCCCTCCGGACTCTTCAAAGTGATATGGCCGACGCCTTAAAGAACCAGCAAATTGACCCGGCTGACGTGAACAAAAGTAGTAAAAAAACTTTTCCCTGGTTAAGTTAATCGACTAATGGCAGAAGAGACCTCAGAAACCAATGAGCAAGACAGACTAGCTAAAGCTAAGTTGGTTTTGTCTGGTGAAGAAAAACTAATGAGCTGGAAAAAAACCAGTGAGGACTTTGAGAGGCGACGACAAGAAGCGGCAAAGGCCATGGCCAGTGACGAACAAAAAAAGGCTTGGGACGACGCTGAGAAAGCTCGGCTGGGAAAAATTGAGGCCCAAAAGAAACTGGCCGACCTTGAAGCAGCCCGCAAAATAAAAGAGGAGGAGGAGAAAAATAAAATTGGCCAAGAGCAAACCGTCAAAGATGCCGAGGCCGAAGCCCTCCGGGTAGCTAAAATTAATGAAATTCTAAAATCTCAAGAAGAAATCAATTTAATAAAAAAGAGTCCTAATGCTGGACCGGCTGCCATCAAGACCCTAACCCGTGACATAGGAGAAACCATCGGCAGAGAAGGCTTAAGTGTCAGCAAGATTGTCACTCAAACGCCAGACAAAGAGAACTTAGCTAAAAAAGAAAAAAGCGTAACTAACCGCTCCTGGCTAGTGGGTATTGGGGTGCTATTAATAATTGGAGGGTTAATTGCTTTAGTCTGGGCCATTGGGCAAAGACAAACCACAAGCCTGGCCACTGTAAAAGTAACAAGACAAGGTCTAATTTTTTCTGACAAGCAACAGGCGATCAATCTTGACCAGGAGACCGCGACTCAAATACGAGAGGAGTTGAGAGAAAAAAGTCTAACCCCGCCGGCAGGGAAAGAAAGTATTGAGGAAATTTATTTTACTTATCAAATAAAGGAACAAACCCAAACAGGATTAGTGATGAAAATGGTTGAGGCTGACCCGACAGCGATTGCCGGCAAACTAGAACTCAAGTTGCCAGACGACTTCTTGCGCTCTCTTGAGCCTAAATTAATGCTCGGCTTTTACTACGGAGAACAAACTTCGCCCTTCTATATTTTAAAAACAAAAAACTATAAAAATGTTGCTAGTGCTATATTAAGCAACGAGAACATTATTATTTCTGAACTGTTGGCCCCCTTTGAAGACGCCTCGAGTACCGAAAAAATACTAAACACCCCGCTCCAAGACAAGATGATAAAAAATTATGATACGAGATTAGTTGTTGACGAAACGAACACCATTATAGCCGTCTATTCTTGGATTGATAAAGAAACCCTCGTCGTGACAATAAATGAGGGGACCTTGGCCAAGGTCATCAGCTCCTATTCTTCCCCTCGGTAAACACTCTAAAAGGTTTTATTGACAAAAAGAACCCGTTTGTTACGATGTAATCAATAATTAACTCTCGTTATGCGAGGAAAAACAAAATGACCAACAAAATAGAAAAAAATGACCAACACTATCTAGACCTTCTTAAGGAAAATATTGCCGAACTCACCAAAGGGAAAAAAGAAGACGAGCTAAGACTTAAAGAGATACAAGATGACAAGCCAATGTCGGGAGATGATGTCGGAAGCCAGCGCGATGACCGAGAGAGACTTGAACAAGAAATTGCGAACACTGAGGGTCTAATCCTTGAGAACGAGCGAGCCCTCCACTGGGCCCTGGCTAATGGTTTTGTCTGCGCTGTCTGTCGTAAACCAATTGAGCGTGACCGTCTCGACGCTGATCCAGCCTCACTAACTTGCAAAGAACATCGTGACGAAGAGGATACTGTAGAAATATAGTTTCTACTATTTATTATCTAATAACTATTAGCGCATGGTCGCTAAGATAAATTCAGCGCAAATCATCGGCCTCAAGACCGATATTATTGAAGTCGAAGTCGATATCAACAAAGGACTTCAATCTTTTTCTATTGTTGGCCTCCCTGATAAGGCGGTCGCTGAAGCCAAGGACCGTATCAATTCAGCAATAAAGAATTCGGGCTTTCGCGCTCCACAAAAGGGCAACAAAAAAGTTATTGTCTCTCTGGCTCCGGCCAATATCCGTAAAGAAGGATCGTCCTTTGATCTGGCGATTGCTCTCGGCTATTTATTCGCTGCCGGCGAGATGAAATTTCAACCCAAGGGCAAACTCTTTATCGGAGAACTCGCTCTCGATGGGAAATTAAGACCCATCAATGGGGCTCTCCTTATTGTTCAGAAAGCTAAAGAAAAAGGCTTCGCGGAAGTTTATTTGCCAGAGGAGAATGCCAACGAAGCGGCCCTAATTCACGATATCACTATCTACCCTTGTTATTCACTTGAACAGGTGACAAATCACCTATCCCCAAAGATCGGGGACGGCGACGATGGGGAAGGACAGTCCGTTCTCTCGTCTAGAATTGAATCAGCTCCAAAAACAAAAATAATTTTTAATAAAAATGAGAACATTACCGATTTCTCAGAAATCCGTAGCCAACAAACCGCCAAGAGGGGACTAGAAATCGCCGCCGCTGGTGGTCACAATGTCGCCATGTATGGGCCACCAGGGACAGGCAAGACCATGCTCGCACGGGCCTTCACTGGCATTATGCCACCGCTCAATATTGATCAGATTATCGAAGTCACGGGGATTCACTCGGCCACTGGATCTTTGGATAATGAGCTAATAACCGAACCGCCCTTCCGCTCACCCCATCATACCTCGTCTTATGTCTCACTCGTCGGTGGTGGGGCTTGGCCTAAGCCTGGTGAGATTACTTTGGCCCACCGCGGGGTCCTCTTCTTAGATGAGTTCCCCGAGTTTGATAAAAAAGTTATTGAGGCCTTGCGCCAACCTCTAGAAGACAGGGTCATTAGTGTTGCCCGGGCAAGGAGTTCGATGAATTTCCCCGCTAGTTTCTTACTCGTCGCGGCTCTTAATCCTTGCCCTTGTGGCTTCAAAGGTTCAAGAATTAAAGAGTGCACCTGCACCCAAAGCCAAATCCAAAAATACAGTCGCAAGGTCTCTGGGCCAATCATTGACCGCATCGATATCTGGCTTGATGTGCCACAAATCAAGCATGAAGAATTATCGAGCCAGGCACCAGCGGGGGAGAGCTCTGATAAAATTCGTTCTCGCGTCCTATCAGCCCGTGCCAAGCAAACAAAAAGATTTGAAGATATAAAAAATATAAATACTAACGGAGAGATGGGGGCCAAAGAGCTTAAAAAATACGCTCCCCTCACAGACTCTTCGACAAAACTTCTGAATGATTCGGCAAAAAGACTTAATCTCTCAGCCCGCGCCTACCATCGTATTATTAAACTCGCCCGTACCATTGCCGATCTCGATAATTCCAACGATATCCAAGATCAACACCTCCTCGAAGCGTTGCAATATAGGCCAAAAAATATTTTTGAGTAAGACTAAACCGTCTTGCCAGAGATTTTATTGCCGGCATAAATGCCGGTAATATAAGCGTCTTCCATCCCGACAATATTGTGATCACCGATGATAAATAAACTATCGGGGAACAGACAGGGTATAAAACTATGGCCGACGAAGAAAGCGGGGGACCAAAACTTCTCGGCAATTATTTCATAATTCTTAAAATATTTTTCTAAACTGTAGGCTGAGTCATGGGAATAGAAAAGCAGCGTCCCGTTGGGCTCCTTAGCAATAACGATATCTTCGGTCTTATCGGGAGAGAATAAAATAAAATTCCCTGGAACTTCATATTCAGCCACAAGCTCACCACGGAGATGTGTCATATAAACAGAGATTGGCTGATTAGTCGGGAAATCAAGGTTTAGGAGTCTCTTAGTAATATCAATCGGTGTAGCCATTACTAGGTTTTTAGAAAGATATTCTTGACCAGAATTAGTTTTAATAAGCCAACGATCATCTTCCCTCAACAGGGAGACGACTTCGTCCGAAATAACTTGACCCGAAATGCCCTCAACTAATAAATCCTTATCCATAATAAATTCGTTTGTCGGATAAAGACCAATCATAAGCATCAGGAGCATCCCCGCCGCCGACAAGGGAGCTTCTCTTATAGACAAGAAAGTCGTGCTATTTACGATTGGATCAAAAAGAGGGAGAAGAATCTCGAGCTGATGATTCTTAATAAAATCATTGGCAGGCATCTCGTGCATCTTTTTTAGATAGGGGTCTTTCTCCAAGACCTCAACCTGCGAGAACTTCTCACAATTTTTCTTAAATCGTTGATAATGAAAATTAAAGATGAGAAGATGGGCGGCAATCTTTATCATGGAAACAGGGTAATTGAAAATTTTATTCCAAAAAGTCAGTCGGCCCTTGATCTTCTCCCAACCAAGAGACCGCGAAGCAATTCGCCTCCCCAATTTAACAAAGGGTAAGACGTTGTGATAATCGCTCCTTATGTAGAAGGCGCCATAATTAACCTGGCCATCAGCTGAAGTGACAACCCGGCCACCAATATCCTTACTAATTAGTAAAAAATCTTTCCCTTCCTTGGCGAGAGTCCTAGCACAGCCAATCCCGGACATACCCCCACCGATAATTATTGTTTCAGTTTCTTTTGTCATCAGAATGGATTCGAAGCCCCGCGGAGTTCGAAGTGGACATGCGGACCGGTCGAGTGGCCGGTGGAGCCAAGTTGGCCAATTTGATCGCCCTTATCAACACGCGCGCCGACAGAGGTCATTACCTTATTCATGTGACCATAGAGAGTCTGAGTGCCGTTAGGGTGGGCGATGACAACATAATTACCATAGCCTCCATTCCAACCGCCAGTCTTAGCAATAATTACTCGGCCTTGGGCAGCAGCATAAATTGGTGTACCAATCTTAGAAGCAAGGTCAACCGCATTATTACCATGGATACCTTGAGTGCGCATACCGCCACTAATTGGTCTCATGTAGTAACCACTATAACTTGGACCCTTATATTTTGCTGGGGCTTTTTGGCCAGCCTTCGGCCCAGAAATAATAGTGCTTTCTTCACCATTAGGGACAATGACTGTGCTGCCAACGATAAGGTCTTTACTTAGATCAAGATCATTATAAACAGCGATTTCTTCAACATCTCCACCGTATTTCTTCGCGATACTCTTAACCGTGTCGCCCTTCTTCACAATATGCTGAACACCAGTAATAGGGAGGATAACCAAAGTTTCACCCGGCTTCAAAGCAGACCCTTTCTTTAGGTCATTAGCCCAGAGTACCGTGTTGGGGGAGACGTTAAACATCTTCGCGACAATACCAATGGTGTCCCCCTCGTGTATTGTATAGACGCTAATCAGGTCAGATGGAGCCTGGTTATCCTTGAGATCCGCCGAGGTGCCAAGGGGACCAGTCTCAGGGGCAATTGCACTTCCTCCTGTGATAGCTTGATCAAGTTCGGCCTTAGGAGAGCTAGTGGCGATACTCATGGTTGGTTCTGGTAAGTCGAGGTTCTGAGAATTAGTCTCGGTCTTGATCTCTTCCTCCTTTTTAACTAGGGCGCTTACTTGCCCGACCGAGCTGGTCAAAAAACCAAAAAGCGTAGACAAAACACTACCCTCGGCAGTCTGAGCAATGAGTAAAAACAACAATAAAACTGGGGCCAGCCAAATCTTTTTCACCCCAGTAGTTTAGCCCAAAATAGGCCCTTTTTCAACGCAGTTATCCCCCTGCTTCGCGTGAAGCTACGCAGGGTAAGCCCCCCTAATTTCGGAGGCGAGTCTGAATATCCTCCTCAACTTTGGCTAAATCTTGGCCATAACGTAGACGCGAGAGTTCCTTGAGACCCTCTCGGACCTCGTCTGAACCTCCCGAGGCCCAAGTAAAGTTAATGTTAAAGGGAGTGCTCGGAATACCTTTTACTAAAATCTTAACGTAAGCATTAAGGTTCTCTACCCCTATCAAATCCTTTTCATTAAAAACTGGTGAGAAGTGTTTGACCAAATATTCAGCGTCATCCACCCCAACCCGGAAGGAGACAATGTTTCCGACGTTACCAAAGACGGCATCACGGATATTATCTTTGAGCTGAGCAATGAATTGGTGGGCCACAATCAAGTCCAAGCGATACTTACGTGCCTCAGATAAAATGACAGCAATTGAGTCAGTGGTGTAATTCTGGAACTCATCGATATAGAGATAAAAGTCTTTTCTCTCTTTTTCTTCAATATCAACGCGAGACAAAGCCGCTTTTAAGATCTTACCGACGATAACCATACCCAAGAGGGATGAGCTAATATCCCCAATCTTACCCTTAGAGAGATTAACCAAAATAATTTTGCCCTCATCCATCGCTTTTCTAAAATCAAAAGAAGATTTAGGTTGACCAATGATAGGTCGGATATAATCGTTAGAACTAAAGCCATCAAATTTAGAAGCGATATAAGGAGCAAAGTTACCTAAACTCTGGTCACCAGTAGTCTTAGTAACTTCCTTAGTCCAGAAATCGATAACCTGTTGGTTCTTGGAACGAGCAAGTTTGCGCTTACGGAATTCTTCATCAGTGAAGACACGAGGAATATCAACAATGGTAGCGGGCTCATTGACCATGTCATCCATTAAGAGATTCAAAGCGCCACGCATATAACGCTCAAACATTGGACCGAGCGACGCTTTATCAAAGAGCTGATTAAAGATGGCCAGAAACTCGTTGATAATGAAAGTCTTCTCCTCTGGCTTAGTAAAATCATATTCGAGCATATTAAGACCAAGCGGACGCTCACGGTCCCCAGGATCAAAGATAATGACATCATCAATCCTTTCTTTGGGCACAAATTTCAAAATCTTATCCACCAGGTCGCCATGGGGATCAATGACGCAAAAACCCTTACCAGCGCTCATGTCCTGCATCGCGAGATTCTGAAGCATAACAGACTTACCGGTACCAGTCTGGCCAATGATGTAGAGGTGGCGACGGCGATCGTCATCAGTAATACGAATATCCTTAGTGGAACCACGGAAGATGCTCTGGCCAATTTTGAGACCTTCAGTAGGGATCTCATCTGGTGGGGGAGCCTCTTTAGACTTAAGCCAGCTAACATTGGGGACATCCGAAGTGGCCGTCGGTAAGTGGAAGATACTGGCAATTTCTTCAGTATTTAGAATCATTGCCTGTTTGTCATCAAACTCGCGGAAGACGTAATTAAAAATAAGGGAACGGACTTTCTTAGGTTTGATCATCTTCAAACTATTGCGAATAGGGGAGGAGAACTTAGTGAGAGCCCCCGCAATGGATAAGAAGAGGTCCTCCGCTCGGTTCTGATCAATAGATGAAGTGACGACACGGGCATTAACCAAGAAAAGAGGTTTGGCTAATTTTAAGCCAACAGCCTTAATCATCTCTTCATCCATCTGGACGTCCTTCTTTTCATCTTTGCCAGGATTATCCGAAAGAATTTTATAAATCTCTTTTGGACTAAAACTTTCACCCGAACCAAGCTTAGAAAACTTAACACCTTTTTTAAGCTGCTCTAGGCCAGAAGAAATTTTCTTTTTAATTCCACTGTCAGCGGGCTTAACGACAATCTGAAGGGCCACGCCCTCGTCAGTGTCTCGCACTCGAGACAGGGTACTTACAATCGGGCCAAAGACATCAGCCTGAACCTCGGCATAAGTATTAATCGGCATCAAATAGCTCTTGTCCATCGCAAGATAACCGGCCACCGCCATCCCATGAGGTTGGAAAATAGTGTAATCTGTTGTCTCCTCCACCCGAGCGTCCAAGAAGAGACCCTGGATGACCCTCTTAGCAAAATCAAGCTGATTCCGAGGCACCGCCAAGTAGAAACCAATTTCTTCTCCGACATTCTTAACCGCCACCTCGAAAACAAATGGCTCATTCATAGAGGAGAGGGAGGAGAAGAGTTGCTCAGAGAGATTAATTTCCTTGAGCGGGTCGCCCTTGTCTTCGTTGCCAGTACGTGGAATGCGGATCTGCAATATTCTTAAATTAAGGCTCTTCCAGTGTCGTTTTCTCGTTTGGCGCCAGACAAGACCCAAGACAATAAGCGCGGCTAGAAAAACCAAAAGATAAAGAATGTAATTAGACATTATTTTGTTTTAATAAAACCTCTTTGAACTAATTCGTCATACATACGATCAACGAGAGCATCATGGAGGACATCAACGAGAAATGGCCCAGCCAATTCAGCTTCAGAGACCGCTTTAGCAATGCCGGTCTCGGGGAGCTTCTGGATAATAAGACTGATAGTCTCAGCTGTCTGGTCATCAATATTATCAAGGTAACTAATGCTCTTATCGTCGGTTACAGTGCTCGCTTTAGCAGTAACGGCCGCCGAAGTAGCTGGCAAACTAGCCCCACTTGGAGCGCTAGCACCAGTAAAAATCTCACGCAAAGCACTTCCCACGAGTTCCTTCTCTTCGACAATGCCACCCTGCTGTTCGAGTTGGTTCTTTTTCTCTTCGATCTTCTGCTGCAATTGAGCAATTTCTAGTTCAAGATTATTCATATTAAAGTTATTATTTATATCCTCAATTATAGTATGTTATAGTTTAACAGTCTATAAAAAATATGAATTATCTAAATCAATTAAACGCCCCACAAAGAGAAGCGGTGGAATACCAAGAAGGGCCCTTATTAGTGATTGCTGGGGCCGGAGCAGGGAAGACCAGAACCATCGCTTACCGCATCTTGCACCTCATAAAATCAGGCATTGCCCCTGAGAATATCTTGGCGATCACCTTTACCAATAAGGCCGCTCGGGAAATGCGCGAAAGAGTGGAAAAATTATTAGACGGGGACAAGAAGGGGGCACCAATGCTCACCACCTTCCACTCTTTTGGTGTCTATGTCTTGCGCCACAGTGGAGCCAGACTTGGTCTTTCTCCTCACTTCTCAATCTTTGACCGTGACGAATCCGTGGCAAAAGTTAAAGAAGCCATGCGGGCCATGAGCATCGACGAGAAGCGTTTCGAGCCTAAGAAAGTCTTGAATGCCATCTCTAAGCAAAAAGGGGACAATGTTAATGCCAAAGAATTTGCGGCTACTCAATCAACCAACATCTATGGCAAAATAATTAGCCAAATTTGGACAAGATATGATGAGCTACTCAAAACAAATAAAGCTCTTGACTTCGATGACTTACTCTTAAAAACAGTTGAGCTATTCAAAACGAACCCTGACATTCTCGCTTCTTACCAAGACCGCTTCAAGTATATTCATATCGACGAATATCAGGATACCAATGTTGTACAATATGAATTAACTAACCTACTGGCTGAGAAATATAAGAATATCTGCGTCGTGGGCGATATGGATCAATCCATCTATGGCTGGCGGGGTGCCGACTTTACCAACTTAATGCGCTTCGAAAAAGATTATAAAGGATCCAAAATGGTACTCTTAGAGGAGAATTATCGTTCCACTCAGACAATCCTTAGCGCTGCCAACCAAGTAATTGAGAAAAATAAACAGCGTCACGAGAAAAAGCTCTTTACCAAGAACAAAGAGGGTGCACAGATTGGTCTCTATACTGGTATGGAAGAAGGAGATGAAGCGAGCTTCATGGCCCAAAAAGCTAAGGAATTAATAAATAGCGGTGTCACCCCCAACGAGATCGCCGTTCTTTACCGCGCGAATTTTCAATCTCGTGTTCTCGAAGAGGCCTGCCTTCAAGTCGACGTGCCCTATCAAGTTCTGGGCACTCGATTCTTCGACCGTAAGGAAATTAAAGACATAGTCGCCTTCGTTCGCGCGGCGCTTAATCCAGAGGATTGGGAAAATATGAAGCGTGTCATTAATGTTCCCCCAAGAGGGATCGGCAAAACAACCTTAATGAAATTGGCCGCCGGACAGTTCGAAGAACTCCCAGCGGGGATGAAGCTAAAGATTTCGCAATTCAAAAAAATTTTAGGCGAAGTTAGTGATTTTGCGATTCAAAATAAACCATCTGAATTAATAAAATTCATTCTTGATAAAACAGGCCTAGAAAAAAGTCTTAAAGAAGATGGTGAAGATGGGCAAGAAAGACTTGAGAACATAAAAGAATTAGTTAACGTCGCCACCAAATATGACGCTCTACCACCAGAAGAGGCAATAGAGGCCATGATGACGGAGATTGCACTCGCCAGCGATCAAGACGAACTTGATCAGCCTAAGTCCGGAATTAAATTAATGACAGTGCACGCCGCCAAAGGGCTGGAGTTTGATTATGTTTTTATTACGGGTCTCGAGCAAGACCTCTTCCCTCATGCGGGGATGGGAGATGGCAAACGTGACACCGAGGAAGAGAGGCGTCTTTTCTATGTTGCCGTTACCCGCGCTCGTCATAAACTCTACTTATCTTATGCCCAAACCCGCCAAGTCTTCGGCCAACGTCGCGTTAATATGCCCTCTGAGTTCATCTTCGACATTGATGAGAATCTCATTGAGACCGAGTCCGGTCTCTGGACGATTATCTAAAATACCCTTATTTTGCGAAATTGGATTTCGCAAAACACAAACAAAACACCCGACGACTAAACCTCGATAGCCGAGTGTTTGTGTCGCCGGGTGGCAACGAGAACGGGGTCACGACGGGGGAAGGAAGCAGAAGCCGATGAAAGCCGCCCCAAAGAGGACGGCGCCGATGAAGAGGATGGCTCCCCCCATCACAAGGTACTCAAATGCGAATGAAAAGCCTTTCTTTTTCGTCTTCATGATTCTTCTCCCGCGCAAAGCGCAGTTCGGTGATTCGATTGACAACCCTCTACAACTCTTCTAATTCTATTATACACCTTTTATCCAATCTTGTCAAGGTGCCAAAAACCCTTGATTTAAGGCATAATTAAAGGCATGGATAACATCAAGGCAAAAAAGTCACTGGGCCAAAATTGGCTCAAGTCCAAGAGCGCCCTCTTAGACATTATAAGAGCAGGAGAGCTCCAACCAGGAGACTGGGTCTTAGAGATTGGCCCTGGACAAGGAGCCTTAACTAAAGAATTGCTAATCGGAGGCTGCAAAGTTATGGCCATAGAGAAAGATGACCGCCTGATTGAATTCTTGCAAGAAAAATTTATCGATCAAATCAATGACGGATCCCTAACTTTAATTCACGACGATGTTCTCAAACTTAATTTTTCTGAAACTTGGAAAGTCATTGGCGCCCCTTATAAGCTCATCGCCAATATTCCTTATTACATTACCGGGCAAGTTATCAGAAAATTTTTAAGCGAAGAAGAGCTCCAACCAAGTCTGATGGTCTTAATGGTGCAAAAGGAGGTAGCGAGAAGAATTGTCGCCAGTGACAAAAAGGAAAGCATTCTTTCTATCTCAGTCAAGGTTTATGGCGAACCAAAATATATTAAGACCGTGCCGGCCGGAGCCTTCGAACCTAAACCAAATGTTGACTCAGCAATCTTACAAATAAAAAATATCTCTCGTGATTTCTTTTTACCCAAAAAAGAGGCTGAAGAAAAAATAAAAGAAGAAGATTTTTTTGAACTGCTTAAAAAAGGTTTTTCCCAAAAGAGAAAGCTCTTACGGGGTAATCTGGGAGTAGGGGAGGAAGTTTTAATTTCTTGTCAGCTCACACCCAAAGCTCGTGCCGAGGACCTAAATCTAGAAAACTGGCAATGCCTCAGTCAAAAAATAAAAAACTAACTTTAGTTTTAATAATTATTTTGATTTTGATCGTTATCAATAGCGATCGGATTTATAATCTTTTCCAAGAAAAAATTCCTGAGGAAAAAATAACTATAAATAACAAAGCATTTGATCTCGAGATCGCCGACACCAAGGAGAAAATGGATAAGGGTCTCTCCGGAAGAGCGAGTTTGGCCACCAGCACTGGCCTTCTCTTTGTTTTTGACAAACCCGGGGTCTATAGTTTCTGGATGAAAGAAATGAATTTCCCTATCGACATCATTTGGTTAGATAAAAACAAAAAGATTCTTGGTGTGACCAAGAATCTTTCGCCAAGTTCTTACCCTCAAGTTTTTTATTCTCCAACGAGCACTAGTTATGCGCTGGAAGTCAACACGGGAATAATTTAAGCGGTAGGGGGACAATGATTAGCATTGATACGAACATGCCAGTGGGCACCGGTCCCCCCGGTAGCACCATAATTCTCATCTAGATATTCATCGCCATTAGGCATCACATAGTGAGTACCTAAATTATCATAATAATTACGCGATGAGTTGTTCTTAATATATTCATCTAAACCACCAGCCCCTTTATCCTTATTCAGATCAAAAACTGGCTTACCCGTACCATGAGCTCCTGGGGGAGTAGGGTTTCCTGGTTGTCTGGCACCACTCGTTACAAGAACTTTACAATTAGGTCCACAATCTTGCTTCAGGTCCTTCATGCCAGAGATGGCATTATTGGGGAGCTTGCCAACGGGAGACAAAGTTTTAGAAAGAGCTGGATCAACCTGGACCCCACTGGCAGCCAAGTCTGACCGTGTTTCGTCCTCGGTTTGTCCGTTCTCGGCCGGAGTTTCACCGCAGGCCCCAGCGGGAGTTGTCGGAGGAGGTACCTCTTCCTCGGGAGGAAGTTCTTGGTCATCAGGAGGAGCAGGCTCATCCCCCTCATCACCTTCACCAGAAGAACCAGACCTAGCAACATGACCAGGATCAGATGTCCCGACAAGAGAAATAAGGGGATGAGTTCCAAGACTAACCCGATAAGGGCCAACCCAAATGGCACACTCTTGTTCCCCCGATAAATTACCAAGGAGCCAATTCCCCGAATTTCTTATATTGCCATAGGGATAGAGCCGGCTTGATGCATAATTAAAAATAACGTCCGGAGGGCCCGCCACGGCACTATGAATAACCAATAGATTTCCCCCCGAAGCGGTACAGACAACAACAAAGAGAGAAAAGCCACCAAAAGGAGTCTGGCCGGCCGTCGCCTGAGCTTCTTTCATAGGTAGAAACGAAAAAGAACTTATAATAAGTAATAAAACAGTTATCTGGGTGAGAAGCTTCATTTCTTTATCTTATTTGATAGTTAAAAGTAAGTTCTCCACTCTTTCCATTAGCATTTGTGACATAAACAGATATAGGAACAGAGAGAGAGGGCACTGCCGCCTGGGGGAGGGAGTTTATAATATTCAAAACTTTATCACTCAGAGGGATAGAAAAACGGAAACTTAAAGTCTGGCCGTCAGTTGAGGGGACATTCGCTACCGACTCGAACTTGGTCACAACAGTGTTGCCTGTCTTAGTAAAACCTTCACCTCGAAGGGTCACATTGCTACCGCTAATCACAGTTTGAGGCGAGAGAGACAATAATTTAGGAGCAATTTTCTTTACGGCAACAGCCTTTTTAGCCGTGGATGGCTGGGAAGTGTGACTTTTTGTGGCAGGAATAGCCGTATCGGTAATACCAGGCTCTGGCCAATCAGTGGGGACAAGCTCAATCTTCTTCTTTTTGGCCAGAACCATTTTGGGGCCCAAATAATTGATTAGCTGAAGAGTTTTGGGGCCAATTTGGCCATTTTCCCCAGTAATATGGTATTTCTTCTGGAATTTAATAACAGCCGAACGGGTTTTTTCCCCAAAATAGCTTGTCTCTTGGCCAGGAGCCCCCGCCCCAACCAAACTTACCTTGGTTGCTGGATCAAGATTTAAGACGACTTGAAGAGTTTGGACCACTGCCCCCTGAGATCCAATATTCAAGACTTTAGTTGTTCCAGCAGCACGGACAGACAAGGGAAGTGATCCTAAAATTATGACCAAAACAGCAAGAGAAAAATTTAATTTAGAGTATTTTTTAAACATAAAGTAAAACCAAATTAATAATAAACCAAAATCAGTTGTTTATCCACTATTTAACGTGCATAAAAGTAAGATTAAGTAGTATAATTAAAGCACAATTGAGTAAGCTACCAAGCAAAAGAGTAATATGGCTAGTAATTGTCCTAGTGGTAATTACCATTAGTATTTTGTGGTATACCGGCTATCGCGCACGTCAAGAAAAAGAAGCTAAATTAGCTCGCTATACCGAAGAGTTTCTCGCTAAACAAAAGAATATTGAAGCGGTTGCTATAAAGGGACTTCAGAACGATGAGAAAACGAAGACTCTAATAGAAAAAACGCCCAACCTAATCATCTCAACTTCAACAGCCACCCTGACAGCCCAACTTCAAGCTTATAATCTAGCCGTCATCTCAGCCCTTAAACCGCTAAACATCAAGAGAGGAAATGAGCCCCAAGCCGTAATTTTCGCCATAGATAAAAATGATGCTTCCTTACTTCGCCCCGTAGTTGAATCAAGAATTTATCATCAAGCAGCTTCTAAAAACCTTGCCCAAGTTATTGTCCCCAAGGAGCTTTCCGCCCAACACAAGAAGATCATTGGCGACATCAATTTCCTAGTTAGCATACTCCGTGACATGGAGACGGCGACAGACCAACCACAATCGGCCCTCGTGAACAGCAAATCTTTTATGACTACCTATGAGGTATTCCTTAAATCTCTTGGTGACCTAAATCAATATATTTCTGACAAAGGCCTTACATTGAACCCTAAAGATCAAATAAACGTTTTCATTAGTTATACCCAGTAAAATGAAAGACCAACTCACAGCAAAAAAACTTTTAAGCATACTCTCGCTCGCTTTTTTGCTGATTTTGCCATTTTCCTTTCTCCCTGGAGGTGCTTCGGCTCAACTTCTAGATCTCCCGCTAGACACGAACCCAGTGGAAGATGCCTTCCCTGAGGCTTTTCCTCTTGACGGGACAGGCGCTCCAACTGACGGCGAACAAACCGATCCCGTCGCTGAGAGACAAAAGAAGGATGATGCTCAGACGAAGCTTGAAGCCGAGAGATTAAAGAAGGCCCAAGAGGAAGAAGATATCAAGGTCTGCAAAAAAGGTGAAGAATCTGTGAATACTGAAGTGGGAGGCACTGGTGCTGGGGGGTCAAAACCTAGGCAAGATGACGCCTATGACCCTGATAAACCTCCAGTAGATTCTGATGGAGACGGTATCCCTGACCCTCCTCCTCCGGCCTGTTCTGGTGAAAATGGTAATGGCCCAGCCTACACTGTCGCGAACGAAGGATTCTCCGCTGATCCTTACAACGACAGAGGGCACCAAACAGTGGGCTATGGCCACCAAATTACAGGCAACGAGCCTTTCCCTGTCGCTGATGGTGTGACAAGAGAACAAGCCAATCAATTATTTGATGCCGATTACGCCACCGCCCGCACCAATGCCCAAGCTTCAGCCGAGAGACATGGGGTAAATTGGGATGATCTAACCCCCGAGAGACAAACGACTCTCACTGACATGAGCTTCAATATGGGAGCTTCCGGAGGACAAGGTGTCGATGGGTTTGATGATATGTATAGCAATATGCGAGAGGCCCAACGCACAGGAGATCAAGCCAGTTGGGATGCCGCCGGTGATGAAATAATGAATAGTGAGTACGCTACCCAAGTTAGAGGCAGAGCAGAGAACAATGCTGACGTAATGCGAAATAGCGATGGCTCAATTATTGACGGGAAGATTGCTTCTGATCCCGACGCCCAAGCGCTTTGTGGGCCAGTTGCCTTCAATTGGCAAAAACCTTTTAGTATTTTTGCCATGCTATTCAAGGCCAACAACGCCTTTGCCCAGACTTATGTCCCGGTACAAGAGCAAGCAGGCGATCTAATGGACAAAACTGAAGCCATTAAAAAGCAGACTAAGAAGATTGAGACCTACACAGAGCAAACTAAGAATTTGTCTATTCAAATTTGTACCCACCTCCGCGCGATCAAACGTATTCAGCAAGGATTTGAAAAAAAGATGGTGGAAGATGCCATTGTTTCTCGAACCAAGTCTGCAGAAATTGCGAAGTACGCCGAAGCAGAATATGGAGAAAATGGAGCAATAAAAAAAGGAGGGTCAAGGATCGACGGAGAAGGGAAAGAGGTGACAGACAGCCCTCTCTTTGTGCAAAATAACCGGGCCTTCTGGGGGGAACAAAGCCGAGAAGCCGAGAAGGTTGTCTACGCCACTCTGGCTAGTAGCTCCAACCCAAACATGAGTGTTGTAATGGAAAACCTTAAAAATGACAATAGCCTATCCATAAACTCCGATCTGACCCCAGAAGATTCGGCGGCAATATCAAGTACGGTTGTCGCTTCTACCGATTCAGTTACGAAGGAGGGCCGCGGGTTATTAGCAAATAACCGTATTCCTATTATTTCTACTTTATTAAGTTACATCAACAAACCTCTGGCATTTCTCACAGGCAGAAACGTTTTTGCTGTCGGAGAAGAACCTGCCAAATCTGACCTCGCAAAGTCCGATGAATTTTGGAACAGCTTCAAGAAGCTCGCTGAGCCCAAGAACAACCGTTTTGGGAGTTACCTTATTGCTGCTGACCAAGTAGAGATCAGCAAAAATACAGCCGTTCAATCGGCTAGAGATGAGGCTCTTCAAGGGCAGGGGTTTCTCGGAACCAGAACTTGCGTAGTAAAATCAGCTGATGGGAAAGAGTGCGCTGAGTGGAAAATTATCCAGCCAGGAAGCATCATAAAAGAAGTTCATGGGGCAACCGTTAATTCTCGACTTGACCAGTATAAAGGCGCCACATCAAAACCAGACGTTGCTCCAGAGAACGGGCCCGACATTGCCGAGGTCCTCACTAATAAACCGTCGACCCGCGGAGGGGGAGCAATTGGCCCAGGGATAACCCCGCTAGAGAATATTGCCGATGAGGGGGCCAACACTAGGAGTGACCCAAATACAAACCCTGGAGGAGGAAGCTCCGGTGGCGATGGAGGAGACGAAGGTGACTATGGCCAAGGAGGTGCCGGTTGGGGAGACCTGACAGGATTAGTTGAAGGACTCTTTAGCGAAGACGGAGGAGCTGACCCAGAAAGCAATGGGGCCATTCAATTAATTCTAGGAGCTCTTGGTGACCTCTTAGATAGCCTTAAGCCTTGGGTCGTCTTCAAGGCAAAAGATATGGGTGAGGGTGTCTCCCGCGTTTACTGGTATTCACCAAATGCTGACAATTGTCTCAGTAATAATAAATGGGTTGCCGGCGACGGAACAACTGTCCTTAAGGAAGTTGGCGCCAGTCTTGAGAGATCGGGGAGTATTGATATAACCATCACGTCAGGTCAATCAGTAGAATACAAAATAAAATGTAATAATAATAAAGGTGGGAGTACTAGAGATTTGAAAGTATCAAGATAATTAAAATGTTTTCTTCCTTAGTAGATAATAAAGTATTTTTTAGAAAAGCAATTTTTACTGCTTTAGCCTTTATATTTGTCTTATTTGGGGCTCTACCAACAACAATGAGGGCGGCTGTTACTGAGGAGCAGTGGATTACTTATCTGAATACCGAGATACCAAGACAGCAACAAATTATTGATAACATGGAGGCAGCTAACGTTGGACAAAGAAAGACGATTGAAGATCTTCAGAAACAGAATCATTGGTGGATAATAGACGATTCAATAAGAAACAGCATAAAAGAAGCGGAGAACAGCATTACAAAAAACAACTCGGCCATTAAAAGGGCTAAAGAAATTATAAACAGTGGGGAACAACAATTGCAGAGTGTTATGCTGCAAAACGCCAAGACCCCAGCCGAGAAGAAGGCTGCTCAAGCAAGATATGACCAGATTGTTAAAGATCGTAAAGCCAACCTCGTTAAAATGTTAAACGAGACAAAACTAGAGGGAGCCATAGACAACGCTTCTTGTTTTACTGTTAGTGGCGGAATTAATATAGGTAACTGCCTAATGAGAACGGTGGGTTGGACAGGGAATCTTGTCTCCTGGCTCTTTGTTTTAGTTTTATGGTTAGCCAGTAAAATTTTTGATGTCTCTGTCTACATGTCTATAACCATGGTCACAACCTGGTTCCAAGCAGATGCCGTAAGTTCTGCCTGGAAACTCGTCCGTGATTTTTCTAACCTCTTTTTTGTCTTTATCCTTCTTTATATAGCCATCGGAACAATTTTTGACCTTAAGGGTATTAGTGATCCTAAAAAGATGATCACAAATGTGGTCATTGTTGCCCTTCTGGTCAATTTTAGTGGTTTCTTCGTTAGGGTTGTTGTCGACACATCAAATATTATCGCCTATGAATTCTATCAATCGATGGGTGGTGCAGGTATGGAGTTCAAAACTATTGGGACAGAGCTCGTGAAAAAATTAATGCTCGACAAGCTTTATGTAACCAACGCTACTGGCGACGGAAATATTGATTCTTCTGTCATTATTGAGCCCAAAATAAATCGCCTTAGTTTCTTGAGTATTATTGGACAAACTTTTGGCAATATTTTTATCTTCCTGGCGACAGCGATAGTTCTTCTTATTGCTGCTTTTCTATTCATAATAAGAACAGTTGTTTTATTATTCATATATATAGTTTCTCCATTTGCCTTTATGTCTCAAATAATCCCTGGGACTAAATTTAATTATTTCAAGTCCTGGATGAACGAGCTTGTTAAACAGTCATTCTTCGCCCCCGCCTTTCTCATCCCACTTTACCTTGTCTTTATGCTCTTAGGAAAAGGGGGGATATCCGATGTCGGGGGAACCTCTGGGACATCTGGTTGGGCAATTGCGGGAGGAGGGTCAGGGACACTCGTTGTCGTCAATATTATTATTCTTGGCCTAATTGTTTCTTGTATCTTCATCGCCCAAAAGGTCAGTGAAGTCGGGGCCGAAGCCACTCCCGGTTTTGCCTCTAAAGCAAGGCAGATGCTCAGCCGCCCTCTTAGTCGTTACGGGGGACGTCTGGCCAACCGAGTGGGAGCAGGAATTGCTGGTTCATCTGTTGGAAAAGCTGCCGCTAAGAGTTGGAATGAAGGTGGGCTTCGCCTTGTTCGCCGTAGCTGGGATACTGGAGTCTTAAGAACGGCTCGAGAGAGTGAATATGGCAAACGTGCCGGCCAGGCCATCAGGAACCCTCTCACTTCGGCCCTTGGGGTCCAGCCATTTAGTGTTGACGAAAGAGCTAAGAGTATCTTAAGTGATGTCAAGAACCTTGAGACCGACGAGCAAAAATCCCGCTTCGTCGAAGGTCTTGCCGGCTTCAGAGGTAAGGAGGAGTTCGATTATATTTACAACAACATGGGTAATGAGAGTGTGAAGGTTGAACTGGCTGCCCGTAAAATCTTGGCTGATCCAAATGCTACTGCCGGCGCTAAGAAGGGGGCTCAAATGGTTGCTGATCGTATGGCCCAGAACAGAGGAAAGCTATCAGGAAAGAAGGCTCAAGATATCGCCGCTGAGATGGTAAAGAGTAGCAAGGGAGGAGACAAAGCTCTCGCTCTCTCCTCTCTCTCTGATGGGGACCTAAGTGCTGTGTACAAAAAACTCACCCCAGCCGAGAGGATAGAGCTAGAAAAAGATATTGCCGGCGATGCAACCCTTAAGCTTAGGGTGAAGACAATAAAAGAGGCCTTAGTTGGAAGAGACAAAGAGGAAACAAAGAGAGAGGAGTCTAAACAAACAAGAACTGCTCAGTCTGAAGCCGCTTTGGCCAAGGTCCAACAAATGTTCAAGGATGGCCAAGGGGCAAGTATTAGTGATAGTGACATAAGAAATATACGCCCTGAGCACATCACGGACCTTGACCCAGGCAGCTTGGCCTATCAAAATATTGCAACCAAACTAACAACAGAACAATTACAAGCAATACGTGGTTCTGCCTCCTTCCAGCAGTCAGAGAAGGATGCAATAAGAGAGAAAATCGAGAGAGCCATCAGTAGCTCAACAGGGACGCTACCTAAGGAATTACAAAGACTAAAAGCCTACTTCGAGGGTAATGGCTCTGGCTTCTAACTAAAAAATAAAACAAATGAGATACACCAAAGAACAAATGCGCGCTCAATATCAACAACTACCCAAAGTTGTTCAGGATTTTATGGGGTCCGAAGAAACAATTGATAAAATCCTTGATATTGGTAAGAAATACAACCTCCATATTGACCAACTTAGTATTCTTAATGAAGAGGTATCACTTGTCCTCCATGGACTAGAAAGAAACACTAACTTTAACTATAACCTCCGTAAGTATCTTGGTCTTTCTGAAGACATCGCCAACCTCATTACTTATGACCTCAACCAAGAAATTTTTTCTAAAATCAGAGGTGAAATTGAAAAAATGAGCTCACCTCAGCAGATTTTCGACCAAAAGATGGGCGGAGTAGTGAATGTCCCCAAACAAGAAGTTGAAGTTAAGACGCAAACAGGGGATAATGAGAACAAGGAAACGAGCGGTAAACCGGCACGTGATCCTTATCGTGAACCCATCGTCTAGTCCCCAAGCTAAAACTAGCAATGCAATTTCAGGTCCCACAATTTATTGAGATGGAGGATACCATTTTTGGTCCTCTCACTTTCAAACAATTCCTTTACTTAGCCGGGGGAGCAGGTCTTTGCTTCATTTGGTATGTTTATCTGCCCTTTTTTATCTCTATCTTTCTCATCCTTGGAACCGGGGGCCTGGTAGTCTCTCTCGCTTTCTATAAATATAACGGCCGTAGCTTTATCTTCATCCTCGAATCCTTCATCAAATATGTCTTCACCAAGAAATTATATTTATGGAAACAGGGTGCGGGCACAGATATTAAGAAAACTGAGGTTGTTAGTAAGGTGATGGCTGGACCAGAGGGAGCAAATCTACCAAGACTCTCAGCGAGTAAATTAAAAGATCTTTCTTGGAGTCTTGATGTCCAAGGAAACCCAGAAAACAAAGAAGAATATGAATCTTAATGACTTAACCAAACAAAGTAGCGCCTCTCAAGACTTCGTCCCTATCAAGGAGATTAAGAATGGGACCGTCGTTCTCAAGGATGGATCCTTGCGGGCGATAATTATGGTCTCTTCCGTCAACTTTGGCCTCAAATCTATTGACGAGAAAACAGCTATTATTGGGGCTTTCCAAAATTTCCTTAACTCTGTGGATTTCACCTTTCAAATTTTTATCCAGTCCCGTCGTCTTGATATCAAACCATACCTCGCGACCCTCGCCGAAAGAATGAATGAGCAAACCAATGAACTACTCAAGATACAGATTAAAGAGTATATCGAGTACATAAAATTTTTCACTGAGAGCCATAACGTCATGACCAAAAGCTTCTTTGTTGTCGTCCCTTATGAGCCGGCCTTCATCCAAGGTGGGGGAGGAGGGTTCCTTAGTGGCCTCTTGGGTCAAAAAAAGGCTAAAGGCAATAAAACACAAGCCATGAGTAGCTTTGAGGAGAATCTAGAGCAATTAAATCAACGCATTAATGTTGTCAAAAGTGGACTAAATCGTGTTGGGCTCCGAAGCGAGATCCTTGGCACAGAGGAATTGATCGAAATCTATTTCAAGATTTTTAACCCAGGGGAAAACGAGACACCAACTATTGATAGCGCCAAAGAAGATTTAAATAAATAATATGGATATACCCTTTTTTAGCAGCAACAAGAAGAAAGAGAACCTGATTCCTCTTCTCCCCCAGGATATTTATCAAGTAGGGGTCCTTGAGTTGCGTGATATTATTTCACCATCCGCTCTACGTATAACACCGAAGAGTCTTGACCTGGGTGAAAAAATAGCCCGAACACTCTTTGTTATTTCTTACCCCCGATTCTTAAGTGAGGAATGGTTTTCTCCGATTATTAACCTTGATAGCGTCTTTGATATTTCTATTTTTGTTCACCCTTTAGACACAACGGTCACTCTTCGTACCTTACAGAAAAAAATTGCCGAGGTTGAGAGTCAGATAATAACAAGGGAAGAGAAGGGGATGGTTCGTGATCCAATGCTTGATACTGCTCAAGCCGACATCGAGAATCTACGTGACCAATTAATGCAAGCAACAGAAAAAATGTTTAGCGTTGGCCTCTATGTTACTCTATATGGTAATACCGAGGAGGAACTTGAGAAAACCGAGGGTGATATCCGATCGATCTTAGATGCTAAATTGATTTACCTTAAGACGGCACTTTTCCAACAAGCTGAGGGTTTCAAGAGCGTTATTCCTTTTGCCACCGATCTATTAGAAGTGAATACCCGAATTAACTCTACTCCGCTCTCTAGTATCTTCCCCTTTGTCTCCTTTGACCTCACCTCAAATAAAGGGATTCTCTATGGCCGCAACATGCACAACTCTTCCTTGGTCATCTTTGACCGTTTTTCTCTAGAGAACTACAACTCAGTCATCTTTGCTAAATCCGGATCAGGAAAATCTTTTGCTACTAAACTAGAGATTCTGCGGAGCCTCATGTTTGATATTGATGTTATTGTCATCGACCCAGAACGAGAGTATGAATTCTTGGCCGAAGCAGTCGGCGGACGTTATTTTAATATTTCTTTAACCTCTGAGCACCATATTAACCCCTTTGACTTACCCTTTGCTCGAGAAGACGAGTCTCCTTCAGATGTTTTACGTTCTAACATCATCAACCTGGTTGGGCTCTTCCGTATCATGCTTGGGGGCCTTAGCCCAGAGGAAGATTCTATCCTTGATAACGCCATCTCTGAGACTTATGCTCTTAAAGATATCACCCCCGACACCGACTTCACCAACAAGCCTGCGCCACTTTTATCTGACCTCGAACTAGTCTTAGCCGGAATGGAAGGAGGGGAGTCCCTGGCTCAGAGATTGCTCAAATATACCCAAGGCACCTGGGCCGGATTTCTCAATAAACCCACCAACGTTGATATCAACAAGAAATTCGTTGTTTTCTCTATCCGCGACATGGAAGATGAACTCAAACCTGTAGCTATGTATATTGTCATGCACCACATCTGGAATGCGGTTCGTCGTAATCTTAAAAAGAGACTCCTCGTCGTCGATGAGGCCTGGTGGATGATGAAGGCTGATGATACCGCCTCCTTCCTCTATGCTCTTGTTAAAAGAGGTCGTAAGTATTATCTCGGCGTTGCAACCATCACCCAAGACGTTGGCGACTTCATTAAGTCCCAATACGGCATGCCTATCATCACCAACTCCTCAATTCAGATCCTACTTAAACAATCTCCAGCCTCTATTGACCAAGTTCAGCAAATCTTCAACCTGACCGACGAAGAAAAGTATTTCTTACTAGAATCACCAATTGGTAATGGCATCTTTATTGCCGGCCTTAAGCGTGTCGAGATTAGGATTGAAGCTTCTTATACTGAGGAACAAATTATCACTTCTGACCCATCGCAAATTTTAGCCATCAAGAAGGCTAAGGCCGAATTCCAGGCAGCAAAGCAGGGGGAACAAGCCTAAAAAATAAAGAAAGATGTCAACATTTGGAGACCTAGCAAATGAGCTCGTTGGAGATGAGTCTCCTAGCGGCGGGAAGGAGTCTAATATCAGAATAAAGATTAATGTAAAAGAGTCCTCCGAGAAATTAGCTAAAAAGTTAAATGGCCTGGTTTCGGCTGGACATGCGAATGTTGCCTTCTCTGCCATCATAACCTTAACGTTAGCCAAGGATTTAATTGGCCTCATCCCCATCTTTGGGGATGCTATTGCCCTTGTTGTAAGTGGGGGAATCTATATTTTTATGTTTACCAAAAAGGGCTTACTCTTTAATAAAAAAATGAAGATCACCTTTTGGGTATTAAACGGATTAATTGCTTTTATTCCTTATGTTGATATCGTTCTCGTCCCAGGCAACATTTCTACAATCTTCTACGCCTGGTACCTAACAAAAAGAAGAATGAGGAAAGCCGAAAAGAAGCTTGCTATATTGGGGCAGCTAACTTATGAAGAAATGGAGGCCCTAAACAACAATATAGACTTAATAGACGAGGAAGGAGAAGGGGCATATTCAAGTAAAGGGACTTTAAACATTCGTTCAGAAAAAATAATTAGTGAAGCCAAGAAGATCATCAGGGAGAGTGATAACCAAGACCGACCCACCAAAAAAGCTGCTATCAATGACGGAGTGAAGAGAGCTGAGAGCTTTAGGCGAACTCGACAAATAGCGAAGGCTTCAGAAGAGACAAATCCCGATGGGACAAAAAAACTAAGTGATGAATATCTAAAGTCACTCAGGGAGCCAGAGGCAAAAGAATATAAAGTCTCAACCCCTAATGACGCCTATGTTGAATTCGACCAAAAAACCGGGGGGTTGGTCCCAGCCGAAAAAGAAGAGGAGAAACCGGATGATTGGCCAATCGCCATTTAAGTATTATAATTAGAGGAAATGAGACAATTTAAAAAAGCTTTCTACTTACTAATCCTGGTTCTTTGCCTACCCTTATTGGCTTGGGCCGTCACCGAGACCGGGACAGGGACTAATATTGTCGCCGAAGTTATTCCTCAAGAGCCCGCCCCAGGGGGGATGGTCTCTATCTCTTTAACTGGATTTGGTTTTGATAATGAAAATGCTCGCTATGATTGGTACCAAGACGGAATCCTTAAGATCTCCTCAATTGGTAATAAAAAATACTCTTTTCAATTAGGGCAATTAGGTAAACCAACACGCATTAAAGTCTCTGTTTTCTATAACCAAAGACATCTGGCTGATAAAAGTTTCTATTTTGAACCGTCAGATATTAGTTTTTCCTGGCAAGCTAATACCTTAACCCCGCCCTTCTACCAAGGTAAGGCTCGCGCCAGTGCCGGAGCCTCACTCAAAGTTTTGGCTACCCCTTTTCTAACAAATCAACTAGGACAAGTCTTAAAAACCAACGATCTTATCTATAGTTGGTATATTGATGAGACGCTTAATAAGGAAATCTCAGGGAAGGGGAAGAATATCGTCTCTATTTCCACTGGACCAAAAGATAGCCAAATCAAGATCAGCCTTAAAATATCAAGCGCCGATGGGAAGAGCCGCGCCAGTAAAAGTCTTGTTATTTATCTCAGTAAACCAGAAATTGCCTTCTACGAGCAGGTGCCACTAGAAGGAACTAATTATAAAAAGGAAATTGTTGACACTTATGAACTATATGGGGAAGAAGCTCGCTTTATCGCTATTCCTTTTTTCTGGCCACTAGATTCCTTAGACAACGCCAACTATGCCTGGCGCGTTAACAGCCTCAGCTCTCCAAAAACAGAGACCCCAAATATCCTAACTGTTCGCCAACCTAGTGGGGGAACAGGAATAAATGAAATCAACTTACAAATAAGTAGTGGGGTAAGCACCAACAACTCCATCAATAACCGTTTTAACATTAAGTTCGGTAATAATTTATTAAAAACTTACAATGCCATCTAACCAAAATCCTATTTTAGCCCAAGCCGCAGACCCAGCCAAAGGTTATGTTCTTTTAGAGCAATCTGTTACTGTGCCAGCGGGAATAAACAAGGCCTCAGGGACACCAACTACCCTGACTGAATATATTCAAAGTGTTTATGTTATTTTGTTTATTGCCGTCATGCTCGCTGCTGTTATTGCTTTGGTTATCTATGGTGCCCAATACATGTTCTCTAACGTCTATTCTCTTAAGATCAACGCTAAGGAACGAATAATTAAGGTTGCCTGGGGGGTTGGGATCGCTCTCGTTTCCTGGTTAATTCTAGACCAAATAAACCCAGATTTAGCGACTAAACTACTAGTAAATATTCCTTTCTTAAATTAAATGAAAAAAATAATCATTACAATTTTAGTTATTGCTATTATCGTCTCACTGGGAATCATTGGGTACTTTGTCTACAATCAGAATAAAACAACTCTCCCCCCAACAACCATGACCACCCCCTCACCACTTTTCCCTATTGCTTCAACAACGGGTGGGGAAATAATAAACACAGGGTCGACCACAATTAGTGGGGGACCAAGTTCGGCGATGGGGGTACCAAACCGCCCAGAACTAAGCCAAATGAGCATTGCCAATATAGGTACTGTAGTAGTGGGAAAGAATTTAATAACTATTTTTGTCGAGAAAGGAACCGGTAATCTATATTCTCTTGATAATCAGAACAATATGGCTAGGTTAAGCAATACCACCCTCCCTGGGATAGGTGAGGCTTATCTAGGGAGTGACACCAGCGGTTGGCGCTCTATCTTAAAACAAGAAAAAAATGGCCAAATTTCTACCTATCTTGGTCAACTAAAGATGAATTCGGCCTCAAGCACTGAGCCTTCTGAGCTAAAAACAACAAATTGGATCAACCCCTTATCTCTCGCTGTCTCTCCAGGTAGTAGTAAGGTTGCTTATCTAGAACAACAAAAAGATGGCAGTGCAAACCTCTATACAAGCGACTGGTCTATAAAAAGTTCTAAGAAAGTCTGGTCATCACCCTTAACTGAGTGGTCAATTGCTTGGCCTAAAGATAATATCCTCACAATAACCAACAAGGCTTCTTTTGATTACCCTGGATCAAGTTACTCCCTGAATCTTACAACTGGTTTATCTAAAAAGGTTTTAAGTGATATCAACGGTTTGACGGTTAAGAGTTCACCAGACAACCAAAGGCTAGTTTACTCTAAGAGCCTCTTAGGGGGAGTAAGTCTCTATCAATACGACCTCGCCACCGGGACAACCCGCTTACTAGATCTTAATACCTTACCAGACAAGTGCGTCTGGGTTGATAATGACATCATTTACTGTGCCGTCCCCAAGAAAATTCCTAGTGGTAATTACCCAGATGACTGGTATCGAGGGAAAAAAGTTTTTGCTGATGATATTTGGCGTCTTGACCTTAAACAGAAGACAAACACTTTAGTCTATTCCCTTAAAGGAAACTACGATCTAAACAACCTTATAATAAACAAACAAGCTGGTTGGCTCTATGCCCTTAATAAGGCTGATAACACCCTCCAGGCCTTTAGTTTGAAGCCTTAGTGGCCCTCTTAGCCAAGTCCTGGGCCTTGATCCTCTTAATCACAACAACCTCATAGATAGCTGAGAAAGTATTACTAGTTACCCAATAGAGAGAGATGGCGGCGGGTAAAGTAAAAGCGATAAAAGCCGTCAAAACAGGCATCGCATAACGCATCTGGAAGTCCATACTCTTGGCTAAATCTTGGCCAAAAGAAGCATCTTTGCTTTGGGGCTTATTTTTTTCTCTTTTAGGGAGAGAAAGAGTCACTTGGAGGTACTGGGTGACACCAGTCAGGAAGGCTAGAATATAATTATGGTTAACTGTCAGGTTAACTAGCCCAAGAAAAATAGTATTGATATGTTCAGGAATAGAAACAAAAGAGTAAATCAAATCTTTTTGGATAGTAAAACTTTCCTGGAAAACATAAAAAAGTGAGATAATTATGGGAATTTGGATAAAAAGGACTATAAAGCTGCTAAAGGGATTTATCTTTTCTCGACGGTAAAGCTCCATTGTGAGACGTGACTGCTCCGGGATATTGGTCTTGTATTTCTCTTTAATTTCTTTAATTTCTCCCTCTACTGCCTTCATTTTGATCTGAGTCATGACTGAAGTCTTATAAAGGGGGAAGATAACGATCTTGACCAAAATAGTAAGGGCAATGATAGCTAAACCAAGATCAGCCCCTGGGATAACAGCAGTGAGCCATATTAGGAGATTATAAAGAGGAACAAAAATGGTAACTTTGAAAAAATTAATCATATTTTGTTATTCTATCACTATTTTAAAACTTTAGCTGTTTTTAGTAGGCCTAATAGATCTTTTTCTAGATCAATAAAGGTTGTTTTCTCTAAATTTTCTTTTACCTGGATGATCAAGTCTAAGTTTCCCTCTACTTCAAGCCAGACTTTCTCCAAAATAGCATGAATTCGTCTCTTTATAAGATGCCGGCCAACAGAGAGAGGGGAGACCTTATTCCCAATAACAACAGCTAACCGGGGGTTTTTGTCGTAATTAGCCTCTGTGGATAACCTGTGATGAACTCGGAGATTAAAATACTTAGACGGAAAAACCTTGTTTTGCTTTAAAACAAGGGGTAAAAGCTCTTTTTTTATACGGTATTTAACCGGAAGCATTAATTAGACAGCCAATTTATGGCGACCTTTTAGACGGCGGCGAGCCAGGACCTTATTCCCTCCAGAGGACTTAGTTCTAGCCAAAAAACCGTGAGTTGTGGCTCTTTTCTTCTTTTTAGGATTGTACGTAAAAGACATGGGAATAGTATACCAGAAAAAAAGCCTTTGGCAATATCCACAAGTAATCCACCACATATAAACAAAATAGGTAAGATTGCTTGTTTTTCCACAAGGCCTATAATTGAATCAAGTAAGAAATTAAATTTTCCATGGAAGGTATTTTAGATAACAAAAAACTCTGGGAAAACGCTCTAAATGAGATTGAGTTATCTATTTCTAAGGCTAATTTTGGCACCTGGTTTAAGAATACCCATATTATCAAGTGTGAAGATGGTATTATCCAATTAGCGGTTCCCAACGCCTTTGTCCGTGACTGGTTGGCCAACAAGTACCACAAATTCATCCTTAAGGCTCTACGAGATATGGAGGATGGAGTTAGGTCTATTGAGTATGTTATTAGTCGTCCTGATGACCACCAAGCCCAAAACAAGACCAAGGTTGGGGCCAATAAGGATGGCTTTCTTAGTAATGACTTAGGACTTAAAGATCTCTATATTAATAAAGAGAGTAATCTTAATCCCAAATACACTTTTGATAACTTTATCGTTGGATCCTTCAATGATGTTGCCTACGCTGCCGGCCAAGCGGTTATTAAGAGCCCGGGAACGGTCCATAACCCTCTCTTTATCTATGGTGGCACTGGTTTAGGTAAAACCCACCTCCTCCAGGCAGTTGGTAACCAAGTCAAAAAGAACAATCCTGCTAAATCTGTCTATTATATTAGCTCAGAGAACTTTATCGTGGAGTTGGTCAATAATATCCAAAATAATAAAGGGAATAGCTTCAAAGAGAAGTTTCGTAAATATGACCTCTTAATTATCGACGATATTCAGTTTTTCTCTAATAAAGAACACTCTCAAGAGGAGTTATTCCACTTATTCAATCACTACTACGACAATAATAAACAAATTATCTTTTCTTCAGATAAGCCACCCAAATTCATTCCCAATCTTGAAGAAAGACTTCGTTCCCGTTTTGAAGGGGGAATTATTATTGATATCTCTAAGCCAGACTATGAGTCTAGGTTAGCTATCCTTAGAAATAAGAATAAATCTTTAGAAATTAAGATCCCTGAAGAAGTTCTTGAGTATTTAGCCTCAGTTATTCAAGACAGTATTAGAGAATTAGAAGGTTCCTTAAATTCAATCATTCTCCAATCCCAAGCCAAAAACAAAGAGATAACCCTCCAAGAGGTTAAGGGGATTATAAAAAACAATATTAAACCTCAAAAAACCATTTCAATTAAGGATGTTATGGGAGTGGTTGCAACTTACTATAATATTGAAGAGGCTATACTCTACGAGAAAACAAGGCGTAAGGAGGTAGTTAAGCCACGCCAAATTATTATGTATATTCTAAGAGAAGACTTTAATACCTCTTATCCTTATATTGGCCAAAAGTTAGGGGGGAGAGACCATACAACAGTTATTCACGCTTACGAAAAAATTAAAGATGAAATAAAAACTAATTCTTTATTAGTCCAAGAATTAGAACAAATAAGAACCCTTCTTTACGCTAATAATTAAAGAATTGTTAATAAGTTGTGGAGAAGTTTGTTAATAAGAATGTATTTAAAATAGGATAAGTATTCAAATAATTTAAAAGAAATATTATTTAAGAAAGTAATCTTGATTTATTAACAATAAGAGAATTAAATAATTAACCAGAAACGTTGTTAAATAAAGATATCTTGAGTTCTCCACATATCCCCAACTATAACAATAATAAGTTTCTTTTAATTAAAAAATAAATAAATTTATAAATACTATGAAATTAGAATGTCTTAAAGATAAACTAAAAGAAGCCATTATTTTAGCCGAGAAAATAAGTGGTCGTAATTTAACACTACCAATATTAAGTACTATTCTTTTAGAGACTCAAAATAAGAATTTAATTATTAGAGCGACTAACTTAGAAGTGGGAATAGAGATGGAGATACCCGCTAAAATAGAGGAGAGCGGGGTAGTGGCGGTTAATGCCAGTATTTTACTAAGTTATCTTAATAATCTTCCTAAAGAGGATAAAATAACCTTAGAGTTAGACAATAACAATCTTAAATTAAGCACTGAGACTACTCACACTTTAATAAAAAGCCTAAGTGCTGAGGATTTCCCAATTATTCCTAAAATAACCCAAGAAGGCGGTTTTGAGATAAAAGCTAATGATTTTGTCGATGGTTTACAAGCTGTTGCTTTTGCTTCAGCCGTCTCTGATATTAAACCAGAAATTTCTAGTGTCTATCTCCATAATGAAGATCAAGAATTGATTTTTGTGGCTACCGACTCTTTTAGATTAGCGGAAAAGAAGATAAATATACCTAATTTAGGCAATATTAATATAATCATTCCATTCAAGAATGTTAACGAATTAATAAGGGTTTTGGCTAGTTTAGGAACCAGTCAAGTGATGGTCTCCTATAATAAGAATCAATTAGCTATTCAGACTGATAATCTCTACCTTACATTAAGAGTAATAGATGGTAATTATCCTGATTATAAACAAATTATTCCCACAAAATTTAATACCGAACTAAATATAAAAAAAGAAGATTTTGTTAGTTTATTAAAACTCTCAACAATTTTTTCTGACCGTTTTAATCAAATCGACTTAACATTTAAACCAGATTCTAACACCCTAGAAGTTCTTTCTTATAACCAAGAAATAGGGGAGAATAAATCATCTTTGGTTATAAAAATTAAAGGCGAACCTTTGGTTATTAGCTTCAATGCTAAATATCTTATTGATTGCCTAAGTTCGTTTAGTGATAACACTATTAATCTTCGTTTTACTGAGACCAATCGCCCTTTAATGATTGAAGGAATAACTGATAGATCTTTCCATTACCTTGTGATGCCTATCAATAAGTAAAAAATGGATAATTTTAAGGATCTTCTTAAACTCTATAGTCAAAAATTAAATAGCACTCAATTAATTATCGATGAAATTCTAGAGATAATAAACAAAGAGAGCTCTCTTAATCTTAATAAGACAAATATCATCACTAGAGATGGCATTGCTTACCTTAAGGTTAAACCAAAACAAAAACTAGAGATTATCTTACATAAAAGTAGGATAATCTCTAAGTTTAAGGAAGAAAATATTTTAATTACTGACTTAAAGTAAAACTTGTTGTTTTTGTGACAGTATTACCTGCTTGGTCATGGACAATAGCTTTAAACTCATGTTTACCATTAGCGAGTTGTGATTCCTCTGGGTTAAAAGCAAGTTCAAAAGGGATAGTTTTTGTTGAAGTTAATTTATTACTATCAATAAAATAATCAACTTGGGTGATAGTTAAATTACTAGGAATACTTAAAGAGATCTTTATATCGTTCTGAAGAGGATAGTTATTATCACCAATAGGGGAAAGTATCTCGACCTGATTTAAGAGTCTTGTTTGGTCAGGGTTCGGTTGGCTCATAGGGAGGACTCCACCAAGTCTTTGTGGTTTGGTCTTAAGCCATTGTTGAATTGGATATTCCCAGAGATTAAATTGGGGATCACTGGCGGGGTTCCCCGGCCTCCCACTAAGAGGATTATTTTTATCAATCCAATAGAGGATAGAGTGGACGTTAATATTGAGAAATTCTTGACCATTAACATTTTGAGTTTCACCTCCTTGCCAATAACCTCGGAGAACTGGTGCTAATCCGGCGTAATTGACCACAGGTGGGACGAATCTCTCGGGAGGGGTGATAGCTAAAGCTTCCTTCATAACCGCACTCCAGAGGGGTGTTAATAGGTATCCAGCAACTTTCTTTTCCATTGGAGTGTTATCACTATTGCCAGCCCAGGCTCCAACTACGACATTTGGTGTATAACCAATCACCCAAGCGTCTTTATAATCATTTGTTGTACCAGTTTTGACGGCAACCTGACGGTTTCCAAACCATAAGTTAGAGTGAACTCCATAAGCGGGAGCTCTGGCATTATCATCAGATAAGATATCAGTAACAAGGCGAGCGGTATTAGGAGGTAGAACCTCTTCACTCTCATCTTTATACTCTTCTAATTTGTTACCATTTGGTCCAGTGATACTAAGAATGCCATTTGTTGTGTGTTTGACTCCGTCGGCGGCAAAGGCACCATAAGCCCCAGTCATATCTAAAAGAGAGACTTCTCCACCACCCAAAACAAGGGTTAGACCATACTGGTTTTTATCACCAAGATTAGTGATCCCCATTTTTTTAGCTAAATCCAAGGCATTATTAATACCAACAAGATAAAGAAGTTTTACTGCTGGGACATTGCGCGATTGACCAAGGGCTTGTCTCAAAGTTAGGGGGCCAGGATATTTACCATCATAGTCTTGAGGGGAGTAACATTTGGCCCCAGCCGTTATTGGTTTACTGGTTGGGCTACAATTAGTGTTGAATTCAGTTTTTAAGTCAAAGAGAACTGTCTGATCGGTATAACCTTTATTGAAGGCGGCTGCGTAAACAAAAGGTTTGAAAGAGGAACCTGGTTGACGATAAGCTGTGGCCACGTTGAAATTACCTTTAATCTCTTGGTTAAAATAGTCACGGGAACCAGTGAGGGCGAGGATTTGTCCAGTCTTGGGATCGATAATAACAATACTATTATTTTTAGCTTTAAACTTTGTTTCATTTTCGGCACCATGTTTTTTGGCCAACTCCTCAACTTTTTGCTGTAGGTCCCAATTAATTGTTGAGATAACCTTAAAACTATTATTTTCGATATTATCTAGACCATAGCGGAGAGCTAGGTCATCTTTGAGCCAAGTGACAAAGTGTGGAGCCTTAATTCCTTGGTTTATCTTCTCATAGAAAGTTACTCTCTCAGCTTTAGCCTTATCGTATTCAGCCTTAGTGATAAATTTAACTTCAAGCATTCGACTAAGAACGAGGTTTTTTCTTTGTTCTAATTTATCCTTATTCGCTCCGTAAGGGGAGTAATAATTTGGGGCTTGTGGTAAGGCTGCGAGATAGGCGGCTTCGGCCATGGTCACTTGGCCGATATCTTTGTGGAAGTAGGCTTTAGCGGCTTCTTGAACGCCATAGATATTACCACCATAAGGAGATTGGTTTAGATAGACATTTAGGATTTCATCTTTGGTCATACTATTCTCTAGCTTGACCGAGAGGACGACCTCTTTAATCTTACGGGTGATAGTTTTATCACGGGTCAGGAGTGAGTTTTTAACGACTTGTTGGGTAATGGTTGAACCCCCTTGAGCGACACCACCAGAAACTAGATTAACCAGGAAAGCTCGGGCGATAGAGGTTGGTTGGATACCCTTATGTTGATAGAAGCCAGCATCTTCGATAGCGAGGGTGGCGTTTTTAACGACTTGGGGAATTGTGCCAAAGATAACCGGGGTGCGACGTACCCCTTTAACATCATAGAGGAGAATTTCACCTGTTCGATCATAAATTTTCATCGACTGCTCAGCAATTTGTTTAGTAAAAAATGTTTCGAAATCAGGCACTGGGAGGGTGATGGCCCAGATAGTAGAAAAGCTCCCCAAAAGCAAAAATATGGTGATAATAAAGAGAATTGAACTGTAAATACTATGTGTTATTTTTTTATGTTTAGACATTTCCCAATATTACCATAAGTTGCCTAAAAAGATAAGTGTGGTCTTATTTTTGGGGAAACAAAGCCGTCCCGATAATTAATTATCGGGACGGCTTTGTTTAGGGCACTTTTTAAATTTCTTCCTCGGCAGCACCATAAAGGTCGAGATCTTCTAACTCACTGTCATCAGCGAGTTCTGGATCGTCGACAGAATCTGCATCGTCGTCGATTGGAGGAACTATAGTATCATCATCGTCTGGCATCGTTTTAAAAGTTATTTATTAATAATAAAAATTGATCTATTACTTTTTAACATATCGGTATTTTTTTGCAACTTTTTAACTACTAGTTTGGGGATAACACTTTTCCTTTTGCGGGGTGTATTGCTAGGTGGGTTAGAGCAATAGCTATTGCATCATACTCATCGTCGTATTTTATTCTTTTAGAAATTTTAATTAAACGAGGGACCATTTCGGCCACCTGTTTTTTATTGGCATTGCCGTATCCTGTCACAGTCAGTTTTATTTCTGGCGGAGTGTATTCTGTGAGGGAGATTTTGTGTTTGGCTGAAAGATAAGAGATCACACCACGGGCTTCAGCCACAGCCATGGCGGTTTTTTGATTAACAGTAAAATAGAGTTTTTCGGTTGCTACCGCATCAGGTTTATATTCTTTTATTAATTTTTCTAATTTATTACCAATAGATAGAAGCCTCTCGCCAAGAGCATCTTTAGGAGAAGAGAGAAAACAATCAGAAAAAATTAACTCTTCTTTACCCCCATCTTTTTTTACTAGAGCGACCCCGAGACGATCATAACCAGGGTCAATGCCTAAAACTAACATGATTTATTCTTCTTCCTCTGTAGGAAGATCAGCATTATGATAAATATTTTTAATATCTTCGTGCTCCTCAATTTCTTCAATTAAGCTCGTGAGTTTTTCTTGGTCGTCGGGAGAGATGGGAATAACAGCCTGAGGAATAAAATTTCCCTCAGCATCTTTAGTAAAGGCCCAGGCAGTGGAACCTTGAGTCCCAAGACTTCCCCCGTGATCAGATAAAATATGTTTGATTTCTGGAGTGGTTCGGTTTTTATTATCAGTAACCCCGGTAATGAGAAGGGCAACCCCGGCTGGGCCATAGGCCTCATAAGTGACTTCTTCGAAGTTCTCGGCCCCACCACCGAAGCCCTTTTGCATAGCGCGCTCGATATTATCAAGAGGCATATTGGCATCTTTGGCTCGAATAATGGCCGCCTTAAGACTTGGTGCCTCTTTGTTGCCTCCAGCGCGCTTAGCCTCCATAGTAATCATCCTGACGAGCATTGAGAATAACTTACTACGTTTGGCGTCGGTTACCCCTTTCTTGTTCTTAATTTGTGACCATTTATTATGTCCTGACATAAACTAAAGATACCAGTCCATCAAAGATTTTGCAAAACTGATATTTTACCTAGTTCCCCAGCTTTGCTAAACTAAAGGTAGATGATTATAAAGCTTATTTAATTACTCTAAAATTATGTCTCAATTTGATATAGCCCCAAGTTCAACAGGCAGTGAACCTAAGATCGAGTCAGAAAAGTTGTCTTCTCCGGCACCTATTTCTGAATTGCCCAAGTTGCCAGAAAATAAAGGTGATGATGGTTCTTCTCATCCCAAAAAAGTTGAAGCCGCGACGGTTAGCCTTGGAAGTATTATGGAGCGACAAGCTAGAGCTCTCAGAGAAGATGTTGAGGAGTTAGGAAGATCACAAGAAGAATTAATTGGCAGTATGGTTAGAAACTTAGGATTAGACCCGGTTGAGTTTGAGAAAAAAATGGCCAAATTGGCTTGGAAGAGAAAAACTTTACCCCAAAAGGCGGTGGCTATTGTTAGAAACTTGGGTAAAAGAATAACTGGTAAATAAAATTTTATGGAAGGACCTACTGGGGCAGATAATCTTGAAGTTGGTAATCAATCACCAAAAGAGGATGAAAGAATCATTGAAGCAGGGGAACAGGTTAGAGGCCTGCTCCGCTTAATGATTGATAAAATGGGGATTGATATCCCGGATTCTGAGTGGCCGCAGGTTTTACTTCGGTTGGAGGGTGATAAAGATTCTCCAGAAGTTTCTGCTTATAGCCCAGAAGATAATATTATATATATACATGAGCCTAATCTTAATAGTGGAATTACCTATGGTGAGGAAATTGGTCATTTTATTAGAGAATACCTTTGTAAAAAAAATAATAGGGAACATCCTTATGAAAATCTAACTCAAGGAGCCATTGATGAATTTTTTGGTCGTATCGGTGAAAATTTAGCTAGAGAGGTGTCTCGGGGGACGAATCTTGAGGCCCTTTTCCACGAAGAAGAGAGGCGTCATTTTAAAGACGAGACCTTTTTGGCCAAACTTAAGATTGATGTTGCAGAGCTCCGACCTAAAATTGATGAGGTCGTCTCTACGGTTGAGACAGGCATTGCTTCTCAGTTGGAGATCTTGAGCCGAATTAAAAAATTTTATGCCAAGGTTGAAGAGGCCGAAAATTTATGCCAAGAAGCAAAGGCCCAAAAATCGTCGTCCACTGATTTGGCTAAAAAGATAGCTAGGCTCCTTTTTTATGGTGAAGGGGGGACAGATGAACTGTTTAAGTTTATGGGAGAAGATGGGGGTTCTCATCAGGATAGAGTTGGTAGTTTGAATGAAATTATTGGCATCTCAAACTTTCAAATTGAAAGTATTTTGAAAGAGGCTCGCGTTACAGCTGGAGCTACCCAGCCCGAAATATACGAATCCTTCCTTGATAGGCTTAATACGATGAAAGCTTTTTGCGACAATCAGCTTTTTAGTTTGTCAGGTGTTAATCTGAATTTACTGTTGGTGGTTATTAAACTTGAGTCACAGCTTTATCATATTGTTGGCTACTCTGCCGCGGAGTGCTATATGTCAGACAACCCAGACTGGCTTAGTTCTATATCTTCTGTCTATAACCTTTCTGACGAAGAAGTTGCTTCTCGGTTTCTGGAAGATGATCAAATTAGGGCCTGGTTTGAAGGGAATGAGGATTTACAAGAGCTATATAATCAAATTGAAAAGATTAAAGACCTCAGAGATAAAGCTGAGACACCGGTTGACGAAGAAATTAACTTCGAGGAGGATGACTTAGATTAATGAACCCGCCAGGCCTTGGGCTCTCCTACTTCGCCAAGGCTTCGCAGGACAAGCCTTAAGGCCTGGCGGGGGAAGAGGAAGAAGGGTAATCAAAACCCATGTGTTCATAAGCACGCTGGGTGGCGACACGGCCTCTTGAAGTGCGCTCGATGAATCCAAGTTGGATAAGATAAGGTTCATAAACGTCTTCAATGGTTGCGTCTTCTTCGGAGATAGCCGTGGCGATGGTGCCAACACCAACCGGGCCGCCATTAAATTTTGAGATAATAATGTCTAAGATTTGACGATCAGGATCAGTGAGGCCCATCTCATCGATACCCTGGAGCTGTAGAGCTTCGCGTACCGTCTTAACATCAAGTTGTTTCTTGGTAATTTGGGCATAATCACGACAACGCTTAAGTAGGTGATTGGCGATACGGGGAGTGAAGCGTGAGCGACGAGCCACTTCAATAGCTCCAGCCTCGTCAATTTCTATCCCTAAGATTTTGGCGGAGCGTTTGATAATCTCAGTAATTTCTTCTTCGGAATAGAACTCAAGGCGGTAAGTGCCACCTGAGAAGCGGGAACGAAGAGGGGAGGAAAGGAGAGCCACACGGGTGGTGGCGGCGAGTAAGGTAAAAGGAGGGAGATCAATTTGGATAACCCGAGCGCCAGGACCTTTGCCGATCACAATATTGAGCATCCCGGACTCCATGGCTGGGTAAAGAACCTCCTCGATCATCTTGTTGAGCCGGTGAACCTCGTCTATAAATAGTATATCACCAGGGGAGAGGTTGGTGAGGATAGAGGCCAAATCGCCAACTTTCTCAATGGCGGGGCCTGAAGTAATCTTAATCTGAGCGCTCATCTCCTTAGCGATAAGGTGGGCCAAGGTGGTTTTCCCTAAGCCTGGGGGGCCATAAAAGAGGAGGTGTTCGGGTGGGTGATTGCGCTCCTTAGCCGCCTGAAGGAGGATCTTGAGGTTATCTTTGATGTTCTTTTGTCCCACATACTCCTCCCAGAGAGCTGGACGTAAGGAGCGGTCTAGGAAGGTGTCGTTTTCTATACTTGACATATAATTTCTGATGTGCTAACATTAAGCCCAGACAATCTAGTAGACAAATCTCTAAACAATCTAGATCAATTTATTGATCTAACGGATTTATTTGATAGGACGTTTCGGTTCCCACCCTAGCAGTGGATCAGACGGAAACTATCCTGGATTATTTATTTAACTTTAGTTGCATGACGAAAGCGATTGTTTAGAGATTTGTATACTTGATTATCAAAGAGCAGTGGGTAGTTCTAAATGATCTCTTCGTACAGGTCAATAACGCGGCCCATTTCTTCTATCGTTGTCTCTCCTCTAATTACTTTTAATATTCCATCTTGGCGCATATCCAGGATTTTTTGCGGTATGGCGGCAATCTTTATTTCTTTCTCGTTTGGGTTAGCAATGGCGGCAGCCGCGACAGCGTCGTCCATATAAATTGCCTCGAAGATACCCTGTCGGCCCTTGAAGCCGGTATTGTGGCATTTATCACAACCCACATTTTTATAAATTTTACTTGTTGTATTGGGAGTCAACCATTCGGCCGGGATTAGATCAGGGCGCTTCTTCTTAATGCTCTCGATAACATTATTGATGAGGTCTCTCTCCCAAGCTTCTGGTTCTTTTTCTTGTTTGCAGACAGGGCAGAGTTTTCGCAAGAGACGTTGGGCAATAGAGAGAGTAAGGGCTGAGGTGATAATCTTAGGGTTAAGATTAAGGTCAATCAAACGGGGGATAGCACCCTGGGCATTATTGGTGTGCAAGGTTGAGAAGACCAAGTGACCAGTAAGAGAAGATTGCACAGCAATTTTAGCTGTCTCTGGGTCACGGATTTCTCCAACCATGATAATGTCTGGGTCCTGGCGCAAAGCACTTCGGAGTCCTGATAAGAAGGTGTACCCCTCTTTGCGATTAACCTGAGTCTGGTTGATTCCCTCTAAGTGATACTCGATAGGATCTTCAATGGTGATGATCTTGCTTTCGGTCGAATTAATTTCACGCAAGAAAGAGTAGAGGGTTGTTGTTTTACCCGAACCGGTAGGGCCTGTTAACAAGATAAGGCCGTTTGGTTTATGAATTTCACGATTAAAGATAGCAAACAGTTCTTTCTCAATTCCCAGCTTCTCAAAAGTTACATTAATAGACTCAGGATTAAGAATACGCATAACCACTGACTCGCCATAAGCTGAAGGGATAACTGATGAGCGAATTTCAATCTCGGTGTCTTTAAGGATAATACTAAAACGGCCATCTTGTGAGGCGAGCTTCACATTCAATTTCATTCCTGAGACTAATTTGAGACGGGAAATGATTTGGTTATAAATTTTGCTAGGGAAAGTGGCGACGTTCTCGAGAACACCATCGAGTCTATAACGTAGACGAATATTGTCTTGTTCTGGTTCGATATGAATATCTGAGGCGTCGGTGACGAGGCCCCCGGCCATAATAATTTCAAGGATAATAGAGATACCCCCCTGTTTCTCGGCCAGATTACTTTCTTTTTCTATTTCGGTCTGGATATCCTTAAGAGTTTTGAAGCGAGTTGTGTAATCGGCGATACTATCACTAGAGATTTCAATTAAACCAGCATGAGACCTCTCAGACTTGGAAATTTCTTCGTATTTAGCCCAGCCACTCTCTAAGCCGGAGAGAGAAGTAATATAGAGGGTAACAAGAAAATTTTTGTTTTTTAGGCTCTCAATAACATCTAAGGTCTCAGGCTTATTTGGTGAGTCAACGGCGATATTTACTTTTTTCCCTGAGACAGAGAAAGCCACAAGACTCCCGGCCCGGGCATCAGCTTCAGTGATTAAACGAAGAGCGTCGGTGTTAATAAGGGTGCGGGTTAGGTCAATGTAGGGGATCTTATATTTGTCAGCCATCAATTGAGCCAGCTCCTCGGCTTCTCTTGTTCGCAAATCAGCAATTTGCTCATCCGTGACTCCTTGTTTGATTGGATCTTGACTCATTTTTTATAATTTTACCGCGTTACTAACTACATTACTAGCACTCTACTAACTTAACGCAAAGTGGATAAGTATAAAAAATCCCCGCCAGACCTTAAGTGAGCCCAAGGTCTGGCGGGTGAATGATAAAGTTGCTAGAATTAAATCAATGAAGTCTCAAAAATCTTTTTTTGTTTTGTCTGTTTTGTTTTTCTTTTTCCTCCCCCTAATCTCTTTTGCTCAATTCGTCCCCCTTGGTCCACCTTGCACCCTTGACCCAATACCCGCTGTCCGCTCTGATGGGGTAGGTTCTATTTGTTCATATTGCCCTAGTTATGGCACTACCACCCCTCTTCACCTAAGCTGGGATATCCAAGGAACTTTCAAAGATCCAGTCTGCGGTCTCAATTGCTGGGGACCCAGTGGTAATCAATGTTACAACTTCTCACCCAACCAACTTCTAGATGGCAACAAGAAAGTTAGATCTAACGATCTTAAACCTAAAGACGATGTCTTTATGCTTAACCCGCCTCTAAGTGCCACTTCAACCGGAGCGGGAACTAATATGCAAGTTTGGTGTTGGGAAAAGAGTAGTCCAAGCACCACCAAGAAAAGTGCGGGGATTAGGGTGGTGAGTGAGTGTAATGGGATTGCTGGTGGAGGGGAGCCGTGTGAGGTTCCGTTTGGAGATATTTCGTTAGATTTATTAGTGGGGCGCGAAGTAACTTCAATAACAGAAAAGGACGCTAACTCTTGGCTTGGTATTGATGGCCAAGATTTTTGTTATTATACCAACGGTACTTGTACCACCAACTATAACGGCTCTGGTGACGCGAGAGACATGAAAGACTTTATTGTCAATTATCAGATTAGTTCTCATATAAATTCGGAGGGCACTACTAGGATGCAGAATACTAGTTTAAACATAATTAAGAAGGCCCTTAATACTGGCGACATTGTACCTATATTGATTATGGGGAAAATGCATGGTCACAATCAATATCCAGAAAATTCCCTCATGTCTCACGCCTTAATTGTTGTTGATATACAAGATTTGCCCACAAAGGTAAATTTTAAAGTTCTTGATCCTAATTATCCTTCAGCTGTAAATTTTTTGTTTTGCGATAAAGTCATGCTTGACGGAGATGACCCTTCACTTGTAAAAATTTCTTGCCCTGAGAAATATAACTTTGGGGCGGCCTTTATGACAGACATTGTCGTCATGGTTATCCGGGTTGGTGATTATTTTGGAGAACCGGCTTTTGATAGATATAAGCGTTCTCATGACTCTTTCTGTCGAAGCAATCTGGGATCCGAACTTTGCCAACAAACAGCAAAACAAAGACTCGCCGAAGGAAAAGGAAAGTGGGCTATTCCCATAGAGAATGTGCCTGACGGCATGTTTTATGGCAGAGAAAAAGGTTTTTGTTTTGGTTGGGTAATGGCGCAGATAAAAGTAGTTTATCTCGGCGATTTTGTTGGTACTGATTATCATCCTGGTGATGGTAAATTTGTAGGGAAAGATTGTGATGCAAACCATTATCCTTTGCCGGTAAAAAGTGCTTCAACTAAGCCACAAAACTGGCTCGCGAACGTCTGGTTGGCTTGGCAGGGGATATTCAAATAGATAAAGTGGGCCAAACCCTTATTTAGAGCCATATTTGACAAATATGGCGTATTATGCTATACTTAAGTCAGAAGAGTTAAGGAACAGAAATGGCCAACAGCCCAACGGGCGGAAGGAAAAGAGCCATGAATACCACGAAGCACCTTGTCACAGTTACCATTATCGCCATCGCGCTGTTTGTTGGGTTGTCGGCCTCCGCTCTCGCTGAGACGAAGAAGACAACCACAACGACAACCGTGACGACCGTCACCATGACCGATACAGAAGAAGCGGCCGCCATGGCCCCGGCAATCGCCGAGTCCAAGGCGACCGTTCTCCCCGAACAGTTCGCAAACAAAACTGTCGGTCGGAACTCGGTCGCTGCGCGGCCCCAGATCGCCCCGATCAACGAAGAATTGGCCATCTCTCAGCCCGTCCGGGTCGTGGAGAAGGTCGTTGTCGTTGAGAAGCCGGTGTACGTCCAGGCCCCGCCTGTGTACGTGGAGACCCCGGTCTACGTGCAGGAGCCCGTCTATGTCAATCCGGCACCCGTTATGTCGCTTGGCTACAGTCGAATCGGGCACCATGGCTCGTTCTCGGTCGGAATCAGTTCCGGTTCCAGCTATGGCTACGGTTACGGCAACGTCTCCAGCTATGGCTACGGGTCTGGCCATGAGTCACGCCGGCTGGCCACCGAACAGGCGATCTACCGGGCCCAAGTCCAGGCTGCCGAGGGACACTACTGGGCGAGCGGTCAGAGCCGGGCCAGTCGCCTCGGCTACGGTCACCATGGTGGTAACCGCCGGTAACGGCAAATTTGAACAGTGCTCAGGCACTGGGGAAAAGACACTTTTCCCCAGTGCCTTTTCTTTTTATCTGCTTTTTTGTTACCCTTAAAGGGATGGGACAGGCAAAAATTATTTCTAAATCATTAAATGAAACAGCCCAAGCGGCCTTAACTGTTTTAAAGAATTTGAAACCGAACAAAAGCGGGGCGACAGTCTTGCTATTAGAAGGGGATTTAGGAGGAGGAAAGACTAGTTTTACTCAAGCTTTGGCACGCGAGTTAGGAATTAAGAATCATCTCACTAGCCCAACTTTTGTTTTAATGAAGTCTTATAAGATCCCAAAGGAAGTCACAGAGAGACTTCATCTTTCAGTTAAGAATCTTGTCCATATTGATGCCTATCGCCTAAATTCTGGGGCTGATTTATTAAACTTGGGCTGGGTGGAACTAAGCTCTAATCCTGACAACTTAATTGTGTTAGAATGGCCAGAGAAGGTGGTGGATCTTTTTGATGGTTCGGAACACAAAATTCACTTTAAATTTATCGACGAGCAGACGAGAGAAATAATTTTATAATTATGGAGGGCAAAATTTTTGATTTTTCTGAATTTAAGAAACGGAAAGAGGAAACTGAGGCAAAAAAGGTTGAGGAGAAAAAGCCCGAAGATGAGGGCTTATCGGGTATTCAGGGCTTGATGATGGACATGGTAAAACAAGTGACTGATGCTGGGGGTATGGAAAAAACAGTTAGTGACGCAATTTTAGCTTTTCAATTAGAATTTTCTCCCAATGGTGAGGTTATAAGAAAGGTGAGGTCCTTTGTAAAGCCACAATCAACGGTCTATCGGGAGGCCTATGGTCGGGCCGATCGATTACCCCTTGAAGAAATTCGTGGCCAAATAGAAGATGCAACAGAAGCGTTGATTAAAAAACATCCGACCTGGTATGTCGTTCTTATGGATAATCTGAAGAATCGTTCAAAGCCTAAGTAACCAATGGCAAAAAAAAGTTATAAAACAAAAATAGTCTTAATTGATGCCCATGCTATTTTGCATCGGGCTTATCACGCCCTGCCGGATTTTTCCTCAAGCAAGGGTGAACCAACTGGGGGGCTCTACGGTCTAGCTTCGATGATGCTTCGAATTATTGCTGACCTCAAACCAGACTACCTTATTGCCTGTTATGATCGAGCCGAACCAACTTTTCGTAAGCAGATCTACGATGACTATAAGGCTGGCCGTCGTAAGGCTGAACCAGAACTTGTCGCTCAGATTATTCGGTCACATGATATTTTTACCGCGTTACATATTCCTATCTATGACCTGGCCGGCTTTGAGGCTGACGATATCATCGGGACGGTTGTTGAGAAGCTAAAGAAAGAGAAAGATACACAAATTGTTATTGCTTCTGGCGATATGGACACTTTACAACTGGTTGATGATGACCGAGTTGTCGTCTTCACTCTGAAGAAAGGATTGAACGATACTGTTGTCTATAATGAAAAAATGGTGAAAGAGCGCTATGGCTTTGATCCTCAATTTCTTATTGACTATAAAGGTTTAAGAGGGGATCCCTCTGACAATATTATTGGAGTCGAGGGTATCGGGGAGAAGACGGCGACTACTTTGATTCAGGAATTTGGCACCATCGAGGATATTTATAAACAGATAAAGAAAGATGAGCAAGTTTTGCTCGATCGAGGGATTAAGGCACGAATTATTGAGATTCTTAAAAATAGTGAGGAGGAGGCGATTTTTTCTAAGACCTTGGCGACTATTCGGCGTGATGCCAAAATTGATTTCAAATTACCGAAGGAGACTTGGGCCGAGACTTTTGATACCAAACACGCCGAGGATTTATTTAGCGAATTGGAATTTCGAACTTTGATTGGGCGCCTGAAGAAACTGGTGGTGTCGCCAGCAGCGGGCGAAGTCGCATCTGGCTACGCGAGAAACGACTTCTCCTCTGCTGGCGAGGCTTCTGTGGGAGATCCGACTTCAAAAGAGCCCGAAGTCGCACCTCACACAAAGCCCGAAGAAAAAGAGACCACGCCCACTGAGGCCAAAGAAATCAAACAACTCGCCATAGCCCTCTGGCTCATTAACTCGGACATCACCAATCCTAAACTGGAAGATATTTTTGAATACACAAAAACAGAAGATCTCGCCCAAGCTAGAGAAAAACTATTGGCTGAGTTGGGGAAACTTGGTTTGACAAAGGTTTACCAAGAGATAGAATTGCCCCTCATTCCAATTCTTGAAGAAGCGCAAACTCGAGGAGTGAAGATTGATAAGGAATTCTTAGCCGAACTTTCTAAGGATTATCATCTTAAATTGAAGGAGAGAGAGAAGAAGATCTATGAGCTAGCTGGTTCGGAGTTTAATATTAATTCGCCCAAGCAATTGGGGGAGATCCTTTTTGTTAAATTAAACCTATCAATTAAAGGTCTTAAAAAAACAGCGGGGGGAAGTCAGTCGACACGTGAATCGGAGATTATTAAACTAAAAGATGCTCATCCGGTTATTGAAGAGATCTTGGCTTATCGTGAATTACAGAAGCTTCTTACTACTTATATTGATAATCTCCCAAAACTTTTGGATGAGAGAGACTTCCTCCATGCGACCCTTAATCAAACCGGGACAACTACTGGGCGTATGTCTTCATCTAACCCCAATGTTCAGAATATCCCCACTCGGGGGGAGCAAGGGGCGGCTATCCGTAACGCTTTTGTCGCTCGCCCTGGCTATAAACTGATGGCTTTTGACTATTCGCAGATTGAATTGCGAGTTTTGGCCGCTTTGTCTGAGGACCCCGATCTGGTCAAGATTTTTAAAGAAGGGAAGGATATTCACACTTCAGTTGCGGCGAGGGTCTTTAAGGTTAAAGAAGAAGAGGTAACAAAAGAGATGAGAAGGAGAGCTAAGGTAATTAACTTCGGTATTATTTATGGTATGGGGGTTAATGCCTTGAAGGTTAATTTAGGGACGACCCGGGATGAGGCTCAAGAGTTTATGGATAATTATTTTGCTTCTTTCCCGACTATCAAAAAATACTTCGAGTTAGTTATTGAAGGAGCGAAGGAGAGGGGTTATACTGAGACCTTATTCGGTCGTCGTCGTTATTTGCCCGCACTTCATTCGCCTTTACCACAAATTAAGGCCAGCGCCGAGCGCATGGCGATGAATGCCCCTTTGCAGGGGACGGCTGCGGATATTATTAAGTTGGCGACAATTCGGGCCGACCAAGATATAAAAAAAGCGGGGCTAGCCGATAAGATTTTTCTTCTTTTGCAGATCCATGATGAACTTATTTATGAGGTAGAAGAGAGTGTCATCCAGGAAGCCTTGCCAATTATTAAGCAGGCAATGGAAAATGTGGTGAAAATTAATGTTCCCATTGAAGTTAGCTCTGCGGTGGGCCCGCGTTGGGGAGAACTTGAAAAAGGGGCCTAAAAACTAGACCATTTTATCCACAAAGAGGAAACCTTGATTTTTTCGCTCAGAAGACTTATTATAAGAGGGCAAGAAGATTTGCAAACCAAAAAAGTAAAGGTCGGTTATTAACCTTTTATTGATATTTTCAAATGAAGAATTACATCATTGTTGCCGTTATCATCATCCTCATCATTGTTGGTGTTGTATGGTTCAAGGCTAAGAGCCCAGCTCCTACTGGTGAGACCGTTGTCACCACCGAGGCTACTACTACTATTGATACTTCTGTTGCCCCAGCCGCTGAAGTTCCTGCTGAAGAGGCTCCAGTTGCTACCACTACTGCCGAATAATCTTAAAAAGATTTTAGAAAACAACCTCGCTTTGCGGGGTTGTTTTCGTTTTGATAAACGTTTATAATTTTGAGTATATGGACATAACTCTTCTTGGTTACTCAGAAATATTTATTAGCTTATTAGTGGCGGTTCTCTTGGGGGCGATATTGGGGATTGAGCGTAATTTGGCTGGCAAGGTAGCGGGGATGCGCACTTATTCTCTCGTTAGCCTTGGCTCGGCACTTTTTGTTATTATTTCTCGCTCAGTAATTGCGACGGCTGGTCCTTTAGCTGCGAACATTGACCCCTTGCGTATGGCCTCACAGGTTATTGTGGGAATTGGCTTTATTGGCGCGGGCCTAGTTGTTCTTAAGGGATCTCGATTGACCGGGATAACCACGGCTGCTGGTGTCTGGGTCTCGGCTGGGGTGGGGATGGCCTGTGGTTTTGGCCTTTATTCTATCGCCTTTTTTGCCGCCGGTTTTTCCCTTTTTATATTCACTATTTTTTGGATTATTGAGCGAGATTTTATTAACAAAGGCTTAGTTAAAACTGTTTACCCCAGAGACGTTCTTCCCGCAGAAAGATCTTCAATCTCCGACGAAGGCAAAGACAAGAAGAAAGAAGAAGACGATGATGATGAAGAAGAGTAATTCTGTTAAGCGAGAGTCTCTCTTAGATAAAATTAAAGAAGAGGTGGTGGCTCTTATTGAGTCACCACTTTATGTTTACCGAAAGGAGAATAACTATTTGCCGGTGATCGGCGAAGGTAATCATGAAGCCAAGATTGTGTTGGTGGGGGAGGCCCCGGGGAGAAACGAGGCCAAGACCGGCAGACCCTTTTGTGGCTCGGCGGGAAAGATCTTGGATAATTTGCTCTCAAGTGTTGGGTTAGAGAGAGCTGATATTTATATTACCAATATAGTAAAAGACAGACCGCAGAAGAATAGAGATCCTTTGCCTGAGGAGATAAAAATATATGGCCCATTTTTGGATAGACAAATTGCCATTATTCAGCCGAGAGTCTTGGTGGGTTTGGGGCGTTATTCTTCTAAGTATCTTTTAGAGAAGTTTGGCCTAACCGAGGCCCTTCGCCCCATTAGTGAACTCCATGGTCAGGCTTTTGAAGGGGTGGCCGATTATGGTAAAGTGACCATAGTCCCGCTCTATCATCCTGCCGCCGCGATTTATAACCAGCACCTAATAGAGACGCTTAAGGAAGATTTTAAGATTCTAAACAAGTTCAAATAATGGCCACCAAACTCAAAATTTATTCCTGGAATGTGAACGGTATCCGCGCGGCGGTGAAGAATGGTTTTGCTGATTGGCTTAAGGAAGAGAAACCGGATATTGTAGGCCTGCAGGAAATTAAGATTAATGATGTGGCCCGAGCGAAGGAGGAATTTGATTTTGCTGGCTACAATGAATATTGGCATCATGCTAAGCGTCCTGGTTATTCGGGCACGGCTATTCTCTCAAAAATTGAACCAACCTCTGTTGACCGTGGTGATTGGGATGATGAGGGGCGAGTGATTACCTTAGAGTTTGAGAAATTCTATTTTGTTAATACTTATTTCCCTAATGCGAATCATGAGTTAACGCGCTTGGGCTTCAAAGAAGAGTTTAATAAAAATTGGCTCGCTTATATTAAGAAATTGGAGGTGAAGAAGCCGGTGGTGACTTGTGGCGACTTCAATGTGGCTCATCAGGAGATTGATCTGGCTCGGCCTAAAGATAATGTGGGCAATGCCGGCTTTACTAAGGAGGAACGGGCTTGGGCAGATAAGTTTATTGAACATGGACTCATTGATACTTACCGCCTGATTAATGGCAACAAGGGGCAATATTCTTGGTGGAGCTATCGGATGGGAGCCAGGGCGCGGAATATTGGGTGGAGAATTGATTATTTTCTCGTGAGTGAGAAATTAAAGAAGAATATCAAAAACGCTTTCATTGATGATACCGTTCTCGGCTCAGATCATTGTCCTGTTGGCATTACTTTAGAAATATGATTTATCTTTTTTATGGCAATGATGAGATAAAGAGTCGCGATAAGTATAACGCGGTGATTAATTCGCTATTAACGAAGAGTCCAGAGGCGAGCCTCTTTCGTCTGACTAAAGAGAATTTTAACGAGGACAATCTGGATGAATTAACCAGAGGTCAAGGCCTCTTTCACAATAAGTTTATTGTCGCTTGCGATAATTTGTTAAGTCCAGTAAGAAAAGCTAAAGAAGGCCAAGAAGAAAAAGAAGAAGATGTTTTGACTGAGAGGGGAGAAGAAAAAAAAGATAAAACAGATTGGGTCAAATTAGCGGCGAAGTCGGAGAATGTTTTTATTTTCCTCGAGAATAATTTGCCGGCAAAGATGCTGGAGAAGTTGGAGAAGATGGCGGCTAAGACACAGGCTTTTGAGAAGAGTGGGGGAGCTTTGAGGCTCTATGGCGGGGCTCCTGGCTTTAACATTTTCTCAATTACCGATGCCTTCACGGCGAAGAACAAGAATCGCGCTTGGGCCCTCTACCAGGAGGCAATGATGCACGGGATCTCATCTGAAGAAATATTGTGGAAGTTGATTTGGGCGACGAATAACTTGATGTTGGTTAAGAATACTAAGGATACAAGCAAGCTCAAGATGAAACCATTTCCCTTGGCTAAGGCCAAGTCGGCCGCCAAGACTTTTTCTAACGATGAACTCAAGAAGCTCTCCGGAAGTTTTGTTGACCTCTATCATCAAAACTACCTTGGGACAGATGAGTTTGACCTTGGTCTTGAGCGGGTAATTTTAAGTATTTAGACCATTTTACTAAACATTTTTTTTCCGTTATATTTAATTCATGTCTAATGAATCTGGTCCTATTGGACCAAAGCCACGTTTGTCTAAAAGCCTAGATAATTTTGGTGAATACATTTTTGTGCAGTTAGCTAGGAAGGTGGCCGAGGTTAAAGAAAGGACTGGCCGAGAGGTTTTGAATTTTGGGCCGGGGAATCCAGATTACCCAACAAAAGAAGAAAATCTTCGTCGATACCAGGAATTTATTGTTGAGCCGGGGGCAGCTAGTTACCCAGGCTATGGGGCAACCAAAGAATTAGGGGAGGCTATTACTGGTTGGTATGGAGAGCGCTTTGAAGTCGGTTTGGAGAAAGGGGAGTATTATCCGCTTTTGGGAGGGAAGGATGGGATTGGAGCTCTAACCTTTGCTATCCTTGATGCTGGGGATGAGGTCTTGGTGCCCGACCCAGGTTATCCGGGATTTGTTGGCCCGGCTTTAATGAGGGGGGCAAAGCCAATTGGATATGATCTTTTGCCAGAGAAGGATTTTAAAATTGATGTTGAAGAATTAGAGAAAAAAATAACACCAGAGACAAAGGCTATTTGGATCAATTTCCCCTCTAATCCAACGGGGCAAGTGGCGAGTCTCGAAGAACTGGCACCCTTGGTCAGATTTGCCAAAGAGAAAGGGATCTGGCTACTTTATGATAATGCTTATGCTGAGATTACCTATGAAGATTTTGTCGCCCCAAGCATTCTTCAGGTCCCGGGAGCCAAAGATGTGGCCATTGAGATTAGTTCGTATTCGAAGATGTGTTCATTTGCTGGTTTTCGTATGGGCTGGATGGCGGGGAATAAAGATTTAGTTGCGGCAGCAGCCAAGGTTAAGTCTCAGCTTGATTCGGGGATGTCTCGACCCCTTCAACGCTTAGGTTCTTATGCTCTAAATAATTATGACGACAATTGGCATGATTCAATGATTGAGAGCTACGAAGAAAGACGGAATATTATTGCCGAGAAATTGAGAGGCTTGGGTTTAACTTTTACCTTACCTAAAGGGGCCCTTTATATTTGGGCCCGTATCCCTGAGGAAGAGGAGAGTGCCGAGGCCTTCTGCGATAGACTCTTGGAAGAAAAACAAATTTCTCTTGTCCCTGGGACGGCCTATGGCAAGAATGGTGAGCGTTATGTTCGCGCTAGTTGCTGTATAAATATAGATAAAATTAATGACTATTTCCAATAAAAACAAGCCCAAAATTGCGATTGTTGGTTTTGGTCGTTTTGGTCAGACTCTTTATCGTCTGCTCAAAGATGACTTTACTATTACTATCTACGACCCCGGCTCTAAGCTGTCAGTTAAAGATCTCTCCCAGGTTTATATCTGCTCAGTTGTTTTTTATGCGGTCCCAATCTCGACTTTTGAATCGGTGATCGCCGAGCACCGCCAATATTTTAGAGACCAATTATTGGTCGATGTTCTCTCCGTTAAGATGCATCCAGCTAAGGTTTTTAGAAAGTATCTTAAGGGAACTAAAGCCCGAGCAATTTTAACACACCCCATGTTTGGCCCAGATTCAAGTCGCGCCGGTTTCACGGGTTTACGTTTTGTCATTGACCGGTTCACTTCTCAGTCGGCCGAATATAATTTTTGGAAGAAATATTTTATATCAAAAAAACTCCAGGTAATAGAGATGTCGGCAATCGAGCACGATAAATTGGCTGCTTCCTCTCAGGGCTTAACTCATTTTATTGGCCGGCTCTTGAACGAGATGAAGTTCAAAGAAAGCAAAATTGATACTTTGGGGGCGGAGAAACTTCACGAAGTTGCGCGCCTTACTGGTAATGATAGTTGGCAACTATTTCTTGATTTGCAAAATTATAACCCTTATACCAAGAAGGTTCGCTTGTTGTTAGGTGAAGTTTATGACCATTTGTTTAATAAACTTTTGCCGAAGAGGGTTGATCCTAAAAAAATTGTCTTTGGTATACAAGGGGGAGTAGGGAGTTTTAATGAAGAGGCATTGCTTGATTATGTTACCCGTCACGGGATAAAGGATTATGAGATAAAATATCTCTATACGACCGAGCGGGTAATGCGTCAATTGCATGAAGGCAATATTGATTTCGGTCAGTTTGCCATCCACAACTCTATTGGGGGAGTAGTTCAAGAATCAACCTATGCTCTAGCTAAATATAAAGTGAAAATTGTTGAAGAATTTGCCATTCTTGTTCGTCATTTCTTAATGCGACGCAAGGATGTTGATCCGAAGAAAATAAAAGGAATTATGGCTCACCCTCAAGTTTTTGCTCAGTGCCAAAGCACTCTGGCTAAGAAATATGGCGACTGGAAGTTACAAAGCGGTAAGGGAGATCTTGTGGATACCGCGCGAGCGGCTCAAGCTTTGTCCCTAGGCAAGATCCCTAAAGATACGGCGATCTTGGGTCCTAGAAATTTGGCCAAGATTTATAATCTAGAAGTTATGGCCGATGACCTTCAGGATAATAAGGAAAATCTAACGAGTTTCTTTATGGTTAGTAGGTAGGGTTGTCCGCTCAGAAGAAAACTGAGCTGACGCGTTCGGCCGAGAGAGAGTAAACTCTCTCTCGGCCTCTCTTGTCCGCTCAGTAGGAATCGAACCTACGACCGTCTCCTTAAAAGGGAGCTGCTCTACCAGCTGAGCTATGAGCGGATGGTAATTGACTAACAGAGAAATAATAACAGAATTCTAGCTATTTTCAACCCGGGGCTAACCTGCTATTCTTCTGTGTATGAAAAAAGAAGTCATAATTTTACTTCCTGATATCAGAAGCTCTCTAAATGTCGGCTCAATCTTCCGCACTGCTGACGCTTGTGGAGTAAGTAAAATATATCTAGTGGGTTATACCCCGACGCCGATTGACCAGTTTGGTCGAGCTGATAAGCAGATCGAGAAGACGGCTTTGGGTGCCGAGAAGAATATCCCTTGGGAGAAAGTTGAGAATATATCTAAACTTATCACCAAACTTAAAAAAGAGGGCTTCTCTCTTATCGCTATCGAGCAGGCTGAGAATTCGATTGACTACAAAAAAGTTAAGGTTAAGCTCAAAACTGCTTTTATTTTTGGTAATGAGGTTACCGGTTTACCTAAAAGTATTTTGAAAAAGTGCGACGTGATTGCTGAGATCCCGATGGTGGGGGATAAAGAGTCTCTCAATATCTCCGTCTCCGCTGGGGTGTCCCTGTTTCGGATTCTGGACATATAACCAGACGACTGTCTAGACAAGAGGCACTCAATCTGGTATTAATTTGGACAGAAAAGTGTTCAAATCTGGCAGAAAGGAGCGCCTTGCCATGAAGGGAACTGTTGAAGTTGGAGACCTTGTGATGAAAGGGAGAAGCCCTCTCACTGTGGTAAGGGTCTCTTCGACCGAGGGAGGAAGTTTCCACTGCCGTTTGGACAACGGCAAAATTCCCCTCGAGAGGATCAACCCTGACCATTGGGCAGTGGACGTCTGCTTCGACCTCCGAGAAGGCGAAGGTCTTGTCTCCCGTGAGGGGGGTTACGTTCTCGCCTGAGTAGTCCGCGTCTTTTTAGGGTAAACCCCCCGGTGTGCAGTAAGCGCGCCGGGGGATTGTTTTTTCTATCTCTTTATTAAAGAGAAGCCCCCATGCTATAATTACCCTAAATGCCTCGAAGAAAAAAGATTTTTCTCGTCTTGCTTTTGATTGGTATCGTCATCGGCGGTCTTCGTGCTTTCTGGTTAGTCACTGACTGGCTTCATCAGCCAGCCCTAGTCAAGAATGTTAATGCCACTCAACTTAGTTTCACTGCGGGAGAACCCATCAAGTGGCAAAAGCTCATCCACCCTTCAGACCGTTTGAAAGGGGAGCATCTCGTCTCTCTGCCTAAAGACGCACAGGACATCAAAGTTACCAATCTCTCGCGAAGAGAATCTCTCTCACTAGATATCAAGCTACCCAATCCACCCCGGGAGACCCTGGTGGCTCAAGCCCGCAAGAACATCACCGCTCCTCAATCTCTAGCTCTCGCCGAATCTCTTCACCCTAATATCTTAACCTTCCCTCGTTCTCTCCTGGCCAGTGCCGAAGAGGCCGTGAGTGATATCGTCGAAACCCTCGTTGAACCTTCTAATATTACCGTTGATATCTCCACCCCAACAGAACCAGAACCTGTCCCAGACCCCTTGCCCGTAGTGACAGAGGAAACCACTCCTACCACCACGCCTGAAGTTATCCCT
>JBAYIK010000003.1:0-91462 GCA_041665625.1 Minisyncoccota bacterium | reverse complement strand
TCTTTGTGAGGCTGAAGATATCTATCAATACTATTACAATTGAGAAGTTATCACTTACGATCTAACTGTCAACATCTTCAACCTCATCATAATTGTAGTCCTGTCAAATTATGTGGTCAAGAAAAGTTATCCACAGCCCTACATTAATAAACGCACTAGCCGTATCTCATCATAAGAGAAGCCCGGACCGAGAATATTCTTAGCCGGACCAAGAAGATATTTGCCCCCAGTAATGGTGCCGTTCTTGGTCAGAGCGGCACGGATTTTCTTGGCGCGCGAAACCATCATGTTTTGGCTCAAATATTGAAGTGGGAGATCCGGATTTTGCTCTTTAATTTTCTCTAAATGATCAAGGATAGTATCAATGCTCAATTCCCTCTCTCGAGCCATCTCATGTAGAGTCTTACCCGCCTCAACCAAGAGTCTCGTCTTATCAACCGTCGTTAATTTCTTAACCTTAGCCTTCTTGCCATCTTCGCCTATCGCCCCGATCTTGGCTAAAAATCTTTTTTGCTTAGCCTCCTTTTCCGTTTTAGTGAGGCCACTTAATTCATGGGTATGCCGCCGTGACTCTTCACGAAAATTATCATTAGCGCGAAGAACATCTTCATTAACTCTAAAGGCTTGCGACCCAAGACCCTTAAGAGAGAGTCCCGCCAGCGTCCGTACGCGAGAGAGAGCGACATAACCCATCCCCGCCTCAAAGGCTTGGGACAAATCAATCTCGGCCGCATCAAGCGATAAGCCTTGGCTCTTATGTACAGTAATCGCCCAGGCCAAACGCAAAGGATATTGAGAAATCTCCGCCTTAATCTTGCCGTCTTCTTCAATCCGCCAGCTCGCAAGAGGGACATTGATATTCTTGCCCTTAGACGTCTTCACGACAATCCCATTCCTGTCGCAACTTACTACTTCACCCAAGGTACCGTTAGCATAACCTTCTTCGATATTATTTTTTACAAACATTACCCGCGCCCCTTTCTTCAATCTTAAATTCTCTGAAGCGAGACAGCCTTTTTTCAAATTCTCCACCATTTTCTCTCCCCCATGACCAGCCATATTGTAGCTATAAACTTCATTTGGAATTTTTGCTAGCTCCCGTTCGTTCTCAGCATCCACATCAACATTATGGGTATAGAGTTTTGTCGGAATAACAGAATTTATTTTTTTCCCTAAACGTCCTTGCAAATGTTCACCCAGTTCGGGAGTTAGATCGTTATCGCGGATCGCGTTTAAGATAGATAAGTAGAGTTTATCTTGCTGACGATGCTGTTCTTCAAGATAACAAATTTTTAAACCAAGATTTTGCCAAGACCCCGCGCGATAGGCAAAAGAACCGGCTTCGCCGGCCTTAGTCACCGGAGGGAGTTGACAGAAGTCGCCACAGAAAATAACTTGGATACCACCAAATGGTTCGTCAATTCGTTTGAAGGAGCGTAAAATCGCTTCAATCATATCAAGACGATAATCATGAAGCATCGAGACCTCATCAATAATTAGAACCTCGGCTCTAGACAGTCGCTTCCATAAATACGGCTTGGCCTCCAAGTCTTCAAGATCATAAGGACTAAGTTTGTCACGCACACCTAAGCCCGTCCAAGCATGGATAGTGGTGCCCCCAATATGAGTCGCAGCAATTCCGGTCGAAGCGGTTATCCCCACTTCTACCCCGTGTCCTTTAAGATAATTAATATACTCATTTATCAGGTGCGTCTTACCACTCCCAGCCGCACCAGTAATAAAGGCATTATGCCCTAATTTCAAAATCTCTAGTGCTTCGCCTTGCGTCATGGGTCTATTCTAGCAGACCTAGAAGCGAACGGGTAATTCGTAGGTCTTATCGTTCTGAGACAGACCCGAAGGATTATCATTTTTGAAAATTATTGTGCCCTTGCTCGCATAATCTTGATTCGTTGGATTAGCTGGTTTAGTAAATTTTAGCTCAGCTTCAAATGGCAAAAAGTTATTGTTCATCCAATCGGCTTTAGTAGAAGCAATGCCCACCGCAATAATTCGTCCATCCCAGTCGACAAGGTTAATAGGAAATGAGGCCTCAAAAAACCAAGATCCCCGAGCCTCCCCAGTAATTTTTAACGGGCTCGTAATTCTATCGCCCATATTAATATTCAAATTGCGAAAATCCGAAGAGTATCTTGTCTCATTTGAAGGAGGTGAGGCGACAAAAGGTTCGGCACATTCTCCACGAAGCAGGGCCCACTCTTCACAAACCGTTTTGTCGGGTAGAGTGCAATAGCCAACTTGCCCGCCAGTTTCATTCCTGATGTCTAAAGTCCCACCCACCTCTTCACAATGGACCGAAGCGGGATTAGCTAGACCAGTTTTAGCCTGATCTTTAATATTCTGCCTATCTTGATCCGTCATATTAGAGCAATATGGCCAACAAGTAGACTCTGGTCTAAAAACTTTTAGGGCAAGAAGGGTGCCAAAGATTACTACTAAAAGGAGAAGAACTAAAATAATGATGTTTTTCTTTTTCATGACCTAAATATATCGCAAAAAAGATGTTTGGCATAGGCCCAAAAATGTGATAAAGTCTAAAGGTTAGAGTGAAAAAAGGAGAGGTGGCTGAGTGGCCGAAAGCGCCTCACTGCTAACGAGGTAGGGGTGTTAAAGCCCCTCGAGGGTTCGAATCCCTCCCTCTCCGCGCGTTGAAAAAAGAGCCCGCTTCTAGCGGGCCTTTTTTCTTGCGCGGAGAGGAGCAAGCCAACTGCTTGGCTTGCATGAGGGATTCGAACAGCGGAGCGGTGTTTTTGTAGTAACAAAAATCAGCGAGCTGGTGCCTAGACAATCTGCTGGAGCAGATTAGTCGAAGGCGAACCTCCCTCTCCGCCCAATCTTAATCTACCTTCTGGAAGCGCCAGCGAACGGTGCCAAAGACATTGTCGTGAATTTCGAATTTATCTTGCCCGACGATTACTCGGTCATTGGGCTTAACTTCGATCTTCACCGAATTAGGCTCATAGGTAAATCGATTGGTGGCAACCGGGCTAATGTTTGAGTCTAAGCCTTCAGGTTCGATGATACCAATAAGACTACAGGGTAAATTGAATTGCTTGTCGACAGTTTGACCCCTAAATTTATAATCCCCTTTGCCAGACAGAGAAAAAAGATTAAAAGAAAGGTCATACTTACCTTGGAATTTGCGATTCTCTACACCGCCAGCATCATTGTCCCCGTTCATCCGAGCATCAGGATCCTCCTCTTTGCTAAAGTCATCAAACCCTGAACCTGTTAGAACTTTGGTGTACTGACTCCAAAGGAGACCACACTCTTTGTTCCCGCCATGAAAACTTTTATTCGATTCGAAGAGGGCCGAATATTCTTGGTTAACAACATTCAAGTTGTCATCTTCTGGGTCATATTGGAGTGTCTCATGGAAAGTATAGTGACCTTTCTCAAAATAATTACTGGTGAGTGTTCGAGACTCCAACGCGAGCGAATCAGCATATTTCTGCTCCCAATCGATAGTAACTGTTCCTCGCCAACCAGGGCCACATTGCTTAGCCGTTTTAACCTTGATCGTCCCGTTCGTCTTATTTCTCAAATCTGAGTTCGAAGAAACAATTACCACTAGCTCCACATTTTCTTCCTCAATCTTACGACAAAAAGTTTTCTCCTCCATCCCCGACCAATCTTCTTGATACCAATAATCACCAACCTTGTACAAGGCTTGTAGCCCCTTGCGACTATTACTGTCCCCGACAAAGTCTTTTGGTTTGAAAACAATTTCTTTAATATCAGCATTGGGAAAAGAATAAAGAGTATAAAGGATACCCCCCTTCTTAAGTTCAATTTTATTATTATCTTCACCAATCTTATTAATATCGACAGAGGTCATTGAATAAGTATTGGGGATTGTCTCATCTGGAAACTTTGGGTCATCACGATAATATTTAGCAATATCTTGATTCCAATTCCAGATCGCAAAATTCTTGAAGTCATTATTAAAATTGGGCCGGGTATTCAAGACCTGGCTCACATTAGAAGTCCGACTTAGGACGAGCGTTTCAAAGACGGCTGACGGGGAAAAGCCCATCTTTTGATAAAAATAATAGAAGAAAAGATAAAGAGAATACTCACGATTTCCCTTGAGTGATAGAAGATTCTCGTTTGTCTCACCAAAATACTCATCGTGGTGTTCATGTTCCGTATTATAGGTGTGATAAATAAAATCTTCTGCCCACGTGGCGGTGGCCTCCATTAACCATTTTGTCTCTGGTTTAACATATTCAAGTCCAAGATTAAACTGGAAACAATGGAAAAGTTCGTGAGCCACTGTCGTCTTGGTCACCCGCTCATCTAAATTATCACGGATACTAACAACACAACCCTTAGTACCGCCCGGGAGGTCGGGGCTGGCCGAACCAAGATCAGGCATTACACCCGAACTAACAAGATATATAAAGATTGGCTGACGAACAAGAGAGAAAAGGGCCTCATATTTGGGAATCGAGTCACGTGCCGCTTGGGCCGACCACTCGGCCCGCTGTTTTAGCTGAGCTTCCTTAGAGGCTAAGTAGGATACCGTTACTTTATCCATAGGAGTTAAGCGTTTATAAATTTCGCCGGCGGCACTGACAACCTTGATAGCAAGAATTCTTTGCCAGAGTGAGCTCGTTTGCTCTTTTGAATTATTGGGTGAAAAATAACTCCCTGGGTCATCTGGTGGCAAGAGAAAAGGCTTAATCGCCTCTTGTGTCGGCTTAGGAAAAGAGGCCCAATTCTCAGCAATGAGGGCAAAGAGATAAGCTTGATCTTTTTCTCGATTAGTTTCTCCCTGGTAAGCTCCAGGGAGTTTATTGTCACCATAGACCGCCCGAAGCGAGAGAACGACATAGTCTTCAAGCTTTATCTGGCCACCTTCCCAAGCCTGGTCTAACTTATCAACAGAGGTCTCTGGCTTTGGCTTTTTATCTTTACCCTCTTGATAACGAGCCAAAATTGCCTTGTTCTGGGGATCTTTAATCTGGCCAATGGTTGCCGAGCCAAGATTAGAGGACCCCGTCGAACCCCCCAAGAGATTGCTAAAACCCCAAACAACGAGAACCAGAACTACCACCCCGAGAACAATTTTCTTATTTTTTGACATATTTTTAATGGCTTAAAGCTGTGCTATTATTCTAGCATTACTAGCTAGTAGGTAAAGTATGAATAAAAAAACTATTTATCTAGGAGCAATTATCATCATTATCATAATCGCTGGAGTTATCCTTTTCACTAGCCGAGTCACTAGCCAAAAGAAGGGGGGAACTGCATCCACGAGTATCCCTGACAACATGGCCATTAGCCAAGAGCTAGGCGGAAGTAATGGGACTAGTCCTTCAGAGGTAACCAACGCAGGAGTTGGGGCTATCCGAGGAAGTTGTTATATAAAGGCCGACAGTCAGTGTATAGATTATATTGGCACAGCCTTCTCTTCAAGCCGGATCAAAACAGTTTGTAGTAACGACGAGGCAATCATCTCAACAAACCCCTGTCCAGCCGAAGCTAAAGTTGGAGGGTGCCATGTCTTAGCCGGAACAGAGATGGACATGATTTCTTGGTCTTATTCTAATGGCGACAAGCCCATAACCGGCGATGTGTTAAGCTTTACAAAAACTCTTTGCAACGGAATGGAGAAAAGTAGCTGGATCGAAGCAAAATAACTTTATTAGAGTTCTAATTTAATAAATCAAAATATGAGCAAAAAGAAAAAAATATATCTCTGGATCATAATTATCATCATTGTTGTCGCTTTGGCAATTCTCTTCGCCGGTCGCACGGCCGGACAGAAACAACTTGATACTAGAAATATCGCGGCCAGCTCCACCCCGGCCGTAAGTGCCACGAATGGCATTCCTGACAATATGTCAATCAGCAATGAGATAGGAGGGTAAATCTAAATGCCTTGGTTCACCCCCTTCTTTCGCCCCAACCTCGTCCAGCAAAAAGTGTTGGAGCGTTTGGGTATTGATAGCATTGAGAAACTTCTGCGCTATTTCCCCTCTCGTTATGACGAACCAGGCTCGCAGAAAAATATTGGTAAGCTCCTCGTCGGTGATGAGGCTACCATTTATGGTCGCGTTCTCTCTAGTAAAACAAGTAAAGGCTTCCGGTCAAAGATGCCCATGGGCGAAGCAGTTATAGAAGATGAGACCGGCAAGATCAAGGCTATCTGGTTCCACCAAGCCTATATGGCCAAGAAGGTTACCGAGGGACAGCTCGCTGCCTTCCGGGGTAAAGTCGCTGAGCGTAACGGTGTTTTGTACCTAACAAATCCTGAGGTCATAGAAAAATCAAGTCTATCTAATATTAATGGCAAAGAAACTCTTTTTTATGGCGGGAGCGAGGATAATTATCTCGTACCAATTTACCCAGAGACCAAAGGAATAAGTTCGGGTTGGTTTTACTATCACGTTAAAAAGTTAATCTCCCTGGGTGAACATGAGAAAATCGAGGACCCGCTACCGGTCGAAATTCTAAAAAAATACAACCTCCCAAGTTTCGCTACCGCCATAGTTTGGATTCACTCCCCCAAGAATAATGCCGACGCCACCGCCGCTCGCAAACGTTTTGCCTTCGAAGAAGTTTTTTTCTTACAGCTCGCCCGGCTTCGCGATAAGAAAATTTATCAGAGCAACCCTTCTTACAGCTTCCAGACTAGCGATAAAAAAATAAATGATTTTCTCAAGAGGTTCCCTTTTAAACCGACCTTAGCCCAAAGTAACGCCATTGAGCAAATCTTATCTGATTTCCATAAAGACCAGCCGATGGTCCGACTCTTAGAAGGTGACGTTGGTTCTGGCAAAACCATGGTCGCGGCCGTCACGGCTCTCGCCGCCGTACAATCCGGACTCGAAGTGGCCTATCTCGCCCCAACCGAGATCTTGGCCCGCCAACATTTTGCCTCTTTTATCAAATATTTCGAGCATCTTGGCGTGCAGGTCGGCCTTATTACTGGTAAAGAGTGCCGTAAATTTCCTTCAAAAATAAGCCCTCACGAAACAACTCATATTTCTAAACCAACCCTCCTTAAATGGGTTGCTAATGGCGAGATCCCAATTGTTATCGGAACACACGCACTTATTCAAAAGCAAGTTAAATTTAAAGATCTTGCTTACGTTATTATCGACGAACAGCATCGCTTTGGAGTGATGCAACGAGCCAAACTAGTTAGGAAACAAAGTGGGACAAAACCTCTTCCCCATCTTCTCTCAATGACCGCCACACCTATCCCCCGGACCTTAGCGCTTACTGTCTATGGTGACCTTGATCTAACATTGCTCGACGAGATGCCTATGGGACGCCTGCCGGTCATCACCGAAATTATTACCCCGGATAAGAGAGAAGAATGTTATGAACGAGTGAGAACTGAATTAAAAAAAGGCCGGCAAGTGTATGTTATTTGTCCGCGCATCGCCGAACCTGACCCCGACAAAGAGCAAGCCCTCCTTCTTAAATCAACAAAGGCTGAAGCAGAACGTCTACAAAAGAAAATCTTTCCTAACTATGTTGTCGATGTTATGCATAGTAAATTGAGCCAAGGAGACAAAGAAGAGACGATGAAACAATTTACTGAGGGCAAGATTGATATCTTGGTCTCGACCTCAGTTGTGGAGGTTGGAGTTAATGTCCCCAACGCCACCGTTATCTTACTTGAAGGAGCTGAACGTTTTGGCCTTGCCCAGCTTCATCAATTGCGAGGGCGTGTTCTCCGTTCCAACCACCAAGCTTATTGTTTTGTTTTTTCTGAGACCAAAAGTGCCAAATCACTAGCCAGACTTAAAGCACTAGTAACAGCCAAAAATGGTTTTGAACTTGCCGAAATTGATCTCGCCCAACGAGGTGCCGGAAAACTCTCGGGAGAGAAGCAATGGGGCTTGTCTGACCTCGGAATGGAAGCGATAAAAAATTTAAAAATGGTTGCAGCTGCCCGTCTTGAAGCTGAGACAATTGTCAACAAAGACCCTGATTTATCAGGACACCCTCAATTTGCTAAATACTTGGCGGGGAGGAAACAAGAGGTTCATTTTGAATAAAATAGTCAGGACGCCTGGACATCTCACGCCTCGGAAACCCACGGTTTTTTGTGCGCCCGCGCACACACCAATCCCTTTATCGGCGCAAATCATATATAATTTACCTATGTTCTATGTATATGTATTAAAAAGCCTAAAAGACGATAATATTTATTTGGGCTCAACCGATGATTTGCGCCGCAGACTGTCTGATCATAATACTGGCAAAGTTCCTTCAACCAAAGCTCGCCGTCCATTTGAACTCAGATATTATGAGGCTTATCATAAAGAAAGTGAGGCTAGACATCGCGAGGCGTCACTCAAGAAAGACGGTCGAGCTTTAGCCCAACTCAAGGGACGTATTACAGACAGTCTGCAATAAAGGGATTAGTGTGTGCGCCCGCCTGGACTCGAACCAGGAACCGCAGAGGTATAAGCTCTGTGCTCTAACCAATTGAGCTACGGGCGCCCTACTTCGCTAAAGCTTCGCAGGGCAAGCGAACAAATAAAGCATAGCTTAAAAACTCGCTTTTTTCAATTTAAGCCACTAGATGCTCTTTAACCTTAGCCACGAGATCCTCAATTTTGATGTCTGTCTTAACAATATACTCATAAACCCCCTGATTGATTGCTTTGGAGACCTCGCCATTGCCACTCAGGTTCGTGAGAATAATAACTTGAGCGTCCTTGCCCCAGGTATCTTCACGTAGACTTTTAAGCATCGTTAAGCCGTCCATTTTAGGCATCACGATATCAAGCAAGATTAAATCAGGATGTTTCTGCAAAGCAAGGGACAATCCTTCTTCACCATTACGAGCGATCAGGGCATCAAAACCTTCAGTCGCGAATTTGTCATGAAGAGCCCCAGCAAGCGATTCTTCATCTTCAATTATTAAAATTGTTTTTTTATTTTCCATGTTCAAGACTCTTATCAATAGCGCTAATAATCTCATCTAAACGATGATTGGATTTAACAAAATACTCTCTTATCCCTAATTGGAGGTAAGTCGCGACCTTATCAGAACTCGCCGTATTAGAAACAACAAAAATCGGAACGGTATTACATTTGCTATTACTCTCTCCCTTACACCAAGCAACAAAATCTAAACCATCTTCTTTGCCCAAAAGGTAATGATCAAGCCAGACAGCATCAACCCGAGCTAAATCTTCAACATATTGCTTAGCCTGCTCAACTGAACGAGCGGTCACCACTTTGAAATTATTTTTTTCTAGTTTAAGACGAATGGCTTCAAGCAAGGGCTGTTCGTCTTCGACAACAACAACAATTTTATCTTCAACTAACATATTTTATAAAATAATTACTGATAATTAACTTAAGGTCTTAGAACCCTCTTTTTTCTTCATCCCCCCGATTGGGAAACGAAGGTAAAAGGTCGTCCCCTTATTCTCCACTGAGTCAAACCAAACCTCACCTCCTGACTGGTTAATTATAGACTGAACAATATAAAGACCCAAGCCCGTGCCCTCAGTCTCTGATTCTCGAGCGTTATCAGCCCTAAACAACTTGGAGAAAATTTTATCTCTCTGTCCAGCAGGAATTCCAATTCCTGAGTCAGACACCGACACGACAATACTATCTTCGAGAATCTTCTTGCCACCGAATATCTGATCTTTAGGCATTGAGAGAATTTTTACTTCAAGCTTCCCTTCTGGCTTAGTATACTTCACCGCATTAGACAAAAGATTCTGGAAGATGATGCGTAAGAGCTTCTTATCAGCGAGAAAAGTTGGGGGTACCGTCTTATCATAACTCTCTTCAATCTTAAGATTCTTGGTTATAATCTGTGACTTGAGCTCAAAGAGGACACTCTTGGCTAATTCAGAAATATCGGTCGGCTCTGGTTCAATCGTAAAAGTCCCCAAATCCAAACGAGAAACATTCAACAAGGCGTTAACCAAGTCCACCATGCGCTGATTGCCGACAGATATTTCTTGAAGGTATTTCTTTTGTTCCTCATTAACGGGACCGGCATCACCAGCCAAGAGCATCTCCGCATACCAATTTATCGCCGAGAGCGGGGTTCGAAGTTGATGGGAAGCTAACGAAACAAACTCTGTCTTCGCTTTGTCTATCTCCCTCTCTTTGGTGTAATCTTTCTCAATACCGACAAAGAATTTAACTTCTCCATTTTCATCCAAAACTGGGGAAATACTAGCCAAAACATCATACTCCGCACCATTTTTACGACGATTACGTATGCCCCCCACAAAAGTCTGTTTTTTAACCTTAATCGTGTCCCACATATTCTCATAGAAAATTTGTTCCATTAAACCACCCCAAGTGTCCTTACTCCCCGCTTTTTTGCCAATAACTTCCTCGGGCTGGTAACCAGAAATTGTCTCAACACCCTTATTAGCATAAAGAATTACCCCCTCAGCATCAGTAATGACAATGTGGTCAGAGGCATTATCCACCGCCAGTTTAAACTTCTCTAGATCTTTAGCCAAAATTTCAGTCTTATCCTTTTCACCTTCGACATCCTCTAAAATATTTAGAATAGCAATCTTTTGATCATTTAACTCTTTGGCCTTGGTTTGGAGTTCTTGAGTTTGTTCGAGAACTTTTTTCTCAATATTGGATCGCGAATCTTTAACCGCTTTTACCATCAAATCAAAGGACTCGGCAAGTTGGCCCACTTCGTCTTCAGACCTGACTCCTGACTGAGATTCGAAATCCCCCTTTTTAATCTTTTCGGCAAACTGGGTCAGAAGGCCAATGGGTTTGGTAATAGTGCTAGCCGAGAAAAACCCAAGAAGAAGGATCAGTAACCCAACAATAAGAAGAATTAAAATAATAAATAAAATTAATTGGAAGCGATAGCCCAAAAGATCGGCCGTGTCAACCTTTGTAATCAGACACCAGCCAGTCTCGGGGATATAAGAGTGAGTCCCGGTGATATCAACCCCACGATAATCTAGAGCCTGAAGAACATGGGGGTGATCTTCAATAGAAGCGATGCTGCTATAACTATTCTTGGTCACATAATCTATTTCTTTGGGATCAAAACAATTTTCCGCATTCTGTGTTTCTACTTTTTGTTTTAGAATAACCTCCTCACCCAAGAAACGTGAGGGGGTAATAAAAAACCGATCCTTATTAATTAAGAAATTTTCCTCAGTATCACCTAAGCCATTCTCACTTGAGACAACAAAATAAAAATCATCGGCCGAATAGCGCAAAACCGAGACGCCTAAAAATGTACCGTTATCATCCAAAACAGGAGCAGAGATAGCATAAGCAAGTCCCTTTATCGTCTCCGAAAAGTAAATGCTTTTAAAATGTGCCTCACTCTTGGCGTTAATAAAATAATCATCTTGTGACTTATCTGATCCCTCTTCCCCCTTATCAGAGGCCGCCACAACTTTGCCGGTCTTATCTAAAATTAATGTCTGATGAAGAGCTGGGTCAGCAAGTAAGGTTCGAGATAATCTCTTATCGATTTTTTCCTTAATAACTTTATATTGGGCACTCCCTACTGGCTCCTTCAGAAAATCCCTATAAACTGAAGCTGAGGCCAAAACTACGGCGGTTATCTTCTTCTCCTGAATGAAGGTCCTAATGTGTTCGGCCCGCGCCCGATTACTTGAAGTTAAATAAGCATAAGCATCTTTTTTAATAACACGGGAGGAGTATAGATCAAAACTAACCCCAATCAATATCGAAGCCACGATAAAAATAGCGAGAAAACTTAGGCTAATTTTGTTTCTAATTTTCATAATAAAAGGACTTTAAAAGTAGTTGCTCGCTATTTAATATTTTTCTTTAACTCAATTATTTCTTTTTTTAACTTCAACATCTCTAACTCTCGCCCGACCATTAGAGTGTTCAGTTTATCAGCCTGAGCTAAGGCTTTTTGTGCCTCTTTTTCTGATTGTTCAAGGAACTTAGTCCTTTCCTTTATTTTTTGTTCAAGGCTATCGTATAAAACAATTTTTTCTTGAGCGGCTTTTTGTAGATTCTTAGTTAATTCCTGATTTTGTTTTTCGGCTAATTCCCTCTCGTCAATCTGGTGGCGAAAAATAAAAAAAGAATAAATAGATAGACCAATAAGAATAATAGACCCACCAATAATTACCCAAAATAATATCGTCGCGATCGTGAGATACCTAATAACAGCCAAGCTAGTTCTCTCTTCAAACATAAGATAGAAGTCATCAATTGGCTTCATTATCTCAGCCTTAATTTTATGGTAAGCTTCATTATTAACCAGATCACTCGCCAATTTCAAATCAGGTTTTGGGCCCTTCATTGCATCCATCGCCATCGTCTCAGCCTTAACTAAGGCGTCAGAATTCTTTTGGGCAAGATCCAACTTCGACAGCTCCTCTTTGGTAAAGCCTTCTTTAACCATCAGGTCTCGAAGGGAGATCGTCTCTCCATCCCCACGAGGTTTTTGGCCAGTGGCAGAAACAAAATCCCAATAGATATTGTCATAATCTAAGGGGCGAGGAGCTTTCCCATTCCTAATATCAAGGACGGCCCAATATTCACGTTCAAATTCGGGGTTGCCAGTGGCAACATAGGTTCGGACCATCCGAGTCAGATCGTCGGAACTTTGGCGTAATTCATCGGCGAGTTGATAAGACCGATACTCGGCATCTCGACTTTTGGCCAGGTTACCCTGGTTCTGATATAAAGCGAAGAGAAGAGAGGCTAAGACAATAATTAAAGCTACTTGAATACCAAATAAAAGGGAGAAAGATTTTTTTAAATTTTTAAACATAAGCAGATAATTTAGGTTTTATTTACTTTTTTCAATTCTTCCTTCAATTTGACCATTTCTAACTCCCGCCCAACCATAAGATTATTCAGTCTCTGGGCTTCATCTAAGGCCTTTTTTGTCTCAGCCTCTGACTGCTCCAATTTCTGAGTTCGTTCCTTGACCTTGTTATCCAAATTGTCGTAAAGATCTTTAAGCTTCAAGGCCATAACATTGAAAGAACGGGCTAAAATAGCCGTCTCATCTTTAGCCGTCAAATCTTTTTTATCTAACTCGATACTAAACTTTCCTCCCGCAATCTCTTGGGTAATATGACTTAGGCGAGAAATTCTCTGTGTCACTTTTCCTACAAAAAAATAGACCACAAGGAGAGTAAGAAGCAGCGCTAACAATAAAGAGGCAAAGATTAGCAAGTTAACCGTCCTCACCATCGACAATAATTTAGAAGCTGATTTCTCATAAATAACGGTAATTGGACCAACCGCTTTATAACCGACAAAATTATCTTCGTCCTGGAATACCCCCTCTTTAGGGCCCTTGGTTAACCCGTCTTGAATTCGGCGAAGCTCCAACTTCTCGGTCTCCATTAATTCACCCAATTTCTCTATTTTTTCTTCAGTATTAAGAAACATTACCCCATAACGATCCAACAATTCTACTTTGCTATCAACCTGAAGGTCCCAGAGATAACCCCGAAGTTCGTTAAGATTAAGAGAGCCATAAACAAAACCGAGCATAAGGCCCTTATCATTCTTAATGGGGATAGCAATACCAAGAACGGGAAGATTGTTGACGGCACTCACAAAAGCAGATGACAGATAAGTCGACTTGGTCTTAAGAATCCCTTGGCAATAATCTCGGTCGGAAAAATCACGCCCTAAAACAGCTGCAGCAGCGAGATTGGCCGCTCGAGGAGTACATGAGGCGTTATTAATTTCCATCAAGGCCAAATTCTCTACCGTATCAAGGGAATTCTTGATTGTTGTGAGCTTGGCAGAAACTTGATCAAATTTAGCTGGGTCTTTTGTTTCTAGAGCCTCAAGAATCAAAGGGTCAGTAGCCAAATTAGTGATGTTGCTCTCGGCTCGGTTGATGTAAAAATTAACGAGCTGAGTTGTCTGATTAATCGTCTCTTTGATATCAGAATTAAGATGCTTAGTTAGAATCTTAGTATTCTGCCAATAAATAAAGGCTCCAGACAATAACCCAACAAAAGCTAAAACGGCAACAATTATGAAGATTAATTTAAACTTTATAGACATAGTGTTATTATTCCTCCAAACCTCTTAAGAAGCTCGCATCAATGACATCAAGAGAGTCGACTTTATTTTTAATTGCTCCGCTACCCAACAAAAATGTATTGGCCTCAATAACTGAACCGTGCAGAGAATCTAGACTTATTTTGTAAGAAAGGGCCGCGTTATTTTCAAATTTATCCATTAATTTGATCCCGGCGAGCTGTTCTTTAAACTCTGCTGGGGTAATAGCAAAATACTTAGCTCCAACAGCATAAGCTTCTTCAGAATTAGCCTTAATAAAATCCATAGCCTTAGCATAAGCGGCAACAACAGCCTGAACCTTATCCTCATTTTGTAAAATAAAACCCTTCTTAAAAGTTAAAACATCAATAATCAAACCAGGTGAATCAGACGAAGTATAGAGACGCCAACCATTGCCTTTGTCTACCGCTTGGCTAAAATCTGGCTCATAAGTTACAGCGGCATCAACTTCCCCCGAGATGAAGGCCTGGGCGGCTTCTTGAGCAGATAGTTCAACTAAGGAAAGTTCCGAGAGACCAAGACTGTTCTTTTTTAAAGCATCAAAAAGTAAATATTCACCGAGAGTCCCTTTTTCTACGGCCACTTTTTTACCCTTCAAATCCAAGACTGTTTTAATTTCTTTTTTTGCCACTATACCATCAGCACCGTTAGAATAGTCTGTTGCCAAAACAATTTTTAAATCCTTACCTTGACTAACCTGTTTGACAACATCAATCAAGGCAATATCTCCGATAAAATCTACTTGGCCAGAATTCAAATCTTCTATTTCTTTAACATAACTGTCAACTTTTACCATTTTGACGTCTAGACCTTCTTCCTTAAAAAAACCTTTGTCATTGGCTACCAGGTAGGGTAAGACCCCAGGCCAATTTTGATAGCCGTAAGTTATTTGGCCCAAAGACTTTGTCTGTGATTGTGAATAAAAAAAATAGGCTCCAATTAAAATACCAGCCAGAGCGACAACACCAATAATTGCAATTATTATTTTTTTGGTTAAAAAAGTACTATTCATATTATTTTTATTAAAAGCTACTTTAAACCATGGGTACGGAAGCATTCTTTGTATTCTTGATCTACCGTCATCAGGTGGTTGATTAGCCAATCCTCAAGAAAATCAACAAGGGCAAAGGCAAACTCAATATTATAAGTTGGATATTTTTCCTTAAGGGATCCTAGCTTGTCATTGAATTCGTGATGTTTAGCAATATGCTCTTCCGTCCCCTCATAATTAAACTCTTTGAAGTATTTCTCCTCAGTTGCAAAATGAAAAATCTTATAATCAACAAGAGTCTTTATAATATGCTCGAGATGATCCTCGGGGGTGTTGGTCTCAATCGCCTCCAACAACTCATTAATAACGGCGAACATTCTCTTGTGCTGATCATCAAGCTCTTGGACCCCGACACTATATTTCTCATCCCATTCTAATTTTTTTGTAGACATATGATTATATTATAACAAATAATTATTAAGATTCCTTATATTTCTTGCCACGAAGAGATGACGAGAGGATTAAAAGATATTGTTGTAATAGTCAGGCGCCTTGTCACACCATTAACGAGCCCTAGTGCCACAACTGTCCGGTTAGATCCTCCATTATCAGCAATATTATAATCGCAAGAATATGACCCAATAGTGACAGTACTTGTTCCGGTAACATTATGATCTTCACGCAGGGCTTCGAGGGCCACTTCCCCGCAAGCATTAACGAGAGCTTTGGCCTGGTTGGAACTCCGATTATCAATACTCCCCCGTATAGACCAAACCGTACCGGTCGAGAGAGCTAGGGCTAAAGTGAGAGCCGCGCTACCGATGAGGATGACAATCAAGAGGGTCGAGAAGCCACTTTTTTTATTAGTTTTGTTCTTCATTATTTTCGTAAATTAGCACTACCATTAAAAGTAAAAGAGTAAGAACCCCCAAGACTTGAGCTGGCAGCCTGACTCGCAAGGTTAAAACTAATTTTAATAATATCCGGAGTGGCGGGGCGGGATAAATTAGAGAAGGCCAAGTTATTCACTATTACTTTATTATTAGTTAAGGCGGTCGGAGCCCCTAAACCTTCGGTTATATAGAGCACCCCGCCACTTTCAGAAAAAACAGTAGGACTCGTCACTGGTGTATAAGTTACCAAGCTTAAATTAGAAGCAGTATTAGAAATTGTTGGGCTATTCACATTACTGGCATTACGAATCGCTTGAGTCATGGTCTTCATCGCTTTGGACCCTTGGTCGTTAACCTCTAAAACCGTTTGATTACGAAGGCGAGAGGAAGTGAGACTACTCATAAAAGAAACCGCCCCAATAATAAAAAGGCTAAAGATAAACACATAAATAAGTGTCTCAATGAGAGTGAAGCCGTCTTTTTTAAAATATTTAATTTCTCTAGGCATTTTATTTTATAGCGGATGAAGAGCGACCCCAAAGGCATGTTTGACGGTTGAGGCCGAGAAACCAATGCTATCAATTACTCCGGTCGCTCCAGCAACAGTCATCATTTTACTATAAGCATTCCTTGAGAACCGTGACGAGGCATTCCCATTGGCATAGTTTTCAGTCCAACCACCACCCTGGGTCAAAGGCGCGGCAAAAGTCTTGGCCCCAGTGGTGTTGACACTTGGGAAGACAATTATTGTCGTGTAGGGAGAAGGGAGGGTTAGGGAGCCGGCGCGATAAATTGTGTTATTCGAAACATATTCAACATTAGAAGAAGTCTCAATGGGGTTAGTCGGATCAAAACAACCACGATACGCATTAATTGTTACGGCCAAGCGAGAGCTAGAGCTCAAACCAAAAGTATAGGAAGCTGGTTCAGACACTCCTGCCACTTTGTAATAGAGAGCTTGATTGGAAGAACTATTTTTGTGACGGCCAATCTGAGTCCAGCCAACCGGAACAGAATTGAGACGGTCCGTGGTATTATTGTGCAAAATGTAAGCAAACATTATATCGTTTTGAACGACACCAGTCGGTTTAGTGACGACGGCCGAAACAGAACCAGAATTATCGTAAGTCGTCGGAGTAATAACTGTCACGGCACAAGCCCCACCTAAAGTAGTGAAGGTCCCGTCCGGAGAATAGGCCGTCCCGGTACTGTTCGTGGCATAGCCACGATAATAATAGAGGGTACTAGGAGTAAAGCCCGTCCGTGCTTGAGTAAAAGCCCCAAGAGAAGTCCCCCCTTCGGCGGTACAATTTGTCGTCGGATTTGGTGTTGTTCCCCAACAAGTACCACGCGCTGTAATCAAAGCCGGTTTGCCAAGCGAGGTGACTGTCGCCCCAAGAGTCGCTGTCGTCCCCGTAATTGCCGTCACTGTCGGGGAAATAACTGTTGGGGGAAGGAGTATCTCTTCATTAGTAACAGTACAAGCTTTAGTCACACCTGGAGTAAGGGTCACCAAACCAGCCCCGTCACAATCACCGCCAATGCTTACCAGATTATAATCAGGGTCAAGAGCTTCAGACACAGTGTGCACACCAGAATTAAAAATATTTGTCACACCAGAGACAACAGGATTAGTATCAACAAGCAAATTAAAATCAGCGGCGACCTTAGAGCCACCATGACTTATTACCGTCTTAGTCACTGTCAAACGAGAAGGTTTTTCTTCGTTTGTGATAAGGCAAGTATTAGTTGTACTGGCTGCTAAGTTAATAACACCGCTCAAATCACAGTCACCACTAAAAGTCTGAGTGTAATCGGCATTAACATTTTCGGAAATAGTATAAGTCCCGGGAGGAAAGAGGGTCGCCTCTCCAATATTTACTGTTGTTGTTCCAACTTGATAAGGAGCAAAATCGGCCGCCACTTTAGAGCCACCATGATTAATTATTGATTTGTTGACCGTAAGACCAGCCTCAAGATTTAGAATTGCTCGCCAATTAGTCAAATATGTAGACAGGGTCAAAGAGTTTGTCGGAGAAACTTGGTCAGACCAAGATATTGTCACCTCCGCCTTTTTTTGATTCGAGTTAATAGTTGAGATTGCTAGAGCCCGAGTAAAAATATCAGTGACATCAGAGGATCCAAACAGAGTCCATTGGTTGCTCGTCGTTGCTAGACCATGGGCTCCGTCAATTAAATTAGCAAAGTCAGCATCACGAATATTCCTCGCCGCCTCTAGAGCCTCCTCAGCTAAAACAGTAGCCCGCTCGCGATTAGTGGCATTCCGTGAATCAACTGAGACTGTTCTGATAACATCGGTTGTTGCCACCACAAAGATTAAAAAGATGGAGATGGCCACCAGAATCTCAACCAGAGAAAACCCGCCCAGGTTTTTTCTTAAAAAACCCGTTCGGGCAGGCCCGCCATTAATATGTGACTGTTCCTTTGGCATTGATATTAATTTCTTTAGTTTGGGCTCCGTTAGATAAAGTAGTTGTTCCAATCATAATCGTCACCCCTGTCAATTTCTCAAAGACAAACTCCGAGAGGCCATCAACAGTTATCCCACCAGAGAAATCTAGAGGCTGGTCAGCCGTTGTGTCTCGGCTCGCATAACTATCCCCTTTAAAGACGGTAACGCCACTAGGAAGTATCTTAACTCCCCATTTGGCATCACCTTTCCCTGATTGAGCACTCGCCTGGGCTAAACGTATTGCTTCCACTACTCCCCCCGTGGCAATCTCTAAGCCATTGTGTGACTTAAAACTCGAGTAGGTCGAAGTGGAGACACCCATGACTAACAAGAAAATTCCAATAACAATTAGAAGTTCAATCAGAGTAAAGCCCCACTTTTTATTATATTTGGCTTGATAATCCATAGATTGGTCCAATAACGGCTAAGACGACGAAGGCCACAATTAGACCAACAACAATTAAGACAATCGGTTCAAGCACCACAGAAAGGTCACGGGACATTGCCTCCGTCTTCTCTTCAAAGATAACCCCAATCTTAATAAAGGTCTCGGGTAAACGGCCAGACTTCTCAGAAGAGATAACTAATTGTTGAATTGGGATCGGAATAAAACGTTCTGTTTTTTTGTAAGTAGAAAAAGCTGTTTTGAAAGTTTCTCCTTTCAAAATGCAATCCTGAAGATGATTATAAAATTTTACGTATTGGTAGTAGGTTGTTCCCTTCTTAACCGATTCCAGAGCTTCATTAACCTGAAACCCGGCTTGTAACAAAACCCCAAAAATATAACCAAAACGTGCCAATTCTACACCTTGAATTAAACTCTTTATCCCCGGGATAGCAAACAAAATGGCATCGCCAATAAATTTTGTCTTTTTGAAGAAGAAAACAAAATAAACAAAAAGGACAATGGCAAGAATTAAAGCCGGGACGGCGATAACTCCATACTGAGACAAGAAGGCCCCCAACCAAATAAGCACCCGAGTGTTAAAAGGCAATGTCCCCTGCGATGATTGAAAAACTGACACAAGCTTTGGCAAAACTAGCCAAGAACTCACGACAGCAACAACAAGCGAAAGGACAAGAACAATCCCCGGGTAGAGGAGGGCGGACTTAAGTCGAGAATTAAACTTCTTTTCTTTGTTCTGTTGAATAGTGACCAAATTTAGATGTTCTGGGAGTTTGCCACTCTCTTCCCCTGACCGGATAAGAGCAACGACTCGATCGGAAGTAAAATTGGTCTTCTCCATGGCCTGCCAAAGAGGAACCCCGTCGTTGTCCATTTGCTCAATCGCCGTCGTAACTTTCTTAAGACTAGGTCCCTTAATCGAGAGATTAATGGCTGACAAGGCGCTCGCGATTCCCATCCCCGAAGCAACAAGTAAACTTAAATTCTCAATAAAAAAATCTTGTTCGTCACCAAAGCCAATACTAATATAAGGCCAATCCGGACGATATTCAAAAACCGGCCGACTAAAACCTTCTTTCTCATATGAACGCCTAACTTTAATCTCTCTCATATTTATTATTGAGGAACAACAACACGAAGCAATTCTTCTAGGGTCGTTACCCCCGCCTTAACCTTTGTTACTCCATCTTCGAACATTGTTTTAAAGCCTTGGGCGCGAACAAGATCGGCAACTTCTTTGGTCGAAGGACTTTTACCAATCAAATCTTGAAGATCAGGCGAGGTTGTCAAAAATTCAAAAACACCGACGCGGCCCTTAAAACCGGTGTGAGAACAGGTCTCGCAACCCTTACCACGATAAAAAGTATAGGATTTAGCCTCAAAATATTTACCAACTTCTGGTCCAAGCTTGTCGATCTTGGCCTTGGTCATCGTCTCGCTGACCTTGCAAGAATCACAAATCCTTCTCACCAAACGTTGAGCGACAACTAACTCAAGAGTCGAACCGACAAGGAAGGGCTCCACCCCCATATCGATAAAACGAGGAACAGCCGTGGTAGCATTATTAGCATGAAAAGTTGATAACAATAAGTGGCCCGTCAAAGCCGCGTTAACAGCAATGTCGGCCGTCTCCAGATCACGAATTTCCCCTACCAAAATGGTGTTAGGATCTTGGCGAGTAATCGCCCGCAAACCTTTAGCAAAAGTAAGATTAGTCTGAGGGTTAACTTGGATTTGGTTGAGACCAGCAATTTTATACTCAACGGGGTCTTCGATCGTTGTGATATTTATTCTTTGAGTATTAATCAGTTTGATTATCGAATAAAGAGTCGTCGTCTTCCCACTACCCGTTGGACCAGTTACGAGAATCATCCCGAAGGGCTTCTTCGAACTCTTAACAATCCGTTCTTGGAGTTCAGTGGATAAGCCAATATCGCTCAGAGTAAGGTCCCGGACATAAGAGGAGAGAACTCTAATCGCGACCTTCTCGCCATCTAAAGTCGGAACAATCGAGATACGTAAATCAACCGGGTGCTCATAATTGGCAGAGGTATATCTTATCGCTCCGTCCTGAGCGCTAAAATGCTCGTCAATACGGAGTTTGGCCTGAACCTTGAGACGGTTTACAATATTGTCATAATATTCTTTGGGTAATTCGCCAGCATCATGGAGTATCCCATCAATTCTAAATCTAACAACAACCTTAGTTTCTTGTGGTTCACAGTGGATATCTGAGGCTCGAAGCAAAAGGGCGTCTTCAAAAATCTGTTCAATCAATTCTGGAGCGATGCGTCCCTTCGACTCGATAATCTTAGAAAATCTTGTCTTCAGACCCTGCTGATAATTAACAAAAACGGCATCAATATCTTCAGGCAGAGAAAAAGTAATTTTTATTTTCTTAGTGGGGAAAAGAGTCGCTAATTCTGTCCCCAGATTTTTGTTCTGAGGGTCATCGGTCGCAATAGTAAGAGTTGTATCAGTCTGACCAAAAACCACCGCTCTTAACTTCTTAGCGGTCGCTTCAGGGATCAGCAAAACCTGTTCCTTGGGAGGTTCATTCACCGCTAGGTTAGAATAAGGAACCTTAAGCGACTCGGCGATGGCTTGCCCAATAATATCGTGGCTAGTCAAACCTTCAGTCAAGAGATACTCAATAACAGATCCCCGATGTTCATCGGCATAGGCATCGGCCTTTTTAAGATCTTCGGCGGTCACATAGTTACCGGCGAGAAGTATTTTCTTAATTGTTTCTTGATCGAACTTCATATGTTATTAATTTTTCAATGACCTTATTATTTTTAATAATTAAGTTATTCTTTTTTTGATATTTTCTACGACAATAGAAATAGGAGTATTAGATTTGATAAGGAAATCGGAAGCCCCAAGCTCTCGCACTCTTTTCTCATCTTCGGCTTGAGAAAGATTAGTAAGAACAATTACCGGTATTTTAATTTTACTATCATTTAAAATTTGCAGAACTTGGAAACCGTCTACCTTAGGCATCACCAGATCACAAACAATTAAAGCGATTTTTTCTTTGCCCAAGAGGGCCTCTAGTCCTTCCCCGTTGGGTAAACTAATAACCTCAAATCCCTCATGATTAAGTTTAAGCTCCAAAGCCCGAGCCAGGGGTTTCTCATCTTCAAGGATGAGTATCTTTCCGTTTTTTTCTGCCATCTCCTTTAATTTTTAGTTACTCCTATTATAGCACAAGGATTATGGCCAAAGCTATCCTCTCAGGATTTATTTTTCTTCAACAATGGGGATAAGGATATCTCCCCCAGACAGGGGCTTCTCTTTAGGCTTAATACCATTCAAAATTAGCAATTTTTCAAAGTCTTCACGTTCAAGAGTCTCAACTCTGACTAACTCCTCAGAAAGATTATCTAAAACCTTTTTGTTAGAACGCAAAAGTTCTTCGGCTTGAGCGAGAGCCATATTCATAAGCTTGCTCACTTCACGGTCAACCTGCATTGAAGTATCTTCAGAAATAACCTTCTCAGCTAGCCAGCCACCAGAAGCGCTAGCGCGGGCGCCAGAATCAAGGGCCACCGGACCAATCTCTTCGCTCATGCCATAACGAGTGACCATATCACGAGCGAGAGCCGTCGCCACCTGAATATCATTAGACGCTCCAGTCGTTAGATCATTAAAAATCATTTTCTCGGCCGCATAACCACCCAGAGACATCGCCAAGTCAGCTAAGAATTCTTTGCGCGACTGAAGCTTGCGATCTTCAAAGGGAAGCTTGAGGGTATAGCCAGCCGCATTACCACGAGCAATAATCGAAACCTTGTGCACAGGGTCGGCAAATTCGAGAAGTGAAGAAACCAGGGCGTGGCCCATCTCATGATAAGCCGTAATTTTTTTCTCATGAGTGGAGAGAATATGACTTTTGCGCTCGGGACCCATCATCACTTTCTCGACTGAGCGAAGTAGGTCATACTGGGTCACACGCAAACGATCTTCACGGGCCGCGAGAATCGCCGCTTCGTTCATCACATTGGCCAAGTCTGCACCAGAGAAACCCGGGGTACGTTCAGCAATGATACTCATATTAACCTCCTCGGACAAAGGCTTCTTGGTGGCATGAATTTTGAGAATTTCTTCACGGTCCTTCTTGTCTGGAGAATCAAGCATTACTCGACGATCAAAACGCCCAGGGCGAAGTAGGGCCGGGTCAAGAACATCAGGCCTATTAGTGGCCGCCATCACAATAACTTTCTCCGTTGGCTCGAAGCCGTCCATCTCGACAAGAATTTGGTTGAGAGTTTGCTCTCGTTCATCATTACCTCCCCCCATCCCCGAACCACGATGGCGACCAATCGCATCAATTTCGTCAATAAAGATAATAGAGGGGGCCGACTTCTTGGCAATATTAAAAAGATCGCGGACGCGAGAAGCTCCAACGCCAACAAACATCTCAACAAATTCAGAACCAGAGAGATACATAAAAGGTACCCGGGCCTCACCCGCTACCGCTCGAGCGAGCAACGTCTTACCGGTACCAGGCGCTCCCATCAAAAGCACACCCTTAGGGATACGGGCCCCAATGTCCAAGAATTTTTTAGGATTACGCAAAAAGTCCACAATCTCTCCCAATTCCTCCTTGGCTTCTTTGACACCGGCGACATCTTTAAAAGTTACACGCTGAGAATTATCATTGGGATCAATCAAGCGCGCTCGTGACTGGCCAAAATTAAGAGCCTGCATTGAAGCCCCCTTCATCTGCCTTGAAATGAACCAGAAAAGGACCAAAACAAAAATTATCGGAATAAGAATAGGAAGGACAGTAACAAGCCAGAAACTCACCCCATAAGAATTATTAACATCGATCGCCACCTTCTTTAATTTCTCAGCTGAGACACCATAATTGACTAAAGATTGAGACAGAGAGCTCTCCACCTCTTTCTTGGCCGGCTTAATGGTCTTGTCAGTGAGGGTCACCTGAAGATCTTCACCTGAAATAGTAATTTTGGTTACCTTTCCCTCATCAATAAGCTGGGCCACTTCAGAGAGAGGAAGGGGTGGCGTCGCGTTAGTCTTATTGTCGGCCAAACTAGTATAAATAAGGACAATTAAAGCCAGGACAAAAACCGCAATGATTAGCTGATTGCTAAATTGCCAAACGGCCTTATTACTGGGTTGTTTCTTATTCTTGGCCATAAACGATAGTAAGTTGTATAATAACAGAAATATGGACAAATTCCACCTTTTTATGTTTGTGATCTCTTTCCCCTATTTCTTCTTTAAGGAGCATGTTAAACCGTACTTTAGCAACAAGAAAAAGGATTAGGCCTTCAAAAATTGTATAGAAAGTAGAAACGGCGTTTCCCCAGGGTGGGGAAACGCCGTCGCGTGTTAGCGAGCTCTCAGAGAGAGCTGGGGAGAGGAGGAACCGTCACCTAAGCGACTTCTTCGCGGCGTTAGGTAACCGTCAGGCCGATTCGCGGGATGGTGGTGGCGATACCGGCAATTTCGGGGCCGATGGCCGCACCCTCACTTCCCATGGCCGACTGGTCTCCATTGGCGGTAAGCGAAGTGGCCGTGGTGCACGCGCCGGCGAGGGGGAACTTAAGTGTGGTTAACCCCCAGGCTGCCGCGTCCGTCTTCTCCGCGATGACGACACTCTTGCCGGTGATTGCGAACGCCGCGGGCCCAGTGTCCGCATAGGCGGCGGGGTGGGCAACGGCGGCCGAATGGGTGACGAGCGCTGCCGGCGAAATGGCAACGAGCGTCTGGGACATCGCGATGGCAGGGATGACGACCGGGGTGGCCGTCAGGGCGGAAGTGGCGACTATCGCAGCCGCCGGGCAGGTGGTCGGTGTAACGGCAGTGAGTCCGGCGAAAGCAATCCCGAACAACATGGCCAAGCCGACAAACGCAACACAACATACTCGTTTCATAATACGGGTCCTCCAGAGTGTTTCAAACAACAACCCTTTCCCCTTCCCAGAAAGGCATGAGCCTAAGCAAGGAAACTACGGGGATCTGATTTAATGATAGACCCATCCCGAATTTTTACAAGTATGCTAAAATATAAATATGTTGATAAATAATCTAAAAAAATTCGCATTCTTTTCATTAATAACCCTAAGTTTTTTTATTCTAAGTTCTCAGGTTTTCGCCACTGAATTAAAATATACCACCATTGTTAGCGATAAAGACGGGCAAGTCCTCTTCCGTTCGGGAGGCCTAGAAAAAACCAACATCTTTATCTGCCAACTGGCGAACCTCTCTTGCGAGAACGTTGGCTCAACAACACCCCCAGTTGTGTCAGAATCTTTTACCAATCATGACGACCAAGATATTAAAATAAAAAATGTTAAATTCGACCGGACCAACGCTACCCGAGTGCTTCTGTCTCCAGATGAGAAATGGCTTGTCTATTATGATGCCGCTCTGGCCAACAAAGAAAAAATCCGTAAATTCGTTCTCATCAATTTGATAGACGGGGTAAAAAATAAAGCTTATGAACTCACTGGTAAAGTTAATTATTGGGACCTCTTGTCTGAAGAGCTAAGAATTTTTAATTTCTCACCTAGTGGCGATAAATTAATGTATCTCGATGACAAGAATGGATACTCTGTTCCTTACCTTGTTTATCTCACCGGCACACCCCCAAAAGGCGGGAGATTGCCCGGCCAACAAGTTATTCTAAAAAAATACTCGGTAGCCGATTTTATCTTTTTAAATGATGAGGTTATCTATTTTTCGGCCAATCGTGAGAGCAAGCATACTTGGTCACTTTATCGCTACAACTTAATAACCAAGGATCTTAAGAAGATGGCAGATAATGTATCTTATAACCAAAAAATGCGTTTGGTAAGCTCGGGAGAAGATAAAAAATTATTATTCATGCAAGTAATCAATAATTCAAGTATCCCCGCTCTTCTTGATCCAGAGACTTCAGCGATAAGCCACTTCCCCGCTCTCTCGGCTAATCCTAAGACAACCGGCTACACAGAAAAAGAAGTTACCCTAGGCAAACTCGGTGGTGTTCTTCTAAAACCAAGTAATTATTCTGCGGAAAAGAAATACCCTCTCATCATCTGGCTTCATGGCGGACCATATCGCCAAGCCGCTTTAGGCTATCATTCTTACTTAGGCTACGCTGTTTATGATTGGATGCTTGGGGAACTAGCTAAGAACGGGGCTCTTGTCCTCAAACTCGATTATCGCGGCTCCTATGGTTATGGCCGAAGTTTTGCCGAGAGTATTACCGGCCAAGTTGGTAAAGGCGACGTCACTGATGTTCTAAATGCTCAAACTGAGCTAAAGAAATTCTACAAAATCTCCAATACTTATCTTGTTGGCAATAGTTACGGTGGCTATCTCGCCTTGCGCACTATCGTTGATCCACAAGCCTCTAAAAAAATTGCTGGTGTCTTATCCATCAACGGCGTAACTGATTGGTTTGTTTTGCTTGATAGACTAGAAAACTCCATTTTCAATGTACAATTTAAAGGGCTTCTCGGAGAAGAAAACAGTAATCTTTATTACCAAGCGGACATTGCTGATCGAGTGAAGAATCTAAAGGGCCAAAAGATCATTGTGGCTCAGGCCAGTAATGATAATACTGTCCCATCAAGCCAAGCAGATTATCTAGCCAAGATATTTAATCTCAAAGGCAAGCAAATGTCTCTTGTAAAATATGCCGGAGAAGACCATGTCTTCAAAAAGAAAAGCAGTTTAGAAGGTTTGTGTCAGCAACTAGCTTCCCTCTCAGGAATCAAAGCTGGTTGTGTCTGGGGGCAATAGAAAAAGAAAACAGCCCATCCCCGTCAGAGGATAGGCTGCATGTCGTCGGGCTTCTTATCCGCAAGCCATGGGCTCGCAGTTCGAACATAGTCCGAGAAGGGTTAACCATCGAGGCTCTCGGCAAACCTCGGTGGCAGAACATAATGATGGTCGCCGTGCTCTTAAAAAGAGCGGGCCAAGGCGACATAATCGGCTCAACCGGCATCCGCTCACCCCACCCAAAGGGAGGGAGAACGAACGTGTGCAAAATGAACAGGACAGTCATGTGCGCTCTTCCTTCCGCTTAAGGTTGGGACATGAGATCTGAAGAAAATCTTAGCAAATGATGGAAAAGAGTCAAGCACAAGAAAAACCCACCAAAGTGGGCCAATTAAATTGACTCAGTTAATTACCGGGACAAAAATATAGGGAATTCGAATCGAAGGGTATAGCCAGACTCAGTCACTTGGCCACTATTTTGGGCTTTCTTAAGAACAGTTTGAATTTCCTTAATATCATTGCCCTCTAAACCATATCTCTCAATTTGATCTTCTTCCGTCAAAACCATCAGTTTACCTTCCCCTATTCTCTTAGGTTCTTCAAACCCCGCTTCCTTATAAATTTCGCCAATGTCTGTTGATTGAAAAAAGCGTTGGCCAATCTTGTCAGTAATATTATAGGCCCGGCTCAAAATATCTCTATCCTCTGTGTTTGGGACATAGGCCGGTTGATTTATAAAAATACCCTCTGGTTTCAAATGATTTTTAATATTCTTAAGGACTTTTACTTGCAAGTCCCGAGACGGAAAATAATCGAGAGAACTACGCATAAGTATAAGGTCGAACTTCTGGCCAAGATCAAGAGACAACAAATCGGCACAAATTTTCTTGGTCTGTGGATTTTTATTTTCAGCCAAATGTTTTTGAGAAATATCAACAATCGTCAATTTCCCACGGTCCAAATTCTCAATCAATCTCTCTCCCAACAAGCCAGAGGCCGAAGCGACGTACAAGATATTAAGTTCCCGATCAGGCAAAAAAGATTCAACCGACTTAATAAACATAGCAATATTTTCTTCATCAGAAAAATAACCTCCATAAGTAAGAAGCCAGTCCTTGCCTAAGACGTTTTTATCTTTGTCTAAATTATATTGAGCAATGTCGGATAACATAATAATTATTATAGTAAATGCTTGTTGGTAAAAGCAAAGCCAGAGGAGCTCTTTAGGTATTTTTCAAAATCATAAGCTTTTTCTTTTTTTATAAAACCGCAATACCAAACAACAACAAAAGGAGCTTTAGTTTTATTGGATTTGGTTTCTTTCCAATTATGCTGTTCAAGCCTTTGCTTCAAATCAGTAGTAGCGCCAATATATTTACTGCCGTCTATTTGGCTTTTTAAAATATAAACGTAGTACATTTTTATATTATAGCACCGCCCCACGTCGTTATTGCAAAGCAATAACTCTGCGGGGCACCCCTTCGCTTGTGGCCTGCTTCGTATTTTCTTGTTTTTTCGTAGTGCGCGCACCGCGAAGCTCCGAGCGTTTAGCGAGGAGCGAAGTGGTGGATATGGGGAGAGTCGAACTCCCGTGCAAATAGCAATCCCTAGCGAATCTATATGTTTAGGTTAATTCAGATTATCCGAAGATAATTTTAAATTACTTAAGTCAGAAATAACCAAGAGCTTAAGTAGTCGATTCTCTTAGTTTTGCTTGTGGACCGAGAAATTTCCACTTGCTAGTCCAGAATTTATTATGCCCGTTTGAGTCATCCAGACTGCGATTCAAACGAACACCAGCACTAGGCTAAAGCGAAGGCTGGAGAGAAATATGGCGAAGCCACAAGTCCCTTGTTAGATGCGTTGGCATTTAACGTTTTTGCCGACAATTTAAGGAGGAAGTCGACATCTCCACATACACAGCTAACGACAAACTACCTGTCGATACCGTTACATACCCATTTTTATCTTGTCAACGAACTCTTGAGATCTCTTGCGACATCTCTTTTAGATTCCTTCTTCTTAAGATCCTCACGCTTGTCATACTTCTTCTTACCACGAACAAGGGCAATTTTTACTTTCAGGAACCTTCCTTTATTATACACCGAAAGTGGCACTATTGTCAAACCCTTCTGATCCCCCTTCTCGGCCAATTCCTTAAGTTCGCTCTTCTTTAGTAGTAAACGACGAGTACGGTAAGGATCATAAGCGACAGCCTTAAGATTATTGATTTGGTAGGGAGGAATAAAGATACCCACAACATAAGCCTCACCCCCACGGATAAGCACTCGCGCGCCCTCCAGTGAACCCTGCTTGGCCTTAAGTGACTTAACCTCGCCGCCAAAAAGCTCAATTCCCGTCTCAAAGGTCTCGAGCCACTCATAATTCAAACCAGCTTTTTTGTTTTCGATTAAATTGGCCATATCTGTTGATATTGCTTATATTAGCACATTCTGGTATGATTTAGCAGTAATAATAACTTGTTTACTCCTATCCGCATCAACAATCAGATCCGTGCCAAGGAACTCCGTGTTATAGACGAAGAGGGCGAGAACCTCGGCGTCTTATCCTTTGGAGACGCTCTAGATAAGGCTCATGAGATGGATATGGACTTAATTGAGGTCTCCCCCAATGCCATTCCCCCTGTGGCCAAGATCATGGATTTCGGCAAATACCAATATCTGGAGCAAAAGAAACAAAAGCAAGCTAAAGGGCCAACTGGTGGTGAAACCAAAAACTTACAGGTTAAGATTGGGACAGGTGAACACGATCTAGAGCTTAAGGCCAAGAAAGCCTCTCAATTCCTCAAAGAAGGGCATCGGGTCAAGATTGACCTCTTCCTTCCTGGACGGGCCAAGTATTTGGACCCTAATTTCCTTAAAGAACGGCTAGACCGCATCCTCACCCTCGTCAGCGAGAACTATAAGATTGCCTCAGCTCCTCAAAAGAGCCCCAAGGGCATGACCGTTATCATCGAACGGGCCAAATAGCCTTGCCCCGCTTAGTGGGGTAGACAAAACAAGCCCTTTATAGTAAGCTATATGAGTCCCGTTTAACGGGATTTATATTATGAAAACCAACAAATCTTTAGCCAAAAGAATCAAGATCACCAAAAATGGCAAACTCTTGGTTCGTGCCTCCGGCCAAAACCACTTCAACGCCAAAGAAAGCCGCTCCACCCAGATGAACCACAAGCGCGGAAGGGTTATTACCATGAAGAATAAGGACTTGGGTCGTTATTTCCCAACTAAATAAAAATATATGAGTAGAGTAAAAAGAGGGACAATTTCAATGAAGCACCGCCGCAACGTCTTAGGAGACGCCAAAGGCTTTAGATTCGGCCGTAGCAAGAAAGAACGTGAGGCCAAGGTAGCCTTGGTTAAAGCCGGAGTCTACTCCTTCGCCCATCGTCGCAATAAGAAAGCTGATTTCCGTGCTCTCTGGCAGACTCGCCTCTCCGCTGGCCTCGCCCCCTTTGAACTTTCCTACAGCAAATTCATCGGCATGCTCAAGAAGAAAAATATTGCCTTAAACCGCAAGATGCTCTCCGAGCTCGCTGCCACCGAAGCCAAGGCCTTCGAAACTATTGTCAAAGAAGCCAAAGCTTAAACTTCAAATTTTAATCAAAACAAAAACCCCGCTGCCTAGCGGGGTTTTTGTTTTTAATATTTTACTCCGTGATGGCTAATGGTAAAGTATTGCTAACCCCAGCAGTATTGATTACATAGACTTCGTAATTCCCCACCTTTTCTCGTGGATCAACCTGGAAACTAACCTCCTTATTCCCTTCGCTTACCGTCGGGGAGAGAACCGGATAAGTCGCCCCCATAATGAAGACATTAGGGGTTAAATCAGAACCACGAAAAGTCACGGAGGCGCCAGGCGCAACCTGTGTGACGACCCCCGTTTGTTCTAAAACCGGAGCGACGCTTTCTGAGGTCGAAGCAAGCCCAACAGCAGCTAGCCCCTTGCCAATAAGGTTTGAATTAAGCTTCACCAGGGTCAAAAGAACAGCCAGAACAATTAATATTGCAATAATAACAAGGACGTACTTGGCACGACCTTCTTTGTTTTTTATTTTTGTCATAAATAATTTTATAAATAATTAACCTCTAATGCCGCCGTCTTTCTCTTGTGCTTTAACAGCCTTTAATAAACTATCCTTCTCTACACCCTCTTTATCTTTCTCGACCAACTTGATAATACGAGCGATAAGTTCCTTAGGGTCTTTATCAAAAACAATTTTTGGATTAGGACGATGACCATGCTCAATAATCCCCTTTAGTGTTTCATCCATTTCCCAGTCACCCTCTAAGATACCAATGGGCTTGTTGTCCTCAAAGGCCACTGTAAATTCATGGATAGTCCCGATGCGGCCACAGCCAAGAATAACCGCATCAGTGGTGCGGGTAAGCAAAATATCGCGCCCCGGGAAGCCCTGTCCGGTATAAATAATAGTATCCAAAAAATCTAGAGGCAGACCCCATTCTTCAACATGTTCTTTCTCTGTCGCTGCTGGAGAAAGGCCAATAGATGTCCCACCTTCTTCTTTGGCCCCCATCGCTGACCAGAGAGGCCAACCAGTAGTCGCCCCAGTGACGATAACACAGCCTTGGCGGACAATTTCTCGGCCAAGTTCCTTAGCAATTTCTAAACCGTCCTTACCACAATAAGTTGTATCAGCGGCACCCGAGACACAGATCTTAATCTTATGGTGCTCATTGCGCATTTCCTCTAATTTTTCGTTGTCCATAATATTTTTCTAAATTAATGCCTAGTTATTAATTATTATAAATCTATCTCGGCCACCTCAGCCGCTTCGGGAGCCTTAGCTAAGACGCCAAGATAATCTCGAATTCGCTGAGACAAGAACATCGCCGCCTTAGTTTCCCCCATAACGACAAAAACTTTTTTAAGTGTATCCTTGGTGTCATCAACAAACTCTAAGAGATGATCAGAATCTTTGTGGGCCGAATAGCCGTGAATAACCCTAACCTGAGAGCGAACGGCAATCTCTTGCCCCATAATTTTAACAGTCTTAACTCCATCTTGGATCAAACGCCCGAGACTCCCCATCTGTTGGTAGCCAACCAAGAGCAAGGTGCTCCGCGGGTCAGAGAGGTAATTCTTTTCGTGATGGAGAATGCGCCCGCCTGTCGACATTCCCGAACCAGCTAGAATAATTTTCTTAGGGTTGGCTTGGAAAATGGCCTTGGACTCATCGGTGCTTAAGGTCTCATGGAGCTGGGCAAAGCGGAATATACTATCACCACTCTCCTCTACTTGCTGCCGAACACCCTCATTTAGAAATCTCGCATATTTCTTATAAATATCAGTTACCCGAATACCCATTGGTGAGTCAAGAAACACTGGGGCCAAAGGAATGCGAGACTCTTCAATCATATTTTCAATTTCATAAAGGATCTCCTGTGTACGCTCAATTGAGAAAGCCGGGATCATAAGAGTCCCACCAGCGCGCATCGTATCTTCAATGGCATCCTCTAAGAGATTCCTTCGTTCAGACCGGTCTTCATGATTACGGTCGCCATAGACACTCTCCATAACCAGGTAATTGGCCCCCTTGATAGATTCAGTGTCGTAGAGCAAAGGCGAGGGGGAATTACCAAGGTCGCCAGTAAAAACAAGTTTATTCTCGCCTCGAGCAAATTCAAACATTGTGGAACCTAAAATATGGCCGGCATCCTTAAGGCTCACCCTCAACCCTTCTTTTAGATTAATCGTCTCGTGATATTCGGCCGTCTTCCACAGCTCCATTGATTTGGTAATGTCAGCCGTACTAAAGAACGGCTCTTTATCTTCATTTTCTTTTTTGAAAAGGTTAAGGCTGTCAGCTAAAGCAATCTCGGCAATCTCTTTAGTGGGAGCCGTCGAATAGATAACGCCATTGAACCCATCTTTAACTAGTTTAGGAATACGGCCAATATGATCAAGGTGGGCATGGGTGACAAACAAATAATCAATGGTTTTAGGGTCATAGGCAAAAGCTTCAATATTTTTATCATCAAAAGCCTTAACTCCTTGGAAGAGGCCACAATCCACCAGAATAGAGAGCCCCGATGGACCATCCTTAAAGAGGAAATTTGCCCCTGTCACTTCCCCTACTCCCCCGTAAAAAGTTATCGTGCTTTTTTGTTCTGCCATATAAATGAGATTAAGAATAAAATTGTTGCGACCACCGAGCCAATTAAATCGAATAAAAGATCTTTGAGCGAACCTTGCCAGCCGTTATAAAGCATATCTAGTGTCTTAAGCTCAACATGGGCGACATAGAACTTGTCAGCGGTAAACTCAAGAACTTCCCACAAACCCCCAATGACGACAGCGGCCAATAAACTTACTAAGGCGAAGTCCAAACCAGAAACATCTCTTAAGTGTCGCCGTCTAAAGTATAAAAAGAGCTGAATGGCCACGAGACCGGCCAAGAGACCGCCCATGAAGTGCATCGGTTTATCAAACCAAGGCCAACGCCAGTACCAGAAGTTCTTAAAGGCAAGAAAGTCCAGAACAGTAATCGCAACCAAGAGACAGACACTCAAGCTAAAAAACTTCTTAAACTTCACGGTACTATCATTATACCAACTGGCTAAAATGGCGCCAGTTGATAAAAACCAGAAACAAAACGACCCCAGGCTTGCGCCAGGGAGTCATTTTGTTGGTTGCTTAGTATAGATATCCCTAGAGTATTCTAGGTGGGTGCCCGCAACGAGTTGACCACGGCCAATCGCAATTTGAGCTCCCTGATATTTAAAATTGTACTAAGAATATTATCTAAACAACCTAATTTTATTATAATCTAACTTCATAGGCTGTCCACTATAATAAATAGTGGATTATTCGTCCACCCCAAAACGTTTGTAGTCACAAATAGAGGCCTCTTTACCAAACCAATGCTCAATCTCATGAAGAGCCTCTTCAGGTGTCTCAGAAGCATGGACAAGGTTCATCACGGCGCGCTTTTCTTTATTAGCTAAGACGGGAGAATCAATCGAGAAGTCACCACGAATGGTCCCCAATTCAGCTGTCGAGGGAATAGTTGGGCCAGCAATTTTGCGAATAACATCCACAGCGTGCACACCCTGCACCACCATCTTAACTAAGGGGGCCGAGGTCATATAATCTAGCAACCAACCCCGGACCTTCTTGCCAATCTCAAACTCATCAGCTGTCCCAACCTCAGCAATGGGGTCAAAACCATATTTGTTGTAATTACTCATGGTCTTAGTCCCTAAGCGCTTAATCCAAGCCTCATCCTTTGGATAATGGTCGTCAATCTGTTCAAGAGTCGGCATAAACATCTCCAGGGCGACAACTTTAAGGTCACGCTGTTCGATACGTTTGATAATCTCACCAATCAAACCCTTGCGCACACCATCGGGCTTAATCATTATATAGGTTCTCTCTTCTTTTGGATGAGCCATAATATTTTGTAATTACTTAATAATTATAATTTTGTAATAATTTCTGCCCCCGTCTCAGTAATAACTATTGTCTTCTCCGCATGAGTGGCTAAGTGCCCATCAGAGGTGACAAAAGTGAATTCATCGGGAGCGACATCAATATCGCCTGAGCCACTCGTCACCATTGGTTCAATCGCAATCACCAGCCCAGGGATAAGTTCGGGGCCAGTACCAGCTTTACCATAATTAGGGACAAAAGGATCTTCGTGAGGTGAGTAACCAACACCATGACCGGCTAATTCACGAACGACATTAAAGCCGGCGCTCTTAATTACCTTCTCAATGGCGAGACTAATGTCGCCAACTTTTTTACCAGGCACGGCCGCCCAAATGCCAGCTTCAAGTGCTTCTTCGGCCGTCCTAATCATCTTCTCAGCCTCTCGGGAGATCTTGCCCACAGGCACAGTGATAGCCATATCAGTATAGAGACCTTCATGGACAAGGCCAGAATCCAAACCAACAATATCCCCTTCTTTGAGAACCCTCTCACCTGGCAAACCATGAACAATCTCATTATTAATAGAGACACAGAGAGCCGCTGGGTAAGGTCGTGGGGCACCATGGGGCTTATAACCCAAGAAGGCCGGCTGATCGCCGCCCTCTTTTATTAATTTCCTCGTCAAATTTTCTAGCTCGATAGTTTTAACCCCGGGGGCCACTTTAGCCCTAACCGCATCAAGAATAACAGCTAAGCGTCGCCCGCCCTCCTTCAAGATTGCGATTTCTTCTTGGGTCTTTAGTTTAATCATCCCATTAAAATTTAATTCTTCTATAATTTATTGTTTTACCTTATTTCTTCCCGTTATCTATCTTTAGAAATTTTAACGGGACACGTAATTCTAAACATCCAGCATTGAAATCAGGTCTTCGTGAATTTTCTCAATTGTCTGCTCTCCATCAACCTCGACAAACTTATATTTAGAATTGTTACGGTAATATTCAATCGCCGGGACAACGTCCTTGTCAAACCACTCTAATCGTTTTTCGATATCTTCAAGCTGATCATCGGCCCTCCCCCGAGCGAGCATTCGCCTTGTCGCCTCCTCTTTAGAGATATCAAGATAAACAACAGACAACTCTTTACGATTATAAAATCTAAAAAGAAAATCTAAAGATTGTGCTTCGAGCAAAGAACGAGGGCAACCATCACAGAAGATGTGTTCCTCGCCAGTATAATTTTCAATAAAGTAATTACACCAAGTCCAAATAGCAAAACAATCAGGTAAACGATTACCACTCTCCATGGACTCCTTCAATTTGCAAGCTGAATAATTATCTCTCTCGGCAAATTTCCTAAACTGGGCACCAGTTTCCACCCGCAACCAAGCATGGTCACTATTGATGATCCCCTTCCCTTTTAAGTGCTCGGCCAACTGTTCAACTTGCGTCCCCTTGCCACAGCCCGAACGACCAATAAAAATAAAGGTCTTGAGACCAGAGCCTTCTTGATTATTTTCCATATCCTTCAATTTTAGCCCAAAGTTACCCTAAAAGCAAAACTATTTAATTCTTTCCACCACCCCCCTCGTCACCGGCCCAAAGTAGCCGACTGCGGGAGTAATTTTGTTAGCCTTTTGGAATCTGATTAAGGCGTTTCTTGTAGCTTGACCAAAATAACTCGTCTCTCTCCCTGGTGACCCAGCTCCAGACTTGGCCAGAATAAAGCCGTGGGTATTTAAGAATTGTTGCAACAATTTAACATCAGAGCCTGTTGAGCCAGTTTTTAGATTACGAGTAAAAGAATAACGAAGGGTTGAAGAAGCTTTGGCGGCAGAAGAAGTTCCTAAATTGTATTTGGCACTAAGTTCATTGGCTAATTCAAGATTTCCCATTGAAATTAAGTTGGAGATCTGATTGGCGACAGTTCCACCAGAGGAACGATGAACAGGGGCTGTCTCCGTGGCCGGAACGGTAGCATTAACTAATTCGAAGGTGTGAGTGGAATAGCCACCCGTATAGGTGAAGACGATTTGGCCAGCAGAGTCTGAGGTACAGGTTGAGCCAGAGCAGGCTGAGCTAGTGATGGCAGTGTTGGCGGTGCCGTCTAGTTTGAAAGTGTAGGGAGTATTAGGAACAAGGTCACCGATGGTATAAGTGGTGTCGCCAGCCATAGAGGAAGAAGCCGTCCAACTCTTGTTCTGGCTGCCAGTGGTCTCCCAGGTATTGAAGGTGACGTTTAGATACTCTGGGCGGGTGGTGGAGGCACCGTAACTGGTGTAAGAACCGCTAACGGGGGTGACTAAGAAGTTGGCGCTGGTGGCACTAGAAGTGGCCGAGGTATAACGATACTTGCCGTCAGCGTAAATACGGATATTGCCCGTATATTGAGGGTCAGTGGTGGTAATGGTCAGAGTGGGCTGATATTCGAAGGCACCAGCGTCTGGAGCACCATAGAGTGGGTTGCCGAGATAATCAGTGGTGGTGGAAGTGACGATGGAGGAATCGCCAGCGTCGATGGCGGGAGAAAGATCAGCTAATCGGAAGTCGGTCGTGGTTGAAGGTGAAGCACTAACAAAGATTTGGCTGGTGCTCGCATTAACGCTGTGAGGTTCATAAACTGAGTGCTCGGCCCAAGTCTTAGAGACAAAAGGTGACGGGGCAACGCCGACCATTGAGAAAGTATCGTCACTTAAGGGCTTATAAACATTGTAATCAAGGGCGACACGGCCAGAAGATAGGGCCGTGCTATTAAAAGTGGCAATTTCATGAGGAGTATAGCCAAGTCCAGTGTTGTTATTATTTTTGTAACCAATATTATTTTTAACAGTCCAACCTTCATTTGTTGTTGAATTTAAACCTTGGGTGCTAAAGAGCATCCCAGCCATCTGACGTGATCCGCCTCGGGTAGTAGCAGCGACGGAGTTGTAAATGCGGCCGGAGCTATTAACGCTCGTGCTACTACCAGACATCCCGAAGCCAGAATCCCAGTTGTCATAAGCGAGCGAATTGTTGATCAAGATATTGTAATTTTCTTTATGTGAGGTAAAACCATCGCCGCTGGAATCAACCGTTGAGGAACCATTACCGTAGGCCAAACATTTATTGAAAGTTATATCATGTGCAAAATCCGTGGTTGAGAAACCATCGTCGCCATTATTCCTCGCGATACAAGAATTACATGTTATAAGGTTGGAACTTTCTGAAAAACTGAAGCCAGTCAGATCAACGGAATTCTCGGCAAGGTCAGAATTAAAAGTTATATTGTTAGACCCATCTTTAACCACGAACCCTGATGATCGAGCACTATTGGAGATATTGGAATTAAAGGTAATATTACTAGAGGTGGAAATGACATAGTAGCCAACTGTTGAAGTAATGCCCCTGGCTCCTCCAGTAGCCGTATTTCTAGTAAGACTAATATTTGTGGAGCTAGAGATAATAAAGGCATGACTGACAGGGTTAACAGAAGAGTTGTCCTCCAAACTTAAACCAGAAACATTATCTAGAAAGTACGAATAAGTACCAGGCGTAGAGATAGTAGAGTTAGATACTTTATTTGTGCTACCAGAGAAAGTTGAAGTCGCGACATATAATCCAGCAAGAGTTGAGGAGCTGATATTCAAATTATTAATTGAGGTGGTTCCCACGCTATTTACAATAGTCATACCATAACCAAGGGAATCAACACTAGAGACGTTGTCAATCGTTAGAGCTGAGCTACTCGAAAAAGCCATCGAACCACCATTAGAGACACTGATATTCCTAAGAGAAACGCCCGTTGAAGAAGAAATGGAAAATGAAGTGGTTGTCGAGGTAAGACCGACGGAATCTCCATTGAAACTGATGTTCGACGAGCCATCGACGGAATAACTGGCCCCAGCCCCAATAGCATTATTTACAGTATTAGAGCTAAAATTTATATTATCTGAAGAACTCACCACATAAAAACCATAGGAGCCAGCGGGGAAATTTGATGGGACATTCACAGTGTTAGAGGTGAAACTTAAGTCCCTTGACCCAAGAATCACGAAAGCGTGGCCTTTCGCATCAGAGGAAACATTGTTTGATAGAGACAAGCCTTCCACATTGCTCAAGTAATAGGCGCTACTACTAGAAAAAGAAACGGAAGAATTGATAAGTTGGCTACCAGAATCAAAAGTCGAATTAAGGATATAAACCCCTTTATCGGTGGAAGAACCTCCAACATAATTATCAATGGTCAACTTACCTAGACCATTCAAAATCTGTAAACCAAAGCCAGTCGTGCTAGCATGAGAAACATTAATTAAAGTTGTGGAGCTCACCCCGTCAAAAGCCATACTTGTCCCACCAGTAATATTAACATTATTGAGATATATACTTTGAGGAGAACCAGTGGCAAAAGAGACAGCTCCTCCATTACCGACAATATCGGAAATTGTAATGTCGTGAACATCAGTTCCGTTCGACTGAATAATGCTCCCAGTATTTCCTCCTCCAACAGCTAAAGTACTGCTAGAAATAGTGACATAGCTATTATTACCGTTGAATTTTACTGCTTGGCTACCCGCAGAGGTAGTAGTACCAATAAAATTATTAATGTTAATATAAGAAACCCCAGAAGTAATGTTGAGAATTACCCCTGCGGTATTGTCAATTGCAGGCATAGCACCAGGAAAAGAAGTAAACGTGATAGGATTACCCGCCGAACCACTATCTGTGATGGTATAAAGAGCGGTGGTACTAAGAGCTCCTCCAAAGTAAATGATGTCACCCGGGAGGAAAGGGGTCGAGGCGTGAGCATTATTAAAACTCGCTACTAGCCCCAAGCAATGACCAGCATCATTAGTTAACCCGACAGCACTGTCAGTCGTTGAGCCCGAGGGTAATATATATCCACCAGTTACACCAGTACCACTAACATAGGGAACATCAATTGTTAAAAGTCTATTAGGAGTTCCAGAATCATTAAATATAACTTGGTGGGTACCATTGATATCTTGACCAGTAGTACCAACCCCCCTAAGAGTAATATAGTCCCCCGCCGGAACAGCGACAGCACCACTAGTTTGGACCTTGACGTAACCACCATGGGCCACGTCGCTAGTAATATTACTGACAGAACGAGTGAACGTGGCAGTGCCATCGTGCCTCACACAAAAAGTTGCAGCCGATGATGCCAATGGAAGAGTTAAAAAGAAGGCTGAAACCAAAAAAATAACGCTGAGAAAGTATATTTTAATCTTTTTACTCATAAGAAAAAATCCTTAGCTAATAAGCCGATAGCTTAAGTATACCTCTTCAGAGCATAAAAATAAAAGAAAAACCCCATCCGGGGATTTTTCTAGGTTTTATAGGCAACAACCTGAGCGTCTAATACTCCCGCATTGAGATCTGAGCGTTGATTTGTTTGACGAATTCAATCGCTACTGAGACGACGATCAAGAGACTCGTTCCGCCAATAGCCAGCGAGGCAATCCCCGTCATGTTCTGGATAAGAATTGGCAAAAGAGCAACAATACCAAGGAAGAGAGACCCAATTAGGGTCAAACGGGTCAAAATATTACCAATATAAAGGGCGGTGGAATGACCAGGACGAACACCGGGGATGAAGGCTCCATTCTTCTGCAAGTTCTCAGAGATAGCAACTGGGTCAAAGGTAACGGCAGAATAGAAATAAGTGAAGACCACTACCAAGAGGAAGTAGAAAATGCCATAGGCCCAAGCATTATTAATAAAAGCCAGGACGGCTTCGGCGACAACTCTGACCGAGTCGACGCTAGAAGTGGCCAGATAATTAGCAATCATCTGAGGAAAGAGAATAATGGAAATGGCAAAGATAATTGGCATGACACCAGCATTATTAACGCGAATAGGGAGATAAGTAGAAGTGCCACCATAGACCTTCATCCCCCGCACTCGTTTGGCATAGGTAATAGGAATAGGCCGTTCGGCTTCAGTGATGAAGACAATGGCGGCCAGGATGATCACCGCCAAGACAGCGAAGCCAAGGTACATTGGGATATTGGACATATCACCAGTCAACCAGAGCTGAGAAAGGACAGAAGGAAGACTTGAGACGATACCGGCAAAAATCAAGAGGGAAACACCGTTACCAATACCGTACTCAGTAATCAATTCACCAATCCACATCAAGAGCATTGACCCAGCCGTGACAACTAAAATGTTAAGGATGCGATCGAAATAGGTAAGATTCATTAAAACGCCTTGTTTCTCCAACATAACAAGCAAGGACAAACCCTGGACGACACAAAGAGGAACAGTGAGATAACGGGAATACTGGGCAATCTTACGACGACCAGCGGCGCCATCCTCATGGTACATCTGCTTTAGAGAAGGGAAAACTAGGGTAAGGAGCTGGAAAATAATCGAAGCGGTAATATAAGGACCAACACCTAACATCATAATGGATAGGTTAGAAAGACCACCACCAGAAAAGATGTTCAACATCCCAAAGAATTGGTTGTCAGAGAGAAAACGGTCAAGAGCTAAAACATTAACGCCCGGGATAGGGATAGAGGCGCCTAAGCGGAACATAAAAAGCGCGGCAACAACAAACAAAATCCGATTACGCAGACCGCGATCTTCAAAAACGAGTCTTAGTTTGTTTAGAAATGTATCGATCATATTTTATTTTTCGGCCGGAACAGAGATAACGGAACCACCAGCTTGTTCAATTTTTACTTTAGCGGCTTCGGAGACTAAGCAGTCCTCAAATTTCAAGGCCTTAACAAGAGTGCCGGTCGCCAAGACTTTAACCTCAGGCAATCTACCACTTTTCTTATTGATCAGCTTCTTGGCCAATAAGGTTGTTGGGTTAACAGTTTCCCCGGCTTCATATGACTTACTCAAAAGGAAAAGATTAACCACCATTGGTTTAATACCATAACCCTTAAAACGGTAACCACGTAACTTAGGTAATTTCTTAATGATGTCACGCATTTCTGGGCGGCGCTTGTTACCAGCACGAGCGTTCTGACCCTTGGTTCCCCGACCGGAAGTTGTACCGCGCTTACCACCGCGACCAATCTGACGGGCAGCTCTGTTTGTCTTATTCTTTTTTAGGTTATGTAATTGCATAATATTTATCTACAAGGGACTATTTGGCTTCAGTCGTCTTAGGGGCCTTAGTTTTCAAACTAGAAAGGGCAAGAATCGCAGCCCGAGCAATATTTAATTTATCCTTACTGCGCGAAACAATCTTGGCGTTAACATCATGGAGACCAGCCAAAGCGAGGACAACACGAACAGCACTACCAGCAACTAGACCACGACCCTTAGCCGGGCGAAGATCCACACGAGCTGACTTGTACTTAGCCGAGACTTCATGAGGAATAGATTTCTTGTCGGTCATGTTAACACGAATCATCGCTTTCTTGGCCTTATTAAGAGCCTTCTCGACAGCCAAAGCGGTGTCTCCAGCCTTACCAACACCAACACCTACGCGGCCATTCTTGTCTCCGGCAATAAGAGCCACCGAGAAACTGAAACGACGGCCACCAGAAACAACACGCGCCACACGACGAACATTGATAGTCTTCTGATCAAATTCTGGCTTAGGGCGATCGGCACCAAAACGGCCACCACGATTACCGCCGGGGCGATTGCCTCCAGGACGATTGCCACCAGGGCGATTTGCCCCACCAATAGCACCACCACGACCAAAACTTGGACGAGCGGTTCCGGGAGAAGCAAAAACTTTTCTCACGACTTGATTGTTTGTTGGTTGTTCAGCCATAATATTTTATTAAAATTCTAGTCCCCCTTCACGGGCCCCTTCAGCGACAGCCTTAACTCGACCGGTAAAACGATAACCAGCACGATCAAAGACCGCCTTAGATAGTTTGCCAGCCTTGGCTTTCTCAGCTAATAATTTCCCAACAGCCATGCCCGCCAAAACTTTGGTCTGAGCACCCTTCTCTTTTTTGGCTAACTTAATTTCTTTATCTGAAGCTGAAGCCAAGGTCTTACCAGTATTATCATCAATCAATTGAGCAAAGATATGTTTGTTAGAACGAAAAACAGAAAGACGAGGACGCTCCATAGTGCCCGACACCTTAGCCCGAACGCGGGTAGCGCGACGACCTCTTTTTTCTTCTTTAGTTTTGAAACGAATTATTTTCATAAATTTAATTAGGCGCTAGCCTTCTTCCCTTGCTTACGACGGACAACTTCGTCAATGTAACGGATACCCTTACCCTTATAAGGCTCAACCTTCTTAAGCGAACGGATCTTGGCAGCAAATTCACCAACCAATTCTTTATCAATACCAGTAATGGTCATGTTGCTCTTCTCGGTAACAACTTTAATACCATCAGGAATAGGGACCATCACCGGATGAGAAAACCCAATATCTAAACGAACTTCATTACCGTTAACAACATATTTATAACCGACACCTTCAACAATCAATTTCTTCTCAAAACCCTTAGTCACCCCCTCGATCATGTTCTTAAGATGGGAAGCATAGGTACCAGATAAAGCGTTAGCAGAGATAGATTTGTGGCTAGGAGTAACCTGGACTTCTTTATCATCGGCGACAATAGTGACGTCACTCTTAAATTTCTTAGAGAGTTCGCCTTGTGGACCCTTAACTTTGAATTCGTCACCAAGAACAGTGACGGTAACGCCAGTTGGGAGGGATATTGGTCTTTTAGCAATACGTGACATATTAGTGAATTTCAAACATTAACTCCCCACCGACCTTAGCCTTCTTAGCTTCAAAATTGGTTAAAATTCCTTTTGGTGTTGAAAGAATAGCAAGACCAAAACCTTGGCGAACAAGGTTAAGCTCGTCAGTCCCAACATAAACACGACGAGATGGTTTAGAGATACGCTTAACTTCAACGATCTTAGGTTCGCCAGCCTTGTAGGCTAATTCACAAGTAAGATACTTCTTGACCTTCTTCCCGCGCTTGACGACACTCTTAAGCCAACCAGTGCGAACCAGAGTCTCCGCGATAGCTTCTTTAAGATTAGAAGCAGGAACAGTAATACTCTCGCGCTTTACTCGCCCGCCATTCTTGATTTGTATTAAAAAGTCTGAAATAGAATCTGTTGACATAATATTATATAGAATTACCAAGATGACTTACGGACTCCGGGGATTTTACCCTCGTTAGCAAGTTCTCTAAAACAGATACGACATAGGCCAAAATCGCGCATAAAAGCGTGCTTACGACCACAACGGAAACAGCGCCGCACGAGGCGGGAGCTGAATTTTGGGGTCTTCTTAGACCGGGCGATAACTGATGTTTTAGCCATATAAAATCAAAGTGGGCTCCTACGAGCCACCCTCTATCCTAACAAGAAAGAGGCCTAAATGTCAACTAAACTAAGGCCTAGAGCCGGTGTAGGGCCAGTTGACCAATATCAGTATCTAAAGTGGCATAGGTTGGAGCCGTAAAGACGCCCCCCAAAGTACCAGGATTTGCCACCAAAACTGACCCAATCTGGCTAATCCAAGGTTTGTGAGTATGGCCATAAAAAACGAAGGAATAAGCCTTAGTTTGAGCCAATTCCTCATTTTTATTAGGTCGATGAGTAAAAGCAATTTTTGTTCCTGCCCCTCTAATTTCTAGCTCCCAAACCCCAATTTCGGGAAAAACCTCAAGATTCTTATGCCTCTCAACTACCTGGCCAAATTCCTCTCGCCTGATCTCCATATTGCCGTCAGCCAGCTTAATCGGGCCAGCAAAATTCTCCGCCAGCCAGTCAAGAGTTTCGGGTGTTGTCACATCCCCACAATGAATTATTCCTTCTATCCCCTCCCTCTTGGTCACCTCCAAGAATTTCTCAAGGTTAGCCATATTGTCATGGGCATCGGAAATAATCGCAATTTTCATACTTTTATTATAACAGAAAAAGACGAGCTTCAGCCTCGTCTTTTTCTGTTCCTTCTTAATTTTAGCTAAACTTAGTTAGAAACAAGGAAGGGGGCTGAGTTACTTCGCCCATAGACACTCCCCAATTGCATAGTGTGGGAACCCCTTGCAATTGATGTTGGCAAGAGAAATTGCATATTACCATTATCTCCTATTGAGTAGCCAGCAGAAATTTGGCCTCCATCAACATAAATAGCATTTACCTTGTCGAGTCTCTCTCCAACGATAACAATATCTCGATTACTTGCAGTGCCGAAGCTATAATTGACACTTCTGATGTACGGAGCCTGATTAACACTGAGAGTTACCATATTGCTACCAAGTCCAGCCACGTTCATAAGAATCAAGCTGTGGTTACCAGCAATAGCGGCAATATCTGCTGGCAAAATGAAAGTAAATTTCTTGCCGTCAGAATCTGCGATGCGATCGTTCACAATAGTCAAGGTGTTATCAATATAGACAGCATTAACTCCATTCAAATTGCTACCCCAAACAGTAACCTTGTGACTAGCCTTTTCATAGCTAACCGAACTAATATAAGGATTAGACGTCGAGTCAGCGGTAAAAGTTAAGGTATTGGTAAATGTATCACCAACATTCCCCTGAGCTGGGTCATAAGATAAAGGATAGATAATCGAAGTGTTCAGTGTCTTCGTTCCCGGCTCCGAAAAAGAGAAGGCATTGGGAACAGTGACCGTCTTCCACTCTCTAGCAAGAAGAGAAGGAACTGTCACTGTCGTACCCTGAACATTAACTTTGAAAGGCAAATTATAATGGTTAAGGCTACTATTTGTTATCGTAACAGTCGTAGTAATTAATTCATTGACCTTTGGTGAGGCCGGAGAATATTTAACATCTTGAATGACAATTGGTTGGACAGAATTACTACTTCCAACAACAACAGTCAGACTAGCCTGAGCAACACATGAAGAATTACCGGTCGGGTCACATTTGTCGTAATCGTAAACGTTAAACCTAATTGTGTAAGTCCCCGGATTAGAATAAGCATGTGTAAATGTCCCAGTCTGATTGACCAAATTAACCGACACGGGCTTCGCCGAAACGCCAGCGTAGCCATCGTATTCACCCCAAGCCACACGATAATTTAAATTTGTTCCACTCGGGCCTTTAACGCTAACGCTCCACGTACCAGTCTGGTTAACATTAAGAGAAGTTGGGCCAGAAACATTAGAAATAGAAATTGAGCTTGAGGAATCTGGGATATTACCGCACAAAATTCCACGGTCACTGGCGTTAATTGAACCATTACCAGAGACAGCTCGCCCAACTTTGGCATTAGCGTTTTGCCATTGTTTAACGGCATTCATAGTCATTTTACCAAACCAACCAGTCGGCTTTGCCACCCTAAGATATCCACCAGAGATGAGAATCCTCTGCAAAGCAGTGACTTCGCCCGACAAACCATCATTATCACCATCACCTAAAGATAGGTCGTGGGTGAACTGACAAACTGACCGATTATTTTGTAGAGCAGCTAATTGTGCCATAAGAGCCGCGATCTGATTTTGCAACTCAGCGATAGTGACAGCTGAAGTCGTCAGAGGAGCAATAACGAGAGACAAAACCAGGACAATTCCAAATAGATATTTTTTCATTATTTTATAATTAAGCTACTAATTTGCTATTTATAATTATAGCATAAGAAAAACCCTCTGAAGAGGGGTTTTCTGTGTTGTTTTGGTAAATTTAAGTTGAGTGGATTATTTGGCAGCAACAGGCTTCTTGAAAGGAAAACCGATTGCCTTGAAGAAAGCGAGGGCGGATTTCTTATCTTTAGCGGAAGTAACGATGGTGATAGCGAGACCGAAAACATCTTTGAGTTCTTCGTCAGCGGTCTGAGGGAAAACGGTATGCTCTTTAACACCCAAAGTTAAATTACCAACTTCATCCACAATTTTTTCATCATAACCCTTGAAGTCACGAATACGAGGAATAGTGACATTAAAGAGAAGATCGAGGAAGTCATACATGCGCTGGCCACGAAGAGTGGTAGCAAAACCAATGATATCACCCTGACGAACCTTGAAGGAAGCTACAGACTGCTTGGCGCCACGAGGCGAAGCCTTCTGACCAGTGATCTTACCGAGACGATTCTCCACCAATTCATTACGTTTCTTGTCCTTAGCTTTACCGGTTCCAGAATTAACAACCACCTTCACCAAGTGAGGGGTCGCCATCTTATTCTTAACACCCAACTCCTTCTTGAGTTCGGGCATCGCGGCTTCAATTTTTTCTTTTAACTTCTTCATAGTATTTTAAATTTCTTTACCGCACTTCTTGCAAACGCGGACTTTTTTCTTACCATCAGCCATCTTAGCACCCATGCGAACACCCTTACCACAACTAGAACAATAAAGGGCAACATTAGAAATATGGATTGGATGTGGCATATCAATCATCTGACCCTTGTCCCCTTCTTTGCGAGGCTTCTGATGCTTCTTACGAAGATTCATCCCCTCCACTAAGACCTTCTCATCTTCGGCCAATACACGCAAAACTTTGCCCTGCTTGCCGCGATCCTTACCAGTGATGATTACTACATTGTCATTCTTTTTGATTTTCATACTCGTATTTGTTTATACCACTTCTGGGGCTAATGACACAATTTTCTGATAACCCAATTCACCAATCTCACGAGGAATAGGTCCAAAGATACGTCCACCACGTGGTTCAGGCTTGGTCTTGTCTAGGATAACAACAGCATTCTCGTCAAAGCGGAGGTAAGAACCATCAGCGCGACGAAAAGGTGATTTCTGACGGACAACCAAAGCGCGGAGAACTTCCTTCTTCTTAACGGCCTTGCGAGGCTCAGCGGTCTGGACAGAGAGAATAACCAGCTCGCCAATCCGGGCATAACGTTTCTTCGAGCTACCGAGCACCTTGAAGACGCGTCCAATCTTGGCGCCAGTGTTGTCGGCAATTTTTACAATGGATTGTGGCTGAATCATGGTAGTTTATTTATAAATTACTTCGAAATGTTTATCTTTCGATAATGGGCGACACTCACGAATCTCGACTTCGTCTCCGATCTTGGCCTTATTCTCTGGATCATGAGCCTTGTGACGCTTAGAAAGATTGAAGAACTTACCGTACTTAGGGTGCTTCACAAAGCGCTTGATCTCAACAACGACAGTCTTATCCATCTTGTCAGAGACAACCTTCCCCTTAAGAACTTTCTTATTTTTAATTTCTTTTTCCATATTATTTATTTGCTGGCCTTGAGGGCGGTTAAAATTCTGGCAATATCTCGACGAGTATTGCGCCCTTCTTTGACATTCTTGGTACGGGAACCGGTCATGCCGAACTTGAATTTAGCCAAAGAATCTCGTTTCTCAATGAGAACTTTCTTTAATTCAGCGTCTGATTTAGTTTTAAAATCGGTCTTTTTCATATTCTTATCTTAACGGCTAACAATCTTAGTCTTGATTGGTAATTTGGCACCAGCTTTACGCAAGGCCTCCTTAGCAATCTCATCAGTAAGACCGTCAACTTCAAAAATTAAACGACCTGGCCAAACCTGGATCTGATAACCCTGAGGATCACCTTTACCTTTACCCATACCCACCTCAGCGGCTTTAGCGGTAAAAGGCATATCAGGGAAGATGCGGATCCAAAGTTTACCAGTCTTGTGCATTTGGCGGGCAATAGTCTTACGAGCAGCTTCAATCTGATTAGACTTAATACGGCCCGGGGTCTCAGCCTTCAAACCAAAATTACCAAAAGCCAATTTTGTCCCACGCGTTTCGGTCTTAACCTTCTTAGGGTTAGTCCGCATGGTTTGCCACTTTCTGAATTTTACTTTCTTTGGTAATAACATGGTAGTTTATTTATTCTCAGTGTTAAAAATCTCGCCCCGATAAATCCAGACCTTAATACCAGTCACGCCGTAATACATATAGGCCTTCTCACGAGCAAAATCAATATCAGCACGCAAAGTCTGAAGAGGGACCTGACCCTTACGCAAGGTCTCAGTACGACCCATATCAGCACCACCCAGACGGCCAGACAAGGTAACCTTAACCCCTTTAACGGATTTGCTGTTCAAAACTTTCTCAACCGTTTGCTTCAAGACACGACGGAAAGGCAAACGCTTCTCCAAACCTTCAGCGATCATGTAGGCAACAATTGCGGCACTAGCCTCAGGTTCCTTAACCTCTTGGATATCAACCTGAACATCCTTAGGTAGAGTGGTACCAGTTTTCTGAAGTTGAGTAATAATCTCACTCTTAAGCTTGGTGATACCATCTCCCCCGCGGCCAATAATCATACCAGGACGAGAGGTGCGAACGATAATTTTATAGAAATTTTCTCCACGCTCAATATCAACACGGTCAACATAGAAACCACGCAAACGCTTGGTCAGAAATTCGCGCAAAAGAACGTCAGCCTTTAGGAATTCAACATATTTCTCACCCTTACCAAACCAGCGAGATTGCCAGTCGCGGATAATAGTGAGTCTATGTGCATATGGATGAACGCGGTGTGTCATATTATTTTTTAGTAGGTTCTTTAGCTTCCAAAGTGACTTCGATATGGCTCAAACGGTGACGGATAGGAAAAGCTCGACCACGAGACATTGGACGGGAGCGCTTGATGACATTACCCTTATCAACGGTCAAATTCTTAACATAGAGTTCTTCTTCCTTAGCCTTAAAATTAGCTTTAGCATTAGCCACAGCTGATTGAATAAGCTTCTTGATGGGGGCAGCGGATTTCTTAATTACCAAGTCGAGCTCAGCCATCGCTACCGAGACCTTCTTGCCACGGATAAGATCCGCGATTAGGCGGGTCTTTCTTGGGGTTTGATGATGGTTCTTAAGAAAAGCTTTCATGATTATTTCTTAGCTGGGGATTCCTTAGCTGATTTAGCAGCTGAGATCTCAGCCTCCTTCTTCTTCTGTTCTATTTCTTTCTGCATCTTACCTCCGTGCTTAGTGAACTTACGGGTTGGGGAAAATTCGCCCAAACGATGGCCAACCATTTCTTCGGTCACAAAGACCTCTAAGTGGCTCTTGCCATTATGAACACCAAAAGTAAAACCAACCATCTCAGGGCTAATTTGACTGCGACGAGCCCAGGTTTTGATAACACCTACGCTAGCATCGCTCGCCTTCTTACCAGCGATTTTCTTTAATAAATTTTCGTCCACATAGGGACCCTTAGATAGTGATCTTGCCATAATTAATTTAAACACCCGTTGAAGTGGCCGATTGGCACACCCTGACGAGCAAAAATAAACGCCCAAATATGAGCTCTGTCATCATAGCAAAAACTGGCTCAATGTCAACAAAAGCCCTTCAGGCCCCACAAAAAACCGCCCAGACCTCTGGTTTCCCGAGGCCTGGGCGGTTTTCTAAATTAACTTACTGAACCTTAAGTTGAGCAACCAGAGCCTGGATAGCGCTAGCGACAGCTGCAATTTGACTAGCTCTTGAGCTTGCCGTTTCCGCTGTGACGTTCAGTCTTACTGTGTTACTAACCGTGCCATCAGAACCAATTATATTAAGCTGATAGCTCCCAACTGGGATATTTAACTCAATATCAAGGAAAGCGGCAGCATTACCAGGAACACCAGAAACGATACCCCCAGAGAGAGTTGTCGTGGCTGTTCCGCCGTATTTACGAATAACGACATTGTTCGTCAGACGAGCCCCACGAATTCTAAGCCAATGGCCAGTGCCATGACCAGAGACACCAGTAAGAACCTCTCCCTCTATACGTGGCCTACCAGAGGCAGAGGTATCGGGGGCAACGATACTAAAAATGTTCGATTGGAAATGAGCACTAGTTTCCGTATTAGGGTAATCAGAATTAATCATAAAGCTATAGTCATCCCCCGAAGGAGCATCTGCTGGAATAGTAAAAGTATAATGACCGGCGGGCATATAATTAGTAGCATTGCCCACTGGGTTATAAGGACCCCCAGGATAAATAGCTCCTTTATTAAGTTGAATTTGAACGTTAGCAACTCGAAGGAAATTAGCCATATCATATCTAACAATCACTTGTTGCCCTGACTTAAATGTTTCTCCTCCACTTGGAGAAACAAAGGTAATTGTTGGTTGAACATTTTCCTCAGAATTAGAGCCCACCACCCTCAATGGCATAGTATTACTATTGCGTCCGACATCGCTGTAAACATTAAGATAGTAAGCACCAACAGTTACTTCAGGAGGAAGTTTGAAATCAACCCTCGAGGCGTCTGCATTAATTCTTGCCACCGGCTTGATAATGATGTTGGGATAATTATGTTTAGTAATTCGAACATCACCACTGAGTCTTTTGCCAAGTAATTTAACCCATGAACCAGGGTAGATATCAGTAGTGCTGGCAGAAACAGAGACAATAACCGGATCAAGAAGGCCGTCGGCGGCCACTGGCCTCTTAACAACACGGAAAGGCACTGTTGGGCTCTTCACTCCCGTAGCACTATAGACATTGATATAGTAGCTCCCAACCGGAGTGGTGGAACTAAGCTGGAAGTCAATCCTCATTCTCTCTCGGCCCTCATCATAATAAGTAACACTTTTTGCCTCAGGCTTGATAACAATGTTTGGATTACCAGATTTAGTAATACGTACGTCAGCCGTCAAACGATTCCCTGTAAGTTTAATCCAAGCCCCAGGATAAATTTTACCCTGGATTTGACCAGAGACACCTGAGATGCGAGGAGAAATTTCTTTACCTGAGACAGAACAGAGGGAGTCTAAAGCGGCTCGAGACAAGGGACCGAAGCCAGTCTCGTTGAGAATGTTGTGATCAGTCTGCCATCGGACAACAGCAGCCCTAGTTAGATCACCAAAATAGCCAGTGGGGCCACCCCCTTCTATGTTTAACAGGCCTTCTTCAATCAAATACTTCTGAAGCGCCGTGACGTCGGGCCCAGTGCTACCCAGAGATAAATTAACCGTGATAATCGGGCAGGGGGCAATCCCAGAAGTCTGAGCCGAAGATACAAAAGGAACGACAACCAGCGATAAAACGAGGATGGCTCCTAAAATATATTTTTTCATTAAATTAGTTTTTAAATCCCGCTAAGCGAGACATTGATTAATAATAAATTTATAATAAAACAAAGCAAGCGTTTACGCCTAAATTTATTATAGCACCATAGATATGGTTTAGAGAAAAACTAAGAGTGGATAAGAAAACCCCTCGCTGGAGGGGTTTTCTGTGTTGTTTTATTGAGCAAGTGGAGCGTCTATTTACGCTTCCCAACCTTACGGCGAGAAACAACGAGGTGGTTAGAATATTTCTTAGGATGACGAGTCTTACGGCCACCGGTAACCTTACCCCACATAGTCTTAGGACGCTTAGTTCCGCGACCCTGGACACCTTCACCTCCACCGTATGGATGGTCGACAGGGTTCATAGCGGTACCACGAACGGTTGGGCGGATACCCATCCAACGAGAGCGACCAGCCTTACCATATTTCACCAGCTTGTGCTCATCATTAGAAACGGCACCAACCGAAGCGGAACAAGTATCAAGTAATTTGTGAATTTCGGTTGAAGGCATCTTGATAGCGGTATAACCGGCATCGTGAGAGACAACCTCGGCATAAGAACCAGCAGAACGGACAAACTTAGCCCCACTCCCCGGCTTGGTCTCGATATTATAAATAAAGGTACCGACAGGAATTTTAGACAGAGGCAAACGATTACCAGTCTTCACGTCAGCGCTAGCATCATTCAAGATGACGTCGCCAACCTTAAGCTCCTTGGGTAGCAAGTGATAGGCACGAGCCCCATCCTTATAACAAACGAGGGCGATAAAGCCAGAGCGGTTAGGATCATACTCTACAGTCTCAATCTTGGCAGGAATACCAACTTTGGTGTATTTGAAATCAATATCACGATAGAGGCGCTTATGTCCCCCTCCCTTGTGACGAACAGTAATGCGACCATCGCCATTGCGGCCGACATCTCTCTTCACACCCTTGGTAAGGGGCTTGTGAGGCTCGGAGACGGTCAAATACTCACGATAGTTAATCGTGGTCATGTTGCGACGGGATGGGGTTGTTGGGGCGTATTTTTTCATATTAGACAATTTCTATTTTTTCACCAACCTTAATAAAAACGATCGCCTTCTTAATGGCACTCTTATGACCGCGCTTACCGCGAACCAAAGTCTTCTTGGCTGGCAAATTAACAATATTGACCTTCACTGGCTTAACCTTATATTTAGCAACAAAGGCGGCAACAACCATAGGTTTGGTGGCTTCTTGCGCGACTTCGAAGACATAAGCCGGACCACTCTTGCGCAAAGACAAATCTGTCGACTTCTCGGTAACGCGAGGTGACTTCAAGACAATCTGGGTTTTGTTTTCTTTACCGATTTTAGACATGGTATTTATTCTGCTTTAGCGCGGGTCTTAAGAACGACCAAACTATCAGCCGGGTTGGTAATGACAATATATTTATAATTCAATAAATCAAGAAGATTAATATCGCGCAAGTCAGAAACAGTAGCGCTAGGAATATTCTTGAAGCTCTTAGAGGTCTTCTCATCCTTCTTGGCGGTAGTGATAAGGGCACGCTTACCCTTCTTGTAGTTGATTTTCTCGAAACCAGCCTTAGCAAAATTATTCAAATAGGCTTGAGCCTGCTTGGTCTTAGCCACAGTTAGAGGTAGATCTTGGACAAAGACAACTTCGCCATCAGCGAGCTTCTTAGACAAAGCGATGAAGAAGGCCTTGGACTTCATTTTCTTATTGATCTTCTGGCTATAATCCTTCTCAGCAACTGGGCCATGAGTAATACCACCACCCTTCCAGATTGGAGAACGAGAGGAACCGTGACGGGCACGCCCAGTACCCTTCTGGCGCCATGGTTTCTTACCACCACCGCGAACATCGGAACGGTCCTTAGTATCAGCGGTCACGCGACGAAGATTGGCCTGCATAGCAACAGCAACCTGGTAAACCAAGTCATTGTTCCACTTCACGCCAAAGATAGCCTCGGGCAAACTTGCCTTCCCTGATTCAGCTCCTTCAAAATTATAAACCTTTGCTTCAATCATGATAATTTATCAGTCTATTTAACAACTATTTCCACCAATGTACCCTTGCGACCAGCAATGGCTCCCTTAATAAAAATCAAATTCTTGTCGGCATCAACACGGGAAACGATACAATTCTTAGAAGTGATGCGATCAGTACCCATACGGCCGGCCATACGCATACCAGGCATAACACGCTGTTTACCACCGGCACCAATAGAACCTGGCTCACGCTCGGAGTGCTTCTGACCATGGGAACGACGTCCTCCTTCGAAGTGGTGACGCTTGACCACACCTTGGAAGCCCTTACCCTTAGAGATGGAGCTAACAACAACCTTATCACCTTGAGCGAAAGTTGAGGCATCGATGACCCCGCCAACTCCGACTTCAGGCAAAGCACTTTTCTTATTATTGAATTCACGAATGATAGTGAAACCCTTCTCTCTCTCAGCAAGAGCCTTCTTGATCAAACCTTTCTGAGGCTTATTGACATTCTTGAGGTTGCGCTCGCCATAACCGATAACCATCGAATCGTAGGTGCCAGTCTTGGATTTAGTAGTAGAGGGCTTACCTTTTTTAAGTTCAAGAACATACATAGGACCAGCCGAAACAACCGTCCCAGGGACAACCTTACCAGACTCATCAAAGAGCTGGGTCATGTATTCCTTTTTGCCGAGAATGAATTTCATAAAAGTAAAAATAATAGCCCCTACGAGCTTTGATTTATACTAACAAATCAGGGAGAAATGTCAACAAAAAAGCCCCCGGAGGGGCTTTTTTGTTTACATCATCTTTACGTCGATGTTGACTCCGGATGGGAGGTTGAGATTTGTAAGGCTCTCAATCAACTTCGGAGAGGGGTTAGAGATATCAATCAAGCGCTTATGGATACGCATTTCGAACTGCTCGCGGGAGTTCTTGTCGATGAAGGAACTGCGGTTAACAGTATACTTCTTGAACTCGGTAGGAAGAGGGATAGGACCCTCAATCTTACCATCATAACGAGTCGCGGTATCAACAATCTGCTTCACGCTAGCATCAAGCACTTTGTGCTCATAAGCTGAGACACGAATGCGCAACTTGGCCAATTCTTTTACCTCATCCTTCTTGGCCTTCGCGGGCTTCTTGGCTTTGGTTGTTTTTGTTTCGTTTTCCATAATTTTGTAAGGTGCTTGATTGATTAAGCGAACTTAAGCAATAATTTTGTTAACAGCACCGGCTCCAACAGTCTTACCACCCTCGCGGATAGCAAAGCGTTGCTTGTCTTCCAAGGCGACCGGAGAAATCAACTTAACAGTGATACTAATGGTATCGCCAGGCATAACCATTTTAACATCCTCTGGGAGAATAACCTCACCAGTCACGTCAGTGGTACGAATGTAGAATTGTGGCTTGTAACCAGCGAAGAATGGAGTGTGGCGACCACCTTCCTCCTTGGTCAAAATGTAAACTTCAGCGGTGAATTCGGTGTGAGGAGTAACGGAGCCGACCTTGGCCAAAACCTGACCACGGGTAACATCGTCCTTCTTAAGACCGCGCAAGAGAATACCAGCGTTGTCGCCAGCCATACCCTCGTCGAGTTGCTTGTTGAACATTTCGATACCGGTAATGGTAGTTTTGACAGTAGGAGTGAGACCGACAATTTCGGCATCTTCACCAACCTTCACAACACCGCGCTCGATACGGCCAGTAACGACAGTCCCGCGACCTTCAATTGAGAAGATATCTTCAATCGGCATCAAGAATGGCTTGTCAACTTCACGGATAGGATCAGGAATATAGTCATCCATAGCCTGAACTAAAGCAAGGATACCCTTGGACCACTCGTCATCAAGACTGGTGGAAGCAAGAGCCTTAAGAGCGGAGCCACGGATAACAGGGGCATTGGCGCCATCGAATTCTTGTTTAGTAAGAAGTTCACGAACTTCCTCTTCAACCAAGTCAATGAGTTCAGGATCATCAACCATATCGCACTTGTTGATGAAAACAATGATCTTAGGCACACCAACCTGGCGAGCCAAAAGAACGTGCTCGCGAGTCTGAGGCATAATACCATCAGTCGCAGCAACCACGATAACAGCGCCATCCATCTGGGCGGCACCAGTAATCATGTTCTTAATATAGTCAGCGTGACCTGGAGCGTCGATGTGAGCATAGTGACGCTTAGGAGTGCTGTACTCAGAGTGGTGAAGAGCAATAGTGATTCCTCTCGCTTTCTCTTCAGGGGCATTATCAATACCATCGACGTTCTCTACGCGAGCACTATAACCTTGGCCAGAGGCCATGTTTAGAGTGTACAAGATAGCGGCGGTGAGGGTGGTCTTGCCGTGGTCAACGTGGCCAATGGTCCCGACGTTAACGTGTGGCTTGGAACGATCAAATTTTTCTGCTGCCATAATTAATTAAAATTAACGATTAATAATAAATACAAATTAAAAGACTGCGCACAAACGCAGTACTTATATTAGCAAAATCCTCAGATAAGTCAAACTAGGCCACAAACCCCCCGGCGAGCACTAGCGCTCGCCGGGGGGTTCTCATTTTATAAATAGAAATTCCCTTATTTAAGCAGCCATGGCTCCGGACCCCCCTTCTTCAGAAGGGGCCTGTGTCGGAGTAAAAGTTTCACCCTTCCCCATCAACCGGTTGTCTTCTGCGATGCTAAGATCTCCTTGTTCCAGGAGCATCTCATTAAAACCGTTGAGCATATTGTCAGCCATTTTTGCTACATCATTCTGATCAGCATTTTCGCCTTCATCTTCAATATATTTGTCTATCTTCTCAAGATATTTTTCGACATATTGCGAAATAGGAGTTCCTGGATGTTTTACGGCATAGCGAATAACAAACTCCAATCTCCCAACCTCCCCAACAGCATTCCCTAAATTTTCTCTTTTTTCTTCTAAAATATTCCTAGCGTTTCTAACCCTTTCAATTGGGGTCATATCTTCTTCTCGTCTTGACTCTCGTGTTGGTGCTCCTTCCATATTTTTATTTATTATAATTGTGAACTTTTAATGACCTAATAATACTCCCGGGCAAGACAATTTGACAAGGAATAACACGGGCACCGAGACTATCAAGTTAAGGAGGTCTATCTCTTTTCGAACAAGTGGTTAAGTCCACCATCAGATTTTACAAATTCAAAGGAGTACTTCTTTAGGGTTTTTGCGGTCTCATTATCAAACTCGATCATAATGAAGCTCCCCATAGGCATCTTGGTTAGAACCTCATTTAGCCCATTTAAAACTTCCCGATCATGGCCCTCAACATCTATTTTGATGAAATCAATCTCTTCAAAGTTAACCCCTTTAAGAATCTCATCGCCAAGGGCACAAGAAACAGGTAACCCCGTCCCATCATCGGAAATGCCACTTGCTACCGAGTAAATATCGTCAACGGTAAAAAGGACTGTCCCGGGTTTATCACTTAAGGCAACTTTATGTAGATTAACTTTTTCCTCTAAATTGTTAGCTTTAATATTATTTTCTAAAACTGAAAAAATAGCTGGATTTGGTTCAAAAGCAACAACTTTGTAGTATTTCCTACCAGCTAAAATTGAATACCGTCCAATATGAGCCCCGATATCAACAAAAATCCTCTTCTTAGGTGGTTTTTCTAACCAATTAACCAGCTGAGAATCATAATAATCAGCCGAGACCGTCATTGAATCATTAAAGGGGGAAACCCAAAAATAACCGGTTTTATTCTTAATCAGAAATCTCTTAGGGGTAGCAAGCCGAGCCGCAATAATTCTGGTCAATTTCTGATTAAAATGCCAAACCAGGTTAAGTATATGGGTGAGGAAAAAATAGAAAACAAAAGAAACCCGACCGCCTTTTATAACATCAGAGGTCTTAATTTCCTGACATAAACTTAAAAATTTCTTCATCCTATTTCGAACTATTTTCTCGCTTCGATGATAGCCTGAGCAACACTTGTTGGGATAATGGCATACTCGAGGAATTCCATGGTGTAGTTGCCACGGCCTTCGGTCATGGAGCGAAGAGTGGTGACATAGCCGAACATTTCAGACAAAGGTACCTTAGCATTGATGACCTTAAGATCCCCTCTTTCTTCCATCGCTTCAATCTGTCCGCGCTTAGAGGAGAGGTGGCCAGTAATATCACCCATGAACTTCTCAGGGACAACAACTTCAACTTTCATAATTGGCTCAAGGAGCACTGGCTTAGCGCGACGGGCAGCTTCTTGTACAGCCATCGAGCCGGCCATCTTGAAGGCCATTTCGGAGGAGTCCACTTCGTGGTAGGAACCATCATAGAGTTCAACTGAGACATCGACAACTTCGAAGCCAGCGGAGATACCACGGGAGAGACCTTCACGGATACCCTTCTCCACGGCTGGGATATACTCACCCGGGATGGCACCACCTTTAATATTATTAATGAATTCGAAATTGGCTTCACGCTTAATGTTCTTGGCCACCTTTGCTTCTGGATCGACAATCTTCTCTAGAGGCTTAATGCGGATACGTACGTGGCCATATTGACCCTTACCACCAGACTGCTTCACATACTTACTCTCAGCTTCAGCCGGGGCAGTGATAGTTTCTTTGTAGGCGACCTGTGGTTTACCAATATTAGCCTCCACGCCGAACTCACGCTTCATACGTTCAACGAGAACGTCTAAGTGTAATTCGCCCATACCGGCGATAATGGTCTCCATGGTCTCAGGATCAGATTTGATGCGGAAGGTTGGATCTTCATCAGAGAGTTTCTTAAGAGCAATACCCATTTTCTCTTGGTCAACCTTAGTCTTAGGCTCAATTCTCATTTCCACGACCGGTTCAGGAATCTTGATACCTTCAAGAACAATAGGGAAATTCTCATCACAAAGAGTGTGGCCAGTCTTGGTGCTCTTAAGGCCCACGATAGCGGCAATTTCTCCCGCATAGACCTCCGGCACTTCTTCACGATGGTTAGCGTGGAGACGAACAATACGTCCAACCCGCTCACGTTCATCATTGATGGAATTGTAGACATAGGACCCAGACTTGAGAACACCAGAGTAGACACGGAAGAAGGTCAACTGACCAACAAAGGGATCCGCCTGCATTTTGAAAGCGAGAGCCGAGAAATGCTCATCATCCGAAGTCTTGCGGAATTCTTCTTCGCCAGTAACAGGATGGAAGCCGTGGATAGCGGGCATGTCTAATGGACTTGGCAAATAATCGACAACGGCATCGAGCATGAGTTGCACACCCTTATTCTTAAGAGCCGAACCACACATAACAGGGAAAATTTCGTTGGCGATAACAGCCTTGCGCATTACACGCTTGAGATCAGGGATAGAAATTTCCTTACCTTCAAGAAAGTCGGTCATCAAAGTATCGTCGTTCTCAACAATACGCTCCACGAGTTCAGCTCGGAGAGTTTTGGCATCTTCAAGATATTTCTCAGGAATCTCAATTTCTTTAATTTCTTTACCCTTATCCCCTTCGAAGAGATAACCCTTCATTTTGATCAAATCGATAACCCCTTCGTGTTCAGAATCAACACCAATAGGAATTTGAATTCGAATTGCTTTCTTCGAAAGACGGTCAAGAATAGTCTGGAAAGATTTGTCATAAGAGGCGCCCATACGGTCGAGCTTATTAACAAAACACATACGAGGAACCTTGGCCTCATCAGCATAACGCCAGTTGGTCTCAGACTGAGGCTCCACACCAGCGACACCGTCGAAGATAACCACGGCGCCATCAAGAACACGGAGAGAACGCTTAACCTCAACGGTGAAATCAATGTGCCCCGGGGTGTCGATGATATTCAAACGATGCTTGCGATCAGGATTTAAAATGTCGTAAGTTGGGGTCCAGAAAGCGGTGGTAGCGGCTGAACAAATGGTAATACCACGCTCACGCTCTTGATCCATCCAGTCCATGACAGCCTCACCTTCGTGAACCTCACCAATCTTATGAGAGACACCAGTATAATAAAGAATACGCTCGGAGACAGTAGTCTTACCAGCGTCGATGTGGGCGATAATACCGAAATTGCGAACTTTGTCTAAAGGATAATCTCTCATAGATTTGTTGTTAGAAGTTGGACTTCAAGTGTGCCCGAAGTCCAACTTCGAACACCCTAATTAATTATTAAATTTTATTTCTTACGAGCGAGGGCAAAGTGAGCAAAAGCTCTGTTGGCTTCAGCCATACGATGAACGTTCTCACGCTTCTTAATAGCTTCGCCTTCATTTTTATAAGCACCAATAAGTTCGTCGGCCAATTTTTGAGCCATTGGCTTCCCTTTCTTTCCCTTGGCAGCCTCAATAATCCAGCGATAAGTTAAAGCGAGCTTGCGCTCAGGACGGACTTCGTGAGGAACCTGATAGTTAGCACCACCAACACGGCGGGAGCGAACTTCAACCTGTGGGGAGACATTGCGAATAGCAGTTTCAAAAACTTCGATAGGCTCCTCCTTGGTCTTCTCTTTGATGATATCAAAAGCACCATAAACAATGGTTCGGGCAACATTTTTCTTGCCACGCTCCATAATATAGTTAATAAGCTTCTCAACCTTGAGAGATTGATATTGATGATCTGGCTCTAATTTAACTAATCTTTTAGTAGGTCGTCGCATAATAATTATTTCTTTTTAGCATCGGCACCAGCCTTAGGACGCTTGTTACCATATAGAGAACGGCCCTGGCGACGCTTCTCAACACCAGCGGTATCCAAGAGACCGCGGACAATGTGGTAACGAACACCTGGCAAGTCCTTCACACGACCACCACGGATAATAACCACTGAGTGCTCTTGCAAATTATGACCCTCACCTGGGATATAAGCCGTGACCTCCATACCGTTGGTCAAACGTACACGGGCAATCTTACGCAAAGCGGAGTTAGGCTTCTTAGGAGTAGTAGTCTTAACCTGCAAACAGACACCTCGTTTGAAGGGAGATGGATAGAAAACTGGCTTGTTCTTAATAGTATTAAAACCGCGCTCTAAAGCCACCGTGTTAGACTTGCGCTTAACGATTTTGCGAGGCTTCCTAATTAATTGATTGATTGTGGGCATAAATACAATAAAAATGACCTCTCGGCCAGGTAAGCACTACTTTAATATAAGACGGGATAAAATGCAAGCAAAAACAGGCCTAGAGCCCCGTGATTAGGTAATAGATAGAACCGACAAGTTTGTCGATGATGGCGCCGGCGGCGAGGATAACGGCCAAAATGACGATAATTTGATAACGAGCAAAGAATTCGGCGACCCGGGAGCGATACGGGAGAAAAGAGAAGAGGATAGTTGAGCCATCAAGAGGAGGGACGGGAATAAGATTAAAGAGAGCAAGCATTATATTAATGACAACAATCACCGAGAGGATAGGGGTTACCGAAGCGCCAAGTAAGGACACGGCCAAGCCCGAACGAATAAGAAGACCAAAGATCAAAGCCAAGAGGATATTCGAGAGAGGCCCCGCGGCCGCAACATAAGCTGGACCATACTTACCTGCTTTGAGGTTATAGGGATTATAGGGCACCGGTTTAGCCCAGCCAAAGACAATCCCCCCAGGGATAAGAGACAAGACAAGGGGCACAAGGATAGAGCCAATGGGATCAATGTGAGGAATTGGGTTCAGGGTTAAGCGCCCAGCCAGCTTGGCAGTGGGATCGCCTAAAATATAGGCCGCCCAGCCATGAGAAACCTCATGGACAATGACCGAGATGATCAAAATTATTAGGGAAAAGATAAAACCAATAGTAATTGCCTCCATAAGATTAGTATATTTTATTTAGTATTTTGTATATATAAAGCCAGCTTGCCAAATTAACCATATAATGATAGCATGTAACCACTTATATGAAAACTTGTTTGATCTGCGACAAAGGTTCCCTCATGGTTGGTGGTTACTCCAACCGCGTGCGTGCGACCAAATATAACCCAATTCCTAAGCAGCGCAAGCAGCCTAATTTGCAATGGGGCAAGACAGCCGACGGTTCCCGCATCAAGATTTGCACCCGATGTTTAAAGGCGGGCAAAAATCTCACTGTTACTTCTACTAAAGCTAAGGCCAAATAAATCTCAAAGTACACCGCTAAAATCCGACGCTAATACCGTCGGATTTTAGTTTGATGGTTCCAAGGTCCTTGGTTTGGAGAGTTTGAATACCAGCCATCTTGAGCCAGCCGATAGTCTCTGGGCTTGGGTGGTTATAACGATTTTTCTCAGCCACCGAGATTATGGCCAACTCTGGTTTGACAGCCCTAAAGAAAGCGAGGGAATTAGAACTCTTAGCGCCATGGTGCGCAACTTTGAGAACATCAGCTTTAAGAGCTTAAGGATTTTGCGAGAGTAATTGGTTTTCTAACTTAAGAGACGCATCCCCCATGAAGAGGAAGGAGGTTGAGGCATAGGTTAGCTTAGCAATTATTGAACTATAATTAGAATCCGGCTTCCCTCCCCGCGGGCCCCAAGTCGCGGGGTGGGCTTCGATAATATTGAGATAGACACCAGGGCTTAAAGTAATTTTTGTCCCATTCTTGGCGATAAGATGAGAAGATTTTTCTTGGGTCACATCTTGCTCGAGAGTTTTATAAACAGAGGTCTCGGCCGTGAAGAGGGGTTCGATAAAACCAGCCACATTATATCGATCAAAGACTTCAGGCAAACCACCAATATGGTCTTGGTCGGGGTGCGATTCTAAGACAAGGTCGATAGAACGGTCGAAGAAGGGCATGGCTTGTCCGAGCGCCCTTATAACGCTCCGGTCCGGACCACCGTCTATTAAAACTTGATTGCCATTAGGTGCCGTGATTAAGATGGCATCCCCCTGGCCAACATCGAGAAAATCTACTGTTAAGTATTTGGAGGGTGTCTCCCACCAAACTGCCAGCCAAGTGGTGATGGTAAAAATAAAAAGTAAAAAAATTAAACCCCAACGGTATTTCATTATTCTGATTATAACAAACTCGCAAAAATATGAGCCATCTTGAGGATATAAGCGAGGAAGAAATAAGTTGGGTAACTAATAAGAAGAGAAAGAAAATTTGAGAGGAAACCCGTGATACCAGTTAAGAAACTTAAGAACATGGCGATAGGGATAGGAGGGAGAATGAAAATATTGGCGATGAAGCCAATGAGTGAAGCGTTGCCCATCTTGTAGAGGAGCCAAGGGTAGACGGCGAGTTGTGCGCCAGTGGTGGTGCAAATTAACTCTTTCAAACCAGACCAGAAGCCTGTGCGAAAAACGACTTCGGGCTCACTTGAAGTCGCATTTCTCACAGGCTCGGGAGCCGGGCTTGTGAGAAGTCGTTTTTCAAGTGAGCCCGAAATGCGACTTCTCACAAGCCCGGTGATTTTATTTATAAAAAACTCCACCACCGGTGACAAATAAATCAAACCAAGGGTCGCCAGGAAGGAGAGTTGGAAGCCAAGGTCGAAGGCAAGGAGTCTAGGATTCCAAAGAACCATGAGAAATCCAGCAACAATTAAAGCTACGCCCGCATCATAAGTGCGACCATAACGCCGAGCGATAAGCGCGATGGCGCCCATTACCGCCGAACGAACAGCTGCCGCTTCGCCGCCGGTCATCAGGACAAAAAGAAAAATTGAACCAATTGAGAGCAGCCAAGAGAAAGCCGGCGTGAGCCAGGCAAAAAAATAGAGCACGCTCTCGGCAACAATCGTAATGTTATAACCAGACAGAACAATGATATGCGAGACCCCCGCTTTTCTGAATTCATCCTCTGTCTTCTTACCCAAGCCACCCTTATCCCCCAAGATTAGCCCGCCCGCAAGGGAGGCCGAGGGCTCGGGCAAAGCGCGTCGCAAATTTGCTAAGAAATTATTTTTCAGAGAATAGAGACTCGTTTTAACAGCTGAGCCGTTGCTCCGTGAAATAATTTTTAACTTAGGTTGATAAACCGTCTGTTCTATTCCGCGCACTAATAAATAATTTTGATAATCGAAGACAGTATTCTGGTCTGTTAGGAAATTTTGTGGGCGCTCGATCTTGCCAACAAGCTCAACTTTGTCGCCATATGAATAATTCGTAAAATTATCAACAATAGCGAGAACTCTCGAGCTTTTGCGAAAAACGACCTCGGGCTCACTTGAGGTCGCATTTCTCAAAAGCTCGATCACTAGTCTGGTTGAAGCATCTCGTCGATCTGGATCAGCAACAATTACCGCGAGGCAGGGCCTAGCGGAAGATGAACAATCAGGCAAAGCTGTCTCAATTTTTTGATCAAAATTAAATCTGATCAGGCCCAAAATAACCCCGACAAAAATTATGGCAAGAGCTAAGAAAAACTTTTGCCTCGCAAAAAGAAAAAATAAAATCAAAAAAGTCAGAGCAAGAAGCAAAAAAAGCCCCACCCAAGGTAAGGCCCAATTGATAAAGCTCGAAAAGGTAATTCCTCCGATAAATCCAAAAACGAGCAGGGCTAAAATTTTTCGCAAATTAGCCATGCCTATTTTTCTTTTTTAGAATAAACCTGACTGAGATTTAGCCCCCTCATCCATCGCCTGATTAGCCAACTTATCGGCTTCGGCATTCTGTTCACGAGGGATATGAACAAAAGAAAGATTGTGGAAGTCAGCAACGCGAGCATTCCAAATTTTCATAAAAAGAGGGGCCAACTTCTCGTCCTTCACCTGATATTCACCCTTTAACTGTCGACAAATAAGCTCGCTATCCATGCGAATCTCAACTGGTAAAACTTTAATTTTATCCTTACCAAAAACCTTTCTCAATGTTTCTAATCCCAAAATTACCGCCTGATACTCAGCCTCATTATTGGTCACCTTGCCCAAAAATAATTTAGCCGTGCGTACAGCGTCCTTCTTCTCATTGCAAATATAGACCCCGGCTCCAGCCGGCCCAGGATTGCCACGCGATCCCCCATCAGTATACATAAATATTTTCTCCATATATTTTTATTATATTATGTTTTTCGCTTAATAACCTAATCCTTAACTTTTAGAGGTATCCGGCCCTTGTCTCGAGAAAGGTCATAGGCATCAATAATATTATCAACAACCAAGGCCGGATCGGTATAACCCAGATCGGCCAACGGGCTCGCATATTTCTCGAATTGTTCTCCCAGTTGACTAACAATCTCTCGACGACCTAGGCCAAACTTTATGTGAGCGGCCAAAATAAGATCAACAAGGGGAAAAGGAGCACCCAGAGCAACCTCGTCGGGAGGAGTCTTAAGATCCCCGGTAGGCACCCTCTCGAGAATCCGCCGAGGAAAACCCTCAATATTTCTCGCTAATTGAAAAACCTGAGTCTTAGAGAGGTGAACAATCGGTTGCATGTCACCATTACAGTCTGGACCGCCATCAGTATATAGGCCAACTTCTTTTTCTGTCCGGTTGGGAGCCGTCAAAACCAAGGCATTCTGACACAGGCCTTCGGTCTGAAGGAGGGCCGACCTTAAACTACTCGTCGCAAACAAATATCTCATCGATTCGGCATATTTATTCCAATCACCCGAAAGATATTTAACCCAGTTAGACTTGCTTTTGTCACCACTTTCTCTTTTATAGCTATCCGCTAATTTGTTCCTCGCATACTCAGCCGAGGCTTCATAGCCCGGCATAATTTTTAGAATAGGATCGAGATCAATTGTTTTTATCTCTGCCCCCATTAGTCTTACGTCTTCAACAAGCTCTGTGGTTTCCCCTTCAGTAAATTCATTAGGCAGATACAAACAAGTGACCCTCTCCTCCCCCACTCCCTTAATAGCGAGAGCTAGAAGCAAGGTGGAATCAAGGCCAGCACTAATAGCAATGATTACCCTTTCACGGTTAAATTTTTCCATCGTCTCTCGGATATTGTTAGAAATTTTTTCTATCTCCTGTTCAGGATTTCTCAATTCTGCCTCGTCTTCAATATACCCACCCAAACTAAAAAGAAATTGCTGTTCTGGTTCTAGCTGCCCCCCTTTGCTCAAGTTTAGTCCCTCAGGTGTTTCCATAATATTTTTTATTTATCTAATTTTAAAAGAGAAGGATCAATTTTGTATCCAATCAAATTAAGACAAGATTGATTAAATTCTTCTGGCCCCCAGCAAGTTCCTGTTAGATCTTTTAGAACTTTGATGTCAAAACCTAAGTCAAAACCCTCAAAGGCCGTAGCCAAAACACAGCCATCTGAGGTTAAGCCGCAAATCTCAATTTTATTAATTTTATGCTTCTTGATAAAAGAAGTCAGAGATTTATTCTGAAAGGCCGAGTAAGTACTTTTTGTGAAAAGGTTATCCTTAGAAACAAATTCTTTTAGCTCTTGAGCAATCTTTACTTGTTCACCTCCAAGACATTCTCTGAACTTCAATTTTTTGTAAAAAGGAGACTTTTTGTCATTTAAATACTTCGTAAAGGCAATGAAATAGTATTTAGACCCGTTCTTCTTCAGAAAGTCGGCAATCCTTTGGGGGATTTCCTTAGTGTATTTATTAATAAAAAAGTTCTGAACATCAATAATAATGAGCAATTTCTTTTCTTTTCCCATATTTTTATTATAGCAAGGGAACCCAAGTTATCAACATTTTCTATTGTAATTCTGACCAGTTCGACTATACTAAAAAGCACCAAAAGGATGAAGAAAATCGAGCAAGAATATAATAAGAAAAAATGTTGGGGAATGGTTTCATCAATCGATGTCTATAAATGTAACCCCAAGAAGATTACCACCAAGAAAGAGATCCAGAAATTCATGATTAAACTCTGTGACCACATCGATATGAAGCGCCACGGACCGACCTTAATTGAACGTTTTGCTGAGGGCGAACTCGCCGGACACTCCGCCATGCAATTTATCGAGACCTCGAGCATCACCATGCACTTCGATGACCAACATGATAATCGTGCTTTTATCGACATCTTCAGCTGTAAGTTCTTCGACCACAAAGAAGCCGAAAAATTCTGCCGCACCTTTCTCGAGGGAAAAAGTTCTAAGTCGATGTATTACTTTAGACACTAAAAAATCCGCTAGCTAGCGGATTTTTTAGATTTCTGGATATCAACAATCCGAAGTCTAAGCTCGGGATAATTTTTAAACATTGATTTCTCAAGGGTCGCGAGGAGATCTATTTTCTCCCCCTTTTCTAACTTAATATCGCCAAAAATATGCTTGGGATCATTCGGGGTTGGCGAGGCAAAGAAACCAATGGCGGGAATCTTCTTGCCATCAGCTTTTTTAAACATTAATTCTAAATGCAAACCACCATTGCCAAAATATTTGGCCTCATCAATTTCTACCGCCCGGAGCCAAAAGACAGGCTTAGGATTATCCATCCCGAAGGGAGCCATAGGTTCAATCAATTTATAGGTTTCCCAGGTCAATTGATCAAGGGACAACTCTTCATCCGCTAGGAGTTCAGTCACGACATCCTTCTTCTTAGCTTTCTTGGCCGAAGCAAGAAGTTTCTTAGCCAAATCTTTTTCTTTATCACCCGACAAGGAAAATCCCCCGGCCATCGGGTGACCCCCAAAATCATTAAAGAATTTATCTCCCGCTCCAGCCATTACCTCGACAACATTAAGTGAGCCGTCTGAACGACACGAACCCTTAATCGTCCCCGCCTCATTCTTACTCCAGAGCCAAACCGAGCATCCGTATTTCTCAACAATCTTCGAGGAGGTCATACCAAGGACTCCCAGACCCCAATCAGGAGAGCCCATCACAATGATCTCCGGCAGGCTAGCCAGACTATCCAACTTCTCCGCAATATCTCTAACAATTCTCTCGACTGCATCCTTGCGTTCCTGATTCTTCTCCTCAAGATGATCTGTAATAGTACGCGCCTCAGCCTGGTCCTTGGTTGTCAGAAGATAATAGGCCTGAGAAGCATGGGACATACGACTAGCCGAGTTGATACGTGGGCCAATCATAAAACTAATATCATCCTCAATAATATTCACTGGGCGAAGTTTTATTTGAGAAAGTAAGGTTTGAAGACCAAGGCGTCTGGTCTGACGCAAGACTTTTAAGCCATAAGTGGCTAACATCCTATTCTCCCCAGTAAGGGCCACCATATCTGAGACGGTAGCAATGGCAACGAGATCTAGCAGCCACTTCTCCCAACCCGGGACAATGTCAAAACGCTTAGTCGCAAGCACGGCACAAACAAATTTAAACATCACCCCAGCCCCAGCCAAGAGCTTGTATGGATATTCGTCATCACTACGCTTGGCATCAATTACCGCAAAGGCTGGAGGAGCAATAGGGGGGACCAAATGATGATCAGTGACTACGACATCTATCCCTTGTGACTGGGCCAGCTTCACTTCGACAACGTCAGTGATGCCACAGTCGATAGTGATAATTAATTTAACATTTTGTTTAACAAAGTCGCCAATTTTATTTTCATTCAGACCATAAGCCTCATTGTGACGATCGGGAATATAAACTTCATAATTGGTAAATTTAATTTCATCAAAAAATGAGGAAAGGATAGCCGAACCGGGAATACCGTCGGCATCATAATCACCAAAGATGACCACGCGCTCGCCTTTATCAATAGCCAAGAGAAGCCGATCCACACCCTTCTTCATATCTTGCATCAAGAATGGATCGGGCAAATCACGCTCATAGTCAGGGTTAAGGTAAATTTCTGCCTCCTTGAGCGTTTCAATTCCCCGGTAAAAAAGAAGCTTCCGAACAAGTTCAGGGTAATTAGCTAGCTCTTTCTCGACTTTCTTAGGTATGGCCTTCCTGAGGGCCCATTTTTTCTTAATCATTTGTCTTTATTGTTATACAATATACTATATAAGAGCTAATATATAAAACTATGGACCCCGTTAGAAATTTAAGGTTAAATTATGTGATATAATAATGACGATGAGAGATTTAAATAAAAGGTCAAACATTTTAAGAGCAGTAAATTTCTAACGGGGTGGAAACAGACTGCATTTTTTGCAAAATCGTTAACGGTGAGATCCCCGCTTATAAAGTCTATGAAGATGACAACTTTATTGTCACTTTAGACATTAACCCAGTAAATCTGGGCCATACTCTCATTATTCCTAAAACTCATTTTGTTAATATCTTTGATGCTCCCGAGGAGATACTCCCTAAAATTGGCCCCATTACCCAAAAGATAGCCCGTGCCATCAAAGTTGGGACAAAAGCAGATGGTCTTAATGTTCATATCAATAACGACAAGGCCTCTGGCCAACTAGTCTTCCACGCCCACATCCACCTTATCCCTCGTTTCGAAGGGGATGGCTTCACCCACTGGCATGGCAAAGGCGGCGAGACCAAAGCCGATTTTGAGAATACACAAGAAGCCATCAAAAGGGCTGTAATCTAACAAGGCTTGACAATAATCCTGTTTGTGCTATACTTAAGTTAGAGATTGATTAATTATAACAGCCCAATGTGGGCAGAAAACCGAAATTCGAAGGGAGGGCTTCAAAAGAGCCTGAAATGAACCACCCGCTGCACAGGTAACGCAGCTGGTGGTTTTTCATTTGTCTCGATTTTTATTTTAAAGATTTAATCCCGGCTAATTTGCCAGTACCGAGGTAGTCGAGCATGGCCCCTCCCCCGGTTGAGATGTGCGTAAATTTTTTCTCAAGTTTATATTTAGCAGCCACAATCTCTGTATCGCCACCACCAATAATTGTCAGGGCCTTAGATTTAGCAATCCCTTCAGCGACATCTTTTGTCCCCTTAGAGAACTTGGGTAGTTCGAACATCCCCATTGGGCCATTCCAGAGTATTGTTTTGGCTTTTTTGATTTCCGAATTATAGAACTCGACAGTCTTGGGGCCAATATCTAGGAACTTCCAATCTTTTCGTATCTCCCCCTTCGCGAGGTCAACAACCTCAACCTTGGCATTCACCTCAGTTTTGTTAGCAGAAACAAAATCAACCGGTAAAATAATCTTCTTGGGATACTTGGCCAACATTTTCTTAGCTAGCAAAACAAAATCAACTTTTTTTCTCTTCGCTTTATCAACAAAGACATCTTCTAAGAAAGAAGCTCCAACAGGAATTCCTTTGGCTTTCAAAAAAACATTAGCACAACCGCCGCCAATCAGAATTTTATCGGCCGTCTTGGCAAGATTCTCGATCGCCGCAATCTTGTCAGAAATTTTGGCCCCACCAAGGACCACAATAAACGGCTTCTTGGGCTTCTTCATTATGCCGCCCAAGAAATTAAGCTCCTTCTCCAAGAGCAGGCCAGCATATGTTGGCAGAAGCCCTGTTATCCCCGTCGTCGAAGCGTGAATACGGTGAGCTTGGGCAAAGGCGTCAAAGACAATCAGGTCAATCCCCCTTATTAACTCCTTAGCAAATTTGGGATCATTCTTTTCTTCTCCCTGATGGAAGCGAACATTCTCTAAGAGCAAAATCTGTCCCGGCTTCAGCAAGCTTATCTCGTCTTGGACTTCGGGGCCAATACAATCATCGACTTTCCTAACGGGTTTTTGAGTTACTTCGGCCAAACTTCGGGCCACTGAGTCCATTTTAAGCTTATCAACGACTTGACCAGACGGACGACCAAGCCAAGAGAGTATAACTATTTTGCAATTATTCTGAAGGAGAAATTTGATAGTCGGTAAAGTTTCTCTGATCCTTCGATCATCGGCCACTACCCAGTTCTTGCCTTTTTGTTTTATCGGGACATCATAAGCAACACGAAGCAAAACAGTTTTGCCTTCGAGATTTTTAATTTCCTTTAGCGTTTTCATGATTTTTATTTAGACTGGCTGGCAATTTTAATTATCTCGGCAAAATTCTTAGGGTTAAGCGAATCACGGCCAACCAAGAGGCCGTCAGCTTGTCCGGCCTTAAGAAAATCACCAGCATTCTGAGCATTAGCGGAGCCACCATAAAGAACAGGAACAGCTAAAGCCTTCTTACGCCCAACGATCCCGGCCAAAACTTTACGAACAAAAATTTTATTCTGCAAGAAACCATCAGGTGTTTCCACCCCCGTCGCATTCTTCCCAATCGCCCAAACGGGCTCATAAGCAACAATCAGGCGATCAGCCAATTTTACGGGGAAGCCAGCTAGGGCTTTCTCAAGTTGTTCTTGTAAAGTGTTAAGATACTGGCTTTTATCATCGCGAACTTTTTCGCCGATACATAAAATAACATGGAGGCCGGCCGTAAGAGCAGTTAGAACTTTCTGATTAACAATCTCATCCGTGTCGCCCCCCGCTCTCCTCTCCGAGTGACCGATAATTGTCATCTTAACTCCTAAATCACGAACCATGTAGGCCGAGACAGACCCGGTCTCCGCCCCCATATCCTTGGCACTCACATCCTGGGAACCAACCTCGACTTTAGAACCGGCCGACATCTTCTTGAGCTCAGGCAAATAGATAAAGGGGGGGCAAATAAGCACCGAGACCCCACGGACCTTGCTAACTGAACGTTTGATCCCAGTAAAAGTGAGCTTCGCATCCTTTAGGGTCACCGGATTCATTTTCCAGTTCCCAGCAATAATTTTTGTAGACATGGAGACATTATACTCCTCGTCCCCCACTCCCGACAACTAAGCGAGGCCTTGTTCAGTAAAACAACCTCGCGTAGCTACGGCCAGCCGGTTTTTGCCATCCTTTGTTCGAAGAACTATGGCAAAATGGCCGATGCGAAGCGTAAGAAAACCCCTCGCTGGAGGGGTTTTATGTGTTGTTTTAATGAAGCAAGGCCGAGCGCCTAAATTTCCCGCCAGGAGATAGTCTGGTATTGGTCAGAAGTCAGGGGAAAAGAAGGTGGTGGACCATAGAGGAAATTGCCATCATAGGTAATATTACGATTAGCATAACCTCGACCGTCATCATAAGAGAAACCATAACGCTCTTTAGAGGCAATCATCCCATAAAGATTCAGGGTAGAAAGGCTATTGCTCGGGCAAGCGAAATTATAATAGAAACGCCCGACACGCCCGCTTTGGGCCACTAGGGCGCCATCAATTCTTAAGACATCGCTACTATATTCACCAACATTGATATTATTCTGGGCAATAAGAGCCAAAGCATCCTCGCCATTATAGTGAGTATATCTAAGGTCTTGATTGACGGTGATACTCGTATTCCCGCTCGCCCCCATCGAAGAGGCAATGGTTAAACGTTTACCATCTATAGTCCCCGAGACCCAGATATTATCTTTAACAAAAATTATACCGTTAACCGGGAAAGGTCTATCTCCTGGTAAAATTTTAGTCCTATCATTAATGCTCCAAGTCCCCCAACCGGTTTGGAAATTACTATTAAAACAAAAAAAGTTGCTTGGGGAACGAACAGAATTAACTTTGTAGACATCAAATTTCCCCGTTGTCTTAAGAACTAATTCATAGCCCGATGCCCCTGAATTAGAGAGAAAGACTCCATCCGTTGAGCTGGCCAGGGTCTCAAGTACGGCCATGTCAGCTGAGAGGCCAAGGAAGCTTACTGCCGGGACAGAGATTTGTCTTCCCGCGCGGAAAACATCGGCCCTAAGAGGCAAAGAAGTCGGAGGCGTCGGATCATCAGTCCCAAGGTGAGTATGGACAGCATACTCATTATCCCCAGTATGATCAGGATCATTATAATTGGGCAAGGCGCTGGTAACCAAATTATTAGCCAAACCGTCAAAACGAATCCCCCCATTAGAGTGAATGGGGCCAAAAATTACTGTCCCCTCGCCAAAACGAAGATCCGCGTCGGCAACCACCGCATATTTAGCTAAGGAAGTGATGGCGAGCTTGCTTTCTAAAGTACGACTAGCTCCAGAACCGTCAAAGACTTCTCCTTTAGACTGGATAGTGACAATAGTCGAGCCCATACCTGGAGGAATAACCGTTAACGTAAACTGACCGATGATATCATTGTTTTTGTCAGGAAAAGAATGAACATAAGGCCCCGCCTGCCCCGTCCCGTCCTTAAAATCTAAAGGGGCATGGGCCAGATGCCAGCGGTAATAATCAAGGCCAGCCTCAGCAATGGCCAAAGCTTGTTCTCTCGATTTTAGATAATTAGAATATTTTAAGCTTGTTCCGGCAAAGCCGATGAGCCCGCCAATAATGACAAGACCCACAGCCCCAAAAACTAAAACTTGAATTAATAAATAACCTTTTTGTTTTAGTTTTTTCATTTTAATAATTATCCTTTAGAACCCGAAGCATGACCTGATTACTTAAATTTCCTAAATCTATTTTAATCAAACGAACGCTCGCGACATTAACAGGAAGGGACAATGGGGAACTTGAACCATCATAGTTCTGATCATAATAACTAAAAATGGTTCCCGTTGCATTAATAAGAGTATTCACGGCTATACCGACACTCCCATCTGTTGGAGAATAAGTATAGGGCGAACCAGAAGGGCTAGTTAGACCTCGCTTAAGAGATAAGCCGTCTCGCCAATAATGAAGTCTCTCGCTCACTCCATCTCCATTAGTATCACTATAAAAAATAAGGGTAGTAGAGCTAACAGTATCGAGAGGGTAAGCCCCCGTCCCTGCGGGAACGGCCCGGCGAAGCTCGGTAACAATTCGGCTCAAGGTAGACTTAGCTTCGTTCTCCGATACCAACGACTTAGAAACAAGATAATTTTGATAGAAAATATCACGGCCAAAATTAATAACGGCTATACCAACAAGGAGACTAATGCTTATTGCTACAAGTAACTCAATCAGGGTAAGCCCCTTTAGGTTGTTAAAGTTTTTTTTCATTATTGCAAATTGAGAGGAATTTCTAGTATCTGCCAATTACTATCAATAGAGATCGAGCCGGTATAAGATTGGTAGCCATCTTTTTCGGCCGTGACGTTATAAGTCCCCGAACTTAACCCGGAGAAAAAGACTTGACCAAAAGGTAAACACCCAGAGCTATAAGTTATAGCCACATCAGAGAGACTTGGGCTATAACTTCGGTTAGCTGTTGATAAGTATACCTTATAACGCACATAACGCCTGTCGTTATGTTGAGAATGGATAGTTTGACCGGAGCTAGTATAAAAACTTGTCGCCAAACCATCTGGCCCAGTAAAATCCCAAGTGGTTGTCGCGGGGTCATTACTTGAAGCGATCTGAAAGCGAACACTATCTACCCCCGTTGCTGGATCCTGGATAGTTGGCTGAAATACAATACTATAAAAAGCAGTGGAGCTTGTCCCAGTATCGAAGAGTTGAGAAATTAAGAAACCTTCAGGCTCATAACTGCCGAGAACCTCCTTTAATTTAAGGTCCCCGACCGGATCATTAAGGGTGATATTACCATCGCCAGTACTATCTCCAGAAGACCAATCAGTGTCCCTGAAGAATCCCTGGCTAGTACTCTGGGACCGAGTGTCTCCCGCTTTGCTTAAAGTAACGGCGACATCAGACAAAGGCAGGCCAAGAGATGTCCCATCCTTAACCGAAACGAGAAGTCCCCGTCCGTCGGGAGGGGCCAAGAGAAGCTTAACCTCACTCGTGGCACCGGGAAGCAAAAGAACTGACTGTAAAGGAAAAGAGCCCACAATTGCCCAAGTTTCATCATTAGGAGTAAATTTATAGGTATCCCATTCTAGTCCGGTGAGACTAAGTAGGCCAGAAACTGTTAAGTCTTGGTTATATTTCAAAATAGAATTTTCCGAATCCAAGTATTTCGCCCCCTGCAAATGGAAAGAAAAAGAACGAGAAGGAGTCTGACAATATTGATCAATCGTTCTCACTTGCAAATTACTAAGTTTATCAATAACGAGAGTCATTTTTGTTAATTGGCTAGCCGAAACAGTTGGATTCAAATTAGCTGGACGAGCTAAGCCGTTCTCTCCCGGAGCATAAGTCCGAGAGGAAGAATAACCAGATTTACTAACCTCTACCCGATAAACAAGCTCGCCGGGAGGAAGGTCCACCAACTGCAAAAGCCCCGCATTATTCGTTTTATCAATAACAATTGTAGTGGTCGCTGTATTAGTGACCTTCACATCGACATCAGGAATCCCCTTGCCTTCAGCATCAATAACTTGAACAAAGAGGGCGCCGTGACCAAGGCTCATCTCCAAATTCTTGGGAGATACCCGGGTGGCCAAAGTAATAGGTTGATAATTGCGACAACTAGGGCAAGCGACTTCAACGGAAACAAGTTTATAGTCCGCGGGGTTTAGATCCGTACTGCTGGCAATCGTACCGTCAAAAGGGTCGTCAATACTTCTCACTGTTGTACTAACAATAAAATTAATGCCATTCCGAATTTCATTTTTCTCTTGGGGGATCTTCCCAGGTGGAGCTCCATCAATAACTCCAAGATCGTAATAGGATAAATTACGAGCAATTTCTAACTTTTCATTGGCAAGGGAAACGGCTGTCGATTTGAGTTTAGATATCTGGACCAAACCGCTCAAACTATAGAAGGCTTGGTAAATTCCTAGAGCGATTATGACAAAAATGGCTGTCGCCACAACCGACTCAACAAGAGTAAACCCCCACACCAAAGATTTTCTCGATTTTTTGCTTTTAACCAAGCCAATAGAAAAATTGCCATAAACAAATTTAATCTTATCTTTGAGAAATTCCATAATAAAAATCACTGGTGCAAGAAACATCTTTGGTGTGGGGGTAAATCCACCAGTTTTTCCTTTATTTAATCGCATTAGAAAGTGAATACATTGGACCGATCATTGATATAGCAAAGAAGCCTACAGCAATACCAATAAAGACCATTAAGACGGGCTCAATGACAGTGGAAAGATTTTTTGTGACTTGATCAACTTCGTCTTCAAAAAAGAGGGCTCCTTTAAGTAATAGTTCGGGCAACTTACCTGTTTCCTCCCCCACGGCGGACATTTCACTGGCAAAAATGGGAAAGAGGTTTTGGTGAGCAGCAAACACGGCTGAAAGAGGTAAGCCCTTTTGGACCTTATCATAAGCTTCAGTTAGAACTTTGCGATAATACTCATTTTGAACCACGCGAGCCGTAATTTCTAACGTTTGAGTCATACTGACACCAGCAGAGATAAGAGAAGAGATAGTCCGCAAGACCGTCGCCGAATTGGCCTGGCGCGTGAGGTTCTTTACAAAAGGTATATATAAGAAAAGAGCTGAAGAGTAACTTTTGCCAAGATCTGACCGGATGAAGACGAAGGCCCCCGCTACCGCCCCGGCTATTAAAATAAGAACAAGAACAAGATTATTAACAAGAAAATCAGAGAGATTAATAACAAAGAGCGTTGTCACTGGTAGAGGAACATCTAATTCCCTAAAGGTCGATGACAAGGTCGGGATGAGAAAAATCATCATCAAGATACCGATGGCAAAAATGACAACCACAATTACTGCCGGGTATATAAGAGCTCCCATAATTTTACGGCGCAAGCCATAACTTTTTTCTAGCTGCTCAGCAATTAATTTGAGGGCTTCAGGCATTTTGCCAGACTCCTCAGCCGCTTCAATCATGGCCACAAAAACTTCAGGAAAAACTTTAGGGTAAGAAGCAAGGGCTCGACTAAAACTATCACCCTTATTAATTTTTGCACCGACCTTGTCGATGACTCCTTTAAAGTTTCTATTATTCGTTTGTTTGGACAAAACCGACAAAGCCCGCGACAAAGACAAACCCGCCGAAAGCATTGAACTAAGGTTGCTCGCAAAAATAATTTTATCTTTCAATTTTACTCGGCGACCAAAAATATTTATCTTCGACAAAATATCATTGCCCGGCTTAACCCTAATTTCGTTGACAGCAATAACCGTTAGCCCCTCTCCCCGCAATTCTCGGGCCAATGCAAAACGATCCGTCGAGAGACGCTCCCCCGTTTCTTCTCCTCCACCGTCACGTCTAACTCGATAAGAAAAATTAATCATGATAATAATTACTTGTAGTGAGTTTATTGAACTATTCTGTTACAGCTCTCAATATTTCTTCAACTGAGGTTAAACCCTGGACCGCCTTGAAGAGTCCGTCCTCAAGCATAGTGAGCATCCCTTCCTCTCGAGCTTCTCGGTTAAGATCTTCGGCTGTTGCGTTCTTAATAATCATTTCCCGTAGAACGCGAGACATCGTCAAGACTTCGACAATAGCAAGACGACCGGCATAGCCGTCAGGGTTAGCCGGGTCAGCCGAAATCTTGGGCCGATAGAAATTGATATTGGCCCAGTCGTCAGTTTCTTTAATAATTTTTTCTTTCTTAAGACAAGACAACACCTTGGGGAGATCAGCCTTTTCGCCCAAGGCTTTTATCTCATCAGGAGTAGGGATATAAGGTTCCTTGGGGTCAGACAATTTACGTACTAAACGTTGGGCAACAATCACCTCAACAGTCGAAACCAATAAGAAGGGTTCTGCTCCTAAATCAAGGAGACGAGGGATGGTGCCTGCGGCCGAGTTAGTGTGGAGAGTAGAAAGAACTAAATGCCCAGTCAAGGCAGCATTAATAGCCAAACTAGCTGTTTCTTGGTCACGAATTTCTCCCACCATGATAATGTCAGGATCCTGACGAACGAGAGTACGAAGGCCTGAAGCAAAAGTTAAACCGATATCAGGACGAACCTGAGTTTGATTAACGCGCCGGATCTGATACTCAACAGGGTCTTCGACCGTCGAGATATTAACGTCAGGAGTATTTAAAATATCAAGCAAGGCATAGAGAGTTGTCGATTTACCCGAACCAGTTGGGCCCGTGACCAAGAGCATCCCTGTCGTGCGCTGAATCGCCTTCTGAATTTTTTCCAATCCTTCTCCGTGGAAGCCGACAGATTCAAGAGTTAGCCCGTGGACAGAATCGGGAAGAAGACGCATAACGACCTTCTCACCAAACTGAATTGGTAAAGTTGAGACACGGTAAGAGACGTTAGCTCCGTGGCTCGTCGTCTTAAAGCGTCCATCTTGAGGGAGGCGCTTCTCATCCAGGCGAAGATTAGCCAAGACTTTGATACGAGCAACAATCCCCGAAGCCGTTTCTTTAGGAAGAATCATTGCGTCATGAAGGACCCCATCAATCCGGTAACGAATGACAAGCTCCCGTTCAAAAGGCTCAATATGGATGTCTGAGGCCTTCTGCATAATGGCGTGCTCAAGAAGTGACTCGACAATCCTCACGACTGGCAAACCCTCGGCCAAGCGCTTAAGATCCTCACTAGTCGGATCTTCATTCGAAACCCCTTCAGCCTGATTTTTAATCGTCAAAGACTCTTTTTGAATAAGGTCGCCAAACTCGGCCTTCAAGCTTTTTTGATACTGAACAAGAACCGCTTTAATCGAATCAGTATCAGTAAGGCGAGGTAAAATCTTAAGACCGGTTCCCTTCTTTATGAAATCGATTGATTCAAGATCAAGCGGATCAAGCATCGCCACTTCAAGAGTATCCACCCCTTTTTTATAGGCAACAATATTATGTTTACGAGCGACCGGTTCAGGGATTAAGAAAAGGACTTCCTTTGGAATTCGTTCCTTATGCAAATCAACAAACGGGATACCTAGGATGTAAGACTTTGCTCGACGTAAATCATCTTCACTAATAAGACCCTTACTAACCAAAAGATCCTCCGCCCGACGGTTGTCACCGCCGGCTTCAGTCATGACGCTATCAAAATCTCGCGCGGCCAAAAGGCGGGCATCGAGCAAAAAATCTTTTAAACTTTGCAAACTAATAGGCATAAACTACTACAAATTATAACGCAAATTTTTTTTATTCCCAAACAAAAAGAGAGGTTTTATCCTCTCTTTTTGTTTGTCTTACTAAATTACTTTTTAATAAGTATTTTCAGCATCTTTGACAGCAGACGTTGTCAAACCATTTAACTCGCAAGAAAGGGTAGCCCTTATTCGACAATATTGAGTCCGCCAGTTGTTAACCGGACAAAGCGCGCCTTTAGTACTAACTTCTTGATCCCCAACCATACCACCAGTTTTAGTTTGGTTAGGTTTGCTATAAGTAGCACCATCAGTCGTGGCACCGACTTGTGAAAACACGACAGAGCAACTTCCCTGACGGCCAGAGGAATAGCCTCTTGGTACAGCCTTCCAGGTCGCATGAGGTTTCCTATCATTACCTCTCAACTCCATTTTGAAATCGGCATCAACAATAGCTGGCTTCACCCGAACATACATAGTTTTATCACCGTAGTCGGAAGGGCAACGGAGAGTGATAGTATCCTCAGCTGTACCAAGGACGCGGGTGGTCCCAGGAATTTTCCAAAGTTTAGGGAAATAAGGAGTCAAAGGATAATTAGGATCATCTCGATAACCGCTCACGGCAATATCACCTCCACTTAAAAGCTCAATAATGTTACCATTTCTCATCACATAACAACCGACGATGCTATTCTTAATTAAGATATTATATCCATCATCTCTGGTATTTAAATCAACATAGACTTGGTTTTGATCATAACCATTAATAGACATCGATGGAGCAACAGATAAGGGGCAAGACTGAGTATTACAGGATCGGACCTCTCTAGCACGAGGGCAGGCGGTCCCAGCACAGGTCCAAGTTTGAGTCCCGCTACCACAAGGAAGGGAACAAGAGCCTACGGCTGTCCAGGTTGGGCCAGTAGCCTCTGGGGGGGGATTAATAGGAATAAGTTCCCAGGTACCGATGACTGAGATATTGTCAGTTGTACGAGGGAAAGTACAAACTCTTACCCCAGTGTTAGCGTCCCCTGTGCAGGTCTGAGGCCCACTATTAGCCACAAAGCGATAAGCCGAGTTTGTTGTCTTAAGAGAGACAATGCAGTTTCCACCAGGACAGACAGTATCATTCATCTGAGGGTAAGTATAATCACTGGTCCAACCATTACCACTAGTGGCACCAATGCGAACCTGCCCAACTGACGGTTGATTAGAAGCAGCTCGAAGAGAACCATAGACAGTCGCGACGGAATCACTAACTAATTTAATTTTTGGGGTGAATCCGGCTCTTGAATTATCCCCTCTCGATCCCTTAACATAGACTCTCCAATACCCAGTTGTTATGTTGCTAGGTAAACCAATTTGTTTTTCACCAGCGTTAGGCACGCCAGAATAAGAATTGAGACAGTTACCATTAGTAGCGCTGAAGCCAGCCTCATCTTTACACATCCAAATATCTACATTCCCAGTACCAGAATTAAAGGCTAAGGCTCCCCACTTAAGAGTTTTTGTCTGCCCCGTAATATTCCAGTCATTTGTGTTAGTTAAATAGGGACTAGCCAAGACCGAAGGGGCCGCTCCCACAGTAAAGTTGGCACTCACTGCCGACTGGTTAGTGTTAGCGTAATTCTCAACCTTAAGGAAATAGGCACCAGGGGCAAGCGCAATATTATCGGGCAGGGTAACATCATTTACGCCATTTGTTTGTGCACTATTATAAAGTAAGTAAGAAGGGCAGGAAGAAGCCCCAACAGAACAAATCCGAAGATTAATTGAAGGCATGGTGCCATTACGGCGCCAACTAATATTCTTTTTCGTTCCAGCATACCAAGTATTGTCAGCCGTACCACTAACCCCTTCAATTAAAACATCACTAAAACCGTTAGGAACGTTAGTATTACCGCCCACTAGTCTTACTTGTGGGGTAAACCCAGCACCATTATAGTTTCCAACGAGAGAATTCTTAATATAGACTCTCCAATACCCGGTTGTTATATTGCCAGGTAAACCAATTTGTCTCTCCCCGGCGTTAGGTACGCCTAAATAAGAGTTAATGCAGTCGCCATTTGTCGTGCTAAAGGTATTAACACCAGCTTTACACATCCAGATATCTACATTCCCAGCACCATTACTAAAGGCCTTAGGGTCCCATTTAATAATCTTAGTCTGGCCGGTAATATTCCAGTCACTCGCGTCAGTAAAATAAGGGTTGGCCAAGACAACGACATTAGCACTCCCCACCGTAAAGACGGGACTTAAACCAAATCGGCTAGAGTTAGTTTTGTCTTCAACCTTAATTTTGGCTTGAGTATAGGTAGAATTTGAAGGAATGGTGACAGGAGAATAATCATCATCGTTAAGAACGTTATCGAGAGTAACATCATTATGTTTAGCTAAGAGGCAAGTATCTAACCCAACTGGGCAAATTGAGATTTTAACATGGTTGATATCACCGGTAGTTACCCAGTCAACAGCTTTACTCATCCCCCTTGTCCAAATGTCGGAAACCTCATTAAAGCTTGTGCCCCCAACATCAACACCGCTAATTCCCAAAGAAACGATACCACTATTATCAACCAATTTTACCACTGGGGTAAAACCAGATCCGACAGTGCCGTTTGTCGTACCAGTAACGAAGACCTTCCAAAGTCCAGGGGTAACACCTAAAGGTAGCCCAATATCCCGGGAACCGCTATTAACAGCATCTGTCCCTCCATATGACTTAATACAATCATCAGAAGAAGGAATGACAACGGTGGATGGGCACATCCAAATCTCTACATACGAAGAAGAAAAAGCTTTTTTATCCCAACTAAGCTTCTTCATCGCAGTCTTTATCTCCCAGTCACCATAAGAATCGAGGGTTGGGTTAGCTAAGATATCGGTATCGCCACCCCCCACCGTATATGTCTTTGTTTCGGATTTTGGTCCAAAAAGGCCTCGATTCTGCTGGTACATCTGCATCGTTAGAGTATAGGTCCCAGCTTTAGAAGGAGCCTTAATTTTTTTGGAGAAAGTGGCGATACTACCTGTCGCGATATCTTGATTTAAAGTCAGACCGTATGAGTAATCCCAAACGTTGGTGTAGTCGCTATAACCATCAGCGTTAACATCGGCATTAATATCAACAAAAGCTAGTCGATAACCATAGGCCTTTTTAGCCAAGTTGGCGGTAGATTGTTTAGGCCAAAAGATATCACTAGTGTTCTTCACTTTGACAGTTAGGACGAACTCCTGCCGAGGAGTGAGAGTTGAAGTACTCGGAGCCCCGGTAATCTCAACAAACTCCGCTTTATTTTGATCTAAAGAACAAGGAGCATAACCACAGATTTTAGACTGGACACGCATAGATGGACAACGGGTGCCAGTACAAATTCTTGTCCGATACAGAAAATTACCACAGGCGGTAGCCGAGGTGATGGCGGGGCAACTCCCCCAAGCTGTCCAGCTCGGATTAGGAACATTAGGAGTCGTTGCTGCCTGCGTCAAAGCCGGCAAAACAAATAGAGAAAGAAATAGGGCAAGAACGAAAATTTTTCTTAAGTTCATTTTATTAAAAATTAAATTGATAAATAATGGTAATACTCTTATTATAAAACTTGTGTCCTAAAAAAGATATCCGTTTATCCCCAAACAAAAACTCCCCATTCTTTATCTTGGGGAGTTTTTGTTTACTTGATCTTTATTTAGGCGGCTATTGAGCCAAAGATTTAAGAATGTCCTGACGCTCGGCGGGGGTTAGGGCCGGAGCAGCCTTGGACGTCTCCTGCAAAGAGTAAATAACGGCCCTTCTCTCTTCCTCGGTTATTTTGGGAGCCTCCGCTGCTGTTTTTTCTAAAGAATAAACAATTGCCCTTCTCTCTTCCTCGGTGAGACCGGGTACGCTCATTTTGTCAGAGCCCTTATAGTTAACGACAAGAATGAGGGCCACAATAATAATTATAACTAAGACAATAAGGCCAACGATAAGATTCTTTTTCCCTTTTTTATCACCGGCTAGAGGGTAAGCAATTTTTGCCTCTGGCGGATTTTGAAGTGGAGAATTTTGATTAAAATCCATTTTATTAAGGTTAGTTGTTGCTAGTAAGTGTTCTCAGAATCTTTTGTTGATGTCACTGTCAAACCATTAAGCTCACAAGTTAGAGTCGCTCTTATTCGACAATACTGCTCTTTCCAATCATTAATTGGACAAAGGGCGCCCTTAGTACTGACTTCAACATCGCCGATCATTCCACCAGTTTTAGTTTGGGCAGGTTTGATATATGCCGCACCATTAGTTGTTGCCCCTACTTGAGAGAAGACAACAGTACAGTTCCCCTGTCGACCAGAAGCATACCCCGTCGGGGTGGCCGTCCAGGCCGCATGAGGGATTCTATCGTTATTAGCTAATTCTAGGTCTAAAGAAGTTATTGCTGGCTTCACCCGAACATACATAGTCTGAGGTGCATAACCAGGGCAAGAGAGGGTGATAGTATCTTCGGCAGTGCCAAGAACAGTGGCTGTTCCAATTGGCTTCCAGAGTTTAGGGAAATAAAATTCAGCACCATAATTAGTACTGTCAGGGTGACCGTTGACGACAATGTCGCCGCTACCCAAAACCTGAATAACCTGATCTGTCCCTGTCAAATCGTTTCTTTGAACTTTACATTGAGCAATACTATTATAGACAGTGATACTGTACCCAACGTCTCGATTGGCTAAGTCAACATACTGAACAGTCTTTGAACTATAGCCATTGATAACCATGTAAGGGGCCCCGGTGACAACTGGAGGAGGAGGAGGAGGAGTTTGGCCTGTTGTTCCGGAGATATCTTCTATATTAATGCATTTAGAGCCATCATGATTGCAAATCTTATCAACCAAAAGTCTTGATTTCCCGGTATTAACAGGATCATTCTCCAACATCATCCCATATCTTTCTCTTGTATTAGGAGATCCCTCATAAAATCTTAAGGATTGGCCATTTCCAATCGCCGGGGAATTAATCCTCGCACCCCAGCCACCATCAAAGTAAATAGAGTTATTGTCAAAATCGAGCCCAGCGATCATCGCTTTGCCAGCAAAGAGCCAATTAGGAATAGTAACGGCACCTCTACCGTCAACCTTCAACGCTGAACCCCAAGGAAGAGCAACATCAAAGGCAGTATTCTCGGAAGCTCCACCATTATTGTAGACCCTTAAACCTTTTGCGTTGGCATTAGCTGAAGTGATAGAAGCGGCCCAGATACCAGGTTGAACTGTTTTGGTCGTAAAAACACCAACTTCATCAGTTCCAAAGTTGCCGGGCATACCGACAACAAGCGAATTGTTCTGAGAAGAAGGAATAGATACCTTGTCTCGACTAACTTGCATCGTGGCCCCTCCGATAAAGACGTTACCAGCATTACTATTTTGGATATCATCACCGTTTGCTGTCCAAGCGCTATCCCCAATCGGCTTACCATCAAAGAAAAGTTTTGCCGTGCCCGGAGTACCTGGAACAGTTGTTTCTGGAGTAGCCCCAATGACAACTACGCCCGGATAATCGGCCACACACTCAGGGATAGTATCATAAAGGTCATAAAATCCTGAGCTATTAGCACTACTAAATTCCCGACAACTTGCATAAGTCACACCAGGATTACCTGGGACTATCGTTTCCCCGGTTGCTCCAACAGTCACAGCATAAAGAGCGTTCTTTGTGTTAGCGGGGTCTGTTGGCGCCACACCAGAAAGAGTTAGAGAGTTAGAAAAGATAGATGGCGCGATGGTATTCCCTTTGCCGTCAACCTTCAAAACTGATCCTATTGTGGACAAAACGACATCGAGAGCAGTATTCTCAATTACCCCTCCACCATGATTATAAACTCGCAAGCCTTTAGCATTCGCATTGGCTGATGTAATAGAGGCGGCCCAGATGCCAGGTTGAGTAGTTTTTGCCGTGAACATACCTTCTTCCTCGCCAGGATTACCAGACATTCCAACAGCAAAAGCATTAATCCCTTGGCTTGGAACTTTTACGGTACCGCCATTAGGATTTAAGAATAATGGATGAATAGCGTTCAAGCTAGATTTATTAGAAACCTGAAGCCAACCAGCCTTAGGGTCGGTAGCCCCAACATTCAAATTACCCACCCCCATATCTAAGACAGCGTGGCTAACATCAGAACTTATTCGAAGGGAACCAGTTTGGGCTGTACCACTAGTAGCTGGAAAGCCATTAGAACCACTCACTTCAAGCTTCAAGCCTGGATTATTATTAGTCGTGCCATTCAAAGCAACAATTGATCCGATCCCAACATTGCCTGCACTATAATTAATATTCGTAGTGCCAGTAATTTTAGTCCACAGGCCATCAAGATTATTAACAATATCCTCAGTTTTTTTGCAAATTCCACCAACGCTACAAATGTAACTAGTAGTAAGATAATCTCGGATACGAACATTCAAGTTAGTATTAACCGTTGTACTGGCGATACCTTTAATCTCCAGGTAGCCGAGATTATTCCAACCAGTTATAACACCAGTGCCGAGATTAAGCTGCTTCGATTCAGGAACAGAGAGGGCTCCATTCGAAGCAATAGTTAGACGGTTTACCCCATTAGTAACTAACGATAAGGATTGAGAACCTGCCGTATCTGCCTTTATCCCTGTCAGGTTCGTTCCAATAGCAATATCCACAGCTCGGCCGACCAAGGTGTTATTAGGATCGGTTGCCCCAGCTACCCCAATAGCATTGGGATATATTATCTCGTTTTGATCAGTAACTTTTGTCCAATAAGAATCCCCAGAAACACCAGCAGTAGGCCATTTGGTCAGACAATTTGCTGGCGTGTCTGTCCCCAAACAAAATCTTTGTGACGTTATTGAACCAAGAGCCACGAGATTATCGCGAACCTTCACCAGGCGGTTGGGAGCAGTACCAACACCATTGATACCTAAATCAGTTGAAGAGGCGTAGATTATGCCGTAAAGAGTTTGACTCGCCCCAGATTTGCCCTGGCTATTGAAGATAATGCCTTTAGCGTTATTGAGATAAGTATTGTAATTAAAATAAGAATTATTATTCACCATCAAGGCTCCACTCGTCGTCGCGATGCCTTTAATTGTCAGCCCTCCTTTTTTAATTTGGTCAACAGAGCCGGTATTGATTGGAGGGTTACAACCCTGGGTGACATTGGGGTCACAGGCCGGAGGCGTCCCCGCGGGTGGTTGATCCCAGGCCAAGGCTGTTTGGCTAAATAAAGCAACAAGACAGAAAAGGGAAACAAGAGCGAGGAGCTTAAAAGTTTTGGTAATCATTTTAAAAAAGATAATTAATAATAGAAAAAATAGCTGTTTACATTATAAAACTTATATTTTAAAAAAGATATTGTTTTATCCACAAAAGCACTCCTAAATCATAAAATGCCCCAGTGAAGGGCATTTTATGATTCTATACTTTAGAAAGAAGAAAGATCAGATACAATAACTATCTTTTAACGCAAGTCAAATTAGAATAATCAATATTATTATTGCAATTAACAAACCAGCCATTATCACCATTAATAACACTGGCCTCAATTCGATTTCCCCCTCCACAACTAACACCTCCGGCTAAAGCTTCGTAGCCACTTGGGCAACGCATAGTCGTCTGGTCGGCGCCATTAATACCTGAACTGGAACAGCTAGGGGAACCGGCCGGAGTAACGGTTACAACATCCGGATCACCTGGCCAGAAATGACAACGGATAAAGCCAGATTCAACAGGATTATTAATAACATCAATTATTCTTGAGACAGTAGAACAGGTCCCAGCATCGGGGCTACAGAGTTCGTTGACTTTTAGTTTATCCCAAATTCTAACGACACGAGTATTCCGGGCAGGAGTAGCTACCCCGCCACCGACAATATCAAGAATGTCAGAGCCATTCCCAGAAAAAGATTCCATTCCAATTAAACCAACGGTTTCAGTTTGGTCCCCAAATTTAAGAAATCGATCGGTCGCAACATAAGAATTAGTCATCATCTTAATTCCACCATTAAAAGTAGCTACTTTGGCAAAAGTGGTGTTGCCTGAGGGATCAATAGTTACTCGTTTCGTATTACTGGTCACAAGATTCAAATTCCCATCCCAATTAAGACCTGCGTCATTTGAACCAACCGCAATATAGACCCCCACGGCAGGGTCAGTGGCACCACCAACACCGATATGCCCGGTATAATAAGCTTCTGATTGGCTTGGAACTTTGGTCCAGACATTATTAGCAGGATTGGCTTTGATGGTAACGGCCCCTGTTGTCGGAGTGACGAGAACACTACTATCAGCCGCGGTAACACTTGTTACTCCACCTGTTGGCCAAGAAGTGCGGCAGTCGGCACCAAGACAAAGTCTTTTGGTTGACGGGATAGTAATATCGCCAGTTCCGCCAATGATTATGCGTGGTTTCTCATTAAATAATTGCAATTCTTTCGTCGTCGAATCATATTTCAAACCAACGTTATCAAAAACAGCAATATTTAAACCACTAGCCGAAGGACTAGCACCACTAACTCCCACATTAGAAGCGGTAGAAATATTGTTAGTGCCACGAGACTTAGCCCAGAATCCAGACCCCTCAAGAATATTTTTTACCAGACTACAACTCCCCGCTCCATCACAAATTGAGCCGGGAATAGTCACACTATCCCAGAGTTTTATCATTCTGTTTCCCAGAGAACCAAAGCCAACAATATCAAGGCTATTATTAGGGGCGAAAGTTTTCATTCCAATTTTACCCTGGTCACCAGTTTCATCACCGAGTTTAAGGGTTTTGCTATTCATAATATTGATGCCTCCAGCCGAAACTAGGCCGCCAGAGAAGTAACCGGCACCACCGACATCAAGTTTGGCTCCAGGATTAGTCACGCCAATCCCCACATTGCCAGAAGTGTTAGAATTATAAATATTAGCCCCATTCGCAGTCCAAAGACTAGACCCCGTTGAGCCCGTTGAAGAAATTGTGACTGTCCCCTTCCCATCAGCCGGAGAAACAGTCACGCCAGGGCCAGCCACAATTTTATCAACCCCACTGATTATCTCACTAACAGAATTACAAACGCCACTGATAGTACAGATTTCATTTGTAAAAACTTTGTCTAAAATCGTCACCTTGCGTGAGCCGGTAACTCCCACTCCTTTGATTTCAAGAGTCGTCGGTAGACCAGTCAACGTCCCAGCCCCGAGAATAATAGGCTTAGACTCTGGGACAGAGATAACCCCGGTGGAAGAGATCGTCAGCCGTGAAATACCATTATATATAGACATCAAGCCTGTCGTCGTAGAAACCCTAATTCCAACATTAGGATCCCCAATAGCCAAATCAAGGCCACTACTAGGATTTGCCCCAGAAATACCCACTTTATAAGGAGTGATTATTTCTCCTTCGCCATTCTTAACCCAATAAGAGCTTCCGCCAGTAAATTGATTACAATTAGTACCATCACCAGAACAAATATAATAGTTCTTGGCATAAATATTGCCTGGGACAATTAAATTCTCCCAAATCTTAACGGTACGATTGGCCGGCGTTCCTCGTCCAAAAATATTCAAATAGCCATAACCCGAAACGATAGAGGCAAAGGTATTACTGAGAGTTGTGGTTGGGGTACTGCCGGGAATAAAGCCTTCGTTCAAATACAATATGCCCAACTGCAATTTGCCTGGCTTATTTTGGGTTACAGCACTAACGTTGACAGGAGAATAACAACCAGGGCCATCGACAGCAGGATCACAATGGGGGGGAGTACTGACAGGAGGAGTTGCTGGGATATCAATAGCCATTACTACCAGACTTAAAGACAGGGCAATTCCTGAGAAGAAGACGAGAACGAACAATTTTAAATTTTTTGTAATCATTTTAATAAAATAGTTAATAATAAATTTATAGGCTATTTAGAGCTCTGAGCTTCTCGGCATCAGAGATAGAATCTTGGACCAGGGGAAGATCAGTGAGTGCCTTTATCTTCTCGGCATCAGAGATAGGAGCCTCACCCATGGGAAGACTTTGGAGGGCCTCTATTTTTTGAGTATCAGTCAGGACCCCGCTTTGGTTTAAATCAGCTGGAGATTTAAGAAAACCTTTGCCTGACAAGATCACCAGAATAATTATAATAATCAAAACAACAGCAACGGCAACAATGAGACCCAAGGGGCGCTTGCCGGCTCTCGCAACAAAATTTTCTGGTGAAGACTTCATATATAAATAAATTTAGAGACTAATAATTAGATGCCCTAATTATATCTTAATAACTAAGCACATAACAACCCAAAATGGCCTTAGGGCTGTTGATAAGTTGACATATTATAAAAAAAGTTTACTATTAATGTAGTAGTCTGTTGTGTCCCAACGGACCATTTTTTTACCCAATTTTATTATTAATAATATCTCGCTCGGCGAGACTAAAATTAAATTATATGATCGATCTTAAAGCACTACGTGCCGGCCTCGAACAAATGGAAGAGGAAAGGCATATCCCCAAAGAGAAAATCCTCACCGCTATTGAGGATTCCCTTGTCGCGGCCTATAAAAAAGACTACGGCAAAAAGGGTCAAATTATCCGGGCCAAATTCGACCTGGACACTGGCGTTACTAGTTTCTACCAAGTAAAAATTGTGGCCGACGAGACCACTGCTCGCATGGAAGATGAGGAACGCGAAGATGACGAAGACGAACGTCCTAAGTTCAACTCCGAGCACCATATAACCGTTGCCGATGCCCGTAAGATCAAGAAGGACTCCCAGGTTGGCGATGAGATCGTCTTTCCTTTAGAAGCCAAGGATGATTATGGCCGTATTGCTGCCCAGACAGCCAAACAAGTCATTATCCAACGCCTTCGTGAAGCAGAGAAAGAGAGTACCCTTGGTGAATACCAAGATCAAGTTGGCGTAATCCTTAGTGGTTCAGTCCAAAAAGTTGACCGCGGAACCGTCTTTGTTGATCTTGGCCGAGCGGTTGGTGTCCTCTTGCGTGACGACCAGATTCCCGGTGAATTTTATCGCCCAGGAGAAAGAATCCGAGCTTATCTCTATCAAGTAGAGGAAACTCCTCGTGGTATTAACCTCCGTCTCTCTCGCTCCCATCCTAAATTTGTTGAATTACTATTCGCTGCTGAAGCGCCAGAAATTGCTAGTGGTGTCGTTGAGATCAAGGCCGTCGCTCGTGAGGCTGGGTCTCGCTCTAAAGTCGCTGTCGCTTCTAACGCTCCCAATATTGACCCTGTCGGTTCTTGTGTTGGGCAACGTGGGGCCCGCGTTACCGCCGTTATCAATGAACTTGGTGGTGAGAAATTAGATATCATTGAGTGGTCCGAAGCTCCAGAGACCTTCATCGCTAATGCCCTCTCCCCAGCTAAGGTTAATAGCCTTTCCCTCGATGAGGAAAACAAGGAGGCCCAAATTGAGGTTGATGCCGACCAATTCTCCCTCGCTGTTGGTAAGGGTGGGCAAAATGCCCGTCTCGCTGCCAAATTAACCGGTTGGAAAATTGATATCAGCTCTCCTGAATCTGAAGAAGAGGAGGAAGAAGAAAAGACCAGTGACAAAGAAACTACAACTAATGAAGAATAAAGTACTCTTAATTTTAATCTGCTTACTCGAGTTCCCGGTTCTAGCCGGAGCTGAGACGAAGTGGCAAAAAATGCAGGCCAGCCGAGCAGAAAATTATGGGAAAATGATGATAACGAATCTCAGTTATTCCCACGAGCGGAGCCAGAAACTTTACGACAGTGTTGTATTAGAAATTCAGAAGCTACCAAACCACAGCAATAACGAAGCTTTGCTCAACATCCGCTTAGCCGAAATCAAGATAATCCTCACAAAAAACCAAGCGGAAATAGATAGGCTCAAGTTAAGCCTCACCCCAGAAAATGCTCCCAAGGCCAACTGGACCGAGACAAAGAACCTTGTTAAATCAATTATCCGAGATTTAAGATTGTCGCATAGTAAAATTAAAAAAATGCTCGAATTATTAGAAAAATAAAATATTATATGGACAAAGAAAACACAAATATCGCAATTGTTATCGCTCTTGTTGTTGTTATTATCTTTTTTGGTGGCTGGTATGTCTTTTTCGGTCAACTCTATAACAAAGAAGCTAACACTGAAGCCACTGTTCAAGAAAATCCTCAGATTGAGCAGAGCGGTCTAGTCACCCCTGAAGTAGAGAGCACTACGACCACTATCGAATTACCAGTTCAATAAACATCCTTATGACTATTCCTACTGATCTTAAAATTAGCCCAGCCGAAGAGGGCGAGCTAGAAATTACTGGAGAATTAGCAGTTGCTGAATTTGAGACCTATCGTGAGAAGGCCCTTAAAGCTCTTGGCCAAGATGCCAAGATCGATGGCTTCAGACCCGGGCATATCCCTGAGAATGTTCTCATTGAGAAGCTCGGCGAAGAAAAAATCCTCTGGGAAATGGCACAGCAAGCTATCTCTGAATTATATTTACAAATCATTACTGAGAATAAGATCATGGCCTTGGGTCGCCCCGAAATTACCATTACTAAAATTGCGGCCGGTAATCCGCTTGGTTTCAAAATTAACACGGCCATTATGCCTGAAGTAAAAATTGGTGATTATAAAAAAATCGCCAAAGAAGTTAACGCTAAGCCAGAAGAGAGCCTCGAGGCCAACGATGAAGAAGTTGTAAAAGTCCTCGAGGAATTAAGAAGAAGCCGCAGCAGTGCTGAACACAGCCACCATGAGCACAAAGAAGGCGAGAAATGTGAGCATGATTATGACGCTCCGGCCGAATTACCTGAACTTAATGACGACTTTGCCAAAAGTTTGGGTCAATTCAAGACTCTCGACGAGCTTAAAGCAAAGATTAAAGAAAATCTCGTCTTAGAAAAAGCGAACAAGGCCAAAGACAAAAAAAGAGTTGGGATTGTTGAAGGAGTCATTGCCGACTCTGAGATCAAAATGGCTAAGGTCTTCATTGAAAACGAGAAAGACAAGATGCTCGCCGAGATGGAGGGGCAAATTGGTTATATGGGTATGAATTTCGACGACTACCTAACCCATCTCAAGAAGACTAAGGAAGAATTGCGCGACTCTTGGGGCAAGCAAGCCCGCGAGCGTGTTGCCTTCGGTCTTATCTTAGGTGAGATTGCCCACTTAGAAAATATCACCGCCCCCGAAGATGAGCTCAAGAACGAAGTAGACTACTTAAAGAATCAATACAAAGATATTCCTGATGACCGTCTCAAGTCTTATGCCGCTGGTTTGATTGTGAATGAAAAAGTTTTTGAATTTCTAGAGGGAATTAAATAATTAAATTTGGTAAAAAACAAAATAACCGATAGAATCTACGTCCTATCGGTTATTTTGTCGCCACTATAAACCAGAATTTATTTAAAATTTCTTTACTTTGTCTGCGTGCATTTGCATGAGACAGTACCCCCAAATATGAATTAATTGCCCCCTTGTAACTATTATTTGGAATTAGCCCATTTTGGTAATTTTCCTTTTTGAGTTCAAGTTTTCGCCACATTCGTCGTTCGCTTCTTTTTCTTAGACGACGGTGATGGGGTAAGAGAACATAACCAAGGAAATCGGTGCCTTGGGATATTTTGCCAAGACTCACCTTTTCTGGGTGGAGAGACAGGCCGAGATTTGCCTTTAAAAACTTGGCCATTGGCCTGATTACGCCGAGGAGGTAATCAATATCTTCTGAGACAACAATAAAGTCATCGGTATATCGAACATAATTTTTAATCTTAAGCTCATGCTTTACGAACTGATCGAACTCATTCATGTATACGTTGGCAAAGAGCTGGGAGGTGAGGTTGCCAATTGGTACACCACGACGATTAAATAGATCTGAATATTCGCTCAAAAAACTTTCAATAATTTCTTCTAGAAGCCATATGGCATTTTGGTCAGAGATCCTCCTTTTAATAATTGTGAGAAGAAACGAGTGATCAATGGTGTCGAAGAATTTTTTTACGTCGCATTTAAGGGCAAAGCCGGAGCGTGAATAATTTTGACTAATTTGCCGTTGCATTTGTTCCAAAACTGCCACGCCCTTGTGCGTGCCTTTGCCAAATCGACAAGAAAAAGAACGAGGG
>JBAYIK010000002.1:0-134686 GCA_041665625.1 Minisyncoccota bacterium | reverse complement strand
TTTGTCGCCATAAGCTCAATCGCTTTGTTGTAATAATTTGCCGAGCAGATTCCTATGGTCTTCAGATTTTGAGGAAGGAGGTAATCCGTGCGTCGGAAAGAGACGGCGACGGAGTTTGTTGAATTAATTTTATTTAGAAATTCTTGGTGCGTCTCCTCTAGTGGAGGCTTTAGAGAGAAATCTTTAGCGAGGGTCCCCCTAATATCGTCAATATATTTGTAGCTTTGCCAATAGCCATCGAGGTAGACATCTTCTCCTTTTTTAATTTTATCCAGTATTTTTTTAAGAAAGTTGGGTTCCCAGCCTACGTGATAATTTTTTAAAATTTTAAATTCAATAATTCTTTTTAACTTGTTAATTAGAGTCTTTTCTTTTCTGTTTGGGTCAAGCCTTGCAACTTCCTCGGCCTTGGCAAAGTTTTCAATGACATTGAAAACCCCAAGCCCATAAGATCTAAAAGTGTCATTTTCGTAATCTGTTTTGTCGAGCTGAAATTCCTCCCCCGTTTTTAGAGAAAGCTTACGCCCTAGAGCGTATTGGAACATTTGGTTGCCAAGTCCGCCTTTTAGTTTGATTATAATCATTATATCTTCTAAACAATTATTTTTTGATAAACCAGAAACAGCCACAAGCGTAATTGCTTTTATTGACCACTTCTTCTTTTTCATTAACAACTGGATCGCCAGATTCTGGGATGAAGTAAAATTCTTTAAGTTCCAGATCAGAGAAGAGATCTACCACCATTTTGTAGGAATAGATACGGTGAGCGTTGAATTCGATCTTGGGTTGGCCAAGAGGCACAACGAAGAATAAGGAACCTTCGCTGGCTAAAACCCTCTTGAGTTCCCCGATCGCTTTGAGATCCCCATTGGGGTCTATTGGGTCACCATAGCGTCCAAGACCAATGTGTTCTATTGTGTGCATGCAAGACAGAGACTTAATGCTATTGTCTAAAAAAGGAAGTCTCATTAGATCAGCTGGGGAGCTTTCTAAATTACTCAATTTAAGTTGGGCTGGTCGATAATCATAGAATTTTACAGGGATTGAAGCTGAGAGAGTTGAGCTGAAATAGAGGCTAGAAGATATGTCTGTGTGGAATTCGGGTTTTATTTCTAAAACTTTTCTAACGGCCCAAGCCACATGGTAGACGTAGTGCCGGTCGAAGTTTGTTGCGACAGTCTTGTCTTTAATTTGAGGATAAAAATCTTTTAGGTTGATTTTAAACCTTTTTTCATTGTCCACTTTTTTGTACGCCAAATAATCTCTTAGAACAAAAGGGGATAGGGTTATCCGAATAGATTTTTTAATGATTTTTTTTATTTTATTTTTCATATTTTTCTAATATTTTTTCTACGCTACTTATCACAGTTTCGACTTTAATCCCCGCAATACACGGGGCCCATTCTCCTGGCTTGAGATCCTTACAGCAAGCCCAGTTATCATCTTTGCATGTCGCCTCAAGATTATAGATTGCCACATTTCTATCCTCATCGTCATAAGGGAAGAACCTTCTAATATCGCCAGAACCAACAATCCCAATTGTTGGAACTTTTAGAGCGGCTGACAAATGCATTGGACCCGTATCGTTCCCAAGATAGAAAAGAGAGGTATTTAATAAGTGACCAAGGGTCGGGATATCAATTTTTCCAGCGAGATTAACTATTTTATCTTTATGTTTGGCGTTTTTGATTATCAATTCAGCACTGACGATGTCGTTTGGTCCTCCACAAACAACCGGAGTGAATCCTTTATTGCTTAGATAGTCGCAAACAACTGCAAATCTTTCTTCTGGCCATTTTTTATAAAAGGCGCCAGTACCAGTAAAAATGATCGCATATTGCTGGGACTGAAGTTTATAGATTTTTTTTATCTCTTCAGCTTTTTTATTATCAAAGAGATTAATGTTAATCGTGGGGAAGTCAATTTTTATGGTCTCGCCGGTGCATTGTTCGGCGAAATAAACATTTCGTTTTATTTCAGAAATCATATTGTCCGGGATAGTAATGAGCTTGGTGTAGTTTTTGCTGGGTAAATTTTTGTTGTAAATACCAATCCTTTCTTTCGCCCTTGTTAAGCCAATTAGATGATCGCCAATTGGTTCTCTGGTAAAGACGGGGTAAATGGCCACCGCAAAGTTTCCAAGGGTAATCTTCTTTGTGAGTTGATAGCGGTAGGAAAGATTTGAACTAAATGATTTTGCGTCAAATTCGATAATCTCATCAAAGTCGGAAAGAAGGGGTCGTAGACCCTCGGCAATCTTTGGTAGGACTAAACTTATTTTGTAATCACGATAATATTGTCTAAAGAACTTAAGGACTGGATAAAATACGAGATAATCGCCGAGTCCGTCTTTTCGAAAAATAAGGACCTTTTTACTATCATTTTTTGTTTTTGGTGAGAATCGACAAATAATTTCAATTAATGTGTCGATCAGATTTTTGGTAATTTGCTTAAGCATTTTTTATTTTGAACCAAGAATTCTTTTAAAAAGAAATTCTAGCGGTAGTCGGGAGATAATAATAATTAATTTAAAGTACAATTTAGATACTTTTTTATCGGTAAAAAGATGAAGATTCTTTCCGTCTGAGTAGTAATTTAAATTATTTTTTCTAGCCAAAATATTTAAGGTCTGGCTTGAGTAGAAAGACAGGTGTTGCCCATGCTTAAAGCCGTAATAGTCCCAAGCTTCCGGTGAAGGGAGGGGGGTCGCTAAGAGCTGTGTTGAGAAAAAAATATTTCTTGATATCTTCAATAATTTATTTAAATCTTCAACGGGAGAAACAAAGTGCTCAAAACATTCAAAACAAGTTATCGCCTCAATTTTTTGGTCGTGGTATTCAAAACCTGGAGCAAAGAGATTTTGGGTATAAAGATCTGACCAGAGAAAATCTAGTCCATAATCTCTCATTAGTCGGGTCAAGACCCCATAACCCCCGGCGTAATCGAGGAAAGTTTTTTGGGAAGAAAACAGAGCGAGAAAAAGAGTTAATGTCCTCCGAGCAAGATAAATATTTCGAGAAACATAGCCCGTATCTGAATTATCAATCGGCTCAACATAGGCCTCATCCAGCCAATAAGGTTCTTCGGTTTGTAGAAAAACGCAGTCAGGGCAGTAATAATACTTGACCTCGTGTTTGTTGAGGACTAAATGTCGGAATCTTTCTCGAATTGGCTTATTACAGATTTTGCAGTTCATTTTTATTTTTTGCTTTCCTCATTCTTAATAAAAGATTGGGCAATATCTGCATCATTGAGATGAAAGGCGACGATGTCGTAGTAAGCAAAAGCGCCCTCTCGATCGTTAATATAGTGATCTAATTGAGAGAGTGTTTCTTTTTTGTTTGTCTCTGTCGAAATTAAAAATCGGCCATAATTATCAAAGAAAACTAATATTTGGTAGCCCAGGCCTTGAAGATAGGGGAAAATATCTAAACCCTCTTCGCCATTATCTTTTAGAAATTTATTGTCATATTCAAAGTAGATGACAGGCTTTGTCTCTTCTAAATATGATTTTGCCCCACGTAGGATATTGTTATCATAACCATCAGTATCAATCTTGAGAAGTTTGACTTCTTTACCCTCGGAATTTTTCTCTAGGAGAGTGTCGAGGGTAATAAGACCTATTTTGTCCTTACTCTCTCGAGGGTCTATCTTAAGAGTCCCTCCGGTTCGGCTGATGGAGTGGTTAATCGTTTTATTTTTGTCGCCGAGAAAATTATTATAGATATGGACAGACTTATTGTCGTTAAAATTTTGCTTTAGAATCTTTAGATATTTATCGTCACCCTCAACGCTTAATATTTTGTAATCAGAGTTAGAGGAGAGAAGCATGGCGATAGTATCACCAATATTTCCGCCAATATCAAAAATTTTTAAGGGTTGATATTTAGTCTCAATAATTTTGGCTAGCCTGGCTAGATTTTGTCCATAGTCGGGGTATTGGGCTAAAACAAATGGTAAATTTTGACCCCGAAAAATTTTTAGTCTAAATTTACCAATCTGGAGATAACCACCGATAGTCTGGCGAATGATCTTGTTTATTAATTTTTTAAGCAGTCTCATGTTTTAGAAAAAATTTTTTATCTTAGTAATAATTTTTTGAGAAAAAGATCGATAGTATATTTTATTAAAAGTAAGATTATCAGCTTCTTCGTTGGCCTCTACTTTTGTTGGATGGATAATTTTCTCTATTTTACCCACGGGTATTTTACTTAGGATTCCTTCGACTTTGGTGTGAGTGGCATTTGGACCAAAGCCGATATTTGATACGAGGTTAACGTTTGGGATGATGCTTAAACCATTTTGCTCGTAGATAGAGTAAACCCATTGTCCATCCCAAGTATCTATCTCGTTGCGATAGAGACGATCAAACAGACTTAGGTAATATTTTTGCATTCTTTGATCTGTGAAAGTATTTCTTATTTTCCCTTCAGATTTGAATTGGGGGTAAGATCTCATCGATACATCATAATCTTTCCAAGCGCGGCTCCAGGTGGCCCAACCCCAGATATGAGGGAAGTGAGAAAAATAATAACTGGCTTCTCCTCGCTTTATACCACCTTGAAAGTTATTTCCCGATATCATTTTTATCTTATTGGTGTCCCGATATCTTTCTAAAAGTTCTTGGCAGAAAAGAAAAAAGCTTTGATTTGGTAAGCAATCATCCTCTAAGATTATCCCGGCTTCAACTTTATTAAAAAACCAGTTGAGGGCAGAAGAGACTCCGACTTTGCAACCAAGATTGGTTTTAGAGAAGTTGGTGTGTACATCACAAGGCCAGTCAACATTGCTCACTATCCTTCTGGTTTCTTCGCAAAGCTCCGCCTCTCCGGCCTGCCCAATTCTTGGGCCATCGGCTGCTATATAAAGAGATTGTGGCTTAATTTTTCTAATTTCGTTGAAAACACGACGCGTGGGGTCTGGCCGGTTGAAAATGATGAATAAAATAGGGGTATCTAGGGCCATTTATCTTAATTGTAACCTCAAAATCGAGATATTTCAATGGTAAAATAGAGTCGCCCGCTGCGTTTACTTTTGGGGTCTTTTGTGCCAGAATTCGGTTGGAAAGTGAGTAGAGAGTTACTTGAAAAAACAAAGAAAGGATTTTCTTGTCATGAATAAACGACGCTTACTTCTCGTTGGGCGGTATCATGTGATTGAACCGCTCGGTCTGATTTGCCTCGCTAGTCTAGCGGAGGCCCTTGGTTTTGATGTCCGCGTTTGTCTGATTAAAGGCTCAGACTTCGGACCCCTCTTTGAGGAGATTGTCTCCTTTAATCCGAACTTGGTGGGTTTCTCCATCTTGACGGGTTATCACCAGAAGGCGTTCTTTGCTTGCGATCAGGTCCGTAAGATTGGACTCCCTGTTGTCATTGGCGGTCCTCATGCTACGTATTTCTCGAAAGAGTGTTCGGAGCATGCTGACTATGTCGTCGTTGGGGAAGGTTTCCGAACCTTTCGGCGTATACTTCAAGGGGAGTTACCACCCGGAGTCCATTTTGATCCGGTGCGCGTGGCTGAGGGCTTCCCTCAGCCCCGAAGAGAGACTTTGTACCGTCAGTATCCGGAACTCGGGAGGAGCTCCATTAAGAGCATTACTTGTTCGGTCGGCTGCCCTTTTGCATGTAGCTACTGCTACGCGCCGAAGTATAATGCGATCTATCATGGTTTTGCTCTTAAACTTCGGCCTGTCGATGACGTTATCGCTGAGGCCGTGGCTCTTAAGAAGGGCTGGCCTCCGGAGATCATCTACTTCCAGGATGACAATTTTGGACTTGATCTCAAGTGGCTGGAGGAATTCACCCTGAAGTGGCGGGAGCAAGTTGCACTACCTTGGCATTGCCAGATTCGTCTTGAGCTGGCTCGCAATGAACGGCGATTGGACTTGTTTCGGCAAGCTGGCTGCACCGGGATAACTGTCGCTATTGAGTCGGGAAATGGCTTCCTTCGGGAATTCGTTCTCCATCGTCGGATGGAGGAAGACGTCATCTACCGAGGCGTTAAGAACATCAAAGACCGAGGCTTTACCTTGCGGGCGGAGCAGATCCTTGCTGTGCCGTTTAGTGACATCGCGACAGACCTCGAAACCCTGCGCCTCAATTGCGAGCTTGGTCCTGAGATGGCCTGGACTTCGATCTTGGTGCCCTACGGTGGCACAGAGATGGGGGAGATTGTCTCTAACTTTGGCCTCTATTGCGGCAATAACGATGACTTGCATGAGTCCTTTTTTGATCGGTCAGTCCTTCGTCACTGCTTGGGCGGGCGCGAGTTGCTTGCCCCTCTAGTCCAGAAGATCGGTTGGCAGGCGAACGCTAACCCCCTCCTGAAGTTCCAGGCGATAAGCCAGGGTGATGGGTCGGCGAAGATTGTTTCTGTCGGCAGTGATCTTAACCCTGATCTCCCCATCGGTTTTCTAGGGGAAATCCAGTACCTTGATCCTGTCCGGAACAATCTCTATTCCGACCAGACGGTAATCCTCCAGCGCTTGTTCTACTGGTTGGGGCTAGTTCCTCTTGGGGATCGTTTGGGTGCGAGAATTACAAACACCCCTGTCAAAGACTGGACTTGGGTGAATCTCGGGGCTTTAGCCAAGGAGCACCTTGATCACATTGTTGGCGAGGAACTTGTTTGTCGTTGGATTCAGGACCTCGCCGACTCCCTTGGTTGCTGTGTCGCTGACTTGCCGAGAGTGATAAAGGAGAATCCCCTGTACTTCGTGTTCTTTGCTGGGGGTCCTGATCTAGCCAAAGAGGTTTCCGAGAGTGGACTCTTTGAAGGTGATAGTCTTGGTGACTATGATGAGCTGAGCACCCTCACCCGTCGCCACGTCTTTGAGACCACACTCTACCGGATTCGACCGGCGGCTAGCCCCATTGCCACTCGGGTGAAGTGACTTCTACATTGTTGTGCGAATAGGCCGTTACCTGACTTTTGTCGGGTGACGGCCTTTGTTATTTTAGACGCTGACAGAACAAATAGTAATTATCCTTAGTGTAAGCCGTTTCTTCATTGTAGACATTCTGGTAATTACTGCTGGTGTTCTTAATTTCTTCAGCATAGGAGAAGCTGGCATTGGATTTTTGATATGCGAGGAGTAGATACTTGGCTTTAAAATAATCAAATTCTTTAATTAAGTCCTGCATGTTTTTATTTGACTCAGATAAGGCCCAGGTGCTGATAAAAATATCACAATTTATCTGGGGGCTAATTGATTTTATCAGATCTTTATCAAGGGGGATAATATTTATTTTCCCGGTCTTTATTATCGAATTTTCTTTACTTACGAGATTAACGGCCGCTCTTCCCAGTATTGTCTTAAGATAGACTATTTGGATAAAAGAGAAAATGGGGATATCTATTATTGTGTAAGTTAATTCGCTGTTAAGTTTTTTAAATAATCTGGCCATGTTGCCATATCCACCACCCACTTCTACAACTGTCTTAAAATCGGAAGCCTTTGTTTTTGTTTCCTCGAAAAATTTAATGAGGTGATAGAGGTGGTGAATGTTGTTTCCTGAAGAGACATACTCAGCATCATTTAAGAGGGGCCGTCCAAGATTGTGTTCATGGAGTATCTCCCGAGCCTGATCCTTGTTAAAATATTTAGCAATGAGAGATTTCTGGATATCTCGCCAGCGCCTAAATGTATACATGAACATTGTATTTTTTATAACGCGATTGTTCAAGAAAGAGAAGGAAAATTTGTTGAGAAAATAATCTTCAACGGTTAGCATATTTTGCCTCCAATCAGGTATAATAAAGTCAGAAAAATTGTAGCTACTTTTGGTGTCTAGATATATTTTTTTTGTTTCGAGATATATTGCCCAGAAGTCTTCTTTGCTTACTTTCTTAGTAAAAGGGGAGAGCGCGGCGGAATAAATATAACGATAGACTTTAGCTACAAAAGACTTTATTTTTTGCATAATTTTTTTTGACACATTTTTTAATTTATGTTTGGTTCTCAGATAATAACCCCAGAAGCTATTCCTCTTGATACAAGTCGCTGGAGGAAAAACGATAGGGGGGGGGAGATGTTCTTTGCCTAATGTTTCAACAAAATCGGGTTTTAAAGCCCCGTTCATATTTATTAACTCTGCCATAATATTTCTGGTAAAATCTCGGCAGTCAAAGTTTATGATAAAATCAAGGGCAGCCTTGGTAAAAACATAATGATGTTTAATGAGAATTTCCCGCCAATTATAATTCGTTTTACCATTGTTATACTCCCTTAAATAATATGATTCGTTGAAGTTTATCCGGTGTAAATACTCGGCCTCAGGACAAGTATAGGCCCTTAGACCGGCCCCTAAAAAATTCCAAGCAAATCCTTGAGTATCATAGCCGTGGGCTGTCGGGTAGCCCCCAGCCTTATTGAAGGCCTTTCTTGTATACATAAAATTAACATAAAGAGGGAAGAAGCCTTGACCTGGCGTAAGTAGTGTTACTAAGCTGACCTCTTGTCCGGGATATGGGGAGGTGTCGACGTGATGGGTATTCTTTGTGTCTGTTCCGCTGAATTTTATCGAACGATGGACGGAGACTCCGTCACATTTTTTAGCTTCAAGGAAATTGACCATTTTCTCAAGTGTTCCTTGAGGGACGAGATCGTCACTGTCTAGACAAAAAATAATTTCACCTGTGGAGTTCTCCACGGCCGTATTACGAGCCGCTCCGCCCCCCATATTTTCTTTATGGAAAATGGTTTTCAGGTTGGGGTGTTCCTTTCCTAATTTAGTGATTATGTCGGAGCTCCCGTCGGTTGAATTGTCGTCAACCAGAATAATTTCAAAAGGAAATGTTAAATTTTGCGCGTAGACTGAAGCCACTGCTTGCTCAAGAGTTTGGGCACAATTATAACAAGGGATGATGACGGACAGTTTCATTTTTTATATTGAGGGTTCAATGACCATCATGTCTCGAACAATTTTGAAGGAAAAACGACCCTGTCTGGCGACTAGATCTCGAATCTTTTCTAGCGGGGGGTAGTCATGTGTACCATCAAAACAGCGGGCGTCATCAATCATAATGACATCGCCTTTATTTTGTCTGGCAAAAATGGTCATAAGCTCTTTAATAATTGGAGTTTCTACTTCCCCCTTAGCTGTGCCCTCTCCTGAATAGTGGGCGTCAAGCCAAAAGAAAGCGGGCTCAGTGATTCCTGGCGATATCTCAATAAGTTTTTCCCCGCTATCCCCATGAATGATAGTTATGTTTTTGTCAGGGGCGAACATTTTCTTGGCATTATCATAAAGTTCATCGAAGAGTTCGATAGAGATAATCTTCGGGAAAGTTCGACGAACCGCCTTTACCATTAGACCCCCAGCGGTACCGGTCTCAATAAAAGTTTTCAACTGGTGTTTTTTTCCGAAACTTCGGATGATCTTTTGTTTTATTGGGTCTGGGGCTGGATCTGGCCGGCCGGCTAGGTACCATCTTATATTAATGTTTTTTTGTCTAACTTTTTTGACGACTGACTGGGGGACTATTCTTTTTAAAAAGGCTCTTATTTTTTTATACATATTCACAATACTACTTAAAAATTTTTAATCTGGCAAATTAATCTTCGAGCGAGCCCCTGAGGGGTTATCTCTCGAATATTGATACGGGGGATACCGAAACCATTTTTTGTCTTTATTGCGAGGAGACCGGTATTGGAGTAAGCAAAGTCAAAACCGGACTCTCTGACTATTTTTTTTGTCGCTTCACTAAAATCGTAAATTCCCCCAAAGGGGTAGGCAAAAGTTTTTATTTCCTTTCCCGTTATCCCTTCTAATTTTTTTTTGCTATTTAGTATTTCCTTTTGTTGCTCTCCTGGCTCGAGGCCGGCCAGGCTGGGGTGGTTTACAGTATGGGCGCCGATTTCAATCAGGGGATGGTTTGAAAGAATTTTTATTTCTGTTTCATTTAAGAAAACGGCGCGATCATTTTCTGAATATTTTTTGTCCCAAGCAAAATTGGCCTTTTCGCCAATATGACCAGTGGTAATAAAAATAGTCGCGGGGATATTGTATTTCTCGAGAAGAGGGAGAGCGTTGCTTAGATTATCTTGATATCCGTCGTCAAAGGTGATGGCGGCCTCGTTTCCTTTTATCTTGCTGTCTATTAGTCTCTTGCTTAATTCTCTAAGGGGAATAACTTCATAGTTTTTTTTGAGAAAGATTAGGTGGCTTTCAAAACGTTCAGGACTCACACATAGCATGATCGGATCTTGTATTGGTGTGGTAATACGGTGGTAAAGCAGAATTGGTGCGGTGCGGTAAAACTTTTTATAAAACAAATTAGTAAGGCTCACTCTTTGTTCTAAAAGTAAAAAGAAGTAGTGGTGAAATTTTCCATAGAGACCTAAGATTTGAAGGGGTCTTTTAAGATATTTCCTTAGAAAATTTCTCATTATTTTGTGGCTTTAACCGTAATGATTAGTGGAAAATCGGGGTCGTTTTTTTCTAGAGTTTTTACTAAAGAATCTTCTTGGGCGAGACCAGCATAGAAATATAGTCCAGAGCGAACATTTCCCCACGACTTAACCTCCGTTTGCTCAGGTTTAAAGTCTTTGTTAAATAGGTATGAAGCTGAGGCTACCGTAAAGCGCCAATAATCTCCTGCTTGACCGGAGATCGGGTCGATTCGGCTTAGGGAGGGGAGGGTCACTAGAATTGTTCCCCCTGGCTTTAATATTCGATAGCACTGAGAGATGGCCGCAGTGGTGTCGTCGATAAATTGTAAGACCTGGGTTAGGATTAGACAGTCGTAGCTATTATCAGCTATGCCCCTTAGGCTTCTTAGATCGTCAATAATTGTCGCGTTTTTGTTAGATTTATCAATATCTAAGACGTCGCTTTTGCTGACTTTTGACCCACCATATTTTAGAGTGTAGTCATTATTGAGTAGTTCAAGACAACCCCCACTAATAACCTCTTTGTTTTGTTCGAGAAAATTTTCGATGTAAAAGCGGTCAATAGGTGCGCCACGATCGAATCCATGGTAATTGCTAAGGGGCTTAGTACTTTTGCTTAGAAAGTAAAAGAAGGCTGGGTACAAAAGCCGTCTTAAAGTTTTTCTTGTTTTGCTTGAAAAAATATTTTTTTTTATCATTATTGTTTTATGAACAAAGCATCATTTTCCCCAATTTGTTCAAGGAGTTTATATCCTTGGGGACTTAGAAAATCAGAAATTCTCTGCAACTTATCGTCATTTTGTATTTCTACTAAGATATAAGTTGGTGAATTCTTAAGAAAATCTAATCCTTTAAGAACTTCTAGTTCGTAGCCTTCGACGTCAGCAATGAATAAATCAATTTTTTTATCGCCACCATCTGCGATCTGATCATCAATAATTGATTGAATTGTTCTGGCGGGCACGATAATTTCGCGGCATTTTATATCCTGACAAGACTCACTAGCCTTAATCCAGTCAACACTATTTTCGATACTTCCTTTGACAAAAGACATTGCACTGCAATCCATAAATGACGTTGTCTTTCCTTGATGGCTAAAGGCAACACAGGCGCTTTGGACAACCTTGGAATTCTTACGGTTTTTCTGGCATAGGTGGCTTAACGGGGGAATGGGTTCAGCCATAATCCCGGTCCAGCCCTTAAATTTTTCAAGATAATAACTTGGGTCATTGCTGTAGCCGTCGTACCCACCACATTGGACAAAAAAACCGTTCTTTTTTTGGATATATTTCAAAAAGGCTTCGTGGCCAGAATAAGGATGAGAATATTTTTCTGAACCCAAAAATTCGTACAAATCTCTTTGGTAGGGGACTAACTTACTTTTAATAAAGGGTAATATCTTTCCAATGTTTGCTTTTGGATTTTGGAGTAGTTTATTAAATTTCTGCCAGTTTGTTTCGTGGAAAGCCATATTTATCTTGAAATGATTTTTTTAACTAGTTTAGTAATTCTTAATTTTACCATGACCCTGACCAGGGCATGTATCAATTTATCAGTTTTTTTGTTACTTTTTTTGCCGATGTTGCTATAAAATTCTTTTAATAGTCTTGTTGCTTCCAGATTTTCTTCTATTTTGTCTTCGAAAATTATTTGTCCTTCTTTCCCTAATTCTAGCTCAAACGGGTTTTTGCCAAGAAGTTTGTTTAATACTGAGAAGTGGGTGCCATTAAATAGGCCGTTGTTCCTTATTAACGCTCGGGGTGAATTAACGGCCAATCCATTATTTATGATGATCGCAATATTCCAGCAGATGTCCCAAGGGATGGGTTTAGCTCTGAGATTGTCTAAACATTTGAAAACACCACCCATTTCGATTTTGTCTTTTTGTTCTGGCGAAAGGAGAGAAAGGCCCTCGTTCTCATTTTGGAACCATTTGAATTTATCCCAACGGTTTTTCCAGGTGCCCCAACCACCCCCTGTATTTTCGGAATAGGTAGTGAAGAAAGTTTTATTATTGTCACCCGGCATTTTAATAAAAGTAAAAGTGGCGACATGCATGACTTTTTCTTTTTCTTCATAAAAATCAAGGGCCCCATTCATAAATGTAAGAAAATCTGGTGCTGAGACTCCATCATCTTCGAGAACAATAACTTTGCCGTACTTATTTATGATTTCGGTCACGCCATCAGTTATATTTTTTTCAATATAGAAATTTTCTGGGCGCTCGATGACAGTAAAAGATTTGAAACCCGTTACTGTCTTGAGGTATCGACGGACCTCGGCAACCTTCCTTTCGTTAGCGGGATTTTTCAGTATATTGGGTCCATCAGAAAAGATAAAAACGTCGGTGTCTTTGGCTAAGTAGTTTCTTTGTAGTGCTTCGACAACCCCCCTAGTATTAGCTAACCGATTGTAGACGAATATGGCAACGGGGGCTAAGTTTTTATTCATAATAAATTATTTAGTAACTTTGGCTAATTCTTTTTCGAATTTACACGGGGTGTTAAAGAATATTGCTTTGCAACTAAAAACACGCTTTTCTTGTGGCGGCGGAGTCATATAACTTTTACCGTACATTAAAGAGAGATATTCGTGAGTCTTGTCGGGGGCTGGGTAGAATTTGCCTTCGAACTCAATTTCTTTTAATGGATAAATATAGGCTTGAGGGATGGCATAGTAATACCAGTTATCCTCAACAATTTGGGCAACTTTATCGCTTTTGAAAGGAGAGAAGAGCAGCCAGATAAATTTGCAAAAGATATAGATAATATAATTAAGCCAGATATTTTTTTTGTTTACAGCGATATTACCCCATGATCTTCCCGTTAGGTATAAAAGACCTTTTCTTAATAAATGGGGCATTTTAGGATAATTGGCCGAGGGAAAAATATCCATATAGATACCCTGATGAATCTCTTCTTCCCCTGTTTCTGCTGGGTGAAGAAAAGTAGAAGAACGATCGCAGAGTTTGGCAAAGTTTTGGGTGTAGGCTTTGTTTTCTCCTGGAATATGAAGAAAAACGTTTGACGGTAAATCAGTCGAAGCAATCTCCAGAAATTTTTTGTAGTCAGCCATTGGCATCGAGACATCGACATCATCATCCCAAGGAATGAAGCCTTTTTGCCTGACCGCCCCTAAGAGGGCCCCAAAGTCTAGCCAATAAACCAGATTGTTTTTATCGCAGACAGTCTTAAAGTCATCCAGGAGGCGGACCTGTATTTTTCTTAATTCCTTGATATCTTCTTCGCTTACCATATTTTATCTTTAAGTGTCTAGTGAGAGACCCCCTCCCTATTACCCAGATGATTATATCACAGATTTTGGTTAAGTCACTTTGCTATTTTAATGAAAATTGGTTTATAATAAAGCCTATGGTTAATAAAGAAAAAGTCGTATATATAGCGATGAGCGCGGATATTGTCCACCCCGGGCATCTTAATATTATTAAAACAGGGCTAGAATACGGTGAAGTGGTGGTTGGTCTTCTTACTGATGCTGCAATTGCCAGCTACAAAAGATTGCCATATATGACCTTTGAACAGCGTAAGGAAATTGTTGAAAGTATTAAGGGTGTGAGTAGGGTTGTTGCCCAGACAACCCTTGATTATAGACCTAATTTAATTGAAATTAAGCCGGATTTTGTTGTGCATGGCGATGACTGGAAACAAGGGGTTCAGCAAAAAACTCGAGAGCAAGTAATTGAGACAATAAAAGATTGGGGGGGAAAATTGATAGAGCCATCGTACACAGAGGGCATTTCTTCTACAAGCTTAAATAAATCGCTGAAAGAAATAGGGACAACTTCGCAAATTCGCCTCGAGAGACTTGGGCGTTTGCTAAACTCTCGAGGCTGTATTAGGGGTATCGAAGCGCATAGCGGGCTTTCCGCTCTTATCGCTGAAGAGACAGTAATGGAGAGAAATGGTTTTAAAAAGGAGTTTGACTTCATATGGATTTCGAGTCTGACCGACTCTACAAATAAAGGCAAACCCGATATCGAGTTAGTTGATCTCACTGCTCGTTTGCAAACCGTCCACGACGTCCTCGAGGTCAGTACTAAACCGGTGGTTTATGATGGAGATACGGGTGGTTTGCCGGAGCATTTTGCTTATACAGTTAGGACACTTGAGCGTATGGGCGTATCAGCCATAATTATTGAGGATAAACAAGGTTTGAAGAAGAATTCTCTTCTTGGTGATGATGTCCCACAGACGCAGGACACAAAAGAGGATTTTTGCAATAAGATTAAGGTCGGCAAAAAAAGTCTCGTAACAGAACATTTTATGATTATTGCCAGGGTAGAAAGTCTTGTTCTTGGAAAAGGAATGGAAGATGCTTTGTTGCGGGCTAAGGCTTATGTTGAGTCTGGTGCAGACGGGATCTTTATCAGCACAAAGGAAAAGACGGCCGAAGAACTCTTTGTATTTTGTGAAGAATTTAAAAAATTTAGAGGGGATATCCCTCTTGTAGTTGTACCATCAACATACGATTCTGTTTATGAAGAAGAATTAGAGAAAGCTGGTGTCAATATGGTCATTTATGCGAATCAACTTTTGCGAAGCGCTTACCCTGCAATGAAAAAAACGGCGGAGTCTATCCTCGCCCATGGTCGGGCAAAAGAGGCGACGGAGGCTAATTGCCTGTCGATTAAAGAAATTCTCAGTCTTATTAAGGGGGGCTGTTAAACGTTATGATTAAACCAGTAATCTTTTTAGAGATCCTTAAAAAAAACGGCGTTGATTTTTTCACGGGTGTCCCGGATTCGCTGTTGAAAGATATTTGTTTGTGTATAGAAAATAATGTAAAAAAAGAGAAACATATTATTGCGGCAAACGAGGGCGCAGCGATTGGGCTGGCTGTCGGTCATTATTTGGCGACAGAAAGAATTTCTCTCGTCTACATGCAGAATTCGGGTCTCGGTAATTCAGTAAACCCTCTTACTTCTCTGGCAGATGAAGATGTCTATGGTATACCAATGCTTTTAATGATCGGTTGGCGAGGGGAGCCGGATTTTCCTGACGAGTCACAGCATAAAAAGATGGGGAAAGTTACCCTTAATCTTCTTGATGCAATTGGTGTTCCCTACGTAATTTTGTCTGATGACCCAAAGGAGACAGAGATTCTTGTCTCGAAAGCTTTAAGTCTGGCGGTCGAAAGGACTGGCCCAGTCGCCATAATTGTTAGGAAGAATGTCTTTTCCGGGTACTTACCTGCATTAAAGGAAGAGAATCTCTTTTTCAATTTGTCTCGTGAAAAGGCCGTCGAAATTATCCTGGGTCAGTGTGGGGAAAATGATGTCATTGTTTCCACGACAGGGAAGCTTTCTCGTGAACTCTTTGAACTTCGCGAAAAGAATAATCAGCTTCATTCTCAAGATTTTTTGACTGTTGGCTCTATGGGGCATGCATCGCAAATTGCGCTTGGAATCTCCCTGGAAGATAAAAAAAGGGTCATCTGCTTGGATGGTGACGGAGCGATGATTATGCATTTAGGGAGTCTCGCTACTTGTGGCGTGTACGCTCCAACCAATTTCTTGCATATCGTCTTAAATAATGGGTGCCACGAATCTGTTGGCGGGCAGCCTACGTTAGGGTTTAACATTGACCTGCCGAAGATTGCCGAAGCCTGTGGATATAAATATACGGGGAGGGTGGAAGGAGAAGATGACCTTTTAAAAACATTAGAAAAAATTCTTTCAGTAAAAGGGCCAGTTTTTCTTGAAGTGAGACTTAATAAAAGCAGCAGAAGTGATCTCGGTCGGCCGACAAAAACGCCTCAAGAAAATAAGCTTGCTTTTGTAAATTTTCTAAAAAATAAGATATGAGCCGGTCTTATGCTGGAAAGGGGAGATTAAATAAGCTTGGTACAGTTTTGCGGGAGTGTAATGCTCGTAGGATTTTTTTGGTTACGGGTAAGATGTCCTATGAAAATTCAAATTTTAGAAAAAAAATTGAAAAGGTTTTTAAAGATAAGGTCTATTTTCGGTACTCTGATTTTGTAGAAAATCCACAGTACGATGATATCATTACTGGTATTCAGGAAATTAAAAATTTCTTACCGGATATCATTATCGGCATTGGTGGAGGAAGCGTTCTAGATACTGCGAAATTATTAAGTGTCTTCTTCGATAACGACACCTATCCTTTGGAGGTAATAACAGGACAAAAACCGGTACCCAAAAGGAAGGTCCCCCTTGTCTTGATTCCTACTACCGCGGGTAGTGGTAGTGAGTGTACTCATTTTGCTGTGTTATATTTGGGTGGTAAAAAGTACTCGGTTGTTTCAAAATCTTTATTGCCGGATTATACGATTGTTGATTCGGAACTTACATACACTGCTCCTAAATATCTCACCGCTGTGACGGCTTTTGACGCGTTGTCTCATGCAATTGAATCATATTGGTCTGTCTCCTCAACGAAAAAAAGCAGGGAATACTCCGCCGAGAGCATTCGATTAATCGTAGAAATCTTTGATACACTAGTAGTTAAACCTGATGGACATTCTCGTGAAGTGATGATGAAGGCGGCACATTTGAGTGGTAAGGCAATTAATATTACAAAAACAACGGCTGCTCATGCGTTATCCTACGGATTTACTGTCCGGTACGGTATTCCTCATGGTCAGGCGGTAATGTTAACTTTGCCAAGGCTGTTTATTCATAATGCTGGGGCGGTGGCCACTAGCCTCAATCTAGGAGTTTCTTATCAGAGCCACAAGCAGAGGATGAAGGATTTGTGCCTTTTGTTAGGTAAAAAAAATGCTAAAGAGGCTGCTTACAAGCTAGAATCAATGATTAAAAAGGCGAAGATCGATTATCATCTGAACTGTCTGGAAACAGACAAGAAAAAAGAGGTAGAAGCTATTGTTGCTGAAGTTAATCTTGATCGCCTCCATAACAATCCTGTGCTTATTACCAGAATGGAATTAGAAAATATAGTAAATCCCATTTTTTCTAATAAGCCACAAATTAGATAGATGGTCCGTTAGAGTGTGTCTTTTTTGGAAAAATTTTTATTATACCATCTCTTGATTTTTTAAAGAGGAACAAACTAAGGACGACGGACATGTAAGATAGCATTGTCCCCCAGGCTGAGCCTTCTGAGCCAAAGAGGGGGATTAGAATTAGATTAAGTACGACATTCGTTGTTGCGCCAATAATACTAGTGTATAAGAAAATTCGAGTGAAGTTCTCGGCAATGAAATAGTGTTGGACTAAGACCACCAGTGTTATGGCAATACTAGTCCAAAGATATATACGGAGGATAGGAGTAGCTCCAATAAAGGCCTCACCGAAGACAATTTTAATAATTAGTGGAGCAAAGATAAAAAGAGGCAAGGCAATAAGGGTTGTAATCCCAACTGTCAAAACTGCGAGGGCTCTAAACCTTTTGGCATAGAGAGGAAAATTTGTTTTCTTGGCGTTAACTATCGCCGGGAAGACAGAGCCAATTATCATCCCCGGTAGGAAAGCCCAAATTTGAGTGAGTTTAACGGCGACACCGTAAATTCCAACTGTCGCTGAATCTATCATATGTAGCAGCAAGACCTGGTCTATCTTGGCATAAACATAACCTGAGAAACCGGCAAGAATTAATGGCCAGGAATCCTTTAAGAGTAATTTGAAAGTATCTAGTCTAAATTTCCACGAAGAAGGTTTGTTGTGAAAGCAGACAATGTAAATGTAGAGAGACCACAAGGCAGAGATAAGCCCCTCAATGAAAATTATAAGAGCAAAATAAAAGAGTCCTCGATTTAGAAATATTGCCAGAATCTTTAGGGCCGGGATAAAAAAAGCTAAGAAAATTGAAATTTGAGAACTATACTTAGCCTTAACTTGGGCGTTGAAAAGAACCCCAACAGTTCCGATTGGGTTGATTAAGAAAGTTAGAGCGCAAATACCAATTAGCCCTGTCAGGAGTAAACTGTCTCCTAAAAGTTGTGAAATTACTATGGCTAAGACAAAAGCGAGAGCTCCAAAAAACAATTTTGAAAAGATGGCCGTCCCCAATAACTCGTTCTCTTTTTCTGGGTGGGTGATTAGGTCGCGGTAGAGGATCTGATCAATTCCGAGAGAAGCAAAAACCGAAATGATCGCGACGAAGCCTTGGGCATAATCAAGTTTGCCCAAATTTTCTGGTCCAAGATAACGAGCGACTATCGCTACTGTTAAAAATGAGGTAAAGAAAGAAGTAACTCTTGCGGCGAACAGCCATCCTGTGTTTTTAAAATATTTTTGGAAGCCAGCGTGCCCCCACCACTTTTTTGCTGAATTAATAAAAATCATTTTAAAGTTTAATCGCGAATTATCTCCCTCATAATCTTGATTCCAATTGATTCTGGTAGTGGTTCCTTGGTGATACAGATAAGGTAACCTCCGCCACCGGCTCCAGACAACTTATAACCGAGGACGTTATCGGGATATTTTTCTCGAGTCTCTTTGATAAATTTTCGAATATCTTCGTCAACCATGCTGGGGAACATTGCTACTTGAGAGAGGAAACTCTCTCTTACGGCTCGCCCAAGTTCGTCAAGATTTTTGTCTTGTAGCGATTTCCAAACTTTCTCAGCCGCTTCGGCTAAAGCTTGGGCTTTTGACGGGGTGATATCTGTTCGGCCTAAAACTTTGTAACCCTCTTGTCGTGGATTAAGGGGGATGAGGGAAATATGGTCTTCAAGAAAATTCATGATCCCTTCTTCTTCCAGTGTCTCTATTTGATGAGGCCAGTATTCGCCATTATAGTGTGAACGGGTAACCCCGGGGACAACAATACCGATGGCATCTTGAGCCCCAGAGATCTCTGTCTTACCTGGAGGATTCTCGTGGGCAAAAAGAATTTGAGCTAATTTATGAGGGTGGTGACTGTCACTGATCTGGTGTCCCCAAAGGTCGATGGCCGTTTTTCTCGTACTGCTGGCCATGCCACTTCGAGTGTTAAATTCGACAACTTGTTCGAAGCTTAGATCTTCCTTTTTTCGATTATGGGGTAGACCAAAAATTGGGAAGGTAATAACTGAACCGGGATAATGTTTGGAAACAAAGGGTTGGTCGAGCCAGCCGCCGGCGAGGTCTATGCGGTAGGGGATCTTGATAAATTTTTTTGTGTCAGTCGTAAATTGTTCTTCTGCCAACTCTCTTTTTAAAACAAGATACTCAATGTTGAGGCTCTCTACTAACTCTCTCTTGGCTGGAGTGTTGCCATCTTCATTAACGATAAAAATATCTGGTCTTATTCGCTTAAGGTCCTCGACGAAATCTAATTCGCCCATACCGCGGGCAATGAAGGCTTCTTTAACGTAGCGGATGGCTCCAATGATGGTCAAGCGTTCCTCCTCACTGTTGGCCGGCTCGCGTTCCTTTAGGTAGCGGATATTCTTGTTGGAGCCAATGGAGACATAGAGATCACCATATTTTGAGGCTTTTTTGAGAAAGTGAATATGCCCGCTATGAAGCAGGTCAAAACAACCGCTGACAAAGACTTTTTTCTCCATAATACAGAGCCAATACTACCACTATTTTTGTCACTCGCCCAGATTGACTAAATGCCGTAAAGATGTTACTATCTAAGCAGATTGAGTCTAATCCCGCTTGTGGCCAGTTGCCGCGAGGGAGGTGAAGATAACATTGAAACAAAGAAAGAGAGGAAATTATGGGCAATGTGTCACCGGCCATTCTCGAGTTCGAGAGGCTTGCGTCCCAGGAGCGTTTTCAGGGCTATGGCTTCCCCTTGGTGGGAGAGCCGGAACTCTTTGTGGACATCCCTTGGTATGGGGAGGTCTGGAAGGAGATTCGCCGGGAACCGGATGACCCCACCCACGCCTGGTACCCGATCGTCCGCAAGTTCGGCTGGGCGGTGGCCCTCTGCGTGACCAAGGACGGGTACGTTCCCACCCTGTGTCAACGCAAGAACGGAGTGGGCGTCTCGTGGGAGCTGCCCCCGGGCGGTGTGCGGGCCTTCAATGACCTTGTGAATCCGACCGAAGATGACTACCTGGCTGCCGTCCAGGCCGCGTACCTCAAGGAAACGGGTTTTGGCGGCGGGAAATGGCAGAGCCTCGGGCACGTCACGATCGAGTCGGGCAAGTATCGCGGGCCGACGATGGACAGCCATGGCTTGAAGGCCCGGCTCTATCTCGCGACCGACATTGAGCCGGTGGCCGAGGCGCGTAGCCCTGGGTCCAATGAAGTCATGGAGACCATCATGGTCCCGGTCGCCGATTTCTACGAGGTCCTTGAGTCGAGGCGCTTCAACGAGTGCTCAGCGGTGTCCTGTGCCTATAAGGCCCTGCGGGTCCTCGGCCTCTGACCTCTCTTTCCCCACCGATATGGCCGGGACGCGCGTAAGCGTGTCCCGGCCATTACTATTATATAGAACGATTTGTGAGAACCTGGAATAAGTAGTATCTTTATAATTAATGAAAAAAGTAATAAAAAAGAAAAAAGTGGTAACGAAGAAAAGTTCAGCCCCGAAGAGAAAAAAAGTCTTTGTCAGTGGCTGTTTTGATATGGTTCATTCTTGTCACGTAATGTTTTTTCAGAAAGCGGCTAAGTATGGAGACCTCTATGTCTCGATTGGGTCAGATAAAACTTATCGTGATTATAAACACAAAGATCCTGTCTACCCTGAAAACGAGAGAAAATTTATTATCGAAAATCTAAAATGTGTCAAAAAAGCCTTTATCGCGCGGCCAAAAGGCTCGCTGGGCCCCGGTGTTATTGATTTTGAGGCAGAACTAAAGAAAATTAAGCCAGACTACTTCTTTGTTAATGAGGATGGGGTTAATCAAGAGAAGCGGGATTTGATGAAGAAGTTAGGAATAAAGTTAATTGTTGGTCAACGCTCTAAATTTGGCAAAGTTGAGCGAGCTTCTTCAGATTTGCGCCAAATTCTCAAAAAATAAACTTTGTGCTATATTAGGGCCATTATGACAACTAACAAATGGCTCAAGTATTTTATATACGCCGGTATCTTCGTGGTACCTTTTATTCCCTGGATTGTGGCGAGTTCTTCGTACTTTCCTTTTATTACTGGTAAAGGTTTCGCTTTTAGGGTGATCGTTGAGATTATCTTCGCGCTCTGGGCTATCCTTGCCCTGCGTGACAAGTCGGCTCGGCCAGAGAAGTCCTGGCTTCTTTACGCTGTTTTAACCCTGGGCGCAGTTGATGTTTTGGCCACAGTTTTTGGTCTTAACCCTTACCGTAGCTTCTGGTCCAATTATGAGCGTATGGATGGCTGTATTACTATTCTTCATCTTGTCGCTTATTTTGTGGTTATGATTTCGGTGCTTAAGGATAGAGCGATGTGGTTCTGGCTGGCTAATACTGCTTTGGTCGCGAATATTTATATAATCGCTTATGGGTTCTTGCAGTTATTTGGTCGGGCTCAAGTCCATCAGAGTGCCGCCCGTCTTGATGCTTCCCTTGGAAACTCGGCTTACTTGGCTGTCTACGTACTCTTTATAGCTTTTATCTCTGCCTACTTGGCTTTGCTGTCTTGGTCTAAGAATAAAATTCTCGCAACAATTTATATTATCTTGGCCCTACTTAATGTCATTGTTCTCTACTACACTGCGACACGTGGAGCCATCTTGGGCTTTGTCGGGGGAGTTTTCTTGGCCTGTTTACTCTTGGCTGTCTTTAAATCTGGCCAGATCAGAAAAATTGCTGGCGTTATAGTTGCTTTGGTTATTTTGCTTGTGGCGGGATTCTACTCAATTAGGAATACTGACTTTGTCCAGAAAAGCCAGGTCCTCTCTCGCTTTGCTGATATGTCACTCTCGAGTGGGACAGCTGGCTCACGTCTTATGATCTGGAAAATGAGTTGGCAGGGATTCCAAGAGCGCCCAATCCTTGGTTGGGGGCCAGAGAATTATTCGATGGTTTTTAGTAAATATTATGACCCGGGGATGTATGGACAAGAGCCTTGGTTTGATCGCTCTCACAATATTTTCTTTGACTGGTTAATTAACGCGGGGATTCTTGGCTTGTTAGCGTATCTTTCTATTTACCTCGTCTCACTTTATTATTTGTGGTTTGGGAAAAAGAAAAAAGAAGAAAAAGATTTTACCGATTCAATTGTGGCCAAGAGTTTACTGACCGGTTTGTTTGCCGCTTATTTCTTCCACAATATTTTTGTCTTTGACAACCTTATCAGTTACATTCTCTTTTTCTCCGTGATTGCGTTTATTCATTTTCTTTTTTCGACCAAGGATGAAGAGAAAGAAAAAAACTTGGCAGTCAAAAAAGATTATCAAGTGAAGAAAAAAAATAACGGCGAGATTGATATTGTCGCTACTGTTGGGACGATCTCGATAATCATTGTTTTGATTGCCGGTCTTTATTATCTGAATTATAAGCCTTATCAAGTTTCGGTTAATTTAATCAAAGCTATTAGTCCGTCGCAAATAACCAGGGTTGAAGATAGTGTTAAAATCTTTCAGCAAGTTTTTGCAGCTAATACTTTTGGTTCTGGCGAAGCAAGGGAGCAATTAATTTCTAAGACGATGAATATTCTCTCCGATCCCCAGATCTCCAATGAAACAAAATCAGCTTTTGTTAAGTTGGCCGAGGAACAGATTATGGCTCACCAAGCTTATTTTTCTGATGACGCTCGCTCCAACCTATTCTTTGGTTCCTATCTCGCTGCTATTGGGCAAACTGATTCTGGCCTAACCTTCCTCAAGAAAGCTCTATTAGAGTCTCCTAAGAAACAACAAATTCTCTTTGAATTGGGTTCTACTTATATTAGAAAACAAGATGCCACTAATGCTGTCCGTATAATTAAGGAAGCTTATGAGCTTGAGCCAAATTATATCGAAGCAAGAAAAATGTACTCCCTTGTTTGTTTGATGACCGGCCAAAATAAATTGGCAACAGATCTTCTTGCTCCAATAAAAAAAACCGCTGACTACTATAACGATGAGCGTTTCTTAAATTTGTATCAGCAAATGGGGAATCAAGTGGCACTGCAAGAAATAAAAACTTTACGTGAAGCTGTAAACAAAAAATAAATAAAACAAAATAAAAAAATTCTGAAAAATATTTTTCAGAATTTTTTTATTGTAAGTTATCCACAACTTTAGAGAAAAAAATCTTGTCGTAATTTTATTTTTAGATGATAATTAACAGTAAGAGTAACAACGTTGATAAAAGGTCGAATGTTGTTCACTATCTTTTAGAAATAAAAAAATAAAAAACAAAATTATGGCAGCAAAGAAAAAGGCTAAGAAAGTTGCAAAGAAGAAGGTAGCCAAGAAGAAGAAGTCCTAGTACTTTTTAGTTCTTACACCAAGAAACCCCTGTTCGCAATTTGCGAACAGGGGTTTCTTTTATTATCGTCAAAATATGTTAAGATGAGCGAATTATGTCAATATTAGAGACTATTTTTGGATCAACAGGAAGTCGTTTTGTTAAAGAGGCTCGTCCGATTGTTGAGAAAATCAATGCCCAGGCCGATAATCTAGCAAAATTAACAAATGAAGAACTTTCTGCTAAAACTGCCGAATTCAAAGAGCGTTTAGACAAAGGGGAGGACTTAGATGGTCTTTTGCCTGAAGCTTTTGCTACTGTAAGGGAGGCTTCAACCCGGCTACTTAATCAGCGTCATTTTGACGTTCAACTTATGGGGGGACTGGCCCTTCATCAAGGGAAGATTGCCGAAATGCGCACTGGAGAGGGCAAGACCCTGGTTGCCACTTTGCCGGTTTACCTCAATGCACTCACTGGTAAAGGGGCGCATGTTGTTACCGTTAATGATTATCTTGCTCGTCGTGATGCTGTTTGGATGGGGCAGATTTATTCTTTTCTTGGGTTGTCGGTCAGTGTCCTCAATAATCAAACTTCATATATATATGATCCTAATCACCAAGATTTAGACAACACTCGTGACGTTTTGGGTTCTTTTAAGGTGGTTCATGAATTTCTGAGACCTTGTTCTCGAAATGAGGCCTACGCGGCCGATATTGTCTATGGTACTAATAATGAGTACGGTTTTGATTACCTTCGCGATAATTTAGCCTATGATCCATCTGGGCAGGTCCAAAGACGCGGGCTAGATGACCGTCATCACTTCGCTATTGTTGATGAAGTGGACTCAATCTTAATTGACGAGGCTCGCACCCCACTCATTATTTCGGCACCGTCCGGTGAATCAGAGAAGCTATATGAGACTTTTACTAAGATTGCCAATAATCTTAACAAAGATGAGGATTATACCGTTGATGAGAAATTTAAGTCCATTTCTTTGACTGACGACGGCATTACTAAAGCGGAGAAAATGTTGGGGGTAGATAATATTTATACCGATAAGGGCATTAAGTATGTTCACCATTTAGAGACTGCCGTGCGCGCTAAAGCTCTATTTGAGAGAGACAAGAGCTATGTCGTCAAAGATGATGAGATTATCATTGTTGATGAGTTTACTGGTCGTCTACAGCCCGGACGACGCTGGTCAGAGGGCTTGCATCAAGCGATTGAATCTAAGGAAGGAGTAACTATTAAGGAAGAATCCCGTACTTTTGCTACTATTACTCTGCAAAATTACTTTAGATTATATAAGAAATTGGCCGGGATGACGGGAACGGCACAGACCTCGACAGAGGAATTTCTCTCGGTCTATAACTTAGATGTGGTTCCCATCCCGACAAATAAGGTGGCAAAACGTGAGGACCTGCCTGACCAAATCTTCCAAACAGAGAAAGGTAAGTTCTTGGCGGTAGTGAAGAAGGTTAAGGAGCTCAACCAGAAGGGTCAGCCGGTTCTTATTGGTACTTCTTCTATTGAGCGAAATGAATTACTTTCTGCCTATTTTAAGAAAGAGGGGATTCCTCATAAGTTATTGAATGCTAAGAACCACGAAGAGGAGGGGACCGTTATCGCTGGGGCTGGAGCCAAGGGAGCTGTGGTTATTGCAACAAATATGGCCGGTCGTGGTGTCGATATTAAGTTGGGTGGACCAACCCCGACAACTGAGGAGGCTGAAGAAGTAAAAAACTTAGGCGGACTTTTTGTCTTGGGGACCGAGCGCCACGAAGCTAGACGCATTGATAATCAGCTGAGAGGCCGTTCTGGCCGTCAGGGTGACCCCGGAACAACGCAATTCTTTGTTTCCCTTGAGGATGATTTGATGCGCGTGTTTGGCTCTGATCGCATTAAGAGCATGATGGGGCGTTTTGGTATTCCTGAAGATGAACCGATTGTTAATAGCCTTGTTTCTAAAGCTTTAGAGAATTCTCAGAGCAAGATTGAGGGGTTGAACTTTGATATGCGTAAACATTTACTCGAGTATGATGATGTTGTGAGCCATCAACGTGATACTATCTATAACCGACGCAATGCTATTGTCTTGGGAGGAGGAGAGTCTGTGGATAACTTTGTTGAACGCGCTTTGGAGACTTTGCCTGTATCCGACGAAGAAAAGATTGATTTAGAAAACAAAATTAAAGCTCGTCGCGAGGCTTTAGGGGAAGAGAACTTTATCCTAAATGCACGACGCTTAATTCTCCAGGTAATTGACCTCCATTGGGTGGAGCATCTCGAAGCAATTGACTATATGCGGGGGAGTGTTCGTTTGCGAGCTTATGGCCAGCGTGATCCATTGGTAGAATTTAAGCGTGAGGGTCTGACCCTCTTCAAGGAAATGGAGTTAGCGATCTTTGGCGGGGTTCTGGAATATATGTCTAACTTGGGCCAAGAAGTAAAAGAGGAAAAGGTCCAACTTGAAGCTGTACATGATTCGGCGGAGGCAATAACTAAATCAACAACTGAAACTCCTCGAGCCGTGACTGGCCCTAAAGTTGGCCGCAATGATCCTTGCCCTTGTGGTTCAGGGAAGAAGTATAAAAAATGCTGCGGAAAGTAAAAGGCTTATAATATAAAGGACAAAGGGCTAAAGGACAAAATATCCTCTAGCCCTTTGTCCTTTAGCCTTATTTTAAGGCCTTTTTAAGCGATAAAGAGTTTTTTTATTTTTATCTGGGGCATGCCCCCACACCAACCTTTGCATTTTTGGGGTCTTGCGCTTTCAGCGCGATGCAAAGGTTGGTGTGGGGGTTGACAGCATAGCTTTTACCCTGTTGCGTTTTGTTTCGACTTCTGCTAGTAATGTAATCAGTAATAGGCACTTTCCCCTTGGGGATATCCTAGACATTGATCCTTGAGAATTTGATTTGATCTTTTTAGTTTATTTTATTTTTAACTAAAAGAGCAAAATGAATTCTCGATTTATTAGAACTGGGAAAAATCTCATTGTCATGACCCTGATTGCAGGGTTTTTGGTGATGCCAATTGCCCCGATTCTTGCCGAGGAAATTGTTGCTCCTGTTGATTCAGCTTCTGTTGTCTCAGATATCATTTCTGAGCCAATTACTAACCCTGAGGTGATAATTGATCCTGTTATTGATATTGACCCGATCGTTATTGCTCCTATCTCTGTCCCTGATGAGGCGACCAATACCTGCCCTGTCTTGGAATTTGTTAGTACAAGCACTGATCCTTTGCCTGTTGTTGACCCAGTTATTGTTATCGATATTATTGACTTGCCTGATCAAAAAGCTCTCACTATCGACCTTGTCGGTGAGGATAGCTTCACAACTCCGGCGGAGACCCCTGTGGATAACCTGACAGTTGCCGTTAGTGAAGAACAAGATTTTACCACTTTGGTGGGAGAAATTGTGACTCCAGACAATCTGGCTATTAGTGAGGAAAATCCTTTTGGTGATGACATTGTCATCATTGACCCTTCTGTTAGTTATGAAGGCCAATGGGAAACTTTGCCAGCAGAGGGCGATGATAATTTGGTTGTAAGTGCTGAGAACAGCTTTACTACAACAAGCGTGCCTGACGATAAAAATCCTACGGTTAGTGTTGAAAATTCTTTCACCACTTTAGATACGCCAACCGAGGACCACTTTACTGTTAGTGCTGAACAATCTTTTAATACTTTAAGCATCCCGACTATTGACCCAGCCATTAGTGCTGAACAAAGTTTCGAGACTTTAGCCATTCCTACTGTTGATCCGACGGTCAGCGTTGAAGGAAATTTCACCACTTTGCCTGGGGAAGATCATACTGACCCGGGGGTTAGCGATGAATACAATTTTACTACTTTATCTAATCCAACCGAAGATCCGGTTATTAGTGAAGAAATGTCCTTTAGAACTTTGGAGATACCAGATGACCACGAATTCACAATTAGCGAAGAAAACTCCTTTACTACACTAGGAACTCCCAATGACCATGACACTACAGTTAGCGAAGAAAACTCTTTCACAACCGAATCTGGTAGCAGTGGTTGTACGAGTAATTGTGGTGGTTCTGGTGGTGGCGGAGGATATGTCTTAGCTGAGAAGACCTATCGTTGTGAAATTTTGCTCTATAAATTTATCCGTCTGGGGCAGACCAATGACCGTCGTGAGGTAATGAAACTCCAGGCTTTCTTAAGAGTTTATGAGGGCTTCAAGAATTTGAGAATTACGGGTGTCTATGACATGCCGACTTATCGCGCGGTAGAGATCTTCCAAAAACGCTATAGTAAGGATATCTTGGGTCCTTGGAAGATAAGTGATTCTACTGGTTATGTCTATATCACAACTCGTATTGCTATCAACAATATTTTCTGCGGTCGTGATACAACCAACAATGCTGATTTGCGTGATGAATTCTATCGTGAATATGAGGCAGCTTCGGGGGAAAAGTTTCCGACCGGCTCTGTTGGCCCCGCTGCTACTTCAACTGATGTCGGCTACTTCATAACTCCAACCACCACGGAAGCTACTTCTACTTCGATTGTTAAAAAGAGTTGGATCCTGGCTAGTTTGGGCGGACTTCTTGGTTTTGTCGGAGATAACCTTTGCTGGCTTCTCAATCTTTTCCTTCTCCTTATAATTCTATTTTTATTATGGCTTCTCTGGTTAATTGATCGCGACAGTGAGTCAACAATTGTCGCGGAAGAGCAGGATAGTTCTTCTGTTGATCTGATGGGTCTCCCTGCCGATAAATTGGAGGAAGATTTTGATGTCTTCAGAGAACCGATTGTAAATAGCTCCCTCGGTATGGTTGGAGCGGTAGCTCTAGAAGAATTAATGTCTCCTGATGATGACTTGGCTTTAGCTGATCTAGCCGAGGAAGAGGATTCTCAACTCCTCGCTGCGAATAACGATCCCGATCAAGAGAAGCTCTTGACCCCCACACCAATCGAAGAATCATCGGAGATATAGCGCTTTTCAGCGCAATTCTCCGATTGGTGTGGGGGTTGACAAAAACTTAAAATCTGTTAGTAATGTAGCCAGAATTCCTGCTCTTTGATAAGACGGGAAAACTAGAAAAAGTGTCTTAAGGCCCTAATGGGCAACCTCGGCCGAAAGCGGAGGTGAAGGAAAAGCGCTATGAATAAGACAGCGCGCATGTTCTCGTTGGTGGCCTTCGCCGCCGCACTGGTCCTGGTACTGCCGGGGTGTGGCGACAAGGTCAATGTCTCGGGTGTCTTCTATACCTGCGACGGGCCGGTTACGGTCAAGGCGGTAGAGGACAGCAAGGTCCTCGATGGCCACGTGGTCTCCCCTCGGGGGGCCGTTGTCACCATCAGCGGGGTGTCGCAGAGCGAGGTGGGCGTCGTACCGATTGGCGGCAAAGAGGCCGTTATGAAGTCCGCTTCCTCAAACTGGGCCCTGGCATTCTTTGGGATTTTCTCCTCGGCCGTAGCGGCGATCGCTTCGTGGCCCTTGTGGGGGAACCCTGCCGATGGCTCGGCGGAGAGCTTCGACTACATCGTTTCGCCGTTGGTGGGGGACTCGGTCCTTCATGTGGGGGATATCTCCATCAACTTGTTGGTGGGGCCGCCTTGCACGAACGAGGGTCAAGTTCCAAACTTGTCAGGACTGACGGAGTCTGTTGCTGTAACGACGATTCAGGCCGCGTGCTTGGTTGTCGGGACAGTGACCCGGGTCTACAGCGAGACCGTCCCTGTTGGGATCGTGATCAGTTCGACTCCCTCCACGGGGACCACGGCTGATTGCGGTACGCCAGTCAATCTGGTCGTGTCACTTGGGCCAGCTCCCGCGAACACCGGCACCGTGCCGGATCTCGCGGGTCTGCCCCAGGCCTCGGCGATCTCCGCAATCCAGGCGACCTGCCTGGTTGTCGGGACCATTACCGAGTCCTACAGCGACACCGTTCCGGCTTGGACTGTCATCAGCTCGAACCCGGCCAAGGGTACCGTTGTTGTCTGCGGCACACCAGTGAACCTGGTCGTGTCCAAAGGAACGGCTCCGGTGGATACCGATACGGTGCCAGACCTCGTGGGCTTGCCCCGAGCTGACGCTGTCGCGGTAATCGGGAACACCTGCCTGGCAGTTGGGACGATCGCTGAGGCCTATCACCCGACGGTCCCCGTTGGGAAAGTCATCAGCTCGAACCCGGCCAAGGGTATCGTTGCCACCTGTGGCACACCGGTCAACCTGGTTGTGTCGCTTGGGCCTGCTCCGGAAGAGACCTCCACTGTTCCCAATGTCGTCGGCATGACGCAGGCCGCTGCAACGGCGACCTTGACCACGGCAAACCTTGTCGTCGGTACGGTGACAGAGGCTTACAGCGCAACGGTCCCAGCGGGTTCGGTCATCAGTACCAACCCCGGCGCCGGATCGACAGTCGCCAAAGGTTCCGCGGTCGCACTCGTTGTGTCCAAGGGCCCTGAGGTCGTACCGGTTCTCGGCGTGACCTTGATCACACCGCTCGATGGGGCAGTGATCCTCGCCGGTTCGACCCAAGACATAACGTATATCATTACCGGTCCCAATCCGGTGGATGTCGTGATTGTTAACCCTGACGGCAAGAAGAGCCTCCTCACAGAGGAAGAATTGAGGGCGCTCTTTGAGGCGAAGTCTGTTGACAAGGAGGTCTATCGGTCCTTTGGTATTGTCCCGACAGGGCAACCCATGACGACCAAGATGGTCTTCCTTTACACAGGCAACGGCCTGGTAACCGTTGCCGTCAAAGACACCATCACCGGGGAGATCCGGACCGCGGCACATTCGGTGAACATTGTCGCGGTGAAGTAACTTCGCCCCCCCCCCCTCCCGTCTTACTTCCTCAAAACAAGGTCCCCAGCGCGCAAGTGTTGGGGCCCTTTCTATTTCTATAAGCTTTTGCTTTTGGGGTTGACAGGTTATGAGATGTTATGCTAGTAATAAGGCATTAAAACGTTCGAATTATTAATCAATTATTAGGGCTTTAGCCATTAATTTATAAGTAAATATGAAAAACTATAATAGAATTGGCCTTATGCTTGGAGCTTTCATCCTCACTTTTGGATTGATGGCTGCAGCTCAGGCTGCTACTCTCGGTGCGAGCATTTCTGCTCCTGCTGAAGGTGCAAATGTCACTGTCGGTCAGGCCGTTTCCCTTAATGGGACTGCTACCGGTGGTACTGGTACTTACGCCTCCTTCCGTTGGGCTTTTAGTGACGGAACCGCTTCTATCGTTGGAGCAAGCCAAAGCGTTACTTTCAACGCTACTGGTACCAAGACCATTACTTTAACTGTCACTGATAGTAACGGCGATCATGCTGTTGCCTCTCGTACTGTTAATGTCGTTTCTGGTAGTACTTCCAATAAGCCAGTTATCAGTAATATCCGTGCTATCAATATCACTCAGACCAGTGTAACTATCACTTGGGATACTGATATTGTTGCTACTAGCCGTGTTATTTATGACACAAACAGTCATGCTGATATTTCTGGTGAAGTTGCTCCTAACTTCGGTTATGCTGTCACGACCACTGAGTCTGATACCACTACCAAAGTTACTGCTCACTCTGTGACCATCACTGGTCTTTCCCCAGCTACCAAGTACTACTTCCGTGTTATCTCTCAGGGCTAATTAAAAACCTGAACAAAAAGACCGTTCCGCAAAATGCGGGACGGTCTTTTTGTTTGTTCCCATATTTTGTTATGATAGGAAAATGTTAATTAAAGCTAATTTCCCCCTTGCCTCTATCACCAGCTTTAAGCTTGGTGGCCCGGCGAAATATTATCTTCAAACTTCTTTGCCTGAGGAAGTTTTAGCTGGTATTTTGACAGCTAAAGAAAAAAAACTTAAGTATCTCGTCTTGGGTGGTGGATGCAATATGGTTTTTCCTGACAAAGGTTTTGACGGTCTTGTTATTCATTTTACTGGGGCAAAGCTAACTCCAAAGAATTTTGAAGTTATCGGGTCTAAAGTTATTTTGCCCGCCAGTGTCAATTGGCACGAAGTTGTTAAGAAACTAGCGTCTTTGGGTTTGGCCGGGACTGAGAAAATGTCGGCGATCCCTGGCAATGTCGGCGGGTTTGTTGTGGGGAATGCTGGTGCCTATGGGCAATTTATTGGTGATCTTATCGAGTGGGTAGAAATTTTTGACGGTAAAGAGATTAAAAAGATAAAGAAAAAGGATTGCCAGTTTGGTTATCGCGACAGTATTTTTAAAAAGAAAGGTTGGATAATCCTTCGGGTTTGTCTCAGATTAAAGAAAGGTGATAAAGGTAAGTTGCAAAAAGAAGTAAAAGAGATTTCTAAATTACGTTGGGCCAAATTTGGCGAACACCCAATCTGTGCCGGTTCGTTCTTCAAGAACGTTGATGTCAAAAAAGTGCCTAAGGAGATTTTAGCTAAAATTGATAAGACAAAAATTATTGATAATAAAATTTCCGTTGGCTATCTAATAGGGGAAGCAGTTCCTAAATTAAAGGTGGGGGATATCTATATGGCCGAATTCCATAATAATTTTCTGATGAATGGTGGAGCCGGCAAAACCAGTGACCTTCTTAAATTAGCTGGGAAAATTAAGCAAGCCGTTAAGAAAAAATTTGGCATTGAGTTAGAAGAAGAAGTGCGGTATATTCTATAGATAATAAAATTATGTCAGACTACAAACCAACCATCGGGCTCGAGATTCATGTCGAATTAAACACTAAGACCAAGATGTTCTGTCGTTGTCTTAACGACCAGAATGAGAAAAGGCCAAACGTGAACATTTGCCCGGTTTGTACCGCTCAACCGGGGGCCTTGCCAGTTATTAATAAAGAGGCCGTAAGACACGTCTTGCGGGTGGGGGCCGCCTTAGATGGCACCATTGCTGACTTTACCGAGTTTGATCGTAAGAACTACTTCTACCCCGACATCCCCAAGGGCTATCAGATTAGTCAGTATAAATACCCGCTTATTTCCGGTGGAGCGCTCAATGGGGTTGAATTAACCAGAATTCATCTTGAGGAAGATACAGCTAAATCATCACATGATGATAAGTCTGGGGACGAGTCAGTTGTTGACTTCAATCGCTCAAGTTTGCCCTTGATGGAGCTAGTCACTGAGCCGGTTATCCATGATGGACCGACGGCTGGTGCCTTTGCTCGTGAATTGCAGACGGTGATGCGTTATCTTGGCGCCTCGGAGGCCAATATGGAGAAGGGCCAGATGCGTATTGAGGCGAACATCTCTGTTTCTAAAACCGATGAGCTGGGGACTAAGGTTGAAGTGAAAAATTTAAACTCCTTCCGTTCGGTTGAGAAAGCCATTGATTTTGAAATTGCTCGTCAGGCTAAGGAGCTTGAGGCTGGCAACGAGATTGTCCAGGAGACTCGCGGTTGGGATGAGAATAAGCAAATTACTTTCTCACAGCGTAAGAAGGAATCCTCTCACGACTATCGTTATTTCCCGGATCCCGATTTGCCTAAACTTTTCTTGAGTGAGATTCCCGAGTTTAAGAATATTAAAGATACCTTACCTGAATTGCCTTGGCAAAGACGTGAGCATTTTACCAAGGCTTTTGGTCTCAAGTCTGAAGATGTTGAAGTTTTTGTTCAAGACCATAAACTAGCTGAATTCTTTGTTGAAGTTGCCGAAGGCTTTGATCTTGGTCTTGAGACAGCGAAGAATTATTTACTAGCAGCGGCCAATTATTTAACTTCTGACCTCCTGGGCCTGGTGGCTGACACTGAAGACTATACTTTGCCTTCTGCCAAGGCCTATTCAGAATTAATTAAGATGGTGGTGGATGGTGAGATCTCTTCGCGTGGGGCCAAAGATATCTTGGCTGCGATGATTAAAGAAGGAGGGGAGCCAAGAGCCATCGCTGAAGCTAAGAAACTTTTCCAAGTTCATGACGAGGGCGAAATCCTGACCATTGTCGAGAAAGTCATCGCCGATAACGAAGCCGTGTTTGCTGAATTTAAGAGTGGAAAAGAAAAATCCCTAATGTTTTTGATCGGCCAAGCGATGAAGGAGAGCAAAGGCTCGGCTAATCCCGAAATTCTCAAAAAACTCTTCACCGAGAAGGCGAAATAAATAACACCCCGCCAGACCTCAGGTGAGCCCGAGGCCTGGCGGGGGTTTGTGGTGGGTTCTTGACAAATCCTGTGGCTGTGCTATGATGTCCAAGGATGAGGTGCCGGGCAAATTGCCTGAGGCACACGAACATTTGGGCTCAAGGGAGTTCCAAGAAGGAGCAAGGAAGTGTACAACAAGGGTTCGACGTTTGGGGTCGTGTTGGCCCCCCACCATTATTTGAGCATCCAGTGCGCGGCCCCGGGCGGCACGGCCTAAGCGAACGGCAAGGCCAGCCCTAACCTCTCCGCCCCATGCTGGGGAAAGGAGCAGGAGGTCCCAGCAAAATGGAGACGAATCACCGTCGTCCGCGTGACGACACAGAGTCCGGACAGGCCCCCACCCACAAGGTGCGGGGCCTTATTTTTTATAATAAATAACACTTGCCCCGTTAGAAATAAAATTGGGCTTGTAGTATAATTGGTGTCTATAAACAAATTATTAACTTAATCGAAGAAATATTATGGACAATCAAATTTCTAACGGGGTGAACAAAAAAGTACGTGTCGCTATTAATGGCTTCGGACGCATCGGTCGCGCCTTCTGTCGGATTGGGAGCAAGAATCCAGATATTGAGATTGTGGCGATCAATGATCTTGGTGATCTGGGGAACCTAGCTTATTTGTTGAAGTATGATAGCGCCTACGGGCAATTCTCTGGTACTGTCGAAGTTGGTGAGAATGAAATGATTGTTGATGGCAATAAAATTAAATTCTTGCAAGAGAAAGATCCCGCTCTTTTGCCTTGGGGTGATCTGCAGGTTGATGTCGTTGTCGAATCGACTGGCGTCTTCGAGACTTATGCCAAGGCCAAGAGCCACTTGGATGGGGGAGCGCGCAAGGTGGTGATTACCGCGCCAGTTAAAGATGAACCAATGCCTGGTATTCCCGGAGGAACTTGTTTAATCAATATCAATGACGAAAAGCTTAATGATAATGTGATCTCTTCGAATGGTTCTTGTACAACCAATAGTGCCGCTCCAATTATTAAGATAATTGGCGAGAGTATTGGTATCGAGAAGGCTCTTCTCAACACTATCCATGGATATACTGCCACACAGAAGCTTGTTGATGTCGCTGATGGCAAAGACTGGCGCAGAGGACGCGCTGGAGCAGTTAATATCATCCCATCCTCCACTGGCGCGGCGATTGCTGTCGGTCAAGTGATCCCATCTATTCAAGGCAAATTCGATGGTATCGCGATGCGCGTGCCGGTCATTACCGGTTCTATTACTGATATTACTTTTATCACCAAGAGAAACACCACTGTCGAAGAAGTAAATGAAATTTTGTCGAAGGCCGCGGCTGATCCTAAATGGGCCACCACCTTTGCGGTGACCAAGGAAGCTCTTGTCTCCTCTGATATTGTCGGGAGCCGTTTCGCTGCTATGGCTGATCTTTCTTATACTAAAGTTGTTGGCGGAAACTTAGTTAAGGTCATGTCTTGGTATGACAATGAGTCTGGCTACACTCATTCGTTGATTCAGCATGTTATCAAACTAGGACAGTAGGCGCTCGGCCTCGTTCAGTAAAACAACACGGAAAACCCCTCCAGCGAGGGGTTTTCTTATGCTTGACAGTAAGCACCGAATATGCTATAATACAAGTGTAAGTTGATCTTTGTGAACAAACCTCGCGGAAGCGGGAGAAGGGAGGTCCAGATGGACCTTTATCTGAAACAAGCAACCCTTCTTGTGGTTGCCGCCGGGCTCATCTGGCTGATGGGCTTTGGTTGCACGGTTGCCGTGCAGACGTTCTGGCCCAATGCCTGGAGTGGGTACCTCCGCCTGTCGTGGCGGTACCTTATCCTCTGGCCCCTTCGCCAGATCGCCCTGCTCGTCCTCTGGTTGGTGTCTTTGCCCTTGGGGCACGCTAACCGGGGGGTGATCGCCCTCCAACGTCGTCTTCGTGGACGACGTCGACCCTAAGTCCGGGTCGCCACCTTGTGTGGCGCCCCGGCTTTTTGTTTGTTTTCAGAACTCGCCAAGACAAACTTATAAAAATGTCTGGCCGAGATACACAAGGAGATCCGAGGACTTTTTAGAAGATTGTCTTGGCGGGTGGAAAGGTCTGGTGGCGGGGGTGTTTTAGTTTGTGATATAATTGTTATATGAAAATTTACTTAGGCACCGATCATGCCGGTTTTGAATTGAAAGAACAAATTAAGACTTATTTAAAAGGGAAAGGTCTGTCGGTTGAAGATCAGGGCGCTTATACTCTTGATCCCGATGATGATTATACTGACTACGTGAAAATTGTCGCCAAGATGGTGCAAGGTGACGAAGGCAGTCTGGGGATTGTCCTTGGCGGCTCGGGTCAAGGTGAGGCAATGGCTGCCAATCGTTATAAGGGGATACGGGCAACGGTTTACTATGGTGGATCTAAAGAAATAATAAAACTTTCACGTGACCACAATAATGCCAATATCTTGTCTCTCGGCGCACGTTTTATTAATTTTTCTGAAGCTAAAGAAGCCATTGATTTGTGGCTCGCTACGCCTTATCCAGCCGACGAACGTCATGAGCGAAGAATTAGAGAGATTGATGACGAAGAGAATCTTGGTCACATAATGTAAAATTTTTATGGAAATTATCCCTTCAATTATTGCTAAAGATTTTTCTGAGGTAAAAACCAAACTGGCCCAAATTAACGGTCTTGTTAATTGGGCGGAGTTAGATATTATGGATGGCGTTTTTGTTCCTGAATATACTTGGCCACTTAATCCGGCCGAGGGACGGCAGGCGGCTGAAGATTTAAACGATATTGGTGGAAAAATAAAAATCAGCGCTCATTTGATGGTAGAGTACCCTGAGACTATTGTTGATGACTGGCAAGACTTGGTTGACCGTTTGGTAATCCATTATGAATCAACAAATAATATTGAGAAAATTATTGAGAGTGCCGGACCGCATATTGGTCTAGCCATTGCTCTCGAACTCCATACTCCGGTGGAGAAAATTTATGAATATTTGGGCAAGGTAAAGACCGTTCAACTTATGAGCATTGAGAAAGTTGGTTATGCCGGCGAGCCCTTCGACGAGCGTGTTTTTGAGAAAATTAAGACTCTGAAGACCAATTGGCCTGATGTGAAGATTATTGTAGACGGGGGAGTCAATCTCGAGAACGGCAAACGCTTGGCCGAAGCCGGGGTCTCTGGGTTGGTTGTGGGTTCACACATTTGGCGAGCAGAAGATATGGAAAAAACAATTAAAGAATTTCAATCACTTTGATTTTAACTGACGAAAAAACAAAATATCTCGAAGAGAAGGCGAAGGATATTCGTCGAGATATTATTGAGATGCTCGTGGAGGCAAAGTCTGGGCACACGGCGGGAGCGCTTGGTATGGCCGATATTTTTACCGCGCTCTATTTTGGTATTTTGAACCATGATGTGAAGAAGCCTGATTGGACCGATCGAGACCGCCTTGTCTTATCGAATGGTCACATTTGTCCCGTGCTTTATGCCACTTTGGCTGAGGCGGGCTATCTTGAGAAAAAAGAATTAATGACTTTACGAAAATATGGCTCACTCTTACAGGGACACCCCCACCGAGAATTCCTACCCATTGTTGAGAATAGTTCTGGTCCTTTGGGTGAGGGCTTATCTCAGGCTGTTGGCATGGCCTTGGCCGACCGTATCGACAATGGTCATAATGCGCAAAAATTCTTTTATTGTCTTATGAGCGATGGCGAACTTGAAGAGGGATCGACTTGGGAAGCCGTGATGTTGGCCGGTAAAGTTAAACCTCATAATTTAATTGCGATTATAGATCGCAACAATATCCAGATTGATGGCCATACCGAGGATGTGATGCCCTTAGAACCTCTGGCCGATAAATGGCGTGCTTTCAATTGGCATGTTCTCGAGATTGATGGGCACAGCTTCCAAGAAATTTATGATGCCGTCGGCCAAGCCAAATCCGTCTTTAATCGCCCAACTGTCATCATTGCTCATACCACTCCGGGCAAAGGCGTGCTTGAATTCGAAGGCCATTATGAATGGCATGGCAAAGCTCCCAATCGCGAAGAAGGAGAAAAAGCGCTCAAAGAATTAAGAACTTTAGGGGGTAGGATAAAAAATGATTAATCTATCCGCTATTATCTCAATAGCCTTATGGACCATTGTGTTCATGGCTATATTTATACCTTCTTTTTACTTGATCTTTGTTTATATTGGATTTCCGCTTTTAAAAATTAAAAACAGACGAAGAAGTTTTATTAAAATAATTCTGATAACGTTTTTCTTGGCATTATTTTTATCCTTGTTCTATTTATATTAACTTGGGCGTCTAGTGGCTTCTTACTCTTACTATTAGTTTTTACTTTTGTTATAATTTGAACGAATGAATCTCAATCCAAAAATTTACGATAATGACGTCGAGCAGGAGGCGCTGCGCGCGGGGTTCGGACGTGGGTTGGTGAAGGCGGGGGAGAAGGATAAGAATGTGGTGGTGCTGTGTGCGGACTTGAAGGAGTCAACGAAGGTTGAGGATTTTGCTAAAGAATTTCCCGAGAGATTTGTGGAGATGGGCGTAGCTGAGCAAAATATGGCCGGGGTGGCTTCGGGGATGGCGGCGATGGGTAAAATTCCTTTTATCTCTTCTTATGCGATTTTCTCACCGGGGCGTAATTGGGAACATATCCGTACGACGATTTGTTATAACAATGCGAATGTGAAGATTGTGGGTGCCCATGCTGGGTTAAATGTCGGTCCCGATGGTGGTTCGCACCAGATGCTCGAGGACATTGCCCTTACTCGCGTTCTTCCGAATATGATTGTCGTCGCCCCTTGTGATGCGATTGAAGCCGAGAAGGCGACCCTCGCAATTGCTAAATTTGTTGGCCCGGCTTATATTCGGCTCGCTCGTGACAAGAGTCCAATTGTGACAACCGAAGATTCAGAATTTGAAATTGGTAAAGCGAGTGTCTTGGTGGAGCCAGAGAACCCTGAAGCGATAATTATCGCCTGTGGCTTGATGGTTCATCGTGCATTACTCGCGGCGCGCAAATTAGAGCGTGAGGGGATTAAAGTTTCGGTCATTAATAATCATACTATTAAGCCACTAGATCAAGTTACTATTCTTGAAGCTTCAAGGGCGGCGGGGGCAGTAGTGACTTGCGAAGAACACCAAATCGCTGGCGGTATGGGGAGCGCGGTGTCCGAATTTCTCGCCCAAGCTTATCCCGTGCCAATCGAATTTGTTGGTGTGGCCGACCGCTTTGGCCAGTCTGGTTCGCCGGCTGAATTGATGGAGCACTATGGCCTTGGCGTGGATGATATCGTTGAAGCAGTTAAAAAAGTAATAACTAGAAAAAATGGAAATTAAAATCGGTATTTACGAACATTACAAAGGCCACAAATATCGTGTGCTTGGCGTGGCCAAACATAGTGAGACTTTAGAGGATTTGGTTATATATGAAGCGCTCTACGACAATGAGTTGTCTAAACTTTGGGCTAGACCGGTAGAGATGTTTATAGGTGGCGTCGAGATTGAGGGGCAAAAAGTACCGCGTTTCAAATTTGTTTCTGAATCTTAGAATTCTTAAATTTGTTTAGCGATGAGATTATCGCTTTTTATTTTTGCTTCAATTTGGTCGCGAGTGAGCTGTCCGGCATGAGGGCCGACCTGAGCGACGACAGAGGAGGCATTAACGGCGCCCCAAGCGAGAGCTGTCTCGACTGGTTGTTCATAAAAAATAGCGGAGAGGAAAGCGGAGGCGAAGCCATCACCGGCACCAGTGCGTTCGAAGGCCTTTGTGGTGAGGGCGGGCATTTTCCACCACTTATCTTCTTGGTCTAGACAATAAGCTCCCTCTGTTCCGTCGGTGATGACAACGATTTTGGGGCCAATTTTTTTTATCTCTATTGCTAACTCTTTTGCCTCGTATCCAGGTAAGTTAACAACCTTTTCGGCCTCTTGTTTATTACCAAAGAAAATCTCTGTGCGGGCGTAAATATCTTTTAACTTCTCTTTCCCTTTTTTTAATTGCCAAGTGCCAGGGCTAAAAGCCAGCTTTACTTCTGGGTGAGCGACTAGCCAGGCTGCGATCTTTTCATGAAGAGAAAAATCATGGTCACTAACTGATGAAAGGTACAGCCAGGTTGGTGTTGATAAATCCTCGGGCCAGTCGTTCGAATAATTTTCGTGTTTAACCAGTATCGTGCGGTCATCGGCATACCAGAGGACATAATTATAGTTTGTTGGGACACCCGCATTTTGTTTAACCCAAGTCGTGTCGACTCCTGTTTCGGTTAATTTGGCCAAAGTCTTCTGACCGTTGGCATCGTCGCCAATATTTGAGAGATAGGCGGTTTTTAGGCCAAGCTTAGCTCCACCTAAGACAACATTGGAGCTATTGCCACCAGCCGGGACCTCAGTGACGGATTCGTAGGGGATCTTGGCAGCGAAGCGCATACAGATTTTGCATTCAGGGCGGTTGATATCGCAATTAAGTTCGGCCTCAGAGAGCTTAATAAAGGCGTCGGTAGCGTTATCCCCCACGGAGATTAAATCAAATTTTGTCATATGTTATGATTATAATATGAAAACTTTAAAAGAGACAATTTTAGAAGCGGATAAGACTAAGGTTGCGATTGGTCACTTCAATATCTCCAACACGGAGGCACTTTGGGCTATCTTTCGGGCGGCCAAAGATTTGACGACAAAAAGTGGTGAACCAATGCCGGTAATTATTGGTGTGTCTGAGGGCGAGCGGGATTTTGTTGGCGTGCGCCAAGCCCGAGCCTTGGTCACGAGTATCCAAGAAGAATTCAATTATCCTATTTGGCTCTCGGCTGATCATACTTACTCACTAGAGCGGGCCAAAGAGGCGATTGATGCCGGTTATGACATGATTGTCTTCGATCGGGCTGAGTTACCTCTTGAGGAGAATATTGCCGAGACCAAGAAATGCGTGGAATATGCCCGTTCGGTGAATCCCAACATCGTGGTGGAGGGGGAGCTCGGCTATATCGGCAAATCATCCAAAATGCTTGACGCTATCCCAGAAGGGGCCGCTCTCTCTGAAGAGGCTATTACTAAAGTAGAAGATGCCAAGAGACTGGTAGAAGAAACAGGGATTGACCTCTTCTCCCCAGCTGTTGGTAATCTCCACGGGATGCTTAAGAATATGCCTAATCCCAAACTCTTTACCAGGCGTATCGCAGAGATCAGGGAAGCCACTGGTGTTCCCCTTGTTTTGCACGGTGGATCGGGGATTACCGATCCCGACTTTGTTGAAGCAATCCAAGCCGGTATCTCCATTATCCATATCAATACCGAACTTCGCTTGGCCTATCGCAATGCCCTCCGCGAAGCCCTTCAATCTGACCCCGAGGAGGTGGCCCCCTACAAAATCCTCAAATCCGCCGTTAAGGCGATGAAAGACGTTACCGCGAACCGCCTCAAGCTCTTCGGAAGGGTTTAGGCAAGGCCCACTAAACGGGGTTGCAATTTTGCCGATTTCCTTTATACTAAGCAAGTTATGTTTAAATTAAGCGCTAAAACACGCGATATTTCTGGGAAGAAGGTTTCTGGCCTTCGTGACGGAGGCGAAATGCCAGCCGTTATTTATGGTGGAAAAGATGACACTAAGAATATCTTGGTCAACACTATTGAATTCAAAAAAGTCTTCAAAGGAGCTGGCGAATCCTCAATTGTTACCCTCGATTTGGATGGCAAGAAGACTGATACTCTTGTTCATGAGGTCCAGTTTAATCCGGTTACTGATGAACCTGTTCACGCCGATTTCTATATTGTTAGTCAGGACAAAGAGATCGAGGTTGATGTACCATTGGTCTTCGAAGGCGTGCCTCCGGCCGTTAAAGAGCTTGGGGGTAGTTTGATTAAGGTTCTCCATGAACTCCCAATTAGTGCCTTACCTAAGAATTTGCCTCACGATATTAAGGTTGACGTCTCTGTTTTGGTTGCTATGGATAGCCAGATTTTGGTAAGTGATCTTAAGCTCCCAGCTGGTGTCACTGCGACTGTCGAAGGTGACGAAGTTGTCGCCTCTATCACTGAAGCCGGCGAAGAAGTTGTTGAAGAGGCCGCTCCTGTTGATCTCTCGGCTATCGAAGTTGAGAAGAAGGGTAAGACTGAGGAAGAAGCTCCTGCTGAGTAATCTGAAATTTAAAAAACCCGACCAGCTAAGCTGGCCGGGTTTTTTCTTTGAGCGGTTTTTTGCTATAATAATCTCATGAAGAGACAACCAGTATCTTTCTGGTTTGGGGTGTTTATTTTATCTTTACTTTTACTTAACCCTCAACAATTAAGAGCGGAGACCACAGCGGAGAAAGAAACTCGGCTTCAGGCCCAGTTGGCTTCGGTTGAAGCCGAAATTGCTGGACAAAAGACCTTGCTTGTATCTAAGCAAAAGGAAACCGCCAGTATCAAGCGTGATATTGATATTTTGACCTACAAGATTAATACTGCACAGCTTAATATTAAGGCGAAGCAAATTGAGATTGAGCGTCTTGGCGGGGATATCAAACAGAAGGTCAAGACGATTGTTGTTTTGGATGGGAAGCTTGATACCGAGAAGCGTTCGTTGGCTGAGCTCTTAAGAAAAACTAGAGAGTTAGACGACAACACTTTCCCTGAAGTCGCTCTGGCTAAAGAGTCTGTTAACAATTTCTTTATAGACCTCGATCGCTTCCGCTTTATTGAAGAATCCACCCATACAGTGCTAGGGGTGGTGCGCTCAACGAAGACCGATACTGAGAATAAGAAAACGGCACTAGAGGATCGCCGTGATGCCGAACTTAATGCCAAGAAAGTTATTGAGGCTGAGAAAGCTAACATTGAGAGGCTTAACAAAGAGAAAAATGTTCTCTTGAGTGCCAGTAAGGCGAAGGAAAATTCCTATAAATCGGTTATTGCCGCTAAAGAGAAGGAAAAAGCCGCCATCAAGAATGCCCTCTTTACTCTTCGTGGTTCGGCCAATATTACCTTTGGTCAGGCTTTAGAACATGCTAATTATGTGGCCGCGAAGGTGGGGATTCGACCGTCATTCCTCTTAGCGATTATTACTCAAGAATCTAATCTTGGTCAGAATATTGGGACCTGTAATAGACCTCAAGATCCTGATTCTAAGAGTTACAAGGCGGTGATGAAGCCTGACCGTGATATAGGACCATTTGAAAGAATCTGTAAGGCCTTGGGTATTGATCCCGTTGGCCAGCCTGTCTCTTGTCCTTATCGTGGTGGTTATGGTGGGGCAATGGGGCCGGCCCAATTCATTCCTTCAACTTGGCAGGGGATGGCGAGTGCGGTGAAGGCTGTGACCGGCAATAACCCCCCAAACCCGTGGAATGCTCGTGACGCTTTTGCCGCCTCAGGCCTCTATTTGCGAGATTTGGGGGCCGATGGCAAGACTTATGCCACCGAGCGCAAGGCCGCCCTTAAATACTATGCTGGAGGCAATTGGAGCCTTGCCAAGAACGCCTTTTATGGCAACGAGGTTATGGCTATTGCGGCCAAGTATGACAAGCAAATTGCCATCTTGCAAAACTAATAAAATACTGTTATAGTTCCTTGGTATGAAGAAAGACACCCATCCTAAATATTATGAAACCAAAGTTACCTGCGCTTGCGGTAACACCTTTACTATTGGTTCAACAGTTGAGAAGATGAATGTAGAAATCTGCAGTGCTTGTCACCCCTTCTTTACTGGTACCGAGAAAACCTTAGACATCGCTGGCCGCGTTGAGAAATTCAAGGGCCGTGCCGCTAAAGCTACTACTTCTAAAAAGAAGTCCAGGTAGATAGCAATAATGGAAATCTCTGATTTTAGAGCTAATAATAAAACCGCTTATTTGGCTGGTTTGTATGATAATTTTACGCGTCAGATTGAAGAGGCTAAGGCTTTAGCCGTGGGCGATGATTCGGTCAAAGAGCTTGTCGAAGAAGAAGTAAAAAATCTTGAGAAAGAGCAGGCTGATCTTTTTGCGAAGATGGAGGAAATTTTGGCTCCTAAAGAAGGGGAGAATGATGATCCCCGCACCGTGATGATAGAAATGCGGGCCGGTGCCGGTGGTACTGAGTCGGCCCTTTTTGCCTACGAGCTCTCGGAGATGTACTCCAAATATGCTGCTTCGCAAGGGTGGAGTTTCTCTCTTGTTGATTCAGCCCCTTCAGAGCTGGGTGGTTATAAAGATGCAACCTTTGAAGTTTCTGGTGAGGGGGCTTATGATGCCTTCAAGAATGAGATGGGTGTACATCGCGTGCAACGAGTGCCAGCGACCGAGAAGCAGGGTCGTGTGCATACCTCTACTATCTCAGTAGCGGTTCTTCCCGTTCGTGAATTTAGTACTGTAAAGATTAATCCAGCTGATCTAGAAATAGAATTTACTCGTTCTGGTGGAGCCGGTGGACAGAATGTGAACAAGGTAGAGACCGCCGTACGTATGGTCCACAAGCCAACCGGCCTTATGGTTCGTAGTCAGAGTGAGCGCACCCAGCTTCGTAACAAAGAGAAAGCTTTGGCCCTGCTTTCCGCTAAGATTGAGGATATGGAGCGCCAGAAGGAAGAGGCTAAGTACTCGGCTGAGCGTAAGAGCCAAATTGGCACCGCCGACCGCTCGGAGAAAATCCGCACCTACAATTATCTTCAAGACCGCATCACCGACCACCGTATCAAGAAGAACTGGCACGGTATGGAGCGCATCCTCGCCGGGGAGATGGGGCCAATGATTGCGGATTTAAAGGCTGGTTTGGCTGGGGAGCCCGAGACTGTTGCCAATTAAAGGCTTTTCTGTTAAACTCTTTTCTGTATGTCAGTAAATATAAAAGAAATTTCCAAGGACGAATTGGTCAAGAAAATGTTCGATTTGGGTGCCCATTTTGGCTACGCCCGCGAGAGTCGACACGCCTCCACCAAGCCTTTTTTGTTTGGGCTCAAAAATAAGACCGTTATCATCGATTTAGAGAAAACAGCTGACTCTCTAGCCACTGCTTGTGAGTTCGCCAAGTCTATTGGCATGGCCAAGAAGAATATTATTCTTGTTGGTACCAAGAAAGAGGCTGCGACCGTTATCCAGAACATTGCTGTTGAATATGATTTGCCTTACGTCAATGAGCGCTGGATTGGTGGTACTATGACCAACTTCAAGCAAATTCGTAGCCGTATCGACCGCTTGATCGACCTTAAGGATCAGGAGGCTAAGGGTGAGCTCTCCAAATATACTAAGAAGGAGCGTGGTGTTATTGCCAAAGAAGTTTCTGACCTCGAGCGCTACTTCGCTAGCCTTATCACTTTGACCAAACTCCCTGGCGCTATCTTCGTTGTTGATTCTAAGAAGGAGAGCATTGCTGTCGCTGAGGCGATTAAGCTTAGTATTCCCGTTATTGCTCTTGCCAACTCTGATTGTGATATCCGCGGTATCTCTCATCCAATCGTTGCTAACGATGCCCAGCTTAAAGTGATTGATTTCTTTGCTCGTGAGATTGCTGAGGCCCATAAGGAGGGTCTTCGTGAGAGCGATAAGAAGGCCGCTGAGGCTACCGCTCAGGCTACTGAAACTGCTAAGGTTGTTGCCTAAATTTTAAATTTTTAAAATTAACAATTTAATAATTCGCCCTTGGGCGATAAGTATTTAACTAAAAAAATGTCAAATATCACTACGGATCAAATTAAAGAATTACGTGAGCGAACAGGGATCTCTATCGCTCAATGCAAGCAAGCTTTAGAAGATGCTGGTGGTGATATGGACAAGGCTGTTGGCTTATTGAAGGAGGCCGGGGCTGCTATCGCTGAGAAGAAGTCTTCTCGCGAACTTAAGGCTGGGACTATTAGCGCTTATCTCCACAGCAACGGTTTGATGGGAGCCATGGTTCAACTTCACTCCGAGACCGACTTCGTCTCTAAGAACCCTGAATTCAAGGCCTTGGCCGATGAGATTGCGATGCATATCACTGCTATGAATCCCGCTGATATTGATGAACTCTTAGCTCAGCCTTATATCAAGGACCCAAGTCTTACTATCGATGCCTTGATTAAGAATTATGTGCAGAAATTTGGTGAGCGCATTGAGGTTGTTCGTTTTTCTCGTTTTGCCACCAATTCCTAGTTCGAGGATTTAAAAAATATGGTCTATTACATTTTAGCGGTGCTCTCTTTAATCTCGCTTGCCGGATTGGTCTTCATCCTCGCTCGGCAGGTTCGCTATAATCGTGGATTAAATATTGATTATCGCAGTCTCGAGCATTATGCGGTGACGGGGTTGGTAATAGATTATATGGCCTTCAAGATTGTTCATTTCTTTAGAGAGATATTGCTTAAGGGTTATCTCTTCTCGGTGCACTTCATTAAGAATTGTATCTCGACTGCGCGCTTCGTGATTGTGAAGGTTGAGAGACGTTTCAATATGATTGCTGCCAATATGCCCGAGTTGGACGATATCCACAAGACCGATAAAGTCTCTTTCTTCTTAAGAGAAATTAAGGATCATAAAGAGAATGCCATGGCCGAGTTGCAGAGTGAGGCATTGAATGAAGAAGGGGAGAAGTAGGATTGTTTGAAAATAAAATGCCGGTGTAGCTCAGTTGGTAGAGCGCCACTTTTGTAAAGTGGATGCCAGGGGTCCGAATCCTCTCACCGGCTCAAAGAATTATCCTCTTTTTTGTATACCCGTAGCAGGGTTACTTTTGGTATACTTAAAACATGAGAAAATGTGAAAATTGTGCCAAAGAACTAATTGAAAGGCATAAAATAAAGTTTTGTTCTAATCAGTGTCAGCATGATTACCAATATCATTCTTATATAAAAAAATGGAAAAGTGGTAATGAAGGCGGAGTTAAAGGAACAATAACAAAAAATATTTCAGGGCACCTAAAAAGATACCTCCTAGATAAATATAAAGAAAAGTGTGCCAAATGTGGCTGGAACAAAAAACATCCAATTACCGGTCGAGTGCCGCTAGAAGTCGATCATATTGATGGGAATTCCGACAATAATGTTGAGACTAATTTGATTTTATTGTGTCCCAATTGCCATTCTTTAACCCCATATTTCCGTAATCTAAACAAGGGCAAGGGGCGAAAATGGCGGAAAACCCTTAAGGAATATTTGGTCTAGCTGTGTTAGTATATAGATAGGTTTATTAATCAATAAATTTTTATGAAAAAATATTTAATTGCTCTTGTCCTAGTTATTATCGTTGCTGGCGCGGGGTTTACCTATTATCAAATGAATAAGCCTGTTGTTAATGTCCCAATACAGAAGGCCTGCACCGAAGAAGCAAAAGTTTGCCCCGATGGATCTTCGGTCGGGCGCCAAGGCCCTAATTGCGAATTTGCGCCTTGCCCTGCCGTAGCTTCATGCGAAGGAGGGGAGTGTCCTGTTGTCAAGGTTGTTACTGGAGCAGAAGATTGGAAGACGTATAAAAATGATCAGTACGGATTTGAGTTTAAATACCCCAATAATTGGTTTGTGTCTACTTCAGATGATAATCTTCTTATGTTTACAAAAAAGTATGTGGACAGTAGCGACAAGGTAAAACAAGGGGAAGAACAATTTCTTGGTTTTGTCGCTGGAGAGAAAATTGTTGATTCAAAAGGAAACAAAGTATCAAAGGAAGATTATTTAAAATTCTTTTATCCAGATGGATGTAGTTTTGGTGTTTGTTTTAAAAATGAAGAAAAAGAAATTAACGGCTTGACTGTTCTTAAGCATGAAGGCACTTTGCCTGATGGAGACGTAAGATATGTATTTTTCTATGGAGAAAAAGTGTATGGATTTGTTTTGTATGGAGTACCCAAAGACGGTTACCAAGGGTTAAGTGTAGATGCTTACGATGCCAATGATTACATTAAAGTGGAAAAAATTATTTCGACAGTCAAATTTATTAAGTAGCTTCACCTCGCAACACCTCGGGCTCCCCACTTCGCTAAAGCTTCGAGGGGCGCGGCACTTGAGGTCTGGCGAGGGATGGGGGAGGTGGCGGGATTGGTGGTTTTTGCTATAATCAGGAGGTGAAAAATACTGAAGAAAAAGGGCATATTCACCCCCTCACCCAGGTGATCAATCAGGTCGTCACCGCCTTCCACGGCATGGGTTTTGAGGTGGCTGAGGGGCCGGAGATTGAGGACGAATTCCATAATTTTGACGCGCTCAATGTCCCCGCCGATCACCCTTCTCGTGACATGCAGGATACCTTTTGGATCAAAGATCCAAAAGGGGCTTTGAGCGAGGAGCTTTTAGCTGGGAGGGATAATCTTGGAGCTGAGCCTAAAAGCCAAAACCTAAAACCTAAAACCTTGTTACGCACCCAAACTAGCGCTGTCCAGATTCGCTTCATGGAAGAGATGTTGAAGAGTGGCGGCCAACCCCCGCTCCGCATTGTCGTTCCTGGCAAAGTCTATCGTCAAGAGGCCACTGACGCTCGTCACGAGTCACAATTCCATCAGATTGAAGGCTTGCTAGTTGATAAGGGCGTGACCGTTGCGCACCTTAAGGGTTACCTCGAACAATTCTTTGAGAGTCTTTATGGCGCTGATTTGTCGATTCGTTTGCGCCCATCATTTTTTCCCTTTGTTGAACCAGGTTTCGAGTTCGACCTAGTTTGCATTCGTTGCAATGATGGCCATGGCAAACCAGTGAAGGGTAACCAATGCGCTCTGTGCTCGGGCACTGGCTGGATGGAGATGGGTGGAGCGGGAATGGTCCATCCCAACGTCTTTCGTGCTGTTGGCTTGGATGAGAAAATTTGGTCTGGTTTTGCCTTTGGTATCGGCGTTGAGCGTCTCGCGATGACCAAGTGGGCGATTGACGATATTCGCTTTTTTACTAACGGTGATTTGCGTTTTTTGAAGCAATTTTAACTTAAAAACTAAGCCATGCTTTTCTCATTAAATTGGTTGAAAAAATATGTTCCCGATTTACCCCCACCAGAGAAGGTTGAGGAGGGGATTATTTTCCATGCTTTTGAAGTGGAGGGAATAGAAAAGAAAGGTGACGATACTTTGTTAGAAATAAAAGTTTTGCCCGATCGCGCTCATGATTGTCTCTGTCACGAGGGTGTCGCTAGAGAATGTTCGGCAATTTTTGATTTACCTTTTTCTCTTCCTAAGACTTCGAGTGATATGGCTTTGGGCAAAATTCAAGATCTTAATATTAAGATTGAAGATGGAAAGGCTTGTCGTCGTTATGTTGGTGTGCGTGTGAGAGGTGTTAAGGTTGGTCCGTCCCCTAAGTGGCTAGCCCAAGCGCTCGAGTCTCTTGGCCAACGCTCAATCAATAATATTGTTGATGCGACCAATTATGTGATGTTCGACATCGGCCAACCGATGCACGCCTTTGATGCCGATAAATTGGAGGGGGATATTGTCGTGAGACGAGCAAAGGAAGGGGAGACAATGACCACTCTTGATAATAAGAATTTGGTTTTAGATGAGAGTATTTTGGTCATTGCCGATGGTCAAGGTCCCTTAGCCTTGGCTGGTATTAAGGGGGGCAATAGAGCGGAGGTAGACGCGAATACTAAGAACTTGATTCTCGAATCGGCTAATTTTGACCCTGTTTTAATCCGGAGAACTAGTGCTAAGGTTGGTGTGCGCACTGACGCCTCTAAAGCCTTCGAGAATAATTTATCACCAGAGACGGCACTACTTGCCATGATTCGACTTGTTGACTTGCTTCAAGATATCGCTGGTGGGGAATATTGTGGTGTGGTGGATGTTTATCTGTCACCTCAAGAGAAAAAAGAGATAAAAATTACCGCTGAGTATATCAATAGCCGTTTGGGAGTTGAAGTGAGTGCTTCAGAGATAAAAAGTATTTTGGAGAGGTTGGGGATTGGGGTGTCCGTTACGGGAACGGAATTAAGTCTAATTATCCCTCATTGGCGAGTGGATCTTGAAGAAGAAGCGAATATCGTTGAGGAGGTGGGACGGATTTATGGGTATGAGAAAATAAAGCCTGAGCTGCTTGCTTCGCCCAAGGACTCTCCTTTGGGAGCCATTCAAGGAAAGTCCTTTGGCTCCTTGTCGGAGAAACGTTTTGCTCTTAAAAATAAACTGCGAGAAACTCTTGCTAAAGAAGGCTTCACTGAAGTGATGGGTTACGCTTTAACTGACAAGGGTGAAGTAGAATTGGCCAATCCTCTGGCGAGCGATAAGGGCTTCTTGCGCACCAATCTCTCGGATTGGCTTAGTGAGAGAATCGCTTTTAATTTGAATTATGTTCTCTTTGATACTGAACCAGTGAAGATTTTTGAAATTGGAAAAGTTTTCAAGACGGGTTTTGCCGAGCAGACGAATATTGCGATTGGGATTGGGTATAGGAAGAAAATTAAAGGGGTAGATATAAAAAAAGAAATGGAAAAAGTTTCAGAGCTGTGCGAGATCCAATCTCGGGGAGCCTTGAGATTGGATCTCGCACAGCTCAAGGCAACCGAGACAACGGCTGTCGTTGAATTTAGTCTCGATGAACTTCTGGAAAAAATAAAAGAGATTGAGCCAGCAAATTTGTCCGATTATTTATCTCCCGCTTTTAATTATCAACCTATTTCCAATTATCCTCGCATTATTCGCGATGTCGCAGTTTGGGTTCCCGAAGCGACCAGCTCCGAAGAGGTCGCCGATTTGATTAAAAAATCAGTAAGCGAGCTCTGCGTTCTCGGCCCCATTCTTTTTGATGAATTCTCTAAAGAGGGAAGGAAGTCTCTCGCCTTCCGCCTCGTCTTCCAATCCTATGATCGAACCCTCTCTGATGATGAAGCGAATACTGAGCTAAATAAGGCTATTAATGCTCTCGAAACCAAGGATTACGAGGTCAGAAAATAGTTGTTTGAAGGCCGGCAAATATGCTATAATGGGGGAGTAAATTAAGCCTTTTGGCGTTTATTTTTATGGCTAAAGACAACACAAAAACACGTCACTATGGGGCCGACGACATCGTCGTCCTTGAGGGTCTAGAGCCAGTGCGCAAGCGTCCTGGTATGTATATTGGCTCAACGGGTCCTGATGGTCTCCATCACTTGATGGTTGAGATTTTTGATAACTCTCGCGACGAAGCGATGAACGGTTTTTGTAATGAGATTGAGGTGGCCATACTTCCTGGCAACGCTATCCGTGTCGTTGATAATGGTACCGGTATCCCTGTTGAAGTGCACAAGAAGACCAAGGTCTCTACGCTTGAGACTGTTCTTACTGTCCTCCATGCTGGTGGTAAATTCGAGGGCGATTCTTATAAAATTTCTGGTGGTTTGCATGGTGTGGGTGCTTCGGTGGTAAACGCTCTCTCCACTTGGCTTAAGGCAGAGGTTCATCGTGACGGTGGTAAGTATATGCAAGAGTTTGCCATTGGGAAGAAAAAATATAATGTTAAGAAAGTCTCTTCTTCTAAGCTCCATGGCACTATAATCAGCTTCCAACCTGACCCGACAATTTTTTCTGAGACCGTCTATGATTGGGACCGCATGGTCAACCATCTCCGTGGTCAGGCCTACTTGGTTAAAGGTTTAAGAATTAGAGTTATTGATGCTCGTGAGGTCAAAGAGAAAATAGACACCGACAAAGTCTTTTTCTTGTCCGAGCTTGGTCTTGAGGCCCCTAACAAATCTTTCTATTTCGAGGGCGGTTTACTATCCCTTGTTCGTTATTATAATCGTCACGACAAACCGCTTCATCGTGAGATCTTTTATGTTGAGAAGGAGGCCAACGACATTATGGTTGAGGTTGCTTTGCAATACGTTGACGATATTGATTTCAAAGAAATAAGTTTTACTAACAACACCATCACTCCCGAAGGCGGTATGCACCTAACAGGTTTCCGTACTGCTTTAACTCGTATCCTAAATGATTACGGTAAGAAGAATAATATTCTTAAAGAAAGTGAGGGGAGCTTAACTGGGGATGACGTCCGTGAGGGAATGACCGCTGTCGTCTCGGTCAAATTGCGCAACCCCCAATTCGAAGGTCAGACCAAGGCCAAACTCGGTAGCGTAGAGGCTCGTGGAGCCGTCGAGACGGTCTTCGGCGAGGCTTTGAATATTTATCTCGAAGAGAATCCAGACGATGCCAAGGCCATCATTAGTAAGTCTATCTTAGCTCTTAAAGCGAGGAAGGCGGCTAAGGCGGCCAAGGATAGCGTGATTCGTAAGGGGGCGCTTGAGGGCATGACTTTGCCTGGTAAGCTCGCTGATTGTCAGAGCCGTAGCCCCGAGGAATCCGAAATCTTCATTGTAGAGGGAGACTCGGCCGGTGGATCGAGTAAGCAAGGACGTGATCGTCGCACCCAAGCCATTCTTCCTTTGCGTGGCAAAATTTTGAATGTTGAGAAGGCCCGCCTTGATAAAATGCTTGCATCTAAAGAAGTTAAATCTCTAATCATTGCTATGGGTGTGGGTATTGGCGATATGATGGATCTCTCGCGCCTACGTTATCATAAAATTATTATCGCGACCGATGCCGACGTGGACGGCGCGCACATCTCTACACTTTTGTTGACTCTCTTCTTCCGTTATTACCGCCCGCTTATCGATGCCGGACATATTTATATTGCTCAACCTCCTCTCTATAAGATTAAGAAGGGCAAGGATATGAATTATGCTTATAGTGATGAAGAGAAAAATCGTTTGATTAAAGAAATGAGTGGTGGCGAAGAAGAAGTGGCCGTGGTTGAGACTGAAGATGAGCCAGACAATGAAACAGATGTGGATGCTGAAATCTCAGAAGAAGAGGGGAATATTAAATCAAGAACAAGCAAGATCTCAATTCAGCGCTACAAGGGTCTTGGAGAAATGAACCCAGAGGAATTGTGGGAGACAACCATGAACCCAGCTAGCCGTGTGATGAAGCAAATTACTATTCGCGATGCCGAAGAAGCCGACAAAACCTTTGATGTCTTGATGGGCTCTGAAGTTGAACCTCGCAAAATCTTTATCCAGACGCATGCTAAACTCGCAAATGTTGACGCATAAGCGCTCGGCGTCGCTTCAGTAAAACAACACAGAAAACCATTCCTGCGAATGGTTTTCTTACTCTCCGCGACGGCCATTTTGCCATCGCAATATCAAGGGGAGTCCTTGATATTGCCTGTCTACGACCAAATGGCAAAAACCATGCTGGCCGTAGCTCCGCGAGGTTGTTTTACCGAACGACGCCGAGCTTAGATACTAGCTTCACGAGCCTGTCCCTCCGTAGCTCTGCAAGAGCGAAGGGGGAGCTTTTCATAATTACTAAGCCTCGCTTAGCTGCAAAAACCCGCCACTTGGAGGTTAAACCTCCAAGTGGCGGGTTTTTAATTACAACACACCAAAAATGTTAAACATCCGATGTTTAACATTTTTGGTTAATTTAGCTTTCCCCACTTCTCTTAATTGCCCTAAGTTGCTATAATCTAAGGTAATTATATGAAATATGAAAAATCCACTTTTTACTCTCTCTCTCTCTCGTAATCGCCCTGGGTATTCTTTTTAGTTTTCCGTCCTTGGCGAGTGCGGCGACTTGGTATATCTCGACGACTGGTACTGATGATACGAGCCATGGCACAACCACGGGTGCAGGAGCTTGGAAAACATTAAATTATGCTCTGACTGGTTCTCGAGTGGCAAAAGGAGATTCTATTAAAGTTGAGGCTGGAACATATAACACTTATTATGGATCCAACACTAGAATTAACCCCGTTATTAATAATGCGGTTGGTACGGGGACAGTAACCGTTGAGGCATATCCTGAAGGGGCGACGGTTATTATGGATATGCCAACTAATACTAATAATTATACTTTTTTGAATTTTCAAACTAATGTTTCTAATGATATAACCTTTAAGCATATAAAATTCACTAATTCTAATTCTGTTGGCAAGGGTTATTTTTGGCTTTATGCTCCAAGCTCTTTAACTTTTGAAGATTGCGAGATAGATTCGAATACTACTGCGGAAAAAGCAATTTCGATAAGTAGTGGGGATGGTGTAGCAAATCTTACAATAAGGCGATCTGTTCTTCATAATATTTCAGGCTCGCAGTATGCGATCGGTAATATTAATGAGCCGGAGGCAAATATAACAATTGAAAGTAGTGTTATTTACGGTTTTAAATTTGCGGTAGGAATGATAGTCAAGACTAATTTAGTTCTTCATAATTCGACAATTGTTGCGTTGAATTATCCCTCATTTAGTCAGCCCATTCTTAATTCGGCGGCTAGCTCTTCTGTGAGTATAAAAAATAATATTTTCTATACCGATATGGGCCCCGCCTATGGATTTATCCAATTTTCAAGTTCTGTTGATGGCTATCTTTATGCAATTAATAATCCAGATAAATGGGTTATTAAAAATAATGTTTATTATAATCCCCATGCTTCGCCTTATGATACAACTTTTCCGCTTTTTCAGTCTCACGCGGGATTATCGTCTAGCCATGTTTTTAGTATAGACGGTTCTAATCATTTCTTGGATCCTTTGATTGTCAGTACTTCCACATTTGACTTTAGACTTAGCGCGTCATCTCTTGCTTGTGGACATGGCGAAATTTCAGCTCTTCCTGCAACTGACATAAACGGAGAATCTTGGTTTGGTAATGACGTCGGAGCCTATAAATGTTCTAGCGATAATGCCCATCCTGTCTTACAAAATAAAGTTGCTTTTGCGGGGGATTCTATTTCTGCCTCTGCTTCATCTCCAGCTGGTCATTTTACAACTTTGACTGGGATTTCCGCTTCCGATCCTACTATAGCGGCTTGGTCAGGTGGAACAATGGTAAGAATTTTTAGCACTATTGATGGATTAATGTCCTCGGTTTCCCCTCCAAATACAATTTTTCTAGAAATTGGAGTGAATGACTTTGTGAATAGATTCCCTGATTATGATTCCACTTACCCTACTTCTCAGGAATACGCTAACTATATTACTTCTATCTTGGATAAGATCAATGATTGGGGTGCGACTCCGATTTGGATTGGTAACGGCTCATTCAATAATAACCAATTATATACTGATGAAAAAATTCATGAGATAAATGAGCTGGTTGAAGCTAACTGTGTTATCAGGGGGTATGTTTGTGGTTCATATTTAGATCAAATGATGCTAAATCCTCTTTGGCAGTCTCCTTCGCCCGATGGTTATTATGATATAGCAGAAAATGTTCACCCCAACTCTACGGGTAAAAATTTGATGGCTTCAACTGCCGCCTACCTTTATTATTCTCCTCAATACTCCGCCACCAGTACTCCTGTTCAACACACTGGCAACATCAAGATTTATAAAAGTGGCAAATATCGTTACACTTCAGCAACCTCAAGCTCTGTCACAGCTGACTTTGCTGTTGCTCCAGTTGGCGATTATGACCCCAATAACTATTCCGATTATCTTGATGTTGTAATTAATACTTGGGACAAGTCAGGTGATCAAAATAAAAGTTGGACAGCCTCATCATCTGTTGCCACCTCCACCACCTACACCATTGGAGACTTAGTCCCTAATGTTAACTACACTTTCAAGCTTGATGGCTCAGCCTCCACCACCGCCATCACCGACAACTCCCAATGCACCAACGGCGTATGTATGTCCGATGACGATGGCAAAATCTCTTTCACTTACGTAGGAGGTTACTCCACTCATACTTTTGAACTAGTTAAAGTCCCTGATATTGTCGTTACTCCTGAAGCCCCCGCCTCTCATTCCTCTGGCAACTCCGTCCAAAGTCAAATCTCTAATCTCAACGCCATGGGGAATATTAAACTGGCTAATGAACTTAAAGCTAAATATCTCACGCCAGATTCTGCTACTTCCACCCTCGCCCGTAAAGTCGCTCTGCTCCCACGGGGCGCAGCAAACTTCACCCGTGATCTCAAACTCGGCACCAAACACTCTGAAGTCAAACTACTCCAACAATTCTTAAACACCCACGGCTATCCTGTTGATACCAAGGGCCTTGGTTCTCTAGGCAATGAGACAACTCTCTTTGGCAAACTTACCCAACAAGCTCTCATCAAGTTCCAGACGGCCAACAAGATTAAGCCAGCCAAGGGGTACTTTGGGGCGGTGACGAGGAAGGTGGTTGAGAAAATGTAAACAAAAAGTGGCAAACACCTGGTGTTTGCCACTTTTGGGATGGCCCCCGCCCAGACAAGCTTATAAAAATGTCTGGCCGAGATACACGAGGAGATCCGAGGACTTTTTAGAAGATTGGTCTGGGTGGGCAACATATATTTCTTATTATCTAACACTGGGTGTTCGATAACGCCTAGGGGTGCTCGGCGTCGCTTCAGTAAAACAACACAGAAAACCATTCCTGCGAATGGTTTTTTTACTCTCCGCGACGGCCATTTTGCCATCGCAATATCAAGGTCGGACCTTGATATTGCCGGTCTGCGACCAAATGGCAAAAACCAGCTGGCCGTAGCTCCGCGAGGTTGTTTTACCGAACGACGCCGAGCTTGATTATTTTCTTTCTTTTATTTCCTCAACAATATTTTTCGCAAAATCAGCGAGAGGCATCAATTCTCCCTTGTCGCCCCCACGCTTCTCAACGGTAATCATTTTTTCTTCAATTTCTTTGTCGCCGATGACAATCATGTAGGGGATTTTGTTGACCTTGCCTTCGCGAATTTTTTTGCCCATACCTTCATCGCTATCATCAATACTGGCACGGATATCGAGAGCTCTTAATTCTTTGTAAACGCTCTGCGCATAATCATTATGATTTTCTAGCACAGGGATAATTTTCACTTGTGTTGGCGCGAGCCAGGTAGGGAAGTTACCGGCATAGTGTTCGATTAAGAACCCAACAAAGCGTTCGTGAGTGCCAAGGGGCGCACGATGGATACAGAGCGGAGTTTCTTGTTTCCCTTCGGCATCAGCATAAGTTAGACCGAAGCGCTTAGGCACAGCAAAGTCTACTTGGTTTGTTGCGAGGGTAAATTCTCGGCCAATAGCACTCCAAACTTGGACGTCAATCTTTGGTCCATAGAAAGCTGCTTCGTTGGGAACCTCAACATAAGGAATCTTGGCTTCGATTAGAGTGTCTCGAACCATTTTTTCTGTCTCAAGCCAGAGCTCTGGTTCGTTAACATATTTTTCTCCTAATTTTTTAGGATCATGAGTTGAGAGACGCATTACATATTTGTCCACACCAAAAATTTTGAAATACTTGAGGTACATCTCATTCACCGCTTTGAATTCTTGAGCAAATTGTTCTTTGGAGCAGTAGATATGAGCATCGTTCATTTGCATCATGCGTACGCGCATTAAGCCGAAGAGCTCGCCGGATTTTTCGTGACGATAACAAGTCCCATATTCCGCTAGGCGAACAGGCAATTCTTTGTAACTCCTAGTTTTGTGACCAAAAATTTTGTGATGGTGGGGGCAGTTCATTGCCTTAAGGTAATATTTCATACCCTCATATTCCATCGGAGGGAACATGCTGTCTTGATAGTAAGGCAAATGACCACTCTTGAGATACATGGATTCTTTGGCTAAATGAGGTGTGCGAACGCGAAGATATCCACCATCAGCCTCAGTTTCTTTAGCTAATTTTTCAAGTTCATCGATAATAATAGTGCCATTAGGAAGCCACAAGGGGAGACCGGCACCAACATCATCGTCGAAGGTAAAAATTTCTAATTCTTTGCCGAGTTTGCGATGATCTCTTTTTTCGGCCTCGACTATCATCTCTAAGTAATCATCCAAATCTTTTTTGTTAGCAAAGGCAACACCGTAGATACGGGTGAGCATTTTGTTTTTCTCATCCCCGCGCCAGTAGGCGCCAGCAATGCGAGTGAGCTTGAAGGCGTCACGGGCGATCTCTCCCGTACTTGCTACATGGGGACCGGCACAGAGGTCGGTCAAGCTGTCTGATGTGTAGGTAGAAATTTGTTCGCCAGTCTTCTCTAGATCAGCAATTAATTCAAGCTTATAAGGCTCGTCAGTAAAGATATTTTTTGCTTCGTCGGAGCTAATCTCGGAGCGAACGAAGTCGATATTCTTAGAGACAAGCGCGCGCATATCTTTCTCGAGATCTAAGAGCTCGTTCTCTGGCGGGACACTTGCTCCGAAGTCAAAGTCGTAGTAGAAGCCATTTTCAATTGTTGGGCCAATCCCTAACTTAGCTTCAGGATATTTAGCCTTCACGGCGATCGCTAATAAGTGGGCGAGCGAGTGCCGAATTTTGTTTATATCATTTTCCATAATTATTTCTTTTTATTTTTGATAATAGTTTTTTTAACTTCTTTTTCTCCGCTCCACTTGATCATTTTTCTCTGAGCTCTTTTGTAAGTAAAACCTTTGGGATAACGCAGAGCTAATTTTTTCTGGTTTTCTTCAAGAATGTCAGATAATTGCCAACCAAAGAAATTGCAGACCATAGCGGTATACCAGAGCATGTCGCCAATATTTTCTTTTATTCCGTCCTTAACATCTTTATTTTTGTGGGCGTAATATTTTTTGATGCAACTGGCGACATCGCCAGCTTCGCCTGAGACACCTAGGCCCCAAGTCGCAATTTCTAGATCCTTGCTTTTGTAATGAGCAGCGGTATCCCCGCACATTTTTTGGTATTTTTTTAAATCCATATTTTTTGAAATTAATTTATAAAACGAAACGCCCCGATAAAAACACAAAGTGTTTTTATCGGGGCGAGATTATTATTTTAAAATCACGCGGTTCCACCCGAATTTGTTCTCATTTTTAGTTAGATTAGTTCTTCAAGAAACTCGCCTGGCGAGTCGGGAATTGGTAACTCCCGCAATCTCTAACGTTACTTTAATAGTAGGCTGTCTGGTGTTGATTGTCAAATTGCGTTATTATTTGGGTATGAAAAATTACTTATTTTTAGTCTCCGTTTTATTAGCGCTCTTTTTTGTTTTGCCAATTGTTACTAATGCTGCCACCAATAATTGCCTCAAGGAGGGGGAAGAGAAGTCACTGATGCCCTTACCGACCGGCGGTCAAGATAACCGAGTTTGTTGCGCCGATCTTGTTTTCAAATCGACTCTTCCTATTTGTCCTGGGTGTCTGGCTGAAGCCGATGTCGACACTTGTGTAAAAAATCCCTTAGCTTCGAATTGGTCTTCGTTTAGAGCCAATATCCTTAGACAGATACTTACTCTCCAAAAACAGCTTTTAGTATTACTACGCTTACAGAAGGCGGAGACCTCAGCCTCAGTCGCCACCTCTACGGCTACTTCGAATGTTGCGACCTGTAAGGGGCGGGATGAAGCTAAGTGCCACCCTGGCACCACAACCCAAGGTATGTGGATAAATCAAGACAATCCCGCTAATTGGCCGACCTACAACAATGAGAAATTGGGATTTTCAATTAAATATCCCGGAACCGCTTATTTTGGAAATGGTGCTCCTTGCCGTTATATCGCGGGTGAAGATAATTCTTATCGGCCAGTGGGAAGTTCGATTCCAACTAAAATTTTCGAGGATGGAGAAAACGTCTATATTACTAACGAATATTTTTATCGCTTAAGTGGGGAGAAAATATTGGGGGGCATTCATAAATATTCCGCTTGTGGCAAAGAACAGAACTCTCTCACTGAATTACAAAAGGCGTCGTCTATTTATTCTCAAGGCTGGGAGATAAAGACAAAAAAAGTTTATGCCGACGTTGATTTAGAGAAGTTTATAAAAGATAATTATGGGCCTTCTTGTAAGTTGGGAAGTAAAACCCCAGCAATTCAAAATGGTGTTTTTTCTGTTAAAATTGAAGGTGATGGACTAGATTTAGATGAGACTAAATGCCCAGTGAACTATGTTTATCGCATTTTGTATTTTCCCGCTGGTAATTTAGTGGCGGCCTGGAACTTGGGCCAAGCCTGTTCTTTTACTCCGTCTGAATCTTATAGCAAATGTCTTGATGGCGAAATAAGTGCCAGTTTTAAATTTTTAACAAAATAACTAAAGCTCCTTCACGGCTTCTAAGATGATAGATGGCTCGCCATTTCGGTGAGAGATTTTGCCTTTGACGGCGACAATTTTGTCGGGGAGGAGAAGGTTCCTGTATTTCTCATAGATGTCAGAGAAGGCCACTGCTTCAATTTGGTCAGTGAAGTCGAACATCTTAATGAAGGCCATCTTTTTGTTATTTTTGGTGATAATTTCGCGCACGATATCAATCACGCCGCCAGTAATAGCGGGGAAGCCTTCTTTTTGTTCCCGATGATATTTAATAGTGTTCTCAGCTTTGGCAAAACGCTCGCGGAAGGGCTCTAATGGGTGACCTGAAACATACAAGCCCAATAACTCTTTTTCCCAAGCGAGCTTGGTTTTAGGGTCGACGGGCTCGACATCTTTTAGTCTTAACATTGGTGGTTTGATTACCTCAGGCATCAGCCCAAATAGGGAAGTTTGGTTGGCATTATTCTTTAGTTCCTGACGGTTGTAGGCGAGGGCCTCGTCAACATTACCGAGAATCTGTCCGCGTTCCATACCGAGACTATCGAAGCCCCCTGTCTTGGCGAGGGCCTCGAGTGATTTCTTATTCATATTTTTATGGCGCACGCGAGTGAGAAAATCGGCAAAGTCGACAAAGAGGCCATTCTTTTTTCTTTCTTCCACAATGAAGTTGGCAATTTCGGCCCCAAGGTTCTTAATGGTGTATAGACCAAAGCGAATTTTATCTTTATTGTCAGTATTTTTCTTAGAGAGGATTTCGGCGGCCGGGGTGAGGCCGGCAGCCCCCAGACCTTTAACAACTGTAAAGTTCTCGAAACTTTCGTTGACGTCTGGTGGTAAGACGGGGAGATCCATACGGCGACATTCTTGGATGACCTCAGCAATTTTGTCAGTATCGCCGGCTTCAGCAGAGAGAACGGCGGTCATGTACTCTGACGGGTAATTGGCCTTCATGTAGGCGGTCTGATAAGCGACACGTCCATAACTGGCGGCATGGGCCTTGTTGAATCCGTAGGCGGCGAAGGGCTCAATCAGTGACCAAAGTTCGGCAATCTTTTTCTCGCCCATCCCGTTAGCCTTAAGACCAGTCATCAATTTTTCTTTCTGAGCCTCCATGTCCTTGGGAATTTTTTTACCCATCGCTTTGCGTAATTTATCAGCTTCTACCCAAGAATAACCGGCCAGTTTGATCGAGATTAACATGACGTCGTCTTGGTAAGTGATAACACCGAATGAGTGTTTCAAGATTGGTTCCATACGCGGATCAAGATATTTGATCATCATGGGGTTATGCTTGCGCTTAATATACTCAGGAATCATTTCCATCGGTCCGGGACGATAGAGTGCCACCATAGCGTTGATATCGAAGATCGTTGAAGGTTTGAGTTCTTTGAGCCAACGGGTCATTCCACCACCGTTTAGTTGGAAGAGGCCAATGGTTTCGCCGCGCGCGAGCATGTCAAAAGTTTTTTTGTCATCGAGCGGAATTTTATTGATATCAATGGTGATGCCGTAAATTTTGCGAACAATTTTCACGGCATCCTCAAGGATAGAAAGATTGCGGATGCCTAAGAAGTCATACTTAAGGAGTCCGGCATCTTCAACGGCGTGCATTTCATATTGAGTAATGGTCTTACCTCCCTTGGGGTCGAATTGAATTGGAGTGAAGTCGGTGATAGGAGTTGGCGAGATAACGACGCCAGCGGCGTGGACGGAGATGTGACGGGCACAACCCTCAATTTTTTTGGCGAGATCAATGATGCGTTTGGTATCGGCATCCTTCTTATACATTTCTTCAAGTTCGGGCACCATCTCGAGGGCACGAGTGAGTGTCATAGGGAAGCCCTGTGAGCCCATAGGGACGAGCTTGGAGATAGTATCTCCGACGGCATAAGGATAGCCTAGGGCGCGAGCCACATCACGCACTGCTCCACGAGCCATCATTGAACCGAAGGTTCCAATCTGGGCGACATGATCTTCGCCGTATTTTTGTCTGGCATAGCTAATAATCTCGTCACGTCTCTTGTCCGCATAGTCCATATCGATATCGGGAGGTGAAGGTCGATCGGCATTCAAGAATCGTTCGAAGGGGAGTTCGTAATAGAGGGGATCAACGTTGGTAATCCCAATAATAAAAGAAATAAAAGAACCAGCGGCTGAACCTCGAGTGTTAGTGAAGATTCCTGTCTCGTTGGCATGATGAATTAAGTCTGACACGACTAAGAAGTATGGAGAGTAACCTTTTTTGCTAATAACGTCGAACTCGTAGTCGAGTCTTTGTCGGGCCTCTTCAGCACGTTCGGGATTTTCTTTTAGATATCCAATTAGACCTTCTTCAGCCATTCTCTTAAGCTCTGTGTCGTAAGTGGCACCTTCTGGAATCGGGTAATTAGGGAAGGTCCATTTGCCAAGTTCTAAAGTAACATTACAACGATCAGCGATCTTGAGAGAATTCTCAATCGCTTCGGGCACGTGGGCAAAATTTTTAGCCATCTCATCCCCGGAGATAAAAGAAAAATCTTCTTCGGTATTAGTTACTCCCTTGAGATCGGAGAGGTCCGTCCCGGTTTGGATGGAGAGCAGAGTGTGGTGGGCAATCGCGTCATCTTTATTGAGGTAATGCGTATCTTGAGTTGCGACGAGGGGAATACTTAGTTTTTTCCCAAGAGCAATAATTTTATCAGTAACTTCCTGTTGCCCCTCAATTTTAGGGTGGTGCATAATCTCGAGGTAATAGTTCTCGGCACCAAAAATTTCTTGGTATTCTTTGATGACCTCTTCAGCCTTCTCTGGTTCATAGGTGAGGGCACGTGATAATTCGCCGCCCATACATCCCGAGAGACAAATGAGACCTTCGCTATGTTCCCTCAGTAATTCTTTATCGGCACGGGGTTTATAATAGTAGCCCTCAAGGTTGGCCTTGGTAACAATTTTAATTAAATTATGATAGCCGGTTAAATCTTTTGCGAGTAAGGTAAGATGATAGCGGCGAGCATCAATGTGTGGTTCTTTATTGAAGCGACTGCGGGCAGCGACATAAATTTCGCAACCAAGAATTGGCTTGATGCCTTCGGCGGTGCATTTTTTATAGAATTCGATAACCCCATACATGCTCCCGTGGTCAGTAATCGCGACGGCTGGCATTTCGTATTCCTTAGCCTTTTTGACCAAAGCCGAGATTTTAATAAGCCCGTCCAAGAGGCTATAATGGGTGTGATTATGGAGATGGACGAAAGGGGTCATAATTACTCTGTATGTTAACAAAAAAAGACAAAAAAACTAAATTATGCCCGCCAGACCTCGGGCTCATTAGAGGTCTGGCGGGGAAGGTGGTGATTGGCATTGATGAAGCCGGTCGGGGAGCCTTAGCTGGGCCTGTTTCGGTGGGGGCGGTGGCTTGGGAAATTAAGGATTGGCCTAAGCTCAAGAAGGAATTAATAGATTATCCAGTGGGCAAAGATTCGAAGAAATTAACAGCTAAACAGCGAGACTTTTGGTTTGCGAAGATTGAGGAATTGGAGGAAAAAGGTTTGCTAAGTTTTACTCAGGCCTTTTCGAGTAATAAAGTTATAGACAAGAAGGGGATAAATTTTGCTATTAGGGAAGGAATTGCCGGTTGTCTCGGGAGCTTAGAGGGTAACCCTTTAAAGGCCTCTCAAGGGTTACCCTCGGGGCTCCAGTCCGAGTCTCTCGTGCTTCTTGACGGGGGGTTAAAAGCTCCACCCGATTGGGTCAATCAACAAACTATAATTAAAGGTGATGAAAAAGAGTTAGTAATCTCACTTGCGTCTATTGTGGCTAAGGTCTTAAGAGATAGAGAAATGATAAAACTGGGGAAAAAATACCCCAATCATTATCTCCATAAACACAAAGGTTATGGGACAAAATTGCATTATGAGAAAATTACTGAGTTTGGAGTCCTAATTATTCACAGAGAGACCTATCTCGGGGGTACCTTCTAAGGAGCCTCATTTGCCCCTTATTTCCCTCTCGTCTTGATTATTTTAGCCATTTAGGCTATAGTTAAAAGCATATGGTAGTAAGAATGCGTCATACGCGGGCCCACACCGCTAATCGCCGATCCCACCACGCCCTTAAGGTTACGGGGCTCTCTTTGTGTGCCAAGTGCGGCGCTCCTAAGCAGAGTCATGTTGTCTGCGGTAATTGCGGAACTTATAAAGGCCGCGAGGTGATCAATGTCTTAGCTAAGACTGAGAAGAAGGAGGCGAAGAGAAAGAAGTTGGCCGCTAAAAAATAATTTAGTTTATTAAAACTTAACATAGTTTTTTGAAAATATGGCAAATCGTCATTTGTGTAGGAGTTTAGCAATGCAAGTTCTCTTTGAGCTCGACTTTCGTGACGGTAGCCCGGCCAAGAAGATTGACGAGACAATTGAGCGTGTCGTCGCCGAGTTTGCTCCGGGAATGGAAGATTTGTCATATGTTAAAGAGATTGTTGATGGTGTCGTCAGTCATCAAGACAAGATTGACGCTATCGTTGAGAAAGCTGCTCCAGATTGGCCAATTGAACAAATTGCGGCGGTTGATCGTAATATTTTAAGGCTTGGCTTGTACGAGCTTATTTTTAGTGACCGGGCCGATGTTCCGGCTAAGGTCGCTATCAACGAGGCAATTGAGTTGGCTAAGACCTTCGGTGGCGAATCGAGTGGTCGCTTTGTGAATGGGGTGCTCGGTACGGTCTACAAGGAACTTGGCGAGCCAGGCAAGAATGACGTCTCAACTAAGAAGAAAAAGATTTTGGATATTCCCTATGACCAGATGCCGATCGAGAAACTTGGCGGAGCGGTTGTTTTTTCTAAGGTTGGCGATGAAATATTCTTAGCGATGGTCCATGATGTCTTCGGCCGCTGGACTTTGTCTAAGGGTCATATTGAAGAGGGCGAGGAACTTGAGGCTGGGACTATTCGTGAGATTAAAGAAGAGATGGGAGTCGATATGAAGATACTCCAAGAATTAGGGACGAACGAATACATTGCTTCTGACCCGGAGAAAGGCAAGACTCGTCGTCAGGTCACTTATTTCCTCGCTGAAGTTAAAGGCAAGCCTGAATTGACTCTTGAGAAGAAGGGCGGTCTCGATAATACCAAATGGTTCCCCCTAGCTGAAGTGCCTGAACTTAATATGTATGACGATATGGTTCCGATAATTACCAAAGCGATCAAAATTCTGGTATCCTAATTTCATGAAAAACTTTCAAGACAAAATCGGTTATCAATTTAAAAATAAAGATCTCCTCAAACAAGCTTTTCTTCATCGTTCTTATTTGAACGAGCACAAGGATATAACTATGCCTCATAATGAGCGCCTGGAATTTCTTGGTGACGCCGTGCTTGAACTAGTAGTGACTGATTGGCTTTTTGCTAATCACCCGGAGCGCCCGGAAGGGGAGTTGACCGCCTATCGTGCGGCCTTGGTCAACGCTAATACTTGTAGTGCCATTGCTACTGAACTTGGTATGAATGATCTCTTAATGTTATCCCGTGGCGAAGCCAAGGATACGGGACGGGCCAGACAGATTATTTTGGCCAATGCCTTCGAAGCCTTTGTCGGTGCCATCTATCTTGATGGTGGTTATGATGTTGCACGTGATTTCATCGCGCAAACAGTTTTTCCTAAAGCTGATGAAGTAATTAAGAAAAATTTGACTGAGGATTATAAGAGTCACTTCCAGCACAAAGCTCAAGAAGCGGAGAGTATTACTCCGACTTATAAAGTGCTCTCGGAGACTGGCCCTGACCATGACAAGAAATTTACCGTCGGCCTGTTCTTAGGTGAAGAAAAAATTGCTGAAGGTCAAGGTCACTCTAAACAAGAAGCCGAGCAATCCGCTGCCCAAGCCGGACTTGAAGTGAAGGGGTGGTTAGTAAAATAATTTTTAAATCAAACAAAAAGCCGCCGGGATAGAACCAGCGACCTTTTGCTGGCTATCCTGGCGGCGGGCGAACTTATTTCTTGTCGCCGACTTCTTTTGGAGGCGGGGCAGGGGGCAGGAAGAAGGAAATCTGTCCATACCCAACAGGCATTTCGAGCCCAGCTCCGATTTCTTGGGCCAGACTCATTGTCTTGCCCTGGTCTGTGCCCCTGACAATGATGTAGGGGGCCATCTTGTCGCCAGGTTCGGCTGGCCAGGCTTTGACTTCGCCTGGGATGATTGCGACGGCCACACCTTCTGGTATGTGGTGGGTCTTCTTGTCCAAGGCTTCGAAAATCCTCCGGCGCAGTTGCCGGGCCTTGCCGTCTTCGAAGCCGATAAGCTCGATGATCGTTCTCGGTTCACTCATGATTGGTCTCCCTTGTGAAGCTCTAAAAGAGCTGGTTGTTTCTAATTTTCTTATAACATATTTCTAGCCTAAGAGCCATTTTTGGTTTATAATTTTAATAATGACTCTCAAGAAATTAGAGCTGTCGGGTTTTAAGTCTTTTGGACGTAAGGAGACGCTTTTTTTTGATGCTCCAGTGGTTGCCATTGTTGGGCCAAACGGTTCGGGCAAGTCTAATGTGGCCGAGGCCTTTAGGTGGGTGTTGGGGGAGCAATCTCTCAAATCACTTCGTGGCAAGAAAGGAGAAGACTTAATCTTCAACGGTTCTTCATCTTTGGGGCGTCTTTCTCGTGCCTCGGTGGCGGTGACCTTTGATAATACTAATCGACATTTTGCTAGTATTGATTTTGACGAAGTGGTAATCTCGCGTGAAGTTTTCCGTGACGGGACAAACGAATATAAAATTAATGGCTCGACCGTGCGCTTGCGTGACATCATTGAGATTCTCGCTGGTATTTCAATTGGCGCTTCGGGGCATCATATCATTAGCCAGGGTGAAGCCGATAAAATTCTTAATGCGAATAATATTGAACGACGCTTGATGATTGAAGAAGCTTTAGGTCTGAAGATTTACCAATGGAAGTTGGGCGAGAGTGAGAAAAAGCTTGGCAAGACCGAAGAGAATATAAAACAAGTTGAATCTATCCGTCGGGAGATCGTGCCCCATCTCAAATTCTTGAAGAAACAGGTGGAGAAGATAGAGAAAGTTCGTGAATTGAAAGTGGAGCTCCAAACTCTCTACCGCGACTATCTTAAACGTGAAGAAGTTTATTTGTCTTTTACCAAAGAAAATATTGTTAATGAAATTACTGGTCCAGAGACTCTCTTGACTGATGTCTCAAGACAATTATCTGAAAGAGAGGCTAAGCAGCAAACGGGTGGCCATCAAACAGAGATCATTGCCGAAGAAAATAAATTACGTGAATTAGAAACGAAGATTCGGACCTTGCGCCTGCAAAAAGATGAGTTAGCTCGTGCCCTGGGTCGCCTGGAAGGTCTTTTGGAATTTAAAGAAAAAGAAGTTAAACATGTTGGCCCAGAGGCTAAAATTTCTCTTACCGAAGCACGTCAATTTGTCGGTGATTTAGATAGTCGGTTTGAAGAGATAGAGAGAACGACAGACCTTATTGATATTAAAAATTCTGTCAAAAATTTGCGCTCTAGTTTGCATGATTTTATTGCGAGCTATGAATCTCCTTCGACAAGCTCAGAACAAGGAAATGATCAGACTGAGGAGTTGGAGAAGATTAAGATGGAGCATCATAATCTTCAGGCAAGAGTTCAAGAATTAGATAAAGAAGAGGGGAATCACCAAACCGAGATTGGGGATATTAAAGAAAATATCGTTCGCCTGAGGCAGACGGCCCAAAATGCCGAACACGATTTCTATGAATTGCGTGCCAAGAAAAGTGATTTGGAACTTAAAGTTCGTACCTTACTGTCTAAGCGTGATACCTTAGCTATTGAGGAAGAAAATTTCAAAAGAGAGTTGGGCGAAGCCGGGACCTTAATTGGTCGCGAAGTTTTGGAATATCAGGCCAATGACATCTCTTGGGAAGAGGTAAGAAATGAAGAGAGAACTTTGCAAGAAGACCGTCGTCGCAAGATCGAGCGTATCAAGATTCGCTTAGAGGATATGGGTGTGGAGAGTAGTGAGGTCTTGAAGGAACACGATGAGGTGGTGGAGCGTGACGCCTTCTTAGCCAAGGAACTTGAAGACTTAGCTCTTAGCCGCGAATCATTACTTTCTGTGATGACTGATTTGCGGGCGAAGATTGAAGTGGAATTCAATTCTGGTATTACTAAGATTAATCAAGAATTCCAGAAATTCTTTGCCGTGCTCTTTGGTGGTGGGAGTGCTAATTTGGAACTTTTGAAGCCTCTCAAAAAGAAGGAGAATATTGATTTAGAAATGATGGGCGAAGAAGGGGAGATCCCTGAAATTATGGAAGAAGACGAAGAAGGGAAGTCTGGAATCGAGATAAACGTGAGCTTGCCGCGCAAAAAAATTAAGGGTCTCGCCATGTTATCGGGGGGAGAGCGCGCACTTACTTCGATTGCCCTTCTCTTTGCGATGTCCCAGGTGAACCCACCGCCGTTTCTTATTCTTGACGAGACTGATGCCGCTCTTGATGAAGCTAACTCTAAGAAATATGCGGATATGATTGAAGGTCTCTCTAAATATTCTCAGCTTATTCTTATTACTCACAATCGTGAGACTATGTCCCGCGCCGGCATCTTGTATGGCGTCACCATGGGTGCGGATTCTGTTTCTCGCCTGATATCGATAAAATTCGATGAAGCGGAACAATATGCAAAGTAGGCGCTCGGCCTCGCTTAGCCACTGAGCTTCAAAGGAAAGGGTTTGCTAGTAAAAGGGAGTAAAAGGTGTTTAACTGAAACCAGAGAAGATCTCCAATTGCTGGATATTTTCGAAACGCAGAATCAACGTTGAGAAAAAGGAGTGCTCTTGTGAACAAGGATCAGGCAGAGAGGATGAATGGCAAGACGGTCACCGTTTACCTGAATGGTGGCCACAAATTTGAAGGTCGGCTTACCCTGGAAGAAAATGGCGAACAGCTCGTTCTCACCACTTCCAAAGAGACGTTCATGGTCGGGAGAAACGAGGTCATCGCTCACAGCTACAAGGCGTCCTAGCCTCGACCTTCTCGCACCCTTTCCACCCGCAGATGCCGCCCGGACCTTCGTCGGGCGGCTTTCTTTTTATTTTAGATTATCTCGAAATCTATCATCCTCGTTGCTGGATCAGAAGAAAGTATTTTTATTTTAACAGTATCACCTAAGTGATAAGTGAGGCGGTGGCGTTTGCCGGTAACCGTCATCTTTTTCTCATCGAAGAGATAGTAATCGCCAGGAAGAGATTTGAAACGCACGAGTCCGCGGGCGCCGGTGGAGAGTTCTTCCACGAAGAGGCCAAAGTCGGCCATCCAGGCAATAACGCCGTCAAAGATTTTTTCTTTTTCATGTTCTAGGTAGCGACACTGAGCGAGCTTCATCGAGTCGCGTTCGGCAATGGTGGCGAATTGTTCACGTTCGCTGGAGTGAGTACAAAGTCCATCAAGTTCTAATAGATAATTATCAGGCATTTTCTCTTTCTTAATATAAATGTCGAGAAGACGATGGACGACCAAGTCAGGATAACGACGAATCGGTGAAGTGAAATGGGTGTAGTCGCGGAAGGCGAGGCCGAAGTGCCCAATATTTTTGGTGGAGTAGGTGGCGCGGGACATTGTTCGGACGGCCGCGTCGTTCAAGACATCTTCTTCGGGGAGGCCGGCGAGAGTTTTAAGAAAAGCATTAAGGGCGAGGGGGCTAATCTTTTTCCCTTCGTGAGTGAGTTTGTGACCGAAGAGTTTTACAAAGCGCATAAACTCAAGTAATTTCTCAGGGTCTGGGTTGTCGTGGATACGATAGAGGAAGGCGTGGTCGCGGTTCTTAACTAATTTAGAAACATATTCAGCCACTTGTTTGTTGGCGAGGAGCATGAAATCTTCGACAAGTTTGTGACTCTCAAGACGCTCGGCTTTCATAATGGAGATAGGCTTGCCGTCGGCATCAACTTCATAAGCATATTCATCTTCTTCGAAGGCGAGAGCCCCGGCTTTAATTTTTTTCTTATCGAGTTTATGAGCGAGTTCTTTTAATTTGGTTAATTCAGCAACATGTTCACCTGATTTTTTTTCTATAATTCTCTCAACTTCTTCGTAAGTGAAGCGACGATCAGAATTAATAATTGTGCGGCCGAACCATTGACTCAAGATATTGGCTTCGTTGTCTAGAGTGAAGACAGCTGAGAAAGTGAGGCGGTCTACGCCTTGTTTGAGACTACAGAGGTCGTCTGAGAGGGCGTGGGGGAGCATGGGGATAACGCGGTCAACAAGATAGATAGAGGTGGCACGAAGGCGAGCCTCAGCGTCGAGTTTGGTGCCTGGGCGGACGTAGAAAGAGACATCGGCAATATGGACACCGATTTCCCACTGATTATTGGGGAGTTCTTTTATAGAGATTGCGTCGTCAAAATCTCGGGCCCGGACAGGGTCAATGGTTACCGTGAGTACATCACGGAAGTCGCGACGATTTGGGGCCTCTTTCTCGATACTTGTTTGGCCAGTGGCGGCGATGGCCTCGGCTTCGGCAATAACGGCCTCAGGGAAAGGGATTTCTAAGGTGGAACTGTCAACGAAGATCTTCTCCTTTTTTGGAAGATCGGGCTTTTTGTCTTTAATCATTTGGCTATTATAACACATAAACCCCATATCCTTAAGCTTAGGGGTCTTTAATTTGACGTTAGTTGTTATTTTTGTTAAGCTATTCCCCGTATGTTAATGGTCAGATTACAACGTGTAGGACGCAAGAACGACCCCTCTTTTAGGGTCGTCGTTGTTGATTCTAAGGAAGCGGCTCAGAGTGGCAAAGCCATTGAAGTCGTGGGTTCTCACGATGCTCGTAACGACCGCACCGAACTCAAAGTTGATCGTATCAAATACTGGCTATCGGTTGGTGCTCAGGCCTCTCAGACTGTTCATAATCTTCTGGTTAAGAAAGGTGCTCTCGAAGGGGCCAAGGCTGTCGATGTTTCCTCTAAGAAATTAGGTAAGAAAGCCACTGCTGTTATTGCCACCAAGAAGGCTGCTGAAGAGAAGGCTATTAAGGAGGCCGAAGCCAAGAAGGCCGCTGAGGCTAAAGCTAAGGAAGATGAGGCTACTGCTGCTGCTCAAGCCAAAGAAGAGGCTGAGGCTACTGTCGCTGAACCTGTTGTTGAAGAAGCTCCAGCTGTTGAAGCTGCTCCAGAAGAAACTCCTGCCGAATAATTTTAAAACAAAAAGAAAGACCGCCTTCGTTCAACGAAGGCGGTCTTTCTTTTGACATTCAAGTTTAGTTCTTCTACAATTATAAGAAGTTAATCAGGTCGAAAGATTATCAGAAACAAAAGATTTACTGCAATGCATCAAGATCAAGAATTCCTCGACTTTGTTGTTAAAGCGCTTGTCGATAAACCCGAGGCTGTCAAAATCGACCGCAAGGTTGATGAGATGGGTGTCTTAATGACTCTCGAAGTTGATCCGATTGATATGGGTAAGATCATTGGTCGCCAAGGCAACACCGCCAAGGCTATCCGTACTCTTCTTCGCGTTGTTGGGATGAAGTTTAACGCTCGCGTTAACCTTAAGATCAACGAGCCAGAAGGTTCTACCCGTCCTGCTTATGTCCCTAACGGTAATGGTCCAGTTAGTAGCGCTCCTAGCGCCACCAGCTCGGTCGACGCCGCCATGGATGATCTCAAAGATCTCTAACCCGCCGATAGGTCGGGCAAGTTTCAGAGCTTTTAAAAAACAAGAAACTGTGCTATAATTATAGTGCAGTTTTTTGTTTTATTAATTAATCGAAAAATCATGAAAAAATATATAATTAGTGCCGTTCTCCTTGCTCTTATCGTTGTGCCAGCTCTTTCTTATGGAGCAACAGACAATAGCGCCCTTATTGCCCAATTAAGAGCCCAGATTCTTCTTTTACAAAAACAACTTTTGGCGGAGTCCCAACCAATGCCAACCTGTCCTTTCAATAAAGACCTCTCTTATGGTCAGGGCCTGAACGACGGCTTGAGTTCCCAGGTTGTTTTAATTCAGAATGCTCTTCGAGCTAGTGGTTATCTCAATATCTCTAAATCAACTGGTTACTTTGGGACGATGACCCGCTCAGCTCTTCGTAATTGGCAGAGAGACAACAATATCCAAGTTACTGGCTCCCTTAGATCTCTTGAACGATCTATTCTTTGTGGACGAAATGATAATGGCCTTAATACTATTGTTATCAATTCTGTTTCTGGCCCAACCTCAATGGGAGTTAACCAAACCGGTACTTGGGAACTTAAAGTTACCGCTCCGTCTGACACCAATCTAAATTACACTGTTGATTGGGGCGATAATCGGGTTTATCCTCAGATTGCCGGAAGTGCTGTCTCCCCGATAGTTAAGCAAACTTCAACTTTTACTCATGCTTACAGTCAGGCGGGGACTTATACTGTCCGCTTTATGGTTGATAATGGTGCCGTTTGTGTAGCGGCCCCTTGTACCGTGAGGAAGACCGCCGAGACCAGTATGACCGTCGTGGTTGGTGGCGGAGCAGATGCTTACAAATTGCTTATCACTTACCCCGCTGATCCCGCCAATTGGCATGATTATGTTGGAGGTAATTTCTCTAAAACCTTTTCTGTTGCTAATTATTCAAGTTCTCGTAATTATGTTTGGTCTGTCTCTTCTGGCCAATTGCCTAAAGGTTTGAGCTTATCAATCCGAACAACTGCATGTATTACTCTCCCTTGTATATCTGGCCAAGAGTGCCACTCTTCTTGTGTTAATGCTTCCAATCTAGCTGATATTAGTGGTATCCCGACTCAAGCTGGGAATTTCCCTGTTACTTTAAGTGTCGTTGATAATTTTGGTAATACTGGTTGGCTTAATATCAACATTAATATCGAGGCCAAGCCTGCTCACTAAATGTTAAATTTCCACATTATTACTTTGTTTCCCGAGACCATCGAGGCGTATCTAAACGCCTCGATTCTTGGTCGCGCCCAGAAAGAGAAGAAAATAAAAATTTCTTATTATAATCCGCGTGACTACGCTGGTACAATTGGCAAACAAGTGGATGGTAGATTAGATTACAAAAAGACTGACGGTCGTCCTTACGGAGGTGGTCCCGGTATGGTGATGTTGGCTGAGCCAGTGCTTAAGGCCGTGAGTAAAGCTCTCGCTAAAACGAAGACTTCGAAGACTAAGCCCAAAATTTATATTTTTTCTCCCGCTGGCCAAATTTTCGACAATATTCTCGCCGATAAACTTGCTGGCTTTAGAAAAGGGGAATGGTCTGACAAATTAATGACTAAACATATTGTCTTGATCTGCGGACGTTATGAGGGCCTCGACGCTCGGGTCAAAAAAATTCTTAAAGCTGATGACTTATCAGTCGGTCCGTATATACTGACCGGTGGAGAAGTTCCTGCGATGATCGTCGTAGACGCTATCACTCGTCGTTTACCGGGCGTCTTAGGTAAAGATGAATCAATCGAGGAGCGACGCATCTCAATTTCGGAGATTTATACCCGCCCTGAGGTTCTTACTTTCAACAAAAAGAAATATCGCGTCCCTAAGGTCCTCCTCTCCGGCCACCACGCCGAGATTGATAAGTGGAAGCTGAAGAAAAATAGTTTATAATCAAGTTATGAACAAATATATTTATCTAGTTCTCGCTGTTATTCTAATTTTAGGGATAGGGTTATATTGGGTGCAAGGACGTAAACCTAAGAGTAATGAAGTAATGGTCGTTCCTGCTATTGAGGCGAACGTTGAGACGGAAGCTCTTGTAATTAAAGACGAACAAATTTCTAAAGAGGCCAATGTCAAAAATCAGCCAGCTTATATCACCGACGTTTATTCGAAGGAGGGGAAAAATTATTTAGAATTAGACTATATTGAATGGTTCCACGGGACTCCCTCTATTCAAGCGCAAATTGAAGATGGCGGTTGCCCTGTTGTTGAGGAATGCCGATCTTTTCCTAATGGATATCAACGTAATAAAAATCTCCAGCTGAGAACTTATGAAATTTCTTCTACCGCTCCTATTACTGTTAGTAACCTGATTCTTTATAATTTGAAGATGATAGATAAAAAGAATTTTGCCGATGACGTTTATAATAATGTTGTGATTACTTTTTCTAATCTTGCTCAGTCTATAGCTACGATTAAGAGCTGGATCCCGTATGAGGCTCCCTTTAAGGAACCCAAGGCATTTGTCCTTGTCGACGTCAATAATGGGGTGGTGACCAAGCTCGTGGAGCCTTATCAGGAGTAAAAGGCCATTTATCCACAGATTACGCCCCTTGACAGGAAACGGGTTTGACATTTTACCCTGACTGAGATATTATAAGGGCCAGCACAGCAAGATTGAGTTTCTGGCGTTTAAGCTTGCTAATAAATACTTTTTTCCAAAATCTGACACAACCTGCCCAGGCAGGTTTAGTGGCGGATTGCTTCGGGTTATTACCTGAGGCGTTGGCGTTATATTTTTTATAAGCTCCGCTAATTTTTAACATTAGTTAATGAAAAAGAAATACTTCGCGCGGTACAAGAAGCCGCTCGCGACGATGCCCGATTTGGTCGAAGTTCAGAAGCGCTCATACGAATGGCTCATCAAGTCTGGTCTCAAGGAACTTTTTTCAGAATACTCCCCAGTCCGTGATTACTCCGAGAAGAAATTTGCTTTAGAGTTTGTCGGTTTTCAGATCGACGAACCGAAGTATGACGAGTACTATGCTCGTGACAATAATCTTTCCTACGATGCCCCTTTGCGCGTGCGCGTGAAGCTTATTAATAAAACGATGAACCAGGAGAAGGAGCAAGAAATTTTCTTGGCCGATTTTCCATTGATGACCACTCACGGGACCTTTATCGTTAACGGTATTGAGCGTGTTGTCGTGCCACAATTGGCGCGATCTTTTGGCGTCTTCTTTACTGCCAACGAACTTAAGGGTCGCAAATTCTTTGGTGCCAAGATCATCCCAGCCCGCGGAGCCTGGATCGAACTTGAAACCGAGATTGACGATGTCATCTATGTTCGTATCGATCGCAAGCGCAAATTCCCCGTTACTTCACTCTTGCGCGCTTTTGCCGATAAAGAGGGGAAGGCGATTGCTGATGAAGCCCTGATTAAACTTTTTGCCGATGCTAAAGTTGACGCTACTTATATTGAGAAGGCCCTTGCTAAGGATCATGCCAAGACTGTCGCTGATTCTTACGTTGAGATCTATAAGCGTTTACGTGATAGCGACCTTGCAACCCCGGCTAATTCCAAAGAATTCGTTAGTACCTTATTTGATCGTGAGAAATACGACCTCTCGTCTGTTGGTCGTGTTCGCTTTAACCAACGTTTTGGCCTAGCTCTTGATGATGCTGAGAAAGAACGACGGGCTCTATCTTTTAGTGACTTAGTTCAGATTGTTACTCAGATTATTACCTTGAATACTACTAAGGGGTCCAAAGAAGATGACATCGACCATTTAGGCTTCCGTCGGGTGCGTTGTGTCGGCGAAATGCTTCAAGCCAAGATGAAGGTTGGTATGATGCAGATGAAGCGTAATATCCAGGATCGTATGTCGACCGTCGATGCTATCACCGTCCTTCCTGTCCAAATTATTTCCCCTCGTCCTCTCCAAGCTCGTCTTAAAGAGTTTTTCTCAACCAACCAGTTGTCTCAATTCATGAGTCAGGAGAATCTCTTGGCCGAACTTGAGCATTTGCGTACTCTCTCAGCCTTAGGCCCGGGAGGTCTTACTCGCGAGCGTGCGGGCCTTGAGGTTCGTGACGTTCACTCCTCTCACTATGGCAAAGTTTGTCCAATTCATACCCCCGAAGGACCAAACATTGGTTTGATTGTTCACTTAGCATCTTATGCTCGAGTTAATGATTACGGTATTATTGAAGCCCCTTATCGAAAGGTGGTTAACGGTAAAATTACCGATGAAGTTGTTTACCTAAATGCTCTTGAAGAAGAAAAGCACGTTGTGGCTCATGCTGGCGTGAGTTATGACGAGCAGGGGAATTTGCTTGATGAATTTATCGAAGCCCGTCGCAATGCCGCTCCAGGGCTTGTTCGTCGTGACGAAGTTGATTTTATTGACGTCGCTCCTAACCAAGCTTACTCGATTGCGACCTCAATGATTCCTTTCTTGGAGCACGATGACGCGAACCGTGCCCTCATGGGTTCAAACATGCAGAAGCAGGCTGTGCCTTGTGTTGTCCCTGAATTGCCTCTTGTCTCAACTGGTATGGAAGAGAAGGCTGCCCACGATTCTGGCCGCTTAATTATGGCTAAGTCAGCCGGTACAGTTAAGAAAGTTGATGGTCGTCATATTGTGATCAAGAAGGATGATGACAAGGAAGATACTTATGACCTCGCCAACTTCAAGATGACTAACGATTATACCTCTTTCCATCAGCGCCCAGTTGTTAATGTTGGTGATAAAGTTAAGAAAGGGGAAGTTCTTTCTGACTCTTCCTCAACTGTTGGTGGTGAATTATCACTTGGCCAGAATGTCTTCGTTGCCTTCATGCCCTTCGGTGGTCAAAACTATGAAGATGCCATTATTTTATCTGAGAACTTAGTCAAGAACAGCAAATTTACTTCTGTTTATATTGAAGAGTTTGAATCAAATGTCCGTGATACCAAGCTTGGACCCGAACTTACAACTCATGATATTCCTAACGTGGGAGAGACCAAACTTAAGAACTTAGACGAGGACGGTATCGTTCGCGTTGGTGCTGAGGTTGGCCCGAACGACATCTTAGTTGGTAAAATTACTCCTAAGGGTGAGACTGAATTAACTCCTGAAGAAAGATTACTTCGCGCTATCTTCGGCGAGAAGGCCCGTGATGTTAAAGATACCTCTCTTCGTATGCCCCATGGTCGCAAGGGTCGCATTATCGGGATCAAAGTTTTTTCTCGTGAACATGGCGACAAATTAGAGTCTGGCATCATTAAGAAAATTAAAGTTCAGGTCGCTCAATTACGTAACGTCGAAGCCGGTGACAAGCTTGCTGGTCGTCACGGTAACAAAGGTGTTATCTCTAAGATTATGCCTGTCGAGGATATGCCTTATATGGCCGATGGTCGCCCTGTCGATGTTATTCTTACCCCGCTTGGCGTGCCTTCTCGTATGAACTTAGGTCAGATTTTCGAAATGCACTTAGGTCTCGCGGCTCATACCCTTGATTACCAAGCCATTACCCCGGTCTTTACTGGTGTAACGGAAGAAGAAATTAAGGCTGAACTCGTCACTGCGGGCTGGGAGGCTGATGGTAAGACAGAACTCTATGACGGTAAGACAGGTGAGAAGTTTGGGCAGCGCATCGCCGTTGGTCAAATGTATATGCTCAAACTTAACCACATGGTTGAAGACAAGATTCACATGCGTTCAATTGGACCATACTCGCTTATTACCCAACAGCCACTTGGTGGCCGGTCACAAGGAGGTGGTCAGCGTTTTGGAGAAATGGAAGTCTGGGCGCTTGAAGGTTATGGTGCCGCTCACGTCTTGCGTGAAATGTTAACTATTAAGTCTGACGATATCGTTGGTCGTTCGTCAGCTTTCGATTCGATTGTTAAGGGTGAGCCGGTTAAGCAACCAAATATTCCTGCGTCGTTTAATGTTATGTTGAACGAACTCCGGGGTCTTGCCATGGACATTGAATTAAAGAAACTTGATTAATCGTCATCACTAAAAATATTATGAAAGATTTAAACAAAAACTTAGAGCCAGAATTAGTTCTCGATCCAGATGAGGATCTCGCTCCAATCAAGCGCCCCACTCGTCCTCTCGAGAAGGTAACTGACTTCAACGCGGTGACGATTAAATTGGCTTCGCCTGAACGTATTGTTGAGTGGTCTTATGGTGAGGTTACCAAACCGGAGACTATTAACTACCGGTCTGGCCGTTCCGAACGTGGGGGTCTCTTTGATGAGCGCATTTTTGGACCAGAAAAGGATTATGAATGTTATTGCGGTAAGTATAAGCGTATTCGTTATAAGGATATTATTTGTGAGAAATGCGGTGTCGAAGTAACCCGCTCGATTGTTCGTCGTGAGCGTATGGGTCACATTGAGCTGGCCAGTCCAGTTGCTCACATTTGGTTTGTCCGGGGCGTCCCATCTCGTATTGGGTTACTCCTAGGTCTAACTGTGGCTGATGTGGAAAAGGTAATTTATTTTGCCGGCTACATCATTACTAAGGTTAGCGATGAAGACAAGGTTAGAATCTTGAAGGATCTTGACGGTGAGTACAAGCAGAAGATGAAGATGATTAAGGACGAAGCGGAGAAAGAGAAACTCAAGAATTCCTTTATCGAGACCAAGCGCCAAGTTGAGAGTATTGAACCATGGCGAGTTATTGATGAGATTACCTATCACCGTTGGTCCCTTAAGTATGGTCCGGTCTTTGAGGCTGGGTTAGGAGCCGCTGCTATCTACCAAATTTTTAAGGGTCTTGATTTGGGTAAATTGGCTGAGGCCTTAGCTCTTCAGTTAGCGAAGGCTAGCTCCTTGGAACGTCCTAAGTTGCAGAAGCGTTATAATCTTGCTCGCTCCCTTGAGCGTTCAGGCGTACGCCCTGAGTGGATGTTCTTGAAGGTTATCCCAGTTATTCCGCCCGCCCTTCGCCCGATGGTTGCCCTAGATGGGGGACGTCATGCTACTTCGGATGTTAATGATCTTTATCGTCGTGTGATCAATCGTAATAATCGTCTCAAGAAATTAATTGAACTTAATGCGCCTGATGTTATTTTGCGCAATGAGAAGCGTATCCTTCAAGAAGCTGTTGACGCTCTCTTGGATAATACCATGCGTCAGGGGGCTGGTGACGGTGCCATGAGCCAGGCTCAACGCCGCCCACTTAAATCTCTGGCTGACAACCTTAAGGGTAAGCAAGGCCGTTTCCGTCAGAACTTGCTTGGTAAGCGTGTTGATTATTCAGGTCGTTCAGTTATCGTTGTTGGACCAGAATTGTCTCTTGATCAGTGTGGTCTACCTAAACAAATGGCTTTGGAACTCTTCCGTCCTTTTGTTATCTCTAAAATTCTAAATCAAGAACTTGCTTACAATATTCGTGGAGCCGGTCGTCTTATCGACGAAGGGGTACCAGAAGTTTGGGCCATTCTTGAAGACGTGATTGAGAATAAATATGTCATGTTGAACCGTGCACCAACTTTGCACCGTTTGGGTATCCAAGCCTTCAGACCAGTTTTGATCGAAGGTAACGCTATCCAATTGCACCCTCTTACTTGTGCCGCCTTCAACGCGGACTTCGATGGAGACCAGATGGCTGTTCACGTTCCGCTCTCTGCTGTTGCTCAGAAAGAAGCACGCGAAATTATCGCAGCTAATAAAAATATCTTAAAGCCAGGTTCGGGAGATCCCGTTGTTAATATGCGCTTGGACGTTGTCCTTGGCTGTTATTGGGTAACCAAGCTTATTGATGGTGCGAAGGGCGAAGGTAAATTCTACGCCACTCCCCACGATGCTATCTTGGCCCACGATTTTGGTGAAGTGGATTTGCGCGCTAAGATTAAAGTCTTGGCCACAGACAAAGTTCGCTATGCTGAATTCGGCGGAGCTTTATTCGAAACCTCGGTTGGACGCTTACTCTTCAACAATAATTTGCCTAAGGATTATCCTTATCTAAATAAAGAAATTGGTGGTAAGGCCATGTCTAAGTTGGTTGAGGAAGTTATCGCTCGTTACGGGGCTGAAGAATCAGCCATTGTCCTTGATAAAATTAAGAGCCTTGGTTTCAAATATGCGACAAAGTCTGGTACGACTTGGGGTATTGATGACGTCCAGGTCCCCGCTGGTAAAGGTGAAATTATTGTCGAAGCCAAGAAGAATGTTCAAACAATTGAATCTAATTATGAAGATGGTTTGCTCTCGTCCAATGAGCGTTATCGAATGGTGATTGAAGTTTGGAACAATGCTAAAAACAAAGTAGAAAAAATTGTTCCAAGCGCTTTGCCTGTTGATGGCTCTGTCTCTTACATGATCGACTCTGGGGCGAGAGGTTCGGTTAGTCAGGTTGTGCAGATGGCCGGTATGAAGGGTTTGATTATTAACACCGCTGGACGCTTGATCGACTTCCCAATTATCCCTTCTTACAAAGAAGGTCTCTCACCACTTGAATACTTCATTACGACCCACGGTTCTCGTAAGACCTTAGCGGACACCGCCTTGAACACTGCTAAAGCTGGTTATATGACCCGTAAACTTGTTGATGTCTCTCAAGACGTTATCGTGACCGAAGAAGACTGTAATGATAAGGAGGGTAAATATGTTTCTAAAGCCAATATCTCAGCGCTTGATAGTGGTATTGCTAAATTAATTGCTGGCCGTTACTTAGCTCGTGACCTTGTTGGTACTGATGGTAAGGTCCTCTTCAAGAAGGGTGACTTCTTGACCAAGGCTGATGCTTTCTCTGCTGAAGAGGGTGGGGCTGTTGAAGCTTGGATTCGCTCACCGCTTTCTTGTCAGGCTGTTAAGGGCGTCTGTCAGAAATGTTACGGTCTTGATATGGGTCGTGGTGTTATCGTTGCTCTTGGACAAGCTGTTGGTATTGTCGCCGCTCAAGCTATTGGAGAACCAGGTACTCAGCTAACAATGAGAACAAAGCACACTGGAGGTATTAGTACTGGAGGTGTGGACATCGTCGGTGGTTTGCCTCGTGTTGAAGAAATCTTCGAACGTCGCACTCCGAAAAATCCCGCCCTTGTTGCCACCGTCTCTGGTGAAGTCCAGGAGGTGAGAAATGTTGGGAAGGAATATATCATTTCTGTTTTAGTTGATCCTGAACATCGCAAGAAGGCTTCTGATAGCACCGTCGAATATAGCGTTCCTTTCATTTTGACCGTTCTCGTGAAGAAGGGTTCGAAGATTAAGAAGGGTGATATCTTGACTGATGGCTCTGTCGAATTGCCCGTCCTCTTCAAGTTGGCTGGCAAAGATGCGACCGAGAATTACATTATGAAAGAGATTAATGCTATCTACGAATTGCAGGGTGTTAATATCGCCAGGAAGCACGTGGAGTTGATCGTTAAGCAAATGTTCTCTCGTCGTAAGGTTAAGGATCCTGGTGAGACCAAGTTTGTCACTGGTGAGATTATTGAGCTCGTTGAATTAACTGAAGAAAATATCGTTATGGCGGCTCAAGGTAAACAAGAAGCCGTTGGAGACATTGTCCTTCTCGGTATTTCTGAAGTGGCCCTATCTACCTCAAGCTTCCTTGCCGCTGTCTCCTTCCAGCACACAACTAAAGTTCTTATCGAGACTGCTATTAAGGGCAGCACTGACCATCTTCGAGGACTCAAAGAAAATGTTATCATTGGCCGTCTGATCCCTGCTGGTACTGGTCTTATTCCTGGCTACGGCCACGAAGAAGAGGAGGCTCAACAGGCTCTCGCTGAATCAGCTTACGAAGATCAAATCAAAGCCAAAGAAGAGGAGGTTGCTTAAGTTAAAATTATCCGCTAATTAAAAAACGCAATGAAAAAGTTTTTGATTGGTTTGGTTATCGTTCTCGTGATTGTTATTGTTGGCTTAATCTTTTATCGTCCCAATATAACTCCAGCTCCAGCTGATGATAAAACCCCCGTTCAAATTTCTATGACCAAGACTGATTGGCAGAATAAATTACTAGAAATAACTAATTTGGTTAAAGCAACTTTCCCTGGAGAGGGGATTGGCGAGGAGGGTAGTCGACCACTTGGTATCGGAAAAGTTTTCAATTTTGAGGGTACCAATGGTGCTTTGGTGGACCTTGGTGTTGGCGGCGCCTCGACAAATGAGGTAGCCATAGTGATGTCTATTGATGGTAATTTGCAGGTAATGGGCCTTCCTGTTGATGGGCAAAACCGAAATAATTTTCTTTCTGGCGGATCAGTTACCCATAGCGATATAATTGACATTGATACAGATAAGTTGGTTATCTACTTTGCTAGTTGGGGAGCCCTTGACGCAAAAACAGTGAATTGTGACCTCAAGGCTTATTCTTGGGATAAAAATAATAAAGTTTTTGTCTTGGATCAGGCCAATACGCAAATCCTCAGGACTGATTATTGTAAAACTAGTCAACCTCAGGGAGATATCTAAAATAGGAGTCTTTTGCTAAGATAATTATATGGCATCTTCGGTTGAACAAATTAAATCGAAGCTCGGGATTGTTGACGTCGTTAGCTCCTATATGAAGTTGGAGAAGGCGGGTATTAATTATCGGGGCTGTTGCCCCTTCCATAATGAGAAAACCCCGTCTTTCTTCATCTCTCCCGCCCGTGGTTCTTACCACTGTTTTGGCTGTAATCGGGGTGGGGATATCATCAGCTTTGTTCAGGAGATTGAGGGCGTAGATTTTCTCGAAGCTCTTAAGACCTTGGCCGAACGAGCGGGGGTGGAACTTGAGACCCTCGCTCAGGCTCCCAAGACGGATAATCGTTTGTTTACTCTACTTGATGAAGCGACCAATTTTTATTTCAAGCAACTTGTGGGGAAGCCCGAAGCCCTAAATTATCTCTACGAGAGAGGCCTAACCAAAGAGACAATTAAAACTTGGCGTTTAGGTTTCGCGCCCGAAGGTTGGCGAAGTTTAAGTGAATATTTACTTGGTCGCGGATACCGTGAAGATGAGATGATTAAGACTGGGGTGGCTGTTGCTCAGACGGCCCATGCTGGTCAGGGCCGAGTTTATGACCGTTTCCGTTCCCGTATTATGTTCCCGTTATTTAATCCAACGGGGAAGGTTGTCGGTTACTCTGGGCGTATCTTTGGGCCTAATCAGGAAGATACCGCTAAATATATTAATAGTCCTCAGACCGAACTTTATGACAAGTCACGCCTTCTTTATGGCTATGATCGCGCGAAGCAGGCGATGAGGCAAAAAGATTTTTGTGTTTTTGTTGAAGGGCAATTTGATGTAATCATGTCGCATCAAGCCGGGATGACTAACACGGTAGCGGTTTCTGGCACGGCGATGACCTCTGAGCATGTTCAACTTATTAAGAGGCTAACTGATAATGTTGTCTTGGCTTACGACTATGATTTGGCTGGTCTCTCGGCTTCACGTCGGGCGATTGACCTCTTGAGAAGCGAAGGGTTAGATGTAAAAATTGCTAAACTTCCTTCGGGCCAAGATCCGGCTGAAGTAATTAAGGCTGATCCGGCTGAATGGCTAAAGGCGATAGAAGGAGCAAAACATTATATCGATTTCATGATTGACGCCTTGCAAGAAGAAGGGAAAAAAGGTTTAGAATTAAACTTGGCGATCAATACCCATGTCCTTCCTTATATCAAAGCGCTAGAGAAAAAGATGGAGCAAGCCCACTTTGTCGTTAAGTTGGCTAACCTTTTGTCTATCGGGGAAGAAGCTATTTGGGGTGATTTACAAAAGATTTTGGTAAATACTGACGAGGCTCAAAAGCCTAGTTCTTCTGAGGACGGGACCGTCCCCTTAATGACTCGGTCTAGATTAATAGAAGAAAGACTTTTTGGACTTTATTTCTTGTTAATAGCTAGAGGAGAAGAAGAAAAACTTGCCCTTAAGTTGGCAGAATTACTCAAAAATGATAATTTTATAAAGAAAAAAGAGGAATATGCGGGGAGCCATGATCGGCTCGCCTTGGCCGCCGAATTGGTGTATGATCCTGCTAGTGATTTGATAAAAGAGATAGCGAGTCTCGCCCAGGCCTGGCAGGAAGAAGGTCTAAAAGAAGAGCTCCGTGAAGCCTTAAAGGCGGTTCAAGTAGCCGAGAAGAAAGGAGACCGAGAAGCTCTCGCTAGTAATTTACAAAAATGTCAAAATTTAACTTTAGCCATTAATAATTTTAAAAAGTCTTAAATATATGAAGAAAAAAACTAAAGTCGTTGCGAAGAAAAAAGCCGTCAAGAAAGCCAAGGTTGTGAAAAAAGTTGTTAAGAAGGCGAAGGTCGCCAAGAAAAAGGTGACCAAGAAAGCCAAGGCTGTGAAAAAGGTTATTAAGAAGGCTAAGGTGGTAAAGAAGAAAGTTGTTGCTAAAAAGTCAGCCAAGAAACCTGCGGGTAAGGGTTTTGTCATCCATAAAAAAGAAGTAGTCGCCATGAAGAAAGAGGGTCAGACCATGGAGTCTAAGCTGAAGCAGAAGATGGACAACTTGATCGGCAAGGGCAAACAACGCCACTTTGTAACTTACTCAGAGATTCTAAAAGAATTTCCTAATATTGAGAATGATATTATCTTCTTAGACGAACTCTATACCAAGTTTGAAGAGTCGGGGATTGATATTCTTGAAGAAGGATCTTTGCTTGATTCAGATATGAAAGTGGATGAGAAGATCAAACATGAACGAGGTGATGTCTCTCTTGACTCTGTCCAAATGTACTTGCGTGAGATTGGCCGTCACAAACTCCTTAACGGTAATGAAGAAAAGGATTTAGCTAAAAGAATTTTGGCTGGGGATGATGATGCCAAGAAAGATCTGGCCAATGCCAACCTTCGTCTTGTTGTCTCGATTGCCAAGAAATATATTGGCCGTAGTCAAGACTTAACCTTACTCGATCTAATTCAGGAGGGGAATATCGGCCTCTTCAAGGCCGTAGAAAAATTTGACTGGCGCAAGGGTTATAAGTTCTCAACCTACGCCACCTGGTGGATTCGTCAGGCTGTCACTCGTGCTTTGGCTGACCAGTCACGTACTATCCGTATTCCGGTGCACATGGTGGAGACTATCGCTAAGTATAAACAGGTTTATCGTCGCTTAGCTCAAGACTTGGGTCGTGACCCGTTGCCACAAGAAATTGCTACCGAGATGGGTGTTGAGGTTGAGAAAATCCACACCATTGAGAAGATTGATCAGAGCACTGCAAGTTTAGATAAGCCAACCGACGACGATGATGATAAGAGCACCTTGGGCGAATTCATCGCCGACGACAAGATTGCTTCCCCCGACCAAGACACCTCCCGTCGTATCCTTCGTGATCAGATTGATGAGATCATGAGCGACCTCACGATGAAAGAACAACGAATTTTGGAGATGCGTCATGGTCTCAAAGATGGGGTAATGCGCACCCTCGAAGAAGTGGGTAAAGAGTTTGGTGTCACTCGTGAACGCATTCGTCAGATTGAGGCTAAGGCTCATGAGAAGATAAGACAGCATGAGAAGGCGAAGAAACTTCAAGGTTATTAGACCGCTCGGCTTAGCCAATAAAACAACACAGAAAACCCCTCCAGCGAGGGGTTTTCTTATCGGAGCTGACATTACGTTTATATTGACAAATAGCTTTAATAGGTGCATAATAATGGGCAGAAAGTTATGGCTCGTGTGAGTCTGACAATGGAAAAGTACGCCAAAACGGAAGGAGAATTCCATCATGGCAGAGAAGCCCGAAGAAAAGAGTTTTGAGGAGGTAGTAAAGGGGGAACTCGTGAAGATGAGGCAGAGCCTTCGGTGGATATCCGATGTCTCCATCCTTGTCTTCATCACCCTCCTTTCCGTCATCATTTTTCAGGCGAGATGGGGTGTCGAAGACAAGGCCGTCCTGGCCGAGCTTCAGTCCATCCACAGGGGGCAGGTCATCCAGTACAAGGAAGACCACCTGTACCTGACATACGACGACCTTTCGTCTGGGCACTACAAGGTTGTCCACGTCGTCAATGGGTCAGACGGTACGGCCTTGCTCCAGATCCCCGGGCCACATGGCTATGGGGAACGGGTGGTTAGGAAGATCCCTCTCGAGCTGCTGGTCGAAGGTAAGGAGTTCGACATTGACGGGACGTTTAGCCCGAAGCTGAATGACCCGTCCCAATGATTTAGCGGCCCCACACGGGGTGCGTGAGAGAGGTCTCGCGCGCACGACGTGTGGGGCTTTTCTGTTGTTCGTTAAAGTGAGGTCTCGTTTAATTAAGCGAGAATTAATTCAGTCAAACAACCTCGTGTAGTTATGGCCAGCCGGTTTTTGTCATCCTTTGTTCGCAGAACTATGACAAAATGGCCATGACGAAACGTAAGAAAACCCCTCGCTGGAGGGGTTTTCTGTGTTGTTTGGCTGAGTTAATTTGAGTTTTTTACTGGGTCGCCGTACTTGTCCCGGCGACAGCACCAGTGGTGGTGGCAACAGGAGCAACAGCGGCGGGAGCGGTTGTGGCAGGGAGGGTTAAGAGGAGGTCAACAGCGGCAGAAAGGGCCTCGCTTTGGTAAGCAAAACCACGGGGGGAGATACCGCCTTGAGGATCAATGATGAAGGTGGTTGGGGTACCAGGGGCACGGAGGGCCATGGCCTCGTCCTCACCCTTCTGGATCTTGTCAGCGTATTTGTTGGCGGCAACGCAGGCGTCGAAGCTCTTCATGTTGATACCTAGTGCCTTGGCGGTCTCGCCGAGTTTGACTGGATCGAGTCCATTATTGGATGGGGTAATTTCAAAAATTTTATCTACGAATTGCCAGTACTTGTCATTGCCACCAAGTTCATTCACACATTCGGCGGCTAAGAATTCAGCGCGAACTTTGGAGTGAATTTGATCAAGCGGGAAAGGACGGTAGACAATAGCCAATTTGCCAGTAGCGACATATTTGGCCTCAAGACCTTTGAGTTGGGTGTGATAATACTTACAGGCTGGGCACTCTAGATCGGTGTAGGCAATAATTTTAACCGGAGCGTTGGCATTACCCAAGATATGATCTGTATTATCGACAGGTCGTAATTTGCTTAAGTCGAATTGATTAACGTCGAAGATTCCACCGCGACCATCGTCTAAGGTAAGAATTTTATCTAAGGCTTGGCTGGCCGCTCCAGTTGAACTGGCGTTATTCCCACTGGTGGTCCCAGATTTATCTTTAAAATAAACAGCACCGCCGATAAGCAGGATGCAGACAATAATTGCAACGGGCACTAACCAGGAACTTTTGCTTTCTTCCATAATAATTTTGATTAACCTTATAATTTACCCCATTATAAAGGAAAGATTAGCTAAGTCAAAATCTCTCCAAATGAGGCCATATCTAGCGAATTTCGGCTCCCGAGGTGATATCGGCGTCTGGGATAAGGAGAACTGGCCCCTCATTTTCGGTTGAGGCCGCCAAGAGCATGCCCTGACTTTCTAGCCCCATTAATTTCCTCGGTTCTAAATTTGCGACGATGACGATCTTTTTTCCAACTAATTTTTCTGGTTCGTAGGCTTTGCCAATGCCCGCAATAATTTGTCGTTTTTCGTCTCCCATATTTACCTCGAGCTTCAGTAGTTTGTCTGAGCCCTCAACCCTCTCGGCTGAGACGATCTCCACAATTCTTAATTTTACTTTACTAAATTCCTCGTAATTTATATTTTCCATATCTTAATATTTCTATTTGACCTTTTTTTAAACTAATTAATGTCGAGGGTTGTCCGGCTAATTTTTTGCCATTTGATAAATAAAAATCTATTTTAGTGCCGAAATAATTTCTGGCGTCAGAGATTGTCGAAGCCGGTGGGGATCCCTCGGGGTTAGCTGAGGGGGCAATGAGTGGTCCCGTCTTTTTAATTAACTCATTTAGGAATTTATTCTTTGGAAGGCGGAAGGAAAGCTTTTTGTTAAAAGCGACACTGACTGGCCCGGGCCAAATTTTGGTTAAAATCTTCTTACTCTCAGGATCTAGTTTTATTTTGAATTTTTCTAAATCTCGGATTGAAGAAATAAGAATAATAAAGGGTTTACTTGGCCCCCGGCTCTTAAGCCTTCTCACCCTAGTGACAGCTTTTTTGTCGAGGGCTTGGGCTACCAGACCGTATAGGGTATCAGTCGGGATGACTCCCACCCCGCCGGTTTTAAGAATATGGGCTATTTCTTTTTCGTTTTTCATTATGTTAAAATTAGCACAGTTTATAACTTAACAAAAGACTTTATGTTTAGTGATTATTTTGAGATAAGTTTGGGAGATTTTAATCAAGAGTTTTTTGAGTCCTTGCCTGATAACCGTCGGATCGAGGCTCCGACAATGAAGACTGAGAAATTTTACCACACCGTTTTTGTTGATGGCGATCAGGCGGGGATAGTTGGCTTTATCCCAGCGGAGAATATGTCCGATACGGGTTTTGTTCAGATTCTTTTAGCCCCCGCTTTCCGGGGTAAGGGTTTGATTGGTAAAATTTATGATCGAATGATTGAGCTCCACAGTTTGAAGACCCTTTATGCCACAATCGAGAAGAGTAATTCCGCTTCTGTCAGAGCTCACGATAAAATTGGTTTTAAAATGTTGCCCGAGGAAAAGCTTCAAGATCTACGTGCTAAAGGCCTGCTCCAACCAGATGAGATAAGAATGGAAAGGGACGTTTAATCGGGTGCACCTTGCAGGGTTCGAACCTGCGACCTTACGAATGTGAATCGTACGCTCTAACCAACTGAGCTAAAGGTGCAAAAATAAGGGAGTGGCGTCGCCTTGCTCCTTATTTTTGTGGACCTAGCGAGAATCGGACTCGCGCCTCTACAATGCGAATGTAGCGTCGTACCACTAGACTATAGGCCCCCACAAGCCCTTATAATTTACCTTTATTTCTTCTTTTCAGCAAGCCTCAAATAGGGGATAGGTTGACAAAAGGTGGCTATTGTGCTACAATTAAAGAGGAAGGGTGATCTTCGAAAACATGGGTATTAAGCCCTCAAGAAAGGACACATCATGAAGAAGCATTTCTTGTTTCCTCCCATCCTCTTGCTTGCCCTGTTTGGTGGAGCAGTGGGAATCTGGGGTTCAAGTATTCTCCCCCAGGCTGGCGAAGAGTCGTCCCCCGGCTTCTTGGTTGGAGTGTGGCACGGGGTGATCTCTCCGATCACTTTTGTCATCTCTCTCTTCATGAGCCATGTCGACTTCGTCGACACTTGCGGTGGACCCAAGTATATCATAGGCTTCTTGTTTGGCGGGGCCGTCCTTCTCTTCGGGGGGAGGGCCTTGTCCCAGAAGCTATACTAGCCAGTGCTCCGGCATCGGTCTAGTCCAGTTCGTCGAGCCCCTGTCGCAGCTTGTCTGTGGCCGGGGCTCTTGTTTTTTTAATACAAATTAGAGTTTGATTTTCTTAGCTAATTTCTCAGCTTCACTCAGAAGCTTGGCAAATTGATTAAGGCCGGCTTGCCAGAATTTAGGATCTTCGATGTTAAGGCCAAGCTCAGAAAAAATATCTTTGGGGCTCTTGGCGGTGCCGGTGCTGAGAAAGATTTTTACTTCTTTTATAAATTTCGGATTTTCTCTTACTTTAGCTTGCAGGGCTTTGGCGATCAGGAGGCCCGAGGCATAAGAATAGACGTAGAAGAAGTTGCGGAAGTGGCTCCAGTGTACCCACCAATTCTCGCTACCTTTGGGATAAGTCACGGCTTCGCCTAAATATTTTTTCATCTCGGCCAGCCACATTTTGCCGATAACTTCTTTAGACAGATAGCCTTGTTCACGATAAGTCTTGTGTAGAGTTTGTTCGAAGCGGTAAGCCGCCACTTGGCGGAAGATGGTACCAATCTCGTCATCAAGCTTGGCCATCATTAAGGTTAATTTTTCTTGTTCAGACACATTTTCTCTTGAAGATTCTAACACAATGTCTTCGAAGAAGGTGCTCGCCACTTCAGCCGTGGAGATGGGAGTGCCAAAATAAATGGGGCGGCTGTTTTTGCGAATGAGCTCATTGTTAATACCATGTCCCACTTCGTGAGCGAGAGTTTTAACGTCGCGCCATTCTCCAGTGTAATTAAGAAGAATATAGGTTGGGAGAGTGGGAGAATGACTAATACAGAAGGCTCCTCCTCTTTTGCCCTTTTTAGGCAAGACGTCGATCTGGCCGTTTTTAATAAAGCTAGTAAAAATTTGGCCGAGTTCGGGATCAAGCTTTGCTAATTGATTTTGAACTAAATTTTGGGCGTCAAGGAAGGCCCACTTTTTGTTAATTTTCCCCACTGGTACTCCACGCTCGAAATAGCTAATTTTCTTTTGCTTAAGTAATTTAGCTTTGAGCTGGTGGTAACGTTTGGCTAGCTTGAAATTATCCTCAACCGCTTCAAGCATGGCCTCAACTGTCTTTTTATCAATATCGTCACCTAAGAGACGAAGTGTTTCGGGCTCTTCGGCGCCACGGATTTGATCCATGGTCTTTTTGTGTTCGAGAACAGCGTTTAATTCTTGTTCGGCGACGGGGGCCCAAGTGGCGAGGATCTCATTGGCTGCTTGGCTGGCTTGATCTCGCTTCTTTTTATCCTGGTTAGCACATTCGGAGAGAAGGGTGGGAAAGTTTTTGCCCCCACGTTCTTCTTCGGCGAGGAGTGATTCGATAAGTTCAACCCAGCGGTGGTAACTAGTGTCAGAGAGTTGATTAATAATTTTTTCTTCGGCGTCAGACTTGGTATAGCGCCCGGTCTCAAAAAGTTTTTTAAGTAATTGGTGATAGGGGGTAAGCTCTGGCGCCTTGAGGAATTTTTTTTGAGTTGTTACTCCAATTTTACTTAAGTTAAGAGTAAAAAACTGAATATCATTATCAATCTTAACCGCGACATCTTTAGCCTGATTGAAACTGGCCTTGATCTTGGCGTTGCCCTTCTCTAATTCACCACGGAGAGAGAAGTAATAGCAGACTTGGTCGTTGGTGCCAGATTGCGCGTCCCAGGCTTCGAACTCCTTGAGGGCGACCGCGAGCACTTTAGGGTCACTCAAATAATCTTTACGAATTCGCCATTTGTTAATAAAGACATAACTAGCTTTCACTGACTCGGCCTGCTTCTTGGCGATATTGGGGTCAGTATCGCTCTTAAATAAGGGTTTTAGGTTCCATTTCATATGGGCCAATTATACAGGAAAAAGCCATAAAATCGAGAGGTTTTGAATCCTTGCCTTTTTCGTCTTTTTTGTTTAAAATTGAGGAGTTCCTTAAAAATTATATTCCGCGGTAGCTCAGTTGGTAGAGCGGCCCGCTGTGTCACATGAGTTCAAATATGGTATACTTGTATGAGTATGCCAGACAAAAGAACTTATAAAGACCGTGCTGTCTATTTGCGCCAAGCTGTATCTCTTCGTCGTAAAAAATTAAGAGAAATGGCTCGTGCGTCAAAAGGTAGCAAGTGTGCGATATGTGGTTATTCTAAGAGTCAGAGCGCTCTCAGTTTTCATCATATTGATCCTAAGAAAAAAGATTTCGGTTTATCTGTAAGAGGATTAACTAGATCTTGGGAGAAGATAGAGAAGGAGATTGCTAAATGCGTTTTGCTTTGCGCTAATTGTCACATGGAAGTACACGAAGGTATTACGCAGCTTCCTAAAGGAATTTAGGAATGAATAACAAGGTGAATTGCTGGAAGCCCTAACGTCAAGACGAGGGTAATCAGCAGCCAAGCCCCGAGAGAAATCAGAGGGAAGGTTCAGAGACTATCTCGAAAGAGAGTACTCCGTAAGTACGGGGGAAGCGCCTTGCACCCAGACCGGGTGATGATATAGTCCACGCCTTTTGGAAACATCAGGATTAGTGTAACGGGTTGGTCGTAGGTTCGAGTCCTACCCGCGGAGCAGGATAGGACAAGAGGGCACGAAAGTGCTCTTTTGTTGTTTATTCTCAACGTCTTTTGTGAGTTCGAGAGTTTCATTTACCTTCGGCATCCAATCAATCAAAAACTGGAACGCTTTTGTGTACTCTGCCCTTATATCTCCCCGTAGAACCGAGACGTTCGAGAAAGAGTAAGACAAGAGCAAGCGACGCTCTTCCACTGTAGCCTTTTTGCTTAAATATATTTCTCTTGCTCGTAGAGCGAGCTCGTGAAGGGCGATACCAACTCTATAGTATTCTGTGTTGTCAGACTTCAATTTGCTTAGCGAATTTATTAAGTCAGTTTCTTCTTGCCTAAACTCCTCAATTTTTTGGTCATATTCAGAGGGAGAAATTCTACCATCTAGGCGGTCATCATAGAGAACCTTTTTCCTCTGTTGGATACGAGTAAGGCTATTGTTTATACTCTGGACCTGTGTTTCGTGATATATAATTTCTTCGCTATGACTCTCTTTGAGGGCCTTGTTAAGAACAGCAAGAATCCTTTCGTTTTTGGGTGCTGTAGCGATTATAAGGTCCAGCAAGTAGTTCTCAACATTTTCTTGTTTAATATATTGCCTCTTGTCGGCTAGTTGAGCTTTGCACTGTTTGCAAGCCCCATACCAAGAGCCTTTCTGTTTTTCCCAGGTTACAGTCTTGCCACAATTTCCACAAAATATCTTACCTCTTAATTCCTTAAAATGTTTGTTGTGGTAGGGAGCACTACCCCTGGTCATTTTTTCCCTGACTTGGCCAAAGAGGTCTTTATCAATTAACGGTTCGTGCTTCCCTTGATAGACCTCACCTTTCCAGACAAACATTCCATAGTAGAAGGGGTCAGAGAGAAGTTTGTGAATCTTGCTTTTAACTACTCGAAAACCACCACGGCTTCTTAGCCCAAGCTTATACATTTTGTCCCCCAAAGAGTCTGTTGAGTAGTTGCCTGTGGCATAAAGGTCAAACATTTTTTTGATATAAGGAGCAACCTTCTCATCAACAACGTGCACCTTGTGGCCCTTCTCTCCTATCGTTCTATAACCCAGCGGTGGCTTTGTTGGTAGCCACCCTTCCTTTGACTTCTGTTTTTGGCCTTTTTTAACTTCCTCCGAAAGATTATCAGTATAATTTTTGGCGAACAGTATCCTGATTCCCCAATTAAGCTTTTCTTGTGATTTAGAATACTTGTGCAAGACTATACCGTCTTTGACTAAATGAATCTGTCGATTTTCGTTTTTATCAAGCCATTCATCAATAAAAATTGCGTCCTTAAAATTACGAGTTAATCTGTCGACCTTTTCGCAGACGAGTATGTTTATTTTGTTCTTATCCATATAGGCCATCATTTCGTTGAAGGTCGACCTTTGTTTTTTACCACTAGCCGATTCCGAAACTCTAAAGGCCTTGGCCACTTCAAACGAGTGCTTGTCACTATAATTCTTCAACAGCTCCTGCTGAGCGTCTAGGGAGTAACCTGTTTCCTCCTGTTCCTTCGAAGAGACTCTGGGGAAGATTACTGCCTTAACCATTTTTGTAATTTTTTCCATATTATTATCTTTCATTATTTTAATTCTAACAATTAGCGAATTAAACTCAACTTATAATTTTCAACCATCTTTTATTTTTTCTCGATAATCTATTTTTGCTAGCAAGTCGAAAAAGTTGGTCAACCCACAAAGTATTCTAGAGGCGTCAGTCTTGTCTATCACTAGCCCGTATTCTTCCTCCACAATCTGCTTGAATTCTCTAATTGTCTCTGGGCTTATTGACTGCTTCGGTCCTGAACAAGACAGCTCAATATCCTCAGTATCAAAATTGCCGTCTAGTTTATGAACAATTAACCTACCTATTATAATTTTATTTTTACCATTAGCCCGACTTTTCCTTCTGATTTTAGAGGAAATAAAAAGTTTGACGATATGGACCACAGAAAGAAAGTTTTTCGGTGCGACGCATATCAGAAGGGAGGCAAGAGTCGGCAACTTGTTTTTCCTCCTTTCGCATATGAGCCCCACCGTGCATAAGGCCAGTTTTACAACATTGCTCTTAGGGTTGGTTCTCTGTGGTTTGTTCATTTTCATTTTTATTACTAACTTGTTTAATCTCTTGCGTGTATCAAAGACTTCAGTATTTTTATCCCTGAAATAAATTTCTGGGGCTCAACTGAAGCTTGCCCACATAAAAAATCCCTAACCAAACGCTCCCTACCTTTGAAGTCCTCAAAGGAGAAGAACATTTTGTCTGGGATTGTCATATCAACATCTGAGACTTTATACCCCTTCGCTATTAAGAAGGCGGTTATGTAGAAGTCCCTGGTCAGGAATTTTTTATTTTCATTTTCCATAATTATCGGTTATGTAGACAGGCTAACACAGATAATTATAGAGGAGGGCTAAAACGTGTTAAGAAGTTACGTCGAAAGCCCCCTTTCTTTTAGGGGTATGGAGCAGTATCCACGCATCTACATAGTCGATACCTAGTTCCTCTAGGTCCTTTTGGTAAATAGGATTTCTAAAAATAATTTCACTGTTGGTCATCTTAGGAAAAAACATTTTTGCCAAGATTCCTCTAAAACCAATATCTCTCAAAATATCGTCAAGACCTTTCTTGAGCCTAAGCTTTTTTAGGTCGCTCAGTTTGATAGCTATATTTGGGTGAGAGTTAACATACTCAAAAAAATCAGCTATGTCTGTCTTAGAGTGAAGTCGGCTAAGTTCGTGTCCGTTTACTAAAATACAGAGTATATTCGGGTCGAAATTTACCCTGTACGCTATGTCGTCTAAGTTCGAACCGTAAGGTTGGTAACCCATATTATTTTCATTTTCATCTTATAAATAAAGCCTTTAGCCTTTGCGAAGATTCCTGTCTACCTTGAGCTTATTCAGAAGACTAAAAACCCATCTTCACGATATAGACTATCTGATTTTCAGTAGTATTTTTATTGTACTTGACAATTCTTTACAGAACAAGTCTTTTGGTCAATAATGAAAAAGTGAGAGATTTACTAAAAGAAATGAGTGGCTGGGAACAAAGCTGGCTATCCTACCTTCAGTACAGCTATAGTCTTACTTTCTGGCTTTACCTGAACAGGTGGAGGAGATTACAGAATTTCTTCGGAAGGAAATTCGACGTTCTCCTAAGGTTTGGTTTCGCCTTTCTTGGTCTGATTATAGGCATTTTCTTAGTTAGTTTTGGAGGGCATTCGATAACTCAAGATATCCTGAGCAATTATCTTATCGCTGTGGGGGCAATGTCTGGGGGTGCAATTGCAATAGTGTTTACCATCTCTATTTTTATGATACAAAGTGCCTCTGACCTGTACTCTTCTCAGTATTTTGACGTGTACATACACGATTGGAAAGAAAAAATTGTTTACCTGCTTGTTATTATTATAACCCTCTTATTTTTTGGGGCAGGTCTATACGTTGGAGGACTTGAGACAATTTTAGAACCAGTAAGTTCGTACATAACCCTAATTTCTCTTATTTTGGCAGGGGCTATCTTTGCCCTTATTGATTGGCAGTACAAAACAGTTCGACAAAAGATAAACCCCGCAAACGCAATTTATTTTCTAGAAAAACAAGCTATTCAGTTTCTGAACCTGGTAGAATCCGACGCAAGAAAAATTGCTAAGGTTATGGTATCTAGAGATAAAAAATTGTCAGAAAATGAAGCCCTCGCAAAAACCTACAATACCTTTCTACAGCCCTATTTTAATAATCTTGATAGACAAATTGAGAATCTCGTCGAAATATCTTTAAAATTATCAGACAAACAGGAAGTTGGAACAACAAAAAGGGGTTTCATTGCTGTAAGAAATATATTGGGGAGATTCCTTGAGGTTCGTAGGACATCTTCTATTGCAATGCCTTCAGCTGTTGCCTTTCTCGCCGTTGAAAGCGATAGCCAGAGGTTTCTCTTTAACAATTTTGAACGCTTAAATAAAGCTGGAGAAAAGTTTATAAGGGAGGGAAAGGATGGTAATGCAACCCTTTTTCTCAGTATTTATGAATTTTTAGCGTTAAAAGCAAAGGACATAACTTATGTAGGACAGACGAACGAAAATCCAATACTGGAGAGTCTGGAAGGGAACCTTTCTCAATTCATCGATATCGGGAAGAGGGGCAAAAATCTTGAGGTCGTTTTTCAGAGTATCGATAAATTAGGTAACATTGGAGAAATCGCTTCAGATAAGGGACTTACCCCTATGCTTCGGGGTATTCAGGATAAGCTACAAGAGATTGCTTTTTATGGATTGGCGGAGAAACAATTAATTATAATCGACCAGTGTAATATCAATTTGCTTAAAATAATTGGGGCTTCGTTTTTTAGCAAAAAAATGGTTACAAGATATCAGGTTAACCCCGCCCTGGAGCATATAGCGACCATTGCCCAATATGTCTTTGTGTCTAGACAAAGCGGATATATACCTAGTGACATTAGCTCGTCTCTCACGATGACAAAAGCCTATGACCAGCTCTACATTGTGATTGCTCAAATAGTAAATTATTATTTTGCTCTCACAGAAAAAAGAGAAAAGGACAGCTACCGCAACGACATAGTTGAATTTTTTGAGGAGCTCTACGGAAGTCTGAGGGCTCTATCAGAAAAGATTAAGAATTGCGACAGCCATCTTGCAGAGAGCGTTGGACGTCTACTCTTTACTGTTAATAGTTTGATTATAGAAATTGCTCAGAACACAGAGTTCTCTGGCGAGAAAATGGAGCTATATAAACACCTTGGCTGGAATCTTCATCTTCCTTATTGGTTTACCCATCACGCTGAAAAATTTGATGGCGGTTCAAATAATTTTAGGTCCTTAGTTGAGAGTGTCGCAAAAACGGGGTTGCTAGTAATGACAAATCTTCAAAATAAAAAACTCGCTAGCGATTCAATAAATTCTTTGTCCTCTATGGCTGGCCAAGCGATAGATAAAACAACGGAAGGCTACGGTTATGATGAACCTCGAATCTTTGAAAGGGCTTGCTACTTAGGAATTTTAGCTCTTAAGTATAAGTGGGAGGATGTCTATGCTGAATTAAAATTAAAGATTCTAGATTTTGAGAAAAAGTATAATGACAAATACTTTAGCAATTTACCTGTTGGTGTTGACCCAGACAGGATTAGCCCGAACAAAGAACAACTTTATGTTGAGTTGGGTAAGTGGAGATATAACTTTGATTACGAAAAACTAAACGGTAATATGAGCATAAGGGATGATGCTCAGTCTATGATGTACTCCTTGATAGATGTAGCAGATATTGATTGGTTCACTTATAAGGTATGGGGCAAGTGGCCAGCAGATAGTCCCGCAAACGATGATATTGAGGAAGACATAAAAAGTTTACAGGAAAAGGCTAAGTCAGAAGAGACAGAAGAAGAAACACCAGATGACCCAGCAAGATAGAGAAAAAATAGAAGCATATATAGATGTCGTGACGAGAGTTCAGTCTTCTCGGTTTTTTAAGAGAGTCGATAATATAGCTTTTAGGTTGGATTATAAAACTGATAAATCCCTATCCCAGGACATTACAGGATTCGACGAAGATGAGCTAAGGTCTATGTTGCTTGATTTAAGAAAAATCACCTTAAAAAAGGAGGGACTTACGATACTAGAAATTTGTGATTTGTTGTTAAATAGCAACCAAAACACAGCGATGAGAAATAGTATAATTAAGTGTAAGCAGTCTTATAATAATCTGATGTGCAATCCAATGATTAGAATCGTGATTAATGACGAAGTTGAGACCACTCAGAAAATAATTGATAGGTGGTTCTATGGACATTATTTCCACGAATGGGAGAATCTTAAAAGCAGTCTTCGCTGTCTAGATATCGCTCAACCTATTCATAAATTTAATTTTATAACGGCAATAACAAATTTAGCTTCTATCGCAGGAAGGGTTTCCGAAAATGCTAGACAATTTATCAATGATTCCCAAACTTAGCCTATCTTAGTTGCTTTATTTTATGGTTGGGTCTACTGGATATTTATCTCTCGCCATAATTTTGAGAAAATTCTGCTCGAACAGACTGGCAATTTGTGGACTTCGAAAGATGATAAAGCTATTGTCCTGACTTTGAGCGTTGTTGGAGTAATTGAAAGAACCCTCAAGCACCACCTGATTGTCGATAATCAGCCATTTGTTGTGCTCCAGTGCCGAGGTCTTCTTGATAACGACTTCTACTCCATTACTTGATAAATATCTGTGTAGGTCATACTTGCCAGCCGACTGGAGTTTATCCTCGCCAATCTTGACCTCAACCCCTGACCTGTCTCGCTCAATTAGGGCGTCTGCAACGGCCTTGTTTGTAATGCCATAAAGTGAGCCGTGTATGGTCGAAGTGGCCTGTTTAATCTCTTTGACTATGAAAGGAGTTATTAGCTCGTACGGGGCAAAATGGACCTCTACGGGGGCTATGATAGAGGTCTGGATAGCTAAAACGCTCTGTCCGCAAGACAACAGGCCAAAAGCCAAAAATAGGGAGAAGAATCTTTTATTTTTAGGCAACATTTTAGTTAGTAGGTCGTGAAGCCCCAACTATCACTAAATTTAGCTAATTTTTTGCCAGATTGCCAGTCATAGATATCCACCCAGTAGAGGTTGGTCCCTTCTTCGTGGCCGACGTAGTAAGCCAGTGCCTGTGCTGTTGTCTTTTTCTCCTCGACATTAAGCGTCCCCCAATTGAGACCATCAACGTAGGCCTGATTTAAGCTAGAGTCTACTTTTTTAACGAGACCCGTAATTTTAAGAGCGTTGACCGCACTTTCGACTTTATCAAAATTTATGGATGAGCCAGAGCTTGCCGTTTCTTCCGTTTTTGGCTGATTTGAGCTAGGGCTTTGTGCTGGAGCTGGACTATCAATTAAGACAGCAGACATTATGTTTCCAAAAACTGCCAAGAAGACGACTAGTAAAACCCAGTGATACCATCGCATACTCTTTAGGTTATTCTCAAACTTGAACCACCCTTTTAATTCTTCCATAGTTATTTTTTATGGTTAAGAAGCTAATAATTGTTTTTTCTTTTGTTGAAATTCCTCCTCTGTGATAACCCCTTTTTCTCTTAGCTCTGCCAGTTTAGCGATTTCGTCCAGAGAGCTGTGACTACTCACTGAATCACTACCAATTCTTTCTTCAATTAACTTTTTTAATTCCGCAAATTTATCATTGCCCTTGCGGTGGAAGTTGATTGAGTTTTCATCGTAAGCTGATTGAAACAATCCACCTTTAGCCTCTGACCCACCAGAGAGAGTAAACTGAATATAGCCAGCCACAAAGCCAGCCTTCTTTAGTTGTACAGCGACAATGCTCGAATAAGGGATAGTTTTATCACCCCTAATAGCACCACCTCCTAATAAAATTCCTCTGAGCCCTCGTTTGATGGCAAGACTCTTGTCTCCTAAAATAACAGAACCGTTATAACCCTTATACTCTTTTTCCATACTTAATTAAAAATTATGACGCTAATAATTTTAATTTTTAGATAACACAAAAAGGGACAGCCGACCTGCGTCCCACATTACCAGAGGCGGTAAAGCCCCCGATTGTGGAGGTCAACTGCCCCTTCCAGTCCGCAATCGGACTCAAAAAAGCAGTGCTTTACCGCTAATAACTATTCAATTGGTAACGTGGGACGCAAATCCATTATAGCAGAGAGGGGGTCTATTTCAACAGCCTTGGCTCAAAATTAGGAGGCACTAAAAAACTTGTAATAGTGGCTAGTAGGTGCTTAAATAAAGATAGAAGGGAGTTTTTGTTCTATCCAGCCTAGGATAAGGTCTCCCCGTCAGGGTTAAGAAGAGGCCCCAGGAGCCTCTGCCCAATCGCGACGTTTCTCCTCGGCCAGTGTGGCAGGGCGGTAGTGATTAAGGACTTATTGGCTGGTGTCCGATATCCCCGCAACCCAATTGAGACGTGTGGCTACGTCCAGACAAAAACAAGCCATCGCTTGGTCTGCGAGCTTAGGCATTGCCAAAGCAAAAAGACTATTGGCGGGTCCCAACCCCGCCTTTTCTTTTTATGAGAAAACTTCAAACTACAGCCTGACCGACCATTAAGAAATAATTTAGAGGTTGTGCAAAAAAATTCTAGGCTACTCGTCATCAAGATTATCTTTGACAATCGAGGCTAAGCCCGTGAGCTTAAGTGCCCCTCTTAATTTTTCTTTTTGTTCTTCAGTCAACTGACTCCTTTGGGGGATTTCAGTCTCGCTCTTTAGGCCCTCAAAAAGTCGAAAGAAAATTTCAACTGGCTTGTGGTCAAGTTTCTGACGAGCACTCTTAACTAAGATAAAACCCATTTCAGTCGAAAAACTACGCATTACTTGGTTTCTGTAAAGGGCCACCTCATCCCAGAATCCAGGAAGTGAGGTCCACCTTAAGAGAGTTTTTCTTGAGAGGCCACAAAATGTCTCAAAGTCGCCAAGGGTTTTTAATTCTCTGGTCTCCTTAGGTACTGCACTCCACTTAATGAAGTCCAATAGTATAAGGGGATTTTGAACCCCAGAGGAGTCAACAAACTTAAAGAGACCGTCATCGTCCCCCGTCATTTTGGGGACATTTGAGACCTTCTTTCCTCTTGTTTTCTTGCCCTTGGAAGCGACAAGGTCCTTTTCTACTTTTCGTATTTTGCTTTTGGCCATAAAACTTAAAAACTCAGGGCTATTAAATTAGTCATAGTATTTAGATGAAATTGAGGGTTAGGGTACAAGCTTGCCCAGTCAAACGTTCGAAATGCGTCCCTCCATTCGAGCATTTTTTAAGCCTTATTTTATAAGGCCCATTTAGGGCAACCTGGATAGGGTTCAGAACTTTTGGTATACTTTGTCATATTTACGAAATGGATAAAGTCGAAACATTTGAAGACTTAGCTGAAATAGCTATTGGGATGCTTGAAGAGATAAGCAAGTCTGGTAAACCAATAGCCTTTGTTTGTGGCCCAATTTCTACCGGTGGCCTTGGTAGCATAGAGAAAAACTTAGCTCATCTCGAAAAGGCAATTGAGACCGCGGGCAAGAATGGCTTACAAGTTTTTAGTCAAACACCATTTGAAGATACACTGCAAAGACTAGCAAAAAAGTACCCAAAGACCGACGGATACTGTCTGCCAATTTTAAACATATTTTACAAAAAAGTATTTGAGTCTGGCTATATAAAAATTGCCTTGTTCTTGCCAGATTGGCAAAGCTCAAAAGGAGCCACTTGGGAACGCCAACTATTTTCGAATTTAGGTTTACAGATTCAAGAATATCCTTTAGAGTGGTTGGATTAAAAAGATATGGGAGATTACGATAAAATATCTAAAGAATACAAGGCCTACGGCAAGAAGGCGACGACTGATTGGGAGCTGGGCCACAAAACCGTGGCAGGACTATTGGAGCCAATAAAGGGTAAAAAAATCCTAGACTACGGCTGTGGCAATGGAAAGTTTAGTATCTACCTTGCTCAACAAGGAGCCTCTGTTGTTGGTGTTGACGTGTCAGCTCATCAACTTGAGATTGCTGAGCAAGATACACAAAATAGCGTTGTTTATTTGCTAGAAAGCGAACATCCCGAGATAGAGACACAATATGCTGATTATTTCGATGACGCAGTGCTAAATTTTGTACTATGTGAAATCTCATCTCAGGAAGAGATTATCAAGGTACTTAAGCGTATTCATTCTCTTCTAAAAACGGGCGGAAAACTAGTAATACTTAATCCAAATTGGGACAGAAGTAACGGTAAAGATTTTATGACTCATCAGATGGTTTATGTCCCAGAATTAAAGCCAGGTTGCCGAGTTATTACTTTATTAAAAGGCAACCCGCCCATCAACATCCCTGATTACTATTGGCCTAAACAAAATTACCTAGATATGCTCAAGGAAGCAGGTTTTGGTAACCCAGAAATTTTAGAACCATTAGCCCCAAATGATGGGCGTGGCTGGAAAGACGAAAAAGAATCTCCACCATTTTTAATAATCAAAACTGATAAAGTTGATGGTAGCTGGAATAAGTTATTTTCCCACGACGAACAAGAATTAACGTTTGGAAAAGCGAAGATTATCGTAAATAACGGAGTTTTCACTTGTGACCCAAACATAACTTATTCGTCATCAATGATTATTGATAATCTTAAAGATTTAAGTGGACTTCGGGTTGCCGATATTGGAACTGGTAGTGGGGTTATTTCTGTCATCGCAGCCTTACTTGGGGCTAAGAAAGTTATTGCTACTGACATCTCGGAAAAAGCTATAGAGAACGCTAGCTTGAATGTATTGAGTAATGAAGTAGAAAATGTGGTCAAAATTGTCAAGACGAATATATTTGATGGAATTGAGGGTAAATTTGACGTTATAACTGCAAATCTACCCATTCTAGATGAGGTATGGAGTGAACAAGGTGTCCAAGTAGAGTCCACTTTGGAACAATTTCTCAAACAAGCAAAATCTTTTCTAGAAACAGATGGAATTATTTATTTGCCTTGGGGTTCCTTTGCTGACAAAGAAATTATCGAATCTCTGATTAAGAAATATAATTACACCTACAAAGTGCAGAGTGTAGATAAACTTGGGTTCACTTGGTATCTTTATATTTTAAGCTAGGGGGAAAAATTAGATATTCCACTAAACTCTAGGTCTCTTTCAATCCCAACCCAATCCAAGGTTCTGAACTTGCTTACTAAGGGGAGCAAACGAAAATAGCCCTTAAAATAAGGGTTATTTTTGTACCCCGAGTAGGACGTAGAACCGCTGGGAGATTTTTGGTAATATGTTTGTATGAGAGAAATTCATCGAACAATAGTTTCTGCTCTAATCTTCAGCAAAGATGGGAAACTTTTAATGGGAAAGAAAGATCCCAGCAAGGGTGGTGTGTATCCCGATTGCTGGCACATTCCCGGGGGTGGAGTTGATGAAGGAGAAAGCTTTGAGCAAACCCTTAAGAGAGAAGTGCGGGAAGAGGTTGGGCTCGATATTGGCCCGTATCCAGCTACCATCGTTCCAATAAAAGATTCGGGTGTATCTGAAAAAACTTTGCCCGGCGGAGAAAAGGTTATTTGCAATATGGACTTCAACAGATTTGAAATTCATATCGACGACAAAGATGCTGACCAAATAGAGCTAAGGTTAGATGATGACCTTGTCGAAACAAGATGGTTTGGAAAAGAAGAACTTTCCAGTATTAAACTAGTCCCAGGAGGAAAAGAGCTCTTCCAAAAGATGGGCTATATTTCGTAAGTTTCAATAACGGTTCGCACGTTCTCCACCCAACGGAGCCCAATTTTTTCTCGTTATTTTCCAACGTGTTTTTAGGTACCCCTCGTCGGACATAGAACCGCGGGGAGATTTTTGGTATGATTTGGTTATGGGAAAATATAAAAAGGAAGATACCAATAGAATGTCTTGGGAGGAATTTGATAATCTGACAGATGATTTAATAAAACAGGTTAAGGAATATTTTTCAGCCAATAATCAAAAAATCGATTTGATTGCTCCGCTACACAGAACTGGCGGAATTGTCGGTGGCGTAATGGCGATTAAACTTGGCGTAATTCCATTACTCCCAGTTCAATTTAAGCATAGCCCAGAAAAAATCGATCAGATTTCTGAGCTACCCCAAATGCTTGTCCCTGTTCCCGCTTCACCAAACATTCTTTTTTGTGAGGGTAATACCAGTGCCGGGTCAGTTTCCAAGAAAGCGGCCAGGCTAATTAAGGAGAAGTATCCTGATGCTAAAATATATTTAGCAACTTTAACAAAAGTTTATGGGGGACCAGAGGAAGTAGAAGGGATTGAAAAGATTTTTTATGGAGTAATGACTAATGAAAACTACAAGGCAACTGATGAAGAGGTTATTGCTTTGGGATTAAGAAAAGGTATAACCTTGTTCCCGTGGGAGAAGGAAGAAGACGAGCTTGCTGAGCTAAACGGCTAAAGCAGTTCGCACCTGCTCCACCCAACGGAGCCGAGAAGTAAAATAAGGACGCCCAAGATGGGGCGTTCGAACTTGAAATTGCAAAAGTATTGGGATATAAAGTCCCACATTTACATATAATTTAATTAGCGCTATTCTAGCCTTAGAGGGTTCTTTAATATAGATAACTGGTATTCAAATACAAATTCGATTCAACCGAGGGAGGCCCATTGCTATGCTTGACGTATGTGATCACTGCCATCAGTTAAAAAACGTTCAAAAGGGGAAATACGGGAAGATCTGCCTTTGTTGCCTACGTAAACATCCCAGCAGACAAGAAGAATGTTTAAAGTGTGGCAGGGTGAAGTTTGTGGTATCTCGTGATGAAAATGGTCGGCCGATATGCCACAATTGTTATCGGAAAGATGTATCCATTCATGAAGAATGCTCTGTCTGTCACAAGGTTAGGTCTGTCTCAAAGCGTGATGAAAATGGCCGACCCATCTGCTTTGATTGTAGTAGGAAGGACCCATCCATACACAAAGCCTGTTCTATATGTGGGAAAGTTCGCCCAGTAGAAAGACTAGACAGTGATGGAAAGCCCATTTGCAGAACTTGTAGCAAAAGGGCTAAGGGGTACTCTTCTGATAAAGCTTGGGTTCGCCGGAACTATGAGAAGGTACAGGGGCTGAAGTCTCAGTACTATTTGAGAGGAGCCAAGTGGAAACTTCGACACGGTAGGGAGTGGTCGCCGGAAGAGTGCCAAAGAGTCGTCGCGGTGGATAATGAGATGTCAGACAAAGAACTTGCAAAGGAGCTTGGGAGGACAGTCCATGCGATACAAGATCGTCGAGCGATAATAAGAAAAGCTGAATCTTCTCTTGCCCAGGAGAAATAAGGCAGACACAAACCTTCTGTCACCCCGCATGGAGCCACTCGGCTTCGGCGGGGTGTCTCTATTTACATAAAACCGTTCGCACCTGCTCCCCGCCCGAACGACTGACATCGTTCCCCTCCAGAATGACTCGTCGGGTTGGAGTCGGGCAGGCGCCCAACGGAGCAAACGAAAATAGCCCTAAGGATATAGGGTTATTTTCTTACCTTAGACTGGATTCGAACCCGCATTGTGATATATTAAATAAATGAATAAATTCATTGTGCACGGATGTGAGCAGGTGCTTAGATTTTCTCAGGTGCAAAATTGGAACGATTTGTCTGAGGAGCGGAAGGTTCAACTTGGTTTTAATATGGGAGTGATGTCGCTTGGCCTAGATTTAAACAAAGAAGAGGGATATCTGGCACTAGCCGGAGTTCGAGAAGGGAAGTTGTCGATTCAGGAATTTCATAAAAAGATGAGAGATCTGATTTCTTCTAGGAGCATTCCTGTCGATGAAATGAATGTAAATAAACCACTCTAGGAGAAAGTTCTTATTACTAAACAAGTTCTCTAATTCCCTTCACCAAAAGGAGCCTGGTAGGCGATAGGACAGCTGAAGGTTTTTTGGTATGATTATTTTATGGAGAAAGAAACAAAAAATAATGAGAGAATCGATTGGTCAAAGATTCTAAGTAAATATGAGGTACCAACTGTTCTTAAAGATGTATTACTAAAACCTTATTTTGAAACGGTAGAGTTGAAAGAGCCGATCCTTGATGCCGGGTGTGGTACCGGGTATTTTTCCGGTCTTCTTCTCAAGAGAGGCTACTGTGTTTCGGGAGTTGATTTAAATAGTCACTTAGAGAACGAAGAAGGTTTTGATTTTTGTCAGGCAGACCTTACTTCGTTTGAGACAGATAAAAAATTTGAGACCATTTTACTGATAAATATTTTGACAACAGTTCCTCTTGCCGACAGACTAAAGATACTTAAAAAAATAAAGGAAATAAAAATGGCTGACGGGGTTGCTTATGTTGTAAACGTGAGTGGTGAGTTAGTAAGTTCTGACTTCGAATCTGAGACATTGTCCAGTCATAAAATAGGCAAAGACAAAGTCAGGCTTAGAATTAAATTGGTCAGCGGAGAACACATAGAATTTGATGACTATGTTGTTACTCAACAGGAAATGGTGGAAATATGCAAAACGGCTGGGTTGCAGATAATAGAAAAGAAAGATTTAAAACTCGATGATTTGGCAAAACCCGTCTATGAGATGTACTTGTTAAGATAGAGCCCAAGCGGTTCTAACTTCCTCTACCCAACGGAGCATTTTTAAAGCTTTGTTTTATAAGGCCTGTTTAGGGCAACCTAGATAGGGTTCAGAGCTTTTGGTATACTTTTTTGTAATAAAAGATATTATAAAAATATGAAAGCAGAATACGACAATATCGCAGAGGCATATGCAAATACTCAGGATGAAAGAATTGCAAAAAAGTACATATACAAACCATCCCTCTTGAAGGCTATTGGAAATATAGAGGACAAGAAGATAATTGATTTGGGATGTGGAGATGGTTTTTTTACAAGGGAAATAAAATTACTCGGAGCCTCTGAAGTTGTCGGGGTCGATTTATCCCCCGAAATGATTAAGCTTGCGAATGAAAAAGAAAAGGAAAATCCTCTTGGGATTAGATATGAGGTTGGAGATATTTCTAAATTAAATAAATTGGGTGAGTTTGATATGGCTGTTGGTGGGTTCATACTTCATTATTCCAAAACAAAGGAAGAGCTTCTCGGAATGTGTAAAAGTATCTATAGTAATTTAAAGTCAGGGGCTAAGATTGTTGCTCTAAACAATAATCCAGACCACCCAGAGACAAAAGCTCATCAATATAATGAAGTGTCTGTAAAAGCAGAAGGCGGTGAACTTATGGAGGGGAGCAAGATGAAGGTCACTCTTATTATTGGAGGAAAGGAGATATGTTCTTTTTATAATTATTTTTGGTCTAAAGAAACGTATGAGCAGTGTTTTAAAGAAGCTGGATTTAAGGATATAAAATGGTTGCCATTATCAGTTTCAGATGAGGGGGTAAAAAAATACGGAAGAGAATTCTGGAATGAGTGGTATGAGAATCCCTATTTAGTGATTATAGAGGCCACAAAATAAGTGGGCAGGGACATAGAACCACTAGGAGATTTTTGGTATAGTTACCCCATGAAATTGATACTCGCATCAGATTTAAGTTTCCTGTTAAAACATAGCTATGATTTAACCGGTCTTCCGAAAGATCAAATGAAAATTGGTTATGTTACCACTGCTTCAAAGGGGGCTAGAAAATTTGGCCAAAGAGTCCAAGAAGTCATAATTCCAACAATAAGAGAGAATGGTTATTCTATTGAAGAGATAGATATTAAAGATAAAAGCAAAGAAGAACTAAGAAGCTTCTTTGAGGATAAAAATATTATTCATATTGAAGGTGGCAATACTTTTTATTTATTAAAAGCAATTAAGGAAACGGGGTTTGACGAGATTCTAAAAGAAATGCTCGAAGAAGGCAAAATTTATATTGGCACGAGTGCCGGAGCTTATGTGATGTGTCCCTCTATTGCTGTGTCAGACTGGGCCGATGAGACAATAGATCGATTTGGCCTCTCTGATTTTACCGCTCTTAATTATGTACCATTTGTTTTGAAAGCTCATTATGAAGATCAAGAGGAAGAACTTGTAAAGGAAAAAATGAAGACTCTAAAATACCCATTAAGAATATTGCGAAATGGTCAAGGGATTTTAGTTGAGAATGGGATAGACACTTTCGTCGGTGAAGGAGAAGAAGTTAAAATTAGTTAGTTACTATTATATAAATAAGTCATATGATTAAAGAATATTTCGCTTATCTAAAGGATAACCCACAGGGCTATTGGTTTAAGGCCAAGCTCTACGGCTGGGGATGGGCACCGGTAAAATGGCAAGGCTGGTTCGTTATCTTTATTTATGTCTTACTCATACTCAGTCTCGTCCTCATCAGAGAAGAAGATATTCCCGGTAATCCTGACTCCGGAAGCAATTTTCTAACATTCGCTCTACCTATCATTATATTGACCCCCCTTCTCCTCATCGTCGCCTATAAGAAAGGAGAGAAACCTCGCTGGCAATGGGGACGACCTAAAGATAAAAAATAAATTCAAGCACATATGAAAGATATCACTCTTCAGGCTAAGTGGCTGATCAAGACACCGCTCGCGGAGGTATTTAACATAATGACTGACTTTGAAAAATTTCCTGAATATTTTCCGAAAGTTGCGGAGTCTATACACGTCACGAGGCGGGAAGGAAATTATTTGGAAATGACAGCGACTGTTAAATCGTTCGGCCAAAAGTTCCCGGTAAAAATGAAAACAGAGATCCTTCCCGGGAGGGGGTACATCTCGGATAATGAAAGCCCTAAATTTGGAACTTCTGGCCACGAAGAAGTGCTGTTCTCCAAATGCCCAGAAGGAACCACTATCGACTACATTTACCAAGTCACCATCCATAAACGCTGGCTTCGTATCGCGGCCCAGCCACTTATTGGTTGGTTCTCGATGAAGTACTGGGAAAAAGCGGTCATCGATGAACTAAGAAAAAGGCTTGAGAAATAAAAACTTGAACTGGTAGAACTTTTTAATCATTGGTGCTAGACTTTTTGTATTATGACTAGCTCTAAACTTTTAGCATATTTGCGGAAAATTCCGAGTCGTTCTCCTGACTTTATAAGTACGAGGGGTTCTAAAGACAAAATTCCTTTCTGGCCCAGTATCATTCAGGGGATGGCCTCTGACGGCGGTTTGTTGGTACCAGTTTCTATCCCAAAACTTCCTGCTACTTGGCTTCGTGATAGAAATTTTTGGGTGAATTTTACCCCAAGTGATTTAGCCACCCTTATTCATCGTCTTTTTATCCCGCGATCAGAAATTAGTGATTCTGACTTAGCTGTTTTGATCGCCCGCGCTCTGAATTTCCCTTTACCAATTGATCAGCTTGATCCTGATACCTTTGTCATGCGCCTGGATCGTGGGCCAACAGCTAGCTTTAAGGATGTGGCCGCTCGAACTTTGGCCCAGTTAATGGCCGCTTATACAACTAAGTTTGATAAAAAAATTAATATTATTGTGGCGACCTCTGGTGATACTGGGGTCGCGATTGCCGATGCTTTTGGCCTCCTGCCCAATATCACTGTAACCGTTCTATATCCTGACAAGGGGGTAAGCGAGATTCAAGAGAAGCAGATGCTCCATATCCATAATACCTATGCCAACGAACAAGCGATCCCAATTAAGGGCAATTTTGATAATTGCCAGGATGTTGCCAAGTTGCTACAAAGTGCCCGCTACTCGACAGGTAAAGAGGGAATTGTCTTTTTAGCAAAAGAAGTGGCCGAGAAGCTTGGTCAAAAAATCACGCTCGAGCAGGTCAAAAAAATGACCAAGGAGATTGGTGGATTGGATCTCTCTAGTGCTAACTCAATTAATATCTGGCGACTCATCCCTCAGACGACTCAGTATTTTGCGGCCTACCGAGAACTTATTAAACAAAATAAGATCAAACCGGGACAGGAAGTCATCTTCTCCGTTCCGACGGGGAATGTCGGGCACCTGATGGCCGGAATTTATGCCCGTGAGATTGGTCTGCCCATTAAGAACTTTATTATTGGAACCAACGCTAATAATATAATTGCCAATGTTATTGGTAATGGGGTTATTAAACATCGACCTTTCAAAAAAACGTCTGCCCCTTCGATGGACATTCTTGATCCAAGTAATCTCGAGCGCTTGCTTGCTTATTCTGCTATTAAGACCGGTTACCGTGGTGAGATTAATTTCCCAGCGATGAAAACGGACATTAAGAATTTCTCTAGCGAATCTCAGTCTAAGCCACTCAGTGTTTATGGCGTCACGCCAAAGATGATTGGTTTCCTCCAGGAATTAATCTGGGCCGAGGATGTGGAGACTGATGAAGAACTTTACGCCATGATGAGACAAACTTACCATAAACAAAACTTAGTACTTGAAACGCACGGTACAACTGGTCTAATTGCTACCCTTCGGGCGAGAAGTAAAGGCCTCGTTGATTGCCCCGTCATCATCTTTGAGACGGCCCATCCTGATAAGTTTGCCACGGCTCTCGTTGAGGCTGGTTTATCTAAGACTCCTCAGTGGAAACACCCAATTATTGAATCTCTCAAGAAGCGGCCCCTCGGGAAATTTAATAAACCCCTTGCCCAAGGAATTAATATTATTAAGGTGGCAGAAAAAATTGCGACCTTGACTCGACAGCAGAAATTTTCTAAATAAAAATTTATTTCAAGCAGGGCTTGACATTTGTGTATTTTTGTGGATAATAAATAGTGCTATGAAAAATATGCGCAAAGAATTTAATAAGAAATATTGGGATAACAATGACTTCCGTCGTCTTTGGATGTTTGGTGTGGCCAATATCTTAGCTACTTCTCTCCTTGCGGGGAGCTTGCGCCGTGTTTTAAGAACTTGAACTTCTCGATAAATTCGAGAGCTTAGAACGCCGCGTAGAGCGGCGTTTTTGGTTCTTTGTTCTTTTACAACACTACTCTCAGAAAGGAGAAGCAAATGGATAAGGATGAAAAGAGAAACCCCCTTAGTTATCTCTTCAGCAAGACCTGGCAGTATTCGGAGGGCAATCGAAAGAAAATCGTTTGGTACTGGATCATGTTCATCGTGGCCAATTCTATCGAAATGTTTTTCCCGCCCTTCATTCTGGCCGCCATCATGGGTACTATCGAGAAAGAGGGGATCACCTCGTCTAACCTCAAGTACCTCTGGGGACTTCTAGCCTTAACCCTGGTGGTCGAACTCGTTTTTTGGGCTATTCATGCCCCAGCAAGGTGCATCGAAAGGAATAATGCCTTTGCGGTCCGTCGGAACTATCGCCAATTTCTTCTGCAAGGAGTGATGACCTTGCCCCTCGAATGGCACACAGAACATCATTCTGGAGACACGATAGATAAGATCGAGAAAGGGACAACAGCTCTTTTTTCTTTCTCAGAAGATTCGTTCGAGGTGATCTATGCCGTCGTCCAATTGGTGGTAAGTTACGCCGTCCTGGCCTACTTTAGCCACCCCGCGGCCCTCATCGTTTTAGGAATGATTGTGGTTTCCTTTTGGCTAACGATCCAGTTCGATAAGATAATGATCGGCCAATATAAGGAACTTAATCATTTGGAAAACCAGATTTCCGAGAGCGTCTTTGATGCGGTTAGCAACATCTCAACCGTCATCATCCTGCGCGTAGAAAAATTGGTCTTCAGAGCGATTATGGGCAGAGTTGAAAAACCCTTTGACCTCTTCCAGCGCAACCAGCGTTTGAACGAGCTTAAGTGGTGCCTTACAAGTCTGTGCTGTACAGTAATGACCATCATCGTGCTTGGGGTATACTTTTGGCAGAACCTAAATTCTTCGCCAGGAGTATTGGTCGCGAGTTTGTTTATCCTCATCAGATATTTGGAGAGGATCAGCGACCTATTCTTCAAGTTCACTGGTCGCTATGGCGACATCTTGAAATACAAGTCGAGGATTCTAAATGCTGGAGAGCTTTCTCAAGACTTTCGAGTCGAAAATTTCTCCAACCACGTATTGCCGAAGAATTGGCGGACTTTAAATGTGAGCAACTTGTCGTTCTCGTATCACAACGAAGATGACCCAGAGCTCCACTTGAACAACGTCTCTTTTGAAGCGCGACGTGGCGAGAAGATTGCCCTCGTCGGCGAAACGGGTAGCGGTAAGACCACCTTTCTCAAAGTGATGAGGGATCTGTACCATCCGCAAGAACTCCGCCTGTCTGTTGATGGGGAAGAGATTCCCAGTGGTTTCGAAGGTATAAATCGAGCCATCTCGCTTGTTCCCCAGGACCCGGAGATTTTCGCCAGTACCATCTTAGCCAACATCACGATGGGGGCAGAGCATGATTTAGCTTTTGTTCGTCACTTCACTGATGTGGCCCGTTTTAGCGAAGTTGTTGACGGTCTGCCCAAAGGATTTGACTCCTCAACAAGAGAAAAGGGGGTCAATCTGTCGGGCGGACAACAGCAACGGCTGGCTTTGTCCCGCGGACTTCTGGCCTGTCACGACAAGGACATCGTTCTTCTTGACGAGCCGACTTCAAGCCTCGACACAGTTACAGAGGTTATTGTTTACCAGAACATCTTCCAAGAGTTCTCTGGTAAGACAGTTATCTCCACTGTTCATCAATTGCATCTCTTACCACTCTTTGATCGGATCTGCGTCTTCGACAAGGGGCAGATCATTGCGGCTGGGACGATCTCAGAACTTCTCTTGTCCTGTCCCAAATTTGTTTCCTTGTGGGAAGCAATGCAAAGGGCCAGGACAGAGGTCGAGTGATTGTGAGAGTCTGAGTTGTTCTTTGTTCCGTTCTAATCCCGCCACTCAGAAATGATGGCGGGATTTTTTTCTAACGGAGACAATATTGACTAGGCAGTAAAACTGTGCTAGAAATAGGAATAGAAATTCTGTGTTGAAACCCGAAACAAAAACAAGGAGGGCTAGTCATGCCCGAAAACAAGTACACGGCGCTTGAGTCTTTCTTAACGTTCGGAGGGGCGGAGGAATTTATGTTCTGGGTTGGGAGAGTTGATCCCCAAAAGCTTAATTTCTTCTTTCTGCTTGGCCTCTTGGGTGGCGGTTCCTGTGTCATAAGCTCCAGGGCTTTCCAGCTTCTGGAGTTGATCGACCCTAAAGACTATGACTATGAGGACCTCTTCTATTTCCGTTCGAAGGGCGACCCTCGAGCCTTCGGGTATCTCGATCGGTTGATCGCCAAAGTGCCCCAAGAGAAGAGGGTGGTCAAAGGTCTTGAGTCGTTTCAACATTCAGAAGATTAAATGCCGTCCCCAACAGTAGCCGTTGGAGGACGGCTTTCTGTTTTTCAAAAGACTTACTTATATCCACCTAGATAGGGCACAGAACTTTTGGTATAGTTACTTTATGAAACCGATCCTTATTACTGGTTATGTGAATCCCGACCTTGATGGCGTTGCCGGGGCAGTAGCTTATTGTGAATTTTTAAAAAAGATGGGCAAGAATGTCGAGGTCGGCATCCTGGGAGAAATGCACGATGAGGCAAAATTTATTTTTGATCGCTATAATCTTCCATATCCTCAGATGGTACTTAATGCCGATAATTTTGACGAAGTTATTTTAGTTGATGCCAGTGACCTTATTGGGCTTGAAGGGAAAGTCGCCCCAGAGAAGGTTATTGAAATTATTGATCATCGGAAGATTCACGAGGCTGACCAATTTCCAAATGCTAAGGTCCAGATAGAGCTTGTTGGTTCGGCGGGAACTTTAATTGCTGAGAAGTTTATCCAAAACAATATAGATATTTCTAAAGAGTCCGCAATTCTTCTATGTGGGGCGATTATTTCTAACACCCTTAATTTCAAAGTTGGGGGGATGGAGATAGGACGGGATAAACAGGCCGTTGAATATCTTAATAAAGTGGCACTTTTACCTGCTGACTTTTGGAAGGAACTTTTTCTCGCAAAATCTGATTTGTCGGGCGATAAATTGAAGGAAAGAATTGAGGGTGATTTTGCCTGGTTTGTAATGGGAGACAAGAAAGTTGGGATAGCTCAAATTGAGATAATGGGGGCAGAGAAACTTATAAAAGAAAGAGGAGGCGAAATTCTTAAAATTTTAGAAAAAATAAAGGGAGAGATGGTTTTAGATTATATTTTCCAAAACACTCTCAGCTTAGATGAGAACAAAAATATTTTTGTCACTGGCGATGACGAAACCAAGATTCTTCTAGAAAAAATACTTAGGATTAAGTTTAATGGGTTTGTAGCCGAAAGACCAGATTTAATAATGCGGAAGCAAATTGTGCCACTTATTAAAGAAGAATTAAATAAGGAATAATTTATGGATAGATCAATAAATACTCTTTTTATGCTCACCTCTGTTGATGGTAAAATTTCGACGGGGGATACTAACGCAATGGATGTCGATAAGGACTTCCCTAAGGTTGTTGGGGTTAAAGAGGGACTCTCTCAATATTATGAGATCGAGAAGACGACCGATTTCTTCTCCCTAAACTCTGGCCGAGTTTTTGCAAAAATTGGTTTTAATGAAAAAACTGACGAGCCTGAAAAAATTCCTGTTACTTTTGTAATTATAGACAGCAAACCTCATCTGAATGAAAGCGGAATGAAATATGTTTCTAAAAAAGGGGAGAAGGTCATCATTGTTACGACAAACGAAAACCATCCTGCCTATAAGCTCAAAGAAGAATTAGATAATGTTGAAGTTATAAAACATGAAAGTGAGATCGATTTTGTGGATATGTTTTCAAAATTAAAAAATGATTTTGGTGCCGAACGAGTGACAGTTCAAACTGGAGGGACATTAAATGCCGAACTTGTGAGAAACGGTCTTATTGATTATCTTTCTCTCGTCGTTGCCCCTGTTCTGGTTGGTGGGGAAGATACGCCAACTTTAATGGACGGGGAGTCACTTCATATCCAAGACGAGTTATTTAAACTAAAAGCCTTGGAGCTTGAATCAGTCAATAAACTACAAAATTCTTACCTCCATTTGGTTTATAAAGTTTTGAATTAGCTTAAATCCTTTAGTGGGCGATTTGTTGTTTGGTTATAAGATGTAGAACTATGAGAAGATTTTTGATATCATTTTATTATGTTTAAAATTTACAATAAATCATCGGAGCAAATGTCAGAGATTGAGAATAATTCTCTTGACCTGATTATTACTAGCCCTCCCTACAATATTGGGACAGTCTATGGCGAAGTTAAGGATAATCTAGAATTTTCTGATTTTAAGAAATTACTAAGCTCCGTCGCCAGGGAGAGTTTTAGAATACTCAAAGACTCTGGCTGTTTGATTATTGAATGTGCTGATACAGTTAAGATGGGGGATCTCTACGTTGAGTTGTCGGGGATGTTCCAGTCCTTTTGTCTTAAAGAGGGCTTCTCAATAGAGAGTCGATTTATTAATTTTGTCTCTTCGTCTGAGGGGGTAGAATTGCTTGAGCACGACTGGGACGAAGACTATACCACAACAAAGAATGCCCATTCTAATTGTCACCAGATTATGGTCTTTTCTAAAACAAAAAAACCTTTTAACCCTGAGTCTGAGGTTCTTTATGTTAATTACTACTCTTCGGCTAATCATCCTTGCCTAACACCAGAAGGAGTTTATAAATTTATTTTAGATAGATATTTCAAAACTGGCGATAAAGTTCTCGATGCCTTTATGGGGACAGCGGTCTTAGGTGCTCAGGTTCTAGAAAGGGGTGGTGACTTCTTCGGTTATGAGTTAGATAAAAATATTTTTCAAGTTGCTGAAAATAATTTGTCTAAAGTAAGATAATTTCTGACATTGACTAAGCACAAAAATCGTGCTAGAAATATAGGCAGAAATTGTCGGGGCTTGTCTGCCTCTTGCCAATAAAAAGGTTTTTGGAAAAACGGCTTTCTCGGAAAGGAGAAACTTATGGATTTGCAAAACGGACTTACTGGGTTAGGAATCAACCGAATCCTCGTCGCCGATGACACGGCTGAGAATCTTGATGCTGCTCGTTCCCTCGCTGAACTTCTTCCTGGCATTGTTTTTGAGTTTTTCACATCCGGGGCCTCGGTCATTGAAGAGATTCAGCGGGACCCAGGATCTGTCGGCTTGGTCATTACGGACAGGCAGATGGAAACGGAAAACGCGGGAATTGATGTCGCGGCGTTCGGTTGGGGGATGATGGTTCCCGTGATCGTTGCGTCTGGTGGCTATCAGCACGCAGGTTCGACTCAGGTAAGGATAGCCCCGGTCGGCGCGGCGATTGATGGAAGCAAAAATTCCCCGGCCGTCTGGGAGGAGATTTTGAAAGAGTTCCTCGCCAACGTCGAATCGCGAAAGAGTCTGCTCCACACCATGCTACTGGCCCGAAGAGCTGGCGTCGACCCAGAATCACAAGCGGATGGATTCCTCAGCTCAACCATTCGGGGCGTGATGTTGGGGTATCTCCAGCAGGAAGGTGAACCCGACCCCTAAGATTAATTGCCCGCCCGTGCGGGACGACGGATCCGTCGTCAGTACGAGGCGGGTTTGTTGTTTATGGATTAGTCAAAGAGGCCTTGAATATTGACTAAGTGGCAAAAATATGCCAGAAATAGAGGCAGGTGTTATTTGTGTTTTTCAGGCTGAACCTCCTCGGAAAGGGGAAAATTATGGCACTGATGAGAATGATTTATGGTGATTTGTTGCCGGAGCTGCTCAAGCAGATCGCTGACTGCAATTCCCGGCTCCCTGCAGACCAGCGTCGCTACGGCGGCTACCTGTCGGTCTTCGCCGCCGATCAGGACCAGAGCGAGCCGCCCCTGGCAGTGATTCGGGTTGGTGACCCCACCAAAGAAAAGATGGGGAAGTACTATGACCTCTGTCTGGAGAAGGGTCGCCGGCTTCTGGCCCACCCCGGGCACCTGTCCAGTTGGCAGTCGCGGAATGTCGCCAAAGAGCAGTATGGTGGAGCCATGTGCACCCCAGACTTCGTCCTTGGTTTCTCCGGCCATACCGAGCTGGGCGACGAGGCGATTTTGGTCAACGCTTGCTTTGCTGTCGGGATGCTTCCCGGGAGCACTGCTGCGGCCATCGCCAGCTACAGTTTGAACAACTTGATTGTGGTCTAAACTCGGGCCACAACTCCACACCCCGTCTGGACACCCTGTCCCGACGGGGTGTCCTTATTTATATTTTCGCATGTTATAATGAAATTATGATACCTAATCAATACGCATATTTAACTGGCTGTTTGATTCTTTTTGTCATCTGGCTTTTTATATTTTTAAGACGGAAGGACTTGCAAAAGGAAATGCTCTGGGCGAGTTTCCTGGGGATGCCCTTGGGTATTGTTGATTATTTTCTTGTACCAAATTACTGGTACCCTGATTCACTCTTTGGTCTGATGAAGGTCTATGGGGTTGGGGTTGAGAGTTTTTTCTTTCTTTTTGTGATGTCCGGCATCTCGGCTGTGGCTTATCAGTTTTTAAATAAGAAAAAGAAAGTTAAACTAGCTTCTAGTAAGAGACGGCATCTTGGTTTTCTTTTTTTGGTTATCGTTACTTATATTATCTCGTCTATTTTATCTCCAGAGAACTCAGTTTATTATCTAATGTTGGCTGGAGCCGCCGGAGCAATTCTTACCGGATTTTACCGCCCCGATTTACGCCAGCAAATACTAGCCAGTGCCTTTCTTTTTAGTTTTATCTATTTTGTCGTTTTTGTAGTAATTAATTTGGTATTTAAAGGCTGGGTGCAGGAGTTTTATCATCTGAAGAATACCTGGGGGATATTGGTCTTGGGCGTTCCACTTGAAGAGATTGGGGTAGCCTTTTTCGCTGGTTCTTTTTGGTCCACTATTTATGAGTACACAAAGTCTTATCGAGGGTAGCCTTAAGCAAGGCCAGATGTTATATTAAAAGAATGAGAAGAATCATCTTGGCCTCAACTTCTCCAAGGAGAAAAGAGTTACTAGCTAAAACCGGGCTGGAGTTTGAAGTTGTCGCCAGTAATTATGAGGAAGATATGACCCTGGCCCTCCCGCCTGATGAATTGGTAAAATTTCTCTCAAGAGGGAAGGCCGAGAGTCTCGCCCCAAATTATGACGATGCCGTTATCATTGGTGGGGATACTTTTATTTTTTTCGAGGGGGAGGTTCTTGGTAAACCTTATACCCCTTCCCGGGCCAAAGAAATGCTTAAAATGCTGAGCGGTAATGAGCACTCTGTTTTTACCGGCTTTACAATTATTGATACTTTAAATAATAAAGTAGTTTCTGAAGCCGTTACGGCCAAAGTAAAATTTAGGGATTTGTCTGATGAAGAGATTGATGAATATATTGAAACGGGTGAACCTCTAACTCGGGCCGGGGCTTATTCTGTCCAAACTGTCGAAAAAACTTTTATCGAAAAAGTAACTGGTGATTATGAGGGGATAATTGGCCTCCCGATTACTCATGTGATGGAAGCCCTTTCCTCCTTGGGGGTAGCTTTCCCTCGTCTTTTGTGTTAAAATTAAACAAAAGCAATAATTAATCATTAATCCCCGCTAAGCGGGAAAAGTAAAATAAATATGGGAAAGAGACTCACCGGAGTAGGGAAGAATAAGACCTCCCGCTCACCAAAAACAAAGAAGCGTTTGGCCGCCAAGAAGGTCATGCTCGAAGCCAAAAAGAAAAAGAAATAAACTAAAAGCGCCCCGTTGGGGCGCTTTTAGTTTGTACGTGAATCGTCTTGCCAGGAGAGATCGTCAATCAATTCTTTTTTATGAGAAGACAAAATTTTATAAATAATGTCTGAAAGTTTTTCTTCTGTCTGGCCGGTAAGCTTCGCCTCATACCAATCTTTAATAGGTCCAAAGAAAAATTTTTCTAAACCCTCTACTCGACAGCCCTTAAAGTATCCTTCGATTGATTGGGGACGATTTCTGATTAGCTGGTCTAGACTAACGACAACGGCTTGTTCGAACTTAACATCCCAATTACTTTTCCAAAAATCATCGTGCCAGCTGCGGGGCACAAGATTTTTAGTTCTCTCTTCTTTGGCCCAATCTTTTTTGAGTAATAAATGTAAGCCCTCGTGGACAAAACCAGCATCGTTGCCTTGTCCAATTGATCCAATGGCAATATTTGGTTCAACATAAGAGGCTGATCTCATAAGGGCCTCAACAGCGATAATATTCATATCAAGATCAAACGTTGCACCAGTCACTAGCTCCATTTTTTGAGCGTACTCGGCCCAAGGAATTATCTCGACATTTGCTTGCAGTATCGGATAAAGTTTTGCAGTTCGAGTTTCCCAGTAACTTTTGTATTTCTCCCAGCTTTTGGCTAGGGCTTGGGCAAAAAGTTGGATGGAACTGTCGGCACTTTCCCCAAAAGAATTAATAAGTTCTTCTGGTGTGTGGGGATCGAGAATTATAAAATCGCTAATGATATTATCGTGATTTTCCTCTTTGAATTTTAGGAGCTCTGTTTGAATTGCTTTGTCTGGAACATCCCCAATTACCTCGTTAATTTTTTCATAGTCGCTAGTCGAAAGACTTCCTAAGAAACCATAGATGTTAAGCGTATGGAATAATAGATTGGCTGTGGCACCACTATGAAATTCTAACTTCTTTCCTTCAGAAATTGGCACCGCTTCTTTGTAATAAAGAAAACCTGGGCCACTGGCTTCGAGGGGATTTGGGCCTCTGTTTAAATCTGGTTCCATAAGTATAGTGTAATTTTATCGTGGATCTAACAAAAAACAAAATAGTCTTAGGAGCATTGTTTCTATTATTGACTAACGTCTTAAACCGTGCTAGAAATTAGGACGGAATTTGTGGCTTGAGAATATAACCAAACCAAAAAGGGGAGACCCTTGGGAGTTCCTAACATGCCCTATTGCTTTGTCGAATACCTTGACCCGGCCATCAGTTTGGCCGACCGTCTCGACCTGGCTTTTGAAGACTTGGGGCTGGCCCCCGAACAGAAGGTGGGTCTCACCACTTTTCTTTCCCCGCTCCAGATGAAGAGTCCCCTGACTTACGAGCACAGTCTGCGCGTAAGCTTTCTTACGAAGGCCATCGGGAGGTTCATCCATCTCGATCAGCGGGCTCTTTTTTATGCCGGACTCCTGCATGATGTCGGCAAGGCGATGACGCGCCTTGCGACGTTGAACAAGACGGCTGATTGGACCCCGGCCGATGCTGATGAAATCAAGGCCCACGTGCTTGATGGCTACCGCCTTGTGAGGGATGTCTTTGATTTCTCGGCTGAGATCATTCTCTGGCATCACCGTTTCCAGCAGGGTGGGTATCCGGAGATTATCCCAGAGCCTCTTCATGACTACAGTCAGGGGACAAGAACGATGATCCCATTCTATGGGCGGATGCTGTCGCTGGCCGACGTCTACGATGCACTTCATCGCATCAACGCCAAGTTCGGGGCTCTTTCTGGCGAGGCCATCCGAGATAAGATGCTGGCTTTCAACCCGGACCAGCGCATCTTGGTTGGGAATCTCTACGAGGAGGGGATCCTCACCACCTACACAGTGCCAGAAGGATGAACTTCCTTGCCGCCACGCTCAAAACCGCCCCGCTCGGGCCGTTTTGAGCAGGGCGGTTTTTTGTTTAGATTTTTGTTGTTGACTAAATTAATAAACCGTGCTAGAAATTAAGGCAGAAAGATTAAATTTTAGCCAAAGTGAGGCTGAGGTTTAGACTTAGATAAAGAAGAGAACCTTGAGAGAAGGAGAAAAGGAATTATGTTGAGAATGGAAACGAGTCAATGCCAGGAGACCTCCTTGCGGCTTGAACAGCGACTGACCCTGAAGCAGAGAAAGACTCTCGGTCAGTATGAGTTGGGGTTGCGGTTGTTGTTGGTCAGTCTACTCAACCCACTCGCCGGGCCAATGAAGTACACTCCGACAGGAGTTTGTCCGAAGTGTCACCGCGAATTGACGCCGCTGGAGATTCTCGCGGGATTCCTCCCGGACCCGACCGACTTCAGGACGGTTTGCCCCCGTTGCAAGACGCCCTTCGTGCCCAAACTGATTTGGGGTAAACCTGATTCGAGAGTCGAGATCCCGTTCTTTTGTCAGCCGCAGACGGTGGCCCAACTGCGCGGCCTCGAGAGCCTCAGCCCCGAGGAATTCTTGCGGGACCACCAGGTGCTCTACCACAGTGCTATCGTCCACTTTGGACTATTGAAGAACGCCTTCATCTCGATTGGGATGGTCTACCTTCATGACGAGGGCGGTGATCTCCGGGCGAAGGTTTCGTCGTTCCTTGGCGTTTTGCCGGATGCGGTGATCTCTCGGTATACCGATCTCTCTGTCCACCAGATTCGTCGGATGCGGAAGAAGTCGGGGATCCCTCCTTGTACCCGCCGCGAAATGCTCGCGGCCGCCTCCATCGAACTTTAGAGCCCGCCCCCTGGGGGACAGCACTCGCTGCCCTCTGGGTGGCGGGTTTGTTGTTTGTTATAATTAAGGGGTGCTAGGAAATTTTAGAAAACATTTAATTAGTCTTGCCCCTTTGCTTTTTATCCTTGCTTTTAGTTATTGCTACCGAGCAGAGGCGAGTCAACTTTTGCTGAGACTCCTCGGGCGACAACCTTGCCAAAAACCAATAACTTATTCTATCGCTAGTCTTGACCCGCGCTTTGACCTAACCAAAAATGAAGTTGTGGCCAGCCTAAAACAAGCTGAACAAGTGTGGGAGAAGCCTTTTGGTAAAAATTTATTTGAGTACTCGGCGACAAGCACTCTTAAAATAAGTTTTGTCTATGACGAGAGACAGAAAGCGACCGACGCTCTCAAAAAAATGGGCATCATTATTGGCGATGACCGAGCTACTTATAACAGAGTCAAACTTAAGTATGACTCACTTATCGCTTCCTACGACCAAGACAAAATAAAAATTGAAGCCCTTGTCTCTTCTTACCAGACCGCTCAGAATGCCTACGAGCAAGCAGTTGTCTATTGGAATAATCAAGGAGGAGCTCCCACTGACCAATATCAGAAGCTTGAACAAGCAAGATTGGGACTAAATAGAAAGGCTTCCCTGATTCGTCGTTCGGAAAACTCTTTTAATAATTTAGTAAGCCAGATTAAATCAACGGAGCTTGTTCTTAACAAATTGGTTGCAACTCTCAACCTCCATGTTAAAGATTATAATCTAGTTGGCTCTTCAACGGGTAAGATCTTTAATGAGGGGGAATATGTTAGTAATAGTAGCGGGACAACGATTAGTATTTTCCAATTCAATGATCAGGAACAATTAAAACGAGTGCTTGCCCATGAATTTGGCCATGCTCTTGGTTTGGATCATATCGCTAATCCTAAAGCCATTATGTATTATCTAAATGAAGAAGGAGGTAGTGGGAATCTCACTACCGAGGATCTCGCGGCTTTAAGAAATATCTGTGGTATAGTTAGATAAGAATTAACGTCTTGGGTATTATTAATTGATAATTTATTTAAATTTATGGAACAAAAAATTGAGATTTCAAAATGGAAGTTGGCGGGAGCGATTTTATTTTTAATTATCGCAATACTTTTTCTTGTATTTTCTATTTTTAATACTCTTGTTTCTCCTAGACAACAATTAGCTACCTCTATTCTCAGTTCTACCCCCGTTAACTCTGGAATGATGGGGGTCAATGTTGGAGAGCTTAAAGACTGGGCGCCTTATTGGGCCTTTATTAACATAATGAAGCAGTCCCGTGGTTGGTTGGGGAGTGATTGGAACGCTCTGACTGGTGTCCCCTTAACTATCGATGGTTACCCCACCCAAATTCCTTATGGTAATCAGACCTTGGCGCGGACTTTAATCTTTCGTAATGTTCCTAAATATCCGGCCGGGCAATATACTTTAATTTTTGATGGCCAAGGCGAAATTTTTATTGGTATGGATGGTGGTTATCAAACTTATGCCACTTCTGGCGTAGCTCATAAATTTAATGTTACCCCTTCTGAAAACGGCATTTTGCTTGAGATTCGTAAATCTCTCGTTTCTGACCCTATCCGTAATATCCGAGTTCTTTTGCCTGGCTATACTAATGATAGCGCTGTCTTCACCCCAGAATTTATCACTAGTTTGACCGGCTTTAGCACTCTGCGCTTTATGGATTGGGCTGATACTAATAACAATGAGACTGTCTCTTGGAGCCAACGAACTTCAACGACGACCTACACTCAAACTGTGAATGGGGTAGCTTGGGAATACATGATTGATCTCTCTAACAAACTCGGGACTGACATGTGGATTAATATTCCTGGTAAAGCCAATGATGATTATGTTACCAAATTAGCCGCCCTTATTAAGGATCGCCTCAATAGTAATCTCCGGGTCTATGTTGAGTATGGTAACGAAATTTGGAATGGTGGTTTTGGTCAGAGTATTTATGCTCAACAAGAAGGTGTCAAAGAGTGGTCTAATGTGCCAGTTTTTACTGCGGCCATGAATTTCCAAGCGCGACGCTCGGGCCAAATTTGGCAAATCTTCAATACTCAATTTGCCACTGATTCGAATCGGGTGGTTAAAGTTATTGCTAGCCAGGCCGCAAATTATGGTGTCTCAGAGCTATTGATCAACGGGCTCGCCAATCCGGCAATTAATCCGACCGGTATCAAGGCTGACGCTCTCGCTATTGCCCCCTATTTTGGCACGGGCATTACTAGCGCCACTGACGTTACTGATGTTATTAATCAATTACGTTCCTCAATCATTGACCAGACAGCTGTTTGGACTAATTCGCAAAATGGCCTCGCCAAAGCTTCGGGGTTAAAGCTTATTGCTTATGAAGGTGGTCAACATATGTGGCGAACAAGTGATCCAGCGATTAGTCAGATTTTTGTTGCGGCCAGTAGGGATTCTCGAATGCAGGCCCTCTATGATCAAATGTTCACGGCCTGGCGACAAAATAGCGGTGACGGATTATTTATGCACTTCAATAGTTGCTTCACTCCCGGGATTTGGGGATCTTGGGGTCTAATGGAAAACCCAATTGACTTTAATAACCCTAAGTATCTCGCGGCCTCTAAATTGTTTAATGTCCCGGCAGCGGTTATTCCTGTGAATGGCACGACGCCTCCCCCTGTTGTCATCCCTCCAATTACGACTACGACCACACCGCCGGTCACTCCTCCTGTCGTTATTCCTCCAACTATAACTACTACAACTCCTCCGGTTGTTGTTACTCCTCCAGCCTTAACCAATAATGCCCCAACTAATCTCTCAATGACTGCTAAGAGAATTCGAGGCAGCTCTCGTAATTTTACCTTTACCGGGGCAGCGACTGATCAAGATCTGGGCGAGGCCTTGACCCTATCTTATAGTTGGAACTTTGGTGACGGGACAACTGGTGTCGGCCAGACCCTAGACCATCGTTTCCCTAGGAGCTATAGGAATTATACTGTCAAGCTCACTGTTTCTGACGGGAAAGATTCGGCTTCAGTAAGGAAGAAAATTTTCTCTTATTAGTGATTAATTTAAATGAAGAATTATGACAGAAGTATTTCCTAGCCCTGCTGACGCTAAAGAAACCGAAAAAAAACAAAGAATTGAAGAGATTATCGCTCTGGCGAGGGAGCTTCACGAAAGGGGAGAAGTCTTCTCTTTCTCCGGGGTAGATCCTGAAAGTTATTTTAGTATGAGAGAGGCAGAAGAAGAATTTCCTGGCTATACGACGCCAATAAACGAATTGACTCAAAGGTTCCAGACCGAGGGCGTAAAGGTTGTCTTAGGGGCCCATCCTGAAAGTGGCAATGTTTTTATCTTGCCAGCGGAGAGCAACGATATTGAGATGGATAGTATTGCTCCCAAACAATTACAAATTAGTGAAGGTATGGATGGGGCGCTTAGAGAATTAATCACAAAGAGTCGTTCTTTTGCCGAATTTATGAAAGCTTATAAAGTTTCTCTATGAGAGCACCCCTACAAGTTATAGTTTTTCCTTTTATTAAAGAGGGGGCAGGTTATCTCTATGCCATATTCAAAAGAAAAGATATGGATATCTGGCAGGCTATTGCCGGCGGGGCCGAAGATGAGGAAAGTCCGCTCGAGGCAGCCAAACGAGAAGCCAATGAAGAGGCGGCAATTGACTATAATTCTTCTTTTCTTAGATTGTCAGCCCTAGCGACCATCCCGGCGGTAAATATTGGGGGCTTAAAATGGGGGACTGAGATTGTCATGATTCCTGAGATTGCCTTTGGTGTTGAGATGTTAACTAAAGACTTTCAAATTAGTCATGAGCACACTGAATTTGGTTGGTTCAGTTGCGAAGAAGCAATGGAGAAATTACGTTATGATAGTAATAAGTCAGCCCTTTGGGAATTGGACTATCGACTTAAGAATGGCTTTGCCGGGGTAGAGAATAATATTGACGAAGTTATAAAATCGTGCTAGAAATAGGCACGGAGTTTTTTGTCGTGCCAAACTAAACCTGAACCCTGAAAGGAGGGTCTATGCCTAAGAAAATCATGACCCCTTCGGGTCAGCCGTCTTATGCCGTCTTGCTTATCGATATGCAGGACGGGTTTGTCCTCGATCTTTTCCCCGAAGAAAAGAAGAGGCTAGTGACTAAACAGAAGAGGATTCTCCGAGAATGTGCTCGGCTTGATATTCCCATAATCGTGACGGAGTACTTTAGTTTTGGTGAGACAATAGAGGAACTAAGACTTGAGATCGCTAAGGTCCCACGACACTGGGTAGTACTCAAGATGAAGTTCAATACGGGATTTTATCGTACGGGGCTGACCCACATCCTTAAAGAGCTTGGGGTTGATACCCTTGTCTTGACGGGTATCAACGCCTCTCATTGTGTCGCCGATACTGCTGAATCAGCGATAAAAAAAGGTTATAGGATTGTCACGGGGGAAAACCTTATCGCTGATTGTTCCCGTCTAGAGGACCAAAATATGGGGAAGAGCCGTGCCTGGTTTTCCTCCATCGGGACTTTCTACAAGAGAGGTATTAGTTTGAAGAAGATTATTGCCCCGTGTTAAACATTTGTGCCCGTCTCAACCAACCCGGTGGAGACGGGTTTGTTGTTTAAAGTTATTCCCCTAGACAGAATGGTCCATGAGTATATTATGAAAATAGAAGGGGGTCATTGTAATTTCAACTTATCTCAACCTGAAGAAGGAGCTCGCCAATGACGATGAAGTGTTGTCGTTGTGGCCAGGTTCTCGCCACCTCAAAAGGCGAAGGAGTTTTTGTTGGTTGTTGTTTTGAATGCTTTAACCGGGGAACCCGTGAACGCCAAGAAGGGAGAGACAAGTCATGGTTTCTTACTACTGTGCTCTCTGTGGTCAGTCCTACAACGAAGATAGAAAGGGCCAAGACACCGTTATCTTTACTCTTTGCGAGTGCTGCCAAGACTTTTTGGCTGGGAGGGACGTAGCTGTTTTTTTGGGACAAGAGGAAACTTGTTCTCGAAAATCTTGGTCCCACACCACTTGATGACATTGAGTTCGAGACTGGCAAGGAGACAGTGTCCTCACTTTCTCCAGAAAGGGGGTCGTCATGGCGCAACTAAACCGGAGTAAACATGTCTGGGCCAGGGCTTCAGCGAAACAAGAGAAAATCGCGAAGTCTCTGACTTGTCACCATCTTGTCCCGAAGTCTCGGGGTGGGAGTGCCGGCGCCCGAAACATTCTCAGGCTTGCTTGGGATAAGCACCAGTCCTGGCACAAGTTATTCAAGAACAAGACGATTATGGAAGTGCTTGAGCTCTTGCTTCAAGAGGCCCGGTTCGAGAAGAAGCCGTTTACCTCGAAACGGTTTCAACTTGTTCGCTGGGACAAGCTTCAGTCCTGGCATTGCCTATTCAAGGAGAGGTCATCAACAGAGGCTCTTGAACTGCTGGTCAAAATGGTCTGGCTCAAGGGCTATCACTCCTTATCCTGTACCTATGTCCAAGAACTGGACAAGCTCAAGAGTGAGAAGCTTGAGTGCACCGGCTAATGCTCGAACCTGTTTCCCTGAACAGTAAAATCAGTGACCATTCGCGCTTCCCCGTCCGGCCCCTCTATGGCGCCGGACGGATTTTTCTTTTTTGTCTCAAAATGGTTTATAATGATTGTTATGGAACCACATATCCCAAATTCACGGATTGAAGAAAGGACTAAATTTGGCCCCCATCTGATCAAACAAGAGCACCTCGGCTTTAATGGCCGTCTAGCTTTGCTTGTAACCAATCTTGTCGGGACGATGTGGTGTGCTTACCTTTTTGCTATCATTGCTCTGATTGGTTTGCCTGATGCGATTAGTGGTGGGACATCGACTCTGATCACTTGGATGGCTCAAACATTTTTACAGTTAGTTCTTCTCTCGGTTATCATGGTGGGGCAGAAGGTCTCGGCCGAAGCGTCTGATAAGAGAGCTCTACAAACCTTCCAAGACACCGAAGCCTTGTTAAAGATTCAGGATGATGTTCATCGTCTGGTCAAAATCAATAATGAACAAACCCAAGAAATTCACAGCTTATTAACAAAGGAGAAGCTGGGCAAATAATAGAAACTGTGTTACAATAAAAGAGTAGCAAAAATCGCCAATTTGTGGCGTTTTTGTTTTTATGAAAAGAAGATTATGGCAGGAGAAACAATCATAAATTTTGATGAAGTGTCCTTTAAGTATGGGCATAATCACCCCATCTTAGATGAGGTGGGTTTTTCTGTGCGTAAGGGGACTAAGATTACCCTAATGGGTCAAAATGGAGCCGGTAAGAGTACCATCTTCCAACTTCTGACTGGCGTTATTAAACCTGATGATGGGAATATTAATGTCTCTGATAAAATTAGCGTCGCCACTGCCCGCCAGGTAATTCCGCGTGATCAACTTGAACTAACGGTGAGAGAATTCTTCCAAAAATGTTTTAAACAAAAAGTCTATGATATTGATCCACGAATTGACGCAGTTTTAGAGACGGTAAACTTGAACGCTCCCCATGATAGAATCATTAAATCTTTTTCTGGTGGGCAACAGGCGCGCTTACTTTTGGCTTCAGCTTTGATTCAAGATCCGGACCTTTTGCTCTTAGACGAGCCGACAAATAATCTTGATAAGGATGGTATCGCCCACTTAACTGACTTTTTAAAAAATTATGAGAAAACTTGTATTGTCATTTCTCACGATGCCGATTTCTTAAACGCTTTTACCGATGGTATTCTCTATCTCGATGTTTTTACCCGAAAGATTGAGCAGTATGCCGGTAATTATTTTGATGTGGTGGCACAAATTACCGCCAAAATTGAAAAGGATAATGCTAAGAATGCTCAACTCTCGAAGACAATTCAAGAGAAAAAAGATAAGGCCAACTTCTTCGCTAATAAGGGAGGCAAGATGCGTATCTTGGCCAAGCGTATGCGTGACTTAGCTGACGAGATGGAGGAAGACAAAGCGGACATTCGAAGAGAAGATAAAACGATTAAATCCTTTACTATCCCGACACAAGTCGATTTGTCAGGAGAAATTATAAATATTAGTTCTTGTTCGGTGATCAAGAATCATAAGGCCGTGACGAGGAAAGTTAATATCTCACTTAAGAAGAACCAACACTTACTTTTGTCTGGGCCGAATGGTATTGGTAAGAGTACCTTGCTCGAGGCAATCGCTAGCGGCGAGTCTAAGGGTTCAGTTATCGCGCCGGGGATCAAAGTTGGTTATTATCGTCAGGATTTCTCAACCTTAAACTTCGATGACACCGTGCATGATTCCTTACTCTCTGTTATGGCTGAACAAATTGAAGAGCGGCTCCGAGCAACGGCGGCTAGTTTCTTGATCGGGGCTGAATTGATTAATTCTAAAATTGGTAACTTATCTGAAGGGCAGAAAGGTCTTGTCGCTTTTGCTCGTTTGGTGCTTCAGAAACCAGGCCTTCTTATCCTTGATGAACCAACTAATCACATCAACTTCCGCCATTTGCCGGTTATTGCCGAAGCTCTAAACAAATATCAGGGAGCTATGATCTTGGTTAGCCACGTACCTGAGTTTGTGGCCAAAATTCGCATTGATGAAACTCTTGAACTGGGGAAATAAGACCCATTGACTAATCAATTTAACCGTGCTATTATACTAAGTGGAAAGACTTTGTAATAAACCGAGCTAGAAGCTCAGGAGGTGTGCCTTGAAAGTTCAGAATATCGCTTTTGTCGATGACCGGAGGGAAAACCTTGCCGCCGCCGTCCTTGCCGTCCTCGAGACAATGCCCGGGACAAAGATCCGGACATACCTGTCAAGAAGAGAATTCGTCTCTGCCTTGAAAGCCGGGGAGGTTGACGCTGACCTGGTCGTGTCGGACATGGACATGGAGACGAAGGATGCCGGTTACCACTTGGCCGTTGACGCCTGGTCTTGGAATATCCCGACAACCATTGTCACCGGCGGGCATAAGACCCACACTACGGACCAGGTGAAACTAGGTTCCCCGAGGTTCGAGATCCACGGCGAAAAGGATGACCCTGAAGTCTGGAAGAAGATCCTCGAGGTCATTTTCCAGGGAGACGGGACATCCAACGCCCTGATGACAGCCTTGTCGATTGGCCGGAAGGGGGCCCCTGACCGGGACTATGGGAAAACCTGTGCTGTCGTTGCTGTTCCTCTTTGATGGAGCCATCCGCTCCGCCAAACAAAAATCCGCTCCGCGGTTTTCTGTTGGGCGGGGCGGATTTTTGTTTTTTAGGAGTTAGCGAGTGACCTTGTTGACTTATTTTAGGATGTATCTTATACTAGGGGGTAACAAAAGTTGCTATCTAAACAAGTCGATTTATATAACTCTCTTTGTGTATTATTAAGTGTAAACAAAACAAGTAAATGACTGGTAAAATCGCAAGACTTACGGACAAAGGTTTTGGTTTCATCAATGTTGCTGAAGGACAGAAGGATATCTTCTTCCATAGCAACGCTCTCGTTGGCGTCGCTTTTGACGCTCTTCGTGAAGGTGACCAAGTTAGCTTTGAGACCGAAGAAACCCCTAAGGGTATGAATGCTGTGAACGTGCAAAAGATTGGCTAATCACAGTTTCGTTATCTAACAAAAACCCCAGGCCTAAGCGGCCCGGGGTTTTTGTTTTTTACATCCCGCTAACCTTTTTTGGGTTTTTTGATTGTTTTGGTTGCGGCCTTTTTTGTCATTTCCCCTAGACGGTGGGCTTGCCACATTTTGTTGCCACAATCGCCACCTTTTTTGTTACCAACTTTACTTGTTTTAGTAATTATTTTACCGATCATTGTCTTGGAGTGAATTAGAGTTTTTAAACAAGCCTCGACCCCGGCTCATTTTGGCTGAATTAATTTTACACCACTTAAATAATAAAAATCAAGACAAAACCGGTTTTTGTGCTACAATCATTAGCAATGAACAAGAATTTAGGTAATTACGATGTCATTGTTATTGGGGGTGGCCCCTCTGGGATGATGGCGGCCGGACGAGCTGGTGAGCGGGGACTCAAGGTTCTTCTCTTGGAGAAAAACCGTCAAATGGGGGATAAGCTTAAGATTACCGGTGGTGGCCGTTGTAATATTACTAATGCTGAGATGGACAAAGAACTTCTTCTTCGCCACTATGGTGTTGGTAAAGATTTTCTCCAATCAGCTTTTGCCCAATATGGGGTAACTGACACCTTTAAATTTTTTGAAGAACGCGGTTTGCCTTTGGTTATTGAGGCAAGGAAACGAGCCTTCCCTAAGACCCAGCGGGCGGAGGACGTCTTTAGGGTTTTAGAAAAATATTTAAGCGATAATAAGGTGGTGGTGAAGACGGGAGTGAGAGTCTCAGAGATTAGACCGGGCGAAGGGAAAATTAAATCTATCGTCGCTGGCGGGGTGGAGTATGAAGCACGGGGGGTAGTCCTCGCCACCGGCGGTCTGTCTCATCCTGAGACAGGGGCAACTGGCGATGGCTTTACTTGGCTCACTCGACTGGGGCATTCGGTTAAAGAACCAACCCCTGATATTGTACCCCTGGCGGTGAAAGAAAAATGGGTTAAAGAGCTCTCTGGTCTCTCCCTATCGTTTATGAAAATTACTTTCTTTGTCGATAAAAAGAAAGCTTTTTCTAAAACTGGCAAAATCCTCTTTACCCACTTTGGTCTTTCTGGTCCCCTTATAATGAATAGTGCGCGGGCGGTAAAAGATTTACTAAAAGCGGGGGTGGTGACCGCCGAGATTGATGCTTACCCTGATACTGATTTGGGCGCACTAGAAAAAAATATTATAAAAGTCTTCGACCAGAATAAAAACCGTGATTTGAAGAATATTATGAAAGAACTGACACCTGAAGGCTTGGATGAGACAGTCATGGTTCTTCTAAAAAATATTGATTTCAACAAGAAGGTTCACAGTGTGACAATTGAGGAGCGCAAGCAACTGGTCCATTTACTTAAAGCTTTGCCGCTGACCATTACAGGTCTCTTAGGTTTTGAGCGAGCTGTTGTCTCGGATGGGGGAGTAATGCTCACGGAGATGGACATGCGCACTATGCAATCTAGGCTTTATGACAATCTATACATTACTGGGGATCTCTTGAACATCAACCGACCTTCTGGTGGTTATTCCCTCCAGCTCTGCTGGACGACGGGTTTTGTGGCGGGGAACAATATCTTGCCTAGCTAATTGGGGCTGTATCTGGTATAATGAGGTTACATTAGTAATTAACAGTATTTTAATAAAGTATTATGGCTACACCTAATTCAGGGTTCATGAAACCAATGACTGTGAGCGAAGATCTCGCTGCTGTCGTCGGTAAGGGCCCAATGCCTCGTTCTGAGGTTGTTAAAGCGCTCTGGGTCTATATTAAGAAGCATGATCTCCAGGATCCTAAGAACAAGCGCAACATTGTTGCTGACGAGAACTTGAAGAAGGTCTTCGGCGGTAAGGATGTTGTCAACATGTTTGAGATGACCAAGCTCGTCTCTAAGCACCTTTCCTAAAGTATTTTTCTTTTTTAGAAATCAAAAACGTTCGTCACCTGGTGACGAACGTTTTTGATTGTAATTTTTATTTTTTCGTGGCTTTTGCTTTGGCCTTGGATTTGGTTGTTGGTTTGGTTGTTTTTTCTGAACACTTAGGGCAACGACAACCATGTGGTTTGATATACTCATTCCAATATTCTTTGCCATAGTCATAGAGAACTTCCTCACCTTTTTTAATCTTGCGCAGAGACATAATGTAGACATGGCCCTTCACAATGTCAGCTTCAGCATTGGGTCGGCAAGAATGATTGAAGTAACGAGCCTTGTTCTCGCGAATTGAGCCATCAATGGTCTTCTTAGAATTTATCTCGAAGAGATACTTGCTATTAATAGTGTATTCTTCTTTTGGTTCGAGAGTTCGACCAAAGTACTCCATAAGGCAAGCCCCCTTGGGGATGTCTTCGCCGGCAAAAATACCAAGACCAGCAAGTGAACGTTTTACCAATAATTTGTAGTCACCCGGTGTATATTTTGTTTTTTTCATACCAGGGCATTATACCTGAAGCGCTTTTATTGGTAAAATGGGGATATGTTTGGTTTAACGAAAGCAGAGCTCACTGTTCTGAGAAAATTGTCCACGCCGATAAAAATCCAGGATTGGCTTGATGCCATGCCTCTTAATTATGAGAAAGGTGGCGAGACCTATATGTCTCCACGTAAGGCTCTACGAGTCGGGAAAATGCACTGCTTAGAGGGGGCGCTTGTTGCGGCGCTTTGCCTGTGGCTTAGGGGTGAAGAACCACTTCTTCTTGATCTCAAGGCGCCTAAAGATGTTGACCATGTGGTTGCCCTATATAAAAAGAATGGCTATTGGGGGGCGATCAGTAAGACTAACCATGCGGCCCTCCGCTTCCGTGATCCGGTCTATAAAACCATTCGGGAGTTGGCGGTTTCTTATTTTAATGAATATTTTGACAATGACACAGGCAAGAAGACTTTGCGTAGCTACGCCGGGCCATACAATTTAAAGAAGTTGGGGACAGATTGGGTCACGACCGAAGAAGACCTTTTTTCTTTGCCTTATGTCCTGGATGCCTTACCTCATAAACAAATTTTCCCAAAGAAAAACGAACGTTTTATACGTCCGGCTGACAAAATGGAGGTTCGCGCCGGGCGCCTTATTGAGTGGGAAAGGGGGGACAAAAGAACCTAAAATTATGCTATACTAGCCGGAATGAAGAATAAAGCTTTACTTTCGATTTTATTGATTTTGGTCATTGTCCTGGCCCTTGGAGTGGCCGCGGGAGCTTATTATTCCTGGCTTTTTCACCAGAAGAATTTAGTGCTTGAGACAAAAAATAGAGAACTACAAAATCTTGTGGCCACGACAACGGGTGACTTGGCTAGCACCACGGCTCGTCTTCAAGCTGAGACGGAGAGAACCAATGCCTTGTCTGAAGAAGTAAGCTCTATCGCTGGGACAGTGGGGACTCTTAATAAACTCAGTCAGACGGACAAAGAGTTATTAAAAAAATACTCAAAGGTCTATTTCCTTAATGAACATTATGCCCCAGCTAATTTGGCCACGGTGACGCCTGCTTTCTGGATTAATCATGAACCACAATTAATTCATTTTAGTGTGGCCCCTTACTTAGAGAAACTTCTTGAGAGGGCTTCGTCGTCGGGAATTGACTTGCGGGTGAGCTCGGCTTTTCGCTCTTTCGGAACTCAAACGAAAATTAAGGCTAATTATAAAATTACTTATGGCTCGGGAGCCAATAAATTTTCCGCTGACCAGGGCTATTCTGAGCACCAACTGGGAACGACGGTAGACTTCGGTACCCCAAGCATTAATGGTGATTATAATAAATTTGGGAAGACTACGTCCTTTACCTGGCTAACCGAGAATGCTTATAGATATGGCTTCATTATGTCTTACCCTCCGGATAATAGTTACTATCAATATGAACCTTGGCATTGGCGTTTTGTCGGTGTCGCCTTAGCAACAAAATTGCACGAAGAAAACAAGTATTTTTATAATTACCCTCAACGGTTAATTGACGTTTATTTGGTGAACATCTTTGATTAAAGTTTATGTTTTTTCATGGACACACTTTTCTTAAATGAGCATCGGTGTAAGTGCGGTAAATTGCTTTTGCGAGGGGTTTTTTTTGACGGGGCCTTAGAAATTAAGTGTCACCGTTGTGGTGAGATCAATGAAATAGGTCGTCTAAAGTTAGAAAATGATAAATATCAATATTTATTAATCATTAACGATCAGGGTATTGTTACCAACGCTAGCGATTCAGCGTACAGAATACTGGGCTATGATAACCATGAGCTTATTGGGGAGCACTTTACTTCAATCAATCCGACCATGCCCGAAGAAATTGGGCAGAAGTTTTTTGGTCAAGATTCACGACTGAGTGAAGACAATTACTATCAATTAGACACTTTTCATCAGAATCATAATGGCGAAAAAATCCCCGTTACTATTTTTGTAAAGTTATATTTACCGACAAACAAAAAGAGGCACGTTCTTCTCTCTGTCAAATTGAGAGACCTTGACCTAAGCAGCATTTATTCTGAACAAGAAGAATCTCGTTTTTTAGATAAAGCTTGTGACTTCTATTTTGATATCGATAAAAATGGGAAAGGTGAGTACATTAGCCCCTCAGTGGAAAAACTTTTTGGTTTTACTCAAGAGGCAATCTTAGGTAAGAATTATTTTAGTTTTCTCCCCGCTTCAAACGTGATTGAGGCTCGGAAAACTTTTGACTATTTTTCGTCCCGGCAAGAACCCTACCGAGTTCTCCGTGATACCGGTTTTGACTCACGTGGCCAAAGGATACATAACGAGCTTTATTTTACACCGAAATTTGATGATAAGGGCGACTTTTCTGGTTATCGTGTCTTGGGTTGGGTGATTAAGACCCCCTAAAGAACTGTGGATAATTATCTGTAAGTAATTAGGAAGAGATGATATTATTAATTTAGTAATAGAGGCTCCAGAAGCCCGTGACCTTTTTAGGTTCGGGCTTCTTGTTTTTTAGTCATTTATATTATTTATGAATTATTATAAAAAATACCTCTTAGCTTTTGGTGCAATCCTCTCTCTCATCTTGGCCTTTTATCCTGGTTCTGTCTTTGCCGCTGTTAGCATTACAACGGCGACGGGGGGGACAAATATTTCGGCTGATAAAGCGGCCAATGCCACAAGTCCGGCTTATACAACATTAGGGAATATTGTTATTACGGAAAATAATAATAATGATATTAGTTCTAACGGGACTTTTACTGTAGCTCCGCCATCAGGATGGCAATTTAATACTACTGGAGTTACGACTTCGGTGACGGGGGGCCTTACTGTCGTCGTGACTTCACAAACCGCCTCTCTCTTGACCTTGACCATTAGTAATAGAAATAACAGCACAGCTCAGAGTTTTACTATTATTGGCCTTCAGGTTCGTGCCACTAATGGAGCCAGTTTGCCGAGTAGCGGCAATATTACCAGGGCCGGAGGGACGGCCAATGTCTCGGGCATTACTAACGGCTCAACTAATTTAGGGTCACTGTCTCAAGCGGTGGGAGTAGCCAGTAAATTAAAAGTAGGGACACAACCTTCTTCGGCGGCGACTGCTGGGGTTACTTTTCTAACCCAACCCGCTATTAATATTACTGATCAATTTTATAACACTCGGAGTACTGCTAACGGCGGAGCCGATAACTCTACCGTTGTGACGGTTGCGAGGGGTACTGGTACTGCTACTTTGCAGGGGACCTTAACCGCCACCGCGAGCAACGGTGTTTCTACTTTTTCTAATCTTTCTTATCAAAAAGCGGAAACGATTAATCTTAATTTTACCTCTGGCTCTCTCACAAGCACAACTTCCAATAATATTATTGTTAGTGCTGGCTCAATTAATTCTGTCACTGTTAGCCCAACGACGACACAATCAGTTTCTTCTTTTGGAACAATCCAGTTTGCTGCTCAAGGTTTTGATGTTTATAACAATACTCTTACAGGCTTAACTTTTAATTGGGCGGTTGTCCCTGGTACTGGTACGGGGAGTATTGATAGTTCAGGTCTGTTTACTGCGGGGAATGCCGGTACTGTTACTGTTACAGCCACTAATGGCGGCAAGACGGGAAGTTCTAATACAATTACCATAACTAAAATTGATCAATCTGTTTTGACGACCATCGTTAATCCCTCCACGGTCAGCTACGGTTCCACTTCCGCTCTCTCCACCACTGGTGGCTCGGGCACTGGTGCCGTCACCTTCTCGGCGGGCGCTTCCACGGGTTGTTCCGTTTCTTCTACCACTTTGAATGTCACTGATGCCTCGGGCAATTGTTCCATCACCGCGACCAAGGCAGGGGATTCTAATTATACG
>JBAYIK010000001.1:0-292983 GCA_041665625.1 Minisyncoccota bacterium | reverse complement strand
TAATTCTCAAACTTCAGGCGTCTGTACCGTCTCCTCTTCCACCGTTCATCTATTAACCACTGGCACTTGTACCATTCGCGCTACTCAAGGTGGCAACACCAATTACAATGCGGCGACCCCAGTTGATCAATCGTTTAGTGTGACTCAATCAGTAACGAAGTTTGTAATTACTGACGCTACTAATGGAACAATAGATTTAGCTAGCCTTGTTACCATCCAGGCTCAGAATAGTATTGGGGACTTAGTTACCGGCTATCAACAAGATGTAACTCTCGTTGTCCCTAGCCCCGCAACAGGTGGTGGACTCGTGAATATCGTTAACGGTGTGGGAACAACAACAGTTAGCGATGACACTATTGAGACGATCACTCTTTCTCTGTCCGATACCGAAGATACCAACTTAGATGTTTCTTCAACTAAGCAGGTTTCTTTTGGCCCAGGGGAGACCGCTCAGCTTACTATTTCTGCCGCTTCAACTACTGAGATGGTTGCGGGGACACTCCTGCCCTTAAACATTTCCCGTCGCGACCGGCTAGGTAATTCTGTCACTGCCGGGAGCGAATCTTATAATTTATATAGTGATTCACTTGGCTCTAATAAAAAATTCTATGATGCTGAGAGTGGGGGGAATATTGTGACCGAAGTTCTCATCCCTAATAATTCTTCTTCGGCTACAGTTTGGTATTACGATGATAAAGTTGGGACACCAGAGATTACTGTCTCTGATAGCTTCCCAACCGCTGACGGGGCAATTGGTGTTGACGACGACTCTATGAATGTTACTGTTACTGGTGCCTCGACAGCCTCCCTCACTTTAACTGATCCGGGTAATTTAGTTGCCGGAGAACGTCTCGCTTATGAACTAAGCCGAAAAGATCAGTTTGGCAATCCTTCTAATAATGGGGCGCTAACCGTTTACCTTTATGAATTTTCGTCTGCTACCTCTACCGCTTTTTATAATTCTGCTTCTGGCGGAGATGAGATAAGCTCACTGATTATGGATTCGGGAGTGGCCACCAGTAGCTTCTGGCTTTATGGGGATAAGGCTGAGAGTTTCAGTATAACGGCTTCAGATAACGGTAGTTCCCCTGACGGGCCAACGGGGATCAATGATATCTCTGATAATGTTTCTATTGTGAGCGGCCCAGTTAGCGCCCTTACCCTTAACAACCCCGGAGATGCCGTTGTTGGGTCGAGGCTTGGCTATGTGTTTACTCGGGTTGACTCTTTTGGCAACCCTGTTACAGGTGGGACAATGTTTGTTTATTTCTTTCACGATGATGCTGTTGGGACTAGTACTGAATTCTTCAATTCTGAATATGATGGTTCGCCTGTAAGCTCCTTCGTTTTGATGGATGGTTACTCTTCTGGTTACGTTTGGTTATATGCGAGCGGAGTTGACTCATACAATGTTACTGTTTCTGACAGTGCCCCTGCCAATGGACCGGCTGGATTGGCCGACGCGGTTGATCCAGTGAATATTTTTGCGACACCAATCGTCGCCACCCGTTTTGTTATCCTTGATACCCCTTCAGCTATTGCTGGTGATACCACCGCCATTACTATTCAGGCTCAAGATGGTGTGGGTAATCTCGATACTACTTATAGTGGGTCTGTTGTTCTCCATACGAGTGGGAGTGCGACTCCTGGGGGTCTTGTCTCTATTGTTGGTGGAGTTGGCTCGATTAACATTATCGATACTAAAGCAGAAACGGTTAACTTAAGTTTATCAGACGGCAGTGGCTTAGATGTTTCTTCTGTTAATTCTGTTAGCTTCTTGCCTGGACCAACTAACCAATTTTTGATGGCCGGTAACCCTTCATCCCTTGCCGGGGAACGAGTAAGTTACTCGATTACGAGAGAAGATCAATACGCTAACCCGGTTACTTCTGGGACAGAGAATGTCTATCTCTATAGTAACGCCCCTGTCGGCACTGGTCATTTCTATAATGCGGCAAGTGGTGGTTTGCAAATAAGCTCTGCCTCTATCTTGAATGGTTTGGCGGGGACAACGGTCTGGTTTGCTGGGACCAAGGCTGGGGATTGGATTGTTGACGCTTCAGACAATTTACTTGGCCCCGATGGCGGCGTGGGGATTGTCGATGGTTCCTCTACTCTCAGTGTCAGCCCCGCGGCGACGTCCCGGCTTTCTCTTAATGATCCCGGTGATATGTTCAATGGTACCCGCTTGGGTTACACCGCGGAACGTCTGGATGCTTATAATAATTCCGTGACCGCTGGTTCGGCCACTTATTATCTTTACTCTAGTGCCGGAGTGGGGACCTCAACTGTATTCTACCCGACTCTGTCTGGCGGTGCTCCTATAACTAATTTAACTTTTGGTGATAGCCAAGCCACCGCGAATTTCTGGTATTACGAAACCAAGAACGGAGTCTGGACAGTTTATCTATCTGATAATTCTGGTGGACCTGACGGAGCAAGTGGTCTTGTCGATGGTGAGGATGCCGTGATTGCCTCGGCGATACCAATTGTCGCCACCAAATTTATTATTGTCCCGGCAGCAGCCAGTTCTTTGCTGGGCAATCCAGTCACGGTGGCTGTTAGAGCGGTTAATAATAGTAATGATATTGATACCACTTATCAAAACGATGTGACGCTAAACACTTCTGGCTCGGCCACTGGGGGCGGGCTCGTCAATATTGTTAACGGTGTTGGGCAAATGATCATTAATGACAATGTTGAAGAAACTGTCCACTTAACTTTAAGTGACACCGCTAGCACAAGCCTTGACATTAGTTCAAGTGAAAATATTATTTTTAGTCGCACCGTGGCAATTCCTTCTGGTGGTGGCGGTGGTGGCGGCACAATTGCCCCAACTGTTTCCTTCTCTGGTCTAGCTTTTCCTAATGCCGATGTTGAAATTATAGCCATTCAAGATGGCCAAGTCCCAGTGGGCAGTCTCTCTAGTGGAGGAGCTAGTGGTAGTTTCACTGCTCGTTACAATGGCAATTTGCCTTCTTCTATAAAATCTTTTGCTCTCGTTGTCTATGATAAGAATAAAAATATCGCGCAGACGAAGATCTTCAAGCTTGGGGTCAATGACCAGTTGTTTAAGACACTTCTCATGTCTCCGACTGTTGATTTGAAGCAAGATCGGGTGACCCTGGGAGCCTTTGAAGGGATAACGGGGTCAGCTATGCCTGGGTATAAGATTGAATTGATGGTTGACGGAATCAAGGCTCTTGAATCTGCTACGGTCGGTTCTGACGGTACCTATAATCTTAGTTTTAATACTTACCGTTTAGGTTTAGGCGAACATGTTATTAAAGTAAGACAGGTTAGTGGTCAAGGTAATGCCTCTGATTATTCGATCGAGAAAACTTTTACCGTGATAAAATCTTTCATTCCTCGGGCGGATCTTAATAAAGACAATAAAATTGATATTGCCGATTGGGGAATCTTTATGTCTCGCTATCAATTACTGACTGACAAGAATCGTCTTGACCTTGATCTCAACGGTGATGGCAAGGTTGATACTGAAGATTTGAACCTGATGATAAAAGCGCTTAAAGGTTAATTTATCAATTAATATTATTAAATTAAAAAAATAATTATGTCTCTAGCTACAAAAATTAAGTTTGGTCTCGTCTCTCTTCTTGTGGGTCTTGCCGTTTTCTCCTCAGCTCAAGCTGCGACCTTAGAGCTCGCCTTAGAGAAGGGTATTACTTCTAGTAAGGATGATATCGTTGTGCTAGTGACTATAAATAGTGAAGGGCAGGACGTTAATACGGCCCAGGCTTCAATTTCTTTTCCGGCGAATCTTTTATCCGTTAATAAGGTAGATCGAACGAGTTCAATTTTTTCCTTTTGGTTGGAGGAACCTTCTTTTGATAACACGAAGGGAACGATTCGTTTTGTCGGAGGGTCGACGAGCGGTTTTACTGGTGCCAGCTTGAAGGTTATGAGCATTTCTTTCCGAGTTAAGGGAAGTGGCTCTGGGCGACTAGGTATTACTGATGGAGCGATCACTGCGAGCGATGGCACAGGAAGTAATGTCTATACGACAGCTAAGGGTTTGGATATTAATATTCCGGCTACCGCTGACTTCCAGGCGGTTAAAGTTGAGCAAGCGAGACGAGCCGCCGTGACCGCTAAAGAATTGCCCGCCCTATTAGGATTTGATATTCCTTTTTACCCAGATCAGACGAAGTGGAATAATCGCTCCGCGAGTTTCCAGGTCAAGTGGAAGATAAGCCCAGACACTAGTCAGGCAGCCATGGTTCTTAACGATAAGCCTAATACTATTCCGGCCGCTTCCGCTGAGGCGTTAACGGGAAGTAGGATTTTCCCCGCTTTGAAAGATGGGGTTTCATATTTACACTTACGCTTAGCCAATAATATCGGTTGGAGCGAAACTCTACATTATCGAATCGCCGTCGATACTACACCACCTGCCGCTTTTAAAATTACTTCAGACGTCGGGCTAAAAACTGGCGAGCCACGGCCAACTATTAGTTTTGCGAGTAGTGACCTAGCTTCTGGGGTGAACAATTACGTTGTTCGCCTTGATGGTGATATTGCCACGACGACAAGCGCTACCAGTTATAAATTCTCGCCACTTCTGCCTGGTATTCATCAAGTTATGGTGCAAGCGGTAGATAATGCTGGTAATTCGATTTCTCAAACTGTCGCGCTTGAAATTTTGCCTATTGAGTCACCCAAGATTGCTTACGTCAATAATCGTATAGTTGTTAATGAGGGGAGTATTATCGCTGGGGGGACGGCTTTACCCGGTGTTGATCTTGTCGCTCAGGTTCAGAATTCTAAAAATCAAATTGTCGCCGAGCAAGTTGTCCCTGTTGATAGCAAGGGCAATTGGAATGTAACGATTATTAAAGCCTTAACGTCTGGGGATTACAAACTCTTAGCAACTGCTCGGGATGAAAAAATGGCTTCAAGTTTTCCTGTCGTTTCTGAAATAATAAAAGCTCGTCCTCGCCCTATTTTGGTTATCGGTAACTTAGAGATAACCCCCACTTGGTTTTTTGTTCTTTTGATTCTGGCTTTGCTGGGGAGTTTCAGTGCCGGTTGGCTCGCTTATCGTAATTGGCGGGGTCAATTGGGCCGACGGGTTGTCGTGGCCGAACGCGATGTCTTAAATATTTTATCTAATCTCGATAAGGATCTCTCTAAATTACTAAAGAATCTCTCTGATGGCGATATTGATAAAACTGATATGGCTGAGATTGAATACAACTTAAAAAAGATGAAGGATTATTTAGATAAATCTCGTCGCTACGTTGTCGATAATATAAAGGAAATAAATGATTAAATTGTAGTTATGGCCAAAAGAAAACTTAAACAGACAACTAAGTTGCTTTCTCTCAATAAGAAACTTGCCTTTGATGTTAAAGAAAAAGCCAAGCGAGCGGCTGAGCAGGAAAAGACGTTAGAAAAATTAAAAGAAAGTGAAAGTAAATTTAAAAATATTTTTGACCATTCGGCTGTCGGCGTTTCTATTGTGTCTTTAGATGGTCGTTGGCTTGAAGTTAATGATGCTCTTTGCCATATCACGGGCTATTCTCGCAAAGAATTATTAAAAGATAAATTTAATAAAATCACTCACCCTGACGATGTCGCTAAGGGGATTGAAGCCACAAAGAAGCTTTTGTCTGGCAAGGTTGATCATACTTATCTTGAGAAAAGATATCTCAGTAAAAAAGGAAAAATTGTTTGGGTCTTTTTGAGTATTTCTCTTGTCAGAGATAAAAAAGGAAAACCTTTGTATTTTGTTACTCATACTGAAGATATAACGGAACGCAGGGAAGCGGAGGAGGCCCTGAGTATTAAAAATTATATTTTTGACAATTCCTTATACGCGAATAGCATTGCTGACACTAGGGCCAACATAACTGATGTCAATAAAAGTTTCCTAGACATCCTTGGTTTTAAGAGTAAAAAAGAAGTAATTGGTAAATCCGTTGCTATTTTCTTCAAGGATAAGAAAGAATCAGGACCATTATTAAAAACTCTAGAGAAAACAGGCAAATGGGTAGGAACTATTAGAGCACAAAGAAAAGATGGGACAGAAATCTTTGTCTATGGTCTCATCACCAAGTTGTTTGATGTCAATGGTAAGTTTATTGGCTATCAATCTTCGACCTATGATGTTAGCCGAACGAGAGAGATTGAAGAGCAATATAAAAATTATTTAAGAATGACGCCTCGTGGAGCTCATATTTTTCAATTAATTAAGGGTGAATTAATTTTGGTTGCAGCTAACTCTTCGGCTGATAAGATTTTGGGGATTGATCATGCCAAACTGCTTAACAAGACAATAAAAAGGGCTTTTCCCGGGTTAAATAAAACAAAAATTCCGCAAATTTATTCTCAGGTTGTAAAAACGGGCAAATCTTGGCAAGGTGAAGTTCCTTATGATGACGGAAAGATTAAGGGTTATTTTGATGTGGTTGCCTTTAGGTTATCAAAGAACAAAATGGCCGCGAGTTTTATTGATATTTCTGAACGTAAGAGAGACGAGGCTCTAATTAAAGAATCTGAAGAGAGGTATTCAACCATGGTTGAAGCGACAAATTCTCTTGTTTACGATCTGGACATTTTAACTGGTAAAATTTTGTGGCGGGGGAATGCCAAAGAATTAACTGGTTATTCTAATTTAGAATTTTCACAGAATGTTAATCTTGATCGCTGGCTAGCAATGATACATCCAGAGGATCGAGGCCGGGCAAATAAACTGCTTGAGCTTGCTCAAAGGACAAAAAAGCAATATTTTGTGAACTATCGTTTTAGACATAAGTCTGGTAAATATTTTTGGGTGCAGGATGTCGGGTCTTTCTTATACAATAATATTGGCCAAGCCTATCGTATGCTCGGCACGATGCGTGATGTCTCGGACCTCGCAATGGCCGAGGAGAAAATGAAAGAAAGTGAAGAGAAGTTTAGAAAAGTATTTGAAGAGGGTGGTATGGGCATGGCTATCGTTAGTTTAGACTTTAAGTTTGCCAGAGTAAATAAAATATTTAGCCAGATGCTTGGCTACTCTGAAAGAGAGCTCCAGACGATGACTTTTCCTCAGATCACTCACTCCGAAGAAATTTCTCGTGATAAAGAAAATATTGGAAAATTAATAAAAGGTAAATTTTCTGTTTACCGTAGGGAGAAGAGATATATTAGAAAAGATGGGAGGGTTGTCTGGGGGATAGTTAATGTGTCCCTTATTCGAGACAATAATGGCAAACCTCTTTATATGGTTGTTTTGGTTGAGGACACCAATGAAAAACACGAGTCCGAAGAAGAGCTAAAAGAAAGTGAAGAGAAGTTTCGCACACTTTTTGAAAATGCCAATGACGCTATCTGGCTAATGGAAGGAAGTGTGTTTGTTGACTGCAATCAACAAACAGTCAAATTATTTAAATGTCGTAATAAGAGTGAGATGATTGGCCATACTCCTTTAGATTTTTCTCCTCTCAAGCAGCCAGATGGCCAAGACTCAAAAGGGAAAGCTCTCACTTATATTGAGAAGGCTTATTCGGGGTTAGCTCAGAGGTTTTATTGGCGACATCAGAAAAAAGATGGCGAACCTCTCGATATGGATATCTCTCTTAATCGAATAAATCTTAAAGGAAAGAATTATCTTCAGGCGGTGGGTAGAGATATAACTGAGAAGAGAAAATCCGAAGAAGTCTTGCTCCTAGAAAAAACTAAGGCAGAAAAAGCTCGAGTTCAAGATGAAGCAATGTTGGCAAGTATCGGCGATGGGTTAGTGGCAGTAGATCAGTTTGGGAAAATTATTCTTGTAAATAAAGCGGCAGAAAAGATGCTCGGAATTAGTGGCAAACAAGTTGTGGGTAGGCCTTTAGTCGAAGCGTGGAGGGCGACTGATAGTAAGGGCCGTATTTTCTCTGAAATAGAAAGACCTATCTCCCTCGCTCTTCGTGGCCAATCAACAACTTCTGCGGGCTCAGAATATTTTTATACGAAAAGTGATGGTCGGATTTTCCCAGTTTCTCTTTCTGCTGCCCCTATTCGAATGGCTGGGAAAATAATTGGGGCCATTGACGTCTTCCGTGATATCACTAGGGAAATGGAGTTGGATCAGGCCAAGGACGACTTTCTTTCTTTAGCTTCTCATCAACTAAGGACTCCTTTGTCGGCGAGTAAGTGGGTGTTAGAAATGTTATCTAGTGACAAGAGTCTTAGCCCCAAACAGAAGGAAAGGCTCGCTGATCTATCGGTTTCGAACGAGAGATTAATTAATTTGGTCAATGATTTATTAGATGCTACAAGAATCGAATCGGGCAAGATTGCTGTCAATAAAAAGAACACTAACTTGTCAGAGTTGATTGGAGATCTTTCCTCCTCTTTTGTGAAAATCGCTGAAGAAAAGGGAAAGATCGTCAAAGTTGATTTACCCGCCGAGCCGGTTGAGGCTTTTTGTGACCCCTTGCTTATTCATGAGGCCTTAGAGAACTTGATTTCCAATGCTTTAATTTATTCTCCTCGTGAATCAAGAGAGGTTAGTGTCTCTTTAAGTGAGAGAGATAAGGATTATTTAGTGGCTGTCCACAATGAAGGGGTCGTGGACGAATCGATTGCTGGCCCAAAAATTTTTGAGAAATTTGTGAGGGGGTCACAAGCCGGGAAGAAATTGACTTCTGGTAGTGGTCTTGGTCTTTATATTGCTAAGAAGGTTACTGAAGCGAATGGTGGGTCCATTTGGTTTGAGTCGAGACCTGACATCGGAACCACCTTTTATCTAACAATAATTAAAAATAAATAAAATATATGATATCACTTAAGAAAAAAGTTTTAATTCTCGTCGTAGAAGACGAAGAAATTTTGTCACGAACCTTGGCCGAGAAATTGGCTTCTGAAGGCTTCGATGTTAGTACGGCTTATGATGGTGAAGAGGGGTTACAAAAGGCCTTAAAAGATCATCCTGATTTAATTCTTCTCGATCTTTTGATGCCTAAGGTTGATGGGCTTACTTTGCTTAAGAAATTGCGCGAAGACCCTTGGGGGGTTAACGCCCAAGTTATGATCTTGACTAACGTGAGCGACCCGGTTAAAGTGGCTGAGGGGATGCACGCGGGTATTGATGGGACTTACGAATATCTTGTTAAATCTAACTGGTCACTTGAGGATGTGATAGCCAGAATTAAACAAAAATTAGAAATTAAAAGTTAATTTGCAATATAGGGAATATGAAAATACTTATAATTGAAGATGAAGAAATCTTGGGCAAGGTCCTTGAAGAAAAATTTATTGAAGAGAAATTCGAAGTTGAATTAGTTGCTGATGGAGATAGAGCCTTGGCTGCGGCAAAAAAATTCAAACCAGACGTTATTCTTCTGGACATCATTTTGCCCAATGTTGACGGCCTGGAAGTTCTGGCTTCTCTTAAGGCTGACGATGATTTGAGTATTGTCCCGGTGATTATGTTGTCTAACCTTGATGCTGATGAAAAAATTAAGAAATCCCTCAGTATGGGGGCGGTTGATTACTTGGTGAAAAGCCAACATCCGGTTAACGAAGTTGTCGAGAAGGTCAACGAGTATGTAATTAAAGCTAAATAATTTTTGGCTTTTGGGTCTTCTCCTCTTCGATTTTGTTGAGAATTTTCTTTAGTGGCTCGAGACTCTCATCGTCGATAATAGAAATGGGGAAAACTTCTGAATTAAGTTTTGCCGCTTTCTCCAGAAGTTTTTTTAGTTCGGCCTCTTCGATGGTGTCAGTTTTAGAGATAATTAAATATTCTGGTTTTTTAGCCAACTCTGGATTATGGGCGGCGAGTTCGGCTCGGATTGTTTTGTAGTCAGCTTCAATGTCGGGGCTATCAGCAGCGATAAAATGGAAAATAGTTTTGGTTCGTTCAATATGACGCAAGAATTTGTGGCCCAAGCCTTTTCCCTCGGAAGCTCCTTCAATGAGGCCGGGGATATCGGCGAGGACTAAGTCATAATAGGCCCCAAGGTTTGGTTCGAGCGTCGTGAAGGGGTAATTGGCTACTTTGCTTTTGGCATTGGTAAGCATATTAAGGAGAGTAGATTTTCCTACATTGGGTAAGCCGACAAAGCCAACATCGGCGATCATTTTTAATTCAAGGAGGATGTCGCATTCTCCACCAGGGAGTCCTGGTTGGAATTCTTTAGGCGTGGTATTTGTCGATGATCGGAATTTGAAGTTACCTTTGCCGCCATTCCCACCTTTGGCAATTAAGATTTGTTCACCAATGGCCATCATTTCTTGGTCTTTACCAGTTGTCAGATTATGGATGACCGTGCCGACGGGAATTCGGTATATAAGGTTTTCCCCATCTGGGCCATCAACGAAACTGGCGTGGCCCATACCTCCATCGGGGGCCACTAGATCTTTCTGGAAGCGGAATTGGGCGAGGGCTCCAAGGTCAGAAACCCCTTCAAAAATAACACTTCCCCCCTTACCGCCGTTGCCCCCAGTAGGGCCTTGGGCCATCTTGAGGTTATTAAAAGCCACCGCGCCACGTCCTCCGTGCCCGGCTGCCACCTTAACTTGTACTTCATCCAATAACATAGTGCTATGAGTATAGCACCTTTTTAGGCTTTTTGTTATAATTAGACCAATGATTAATTCTAAGCCTCGCCTCTATTTTTTATTAGTTCTTTTGTTTGCAACCTCGGTTTTAGCTTTTTTTATTCTTAAACCTTTTCTCTATGCCCTTATCTTGGCTATTGTTTTTGCCATTGTTTGCCAGCCTCTTTATCAAGCCATCCTCAAGGCCTTTAAAGGGCGAGCGGGGCTAGCTTCTTTGGTGACAATTTTGTTTATTTTTATCTTTGTTTTTGCCCCACTTTTCCTCATTGGTTGGCAAATTTTTGGTGAGGGCCAACAGTTGTATTTTTCTCTTTCTGAAGGTTTTGGCAATGGTGGCCTTAGCCAAGTTTCTGTTTTGCTGGAAGAGAAATTTAATGGGCTCTCTCCTTTATTAGACAATATTTCTCTTGATTTTGGTCAATACTTTAAAACCGGTCTAAATTGGTTATTAAATAATCTTGGGGCGATCTTTCTTAACTTTGCTCAGATTATGACCTCGTCGTTTGTTTTCCTTTTTGCTTTCTATTATTTACTGCGTGATGGGGAAAAGATTAAGCAATTTGTTATAAAAATTAGCCCACTTAACAAAGAGGACGATGAGCTCATTGTTGATAAAGTCAGCCTTGCCATTAATGCCGTTGTTAAAGGGAGTCTTATGTTAGCTGTTATCCAGGGAATTTTGCTGGCGATTGGACTTTATATCTTTAATGTCCCCAATCCTGTGTTGTGGGGGACGGTCGCAGCTATTGGAGCTTTAATTCCAATGGTTGGAACTGCAATTATTGTTGTACCGGCAGTCATCTGGCTTTATTTCAGTGGACAAATTATCTCAGCCCTAGGTCTATTGCTGTGGGGGGTATTGTTTGTTGGTCTCATCGATAACTTGCTTCGACCTCATCTTGTTGGTAAAGGTGCTAGTCTCCATCCCTTACTTATTCTTCTCTCTGTCTTGGGTGGTCTCTCTTTCTTTGGCCCAGTAGGCTTTGTTCTTGGTCCACTCGTCGCGACTCTTTTTGTTGTTCTAATTGATATTTGCTCAACGTTTATTGTTAAAAATACGTGCTAAAAACTAGTTAGGATTTGTTGTGCTATAATGCCGATTAATGGCAGATTTTGGGGGAAAAGAGCTAACAATTGAAGATATCGTGAGAGATTATCTTGGGCTGGTCTACAGCTTCGTTTTTCGTCTGACGGGAGAGCGTGAGGAGGCGAGTGATATGACCCAAGAGGTTTTTGTTAAGGTTTGGAAGAATCTTGATCGATATAATAAAGAACAGAATCTCAAAACTTGGATACTCGCTATTGCTCGTAATACAGCCATTGATTGGCTCCGCAAGAAAAGACCCCTTGTTTTTTCTAAGTTGGACCATGAAGGTGATGATGGAAAACAGGAGTTTGGCGAGAATTTAGCTGACTCAGGGCTACTCCAAGATGAAATATTCGCTCAGAAAGAATTGCGCGAGAAATTAGACGAAATTATTAACCTCCTGACCTTTAGTCAGCGAGAGGTTTTTCTTCTTCATCTAGAGGATAGTCTGACTTTTGAAGAAATCTCTAAACTAGTAGGGCGCCCAACCAATACTGTGAAGAGCCAGTATCGCCGGGCCTTAATTGCTTTGCGCGGGCATCTTTCTTGAGAGGTCTAGTGCACCCAAATTGACCTCTTCTCCGTAGGTAGTGTTTGTATGTCTATAAATGGGCAAAATAACGGTTTGGTTTCTCGGCATTTAGAATATGCTAGTTTACCTTTTGATTTAGAGAAAAATCTCTGGTCTCGTCTTAGCCGGGAACAAAAAAGACAAGCGAAAATTCATCTGGCTGCTTTTTTTGTACTTGATGGTTTGGCTTTGGTTGGACTGATTTCTAGTGTTATTTATCTCTCTGATATCTTTTCTCAATCTGGTTTCGGTCAGTACCTTTCACTCTTCCTCTCTGATAGCAATCTGCTGGTTTCTTATTGGCAGGAGATAGTCTTTTCTCTCGCTGAATCATTGCCGGTGCTTGGATTTATTGCCTTTCTCTCTGTCACGACTGTTTTAATTTGGTCTTTTGCAAAAACAATTATCAATGCTCGTTTAATTATGCCCGCCAGACCTCGGGCTCACTTGAGGTCTGGCGGGGTGTGTATATGACAAAAATAAAAAATCTTTGGCAGTCAAAATTCTTTAAGGGATCAATCTGGACTTTGGTTACTATTATTGCTGTTCTCGTTGTCTTCCAAGCTGGTCGTTTTGTTGGCTTCCATCAGGCGAGTTTCTCCTATCGAATGGGGGACAATTATTACCGCGCCTTTGAAGGTGGTCCTCGTGAAGGGGGAATGATGAAGGGTAATCCTTTTGGAGATCTTCCCGGTGGGCACGGCGCCGTTGGTAAGGTTATTAAAGTTAATCTTCCTAATATTGTTATCTCTACTCCAGACAATCTAGAAAAAACAGTTTTTCTTGGGGAGAACACTTCTATTAGGCGCTTTCGTGATAATGCCTCATCTTCGGAAATTAAGGTTGGTGATATGGTGGTTGTTATAGGAGAGCCTAATCAAGACTCTGTTATTGAAGCTAATTTGATCCGTCTTTTGCCCCCCACCACCATTAAAAGCGACTAGTACTAATAATCAATCCCGCTAAGCGGGACAAGTAAAAAATAATGAAAAGTTTTTTGTTTAAAATTAAAGATTATCTGTTAAAGCATAAAATAGTCAGTCTGATTATTTTATTAGTCATTATTTTTGCGGGCTATAAGCTCTATGCTTACATGACAGATACTAGTAGTGAGACACATTACCTTATTTCCGCCGTGAGCAAGGGGACAATTCTTCAGTCTGTCTCGGGGACGGGGCAAGTTTCGGCTTCTAATCAGATTGAGCTTAAACCTAAGGCTTCGGGTGATATTACTTATCTTGGGGCCAAAACTGGAGATTATGTGACGACGGGGCAACTTCTCCTTCAAGTTGATTCAAGTGATGCTGAAGTTGACCTTAAGAATGCAAAAATTAATTTGCAAAAAATGATTGAGGGAGCAGGGATGGGGCTTGGTGGTAGTAGTGGTCTAGCTAAAGACTATGAAGATTCTCTCAGTAACGTTGACGGCGTTTTTTCCGATCTTATAGGAATTATGTCCGGCTTTGATTCAATTATTAATAATTACAGAGCTTCTCCTTATAAAATGAATTTACCGGACGATACGGCGAGGGTTTATTACGATAAAACAAGTAAAAGTTATTACGCGGCTAAAAATATTTACGATAAGACCCTTATTGAGTACAAGAGTCTTGGCCGTCCTTTGACAAATGAGGGCGTTGCTAAAATTGTTAACGACACCTATGTCATGCTTCAGTCCGTCAATCAATTAGCTAAAGATGCGAATGTTTACCTTTCCTATACTTATAAGCAGCTTGAAGAAACGTCTCAAATCACATCTCTTGTCACTGATAAAAACGATGCGGACACTTGGTTTAAGACAATCAACAGTGATTTGGCGTCCGTTGGTGTTAATCGCGAAACTCTTAAAAATTCAACATTAAATATTGAATCACAAAAACTTAGTCTCCAGCAGAAAGAAAATGCTTATCGAGATCATTTCCTCTATGCCCCGATTAGTGGTTTGGTTCAGATCGATATAACAAAAAATGATTTGGCCAGTAATGGAGTAAGTATTGGTACCCTTGTCTCAAATAAAAAAATTGCCACGGTCTCTCTTAACGAAGTAGATATTGTTAAAGTTAAGGTTGGGCAAAAAGCGACCCTTACTTTTGACGCCATCCCTGATTTAACAATTGCTGGTGAAGTCGCCGAAGTTGATATCGTAGGAACGGTTAGCCAGGGGGTTGTTAATTATAACGTTAAGGTCGCCTTTGACACCCAAGACTTGCGTGTGAAATCCGGCATGAGTGTGAGTGCTGTCATCACTTCGAGCATTAAGCAGGATGTTCTTACTGTTCCCTCTGGGGCGGTAAAGACTCAGGGGTTAACAAATTACGTGGAAGTTGTTAGTAGCAGCACCGTAGTGACCAATGGCAACCAGGGGATTGTTTTAGCTGAGACCCCTGTCTCCGTTGAAGTAACAACCGGTTTGTCTGATGACACCTCAATAGAGGTCATCTCTGGACTTAAGGAGGGCGACAAGATTGTGACTAAGACAATTGCTGGGACGAGTAATAGTACTAAAAAAACGGCAAGCTCAGGTCTCTTTGGCTCTGGCAGTCGAACCGGTGGTCTTCCTCACTAAATCATGATTGAAGTTAATAATATTACTAAGAATTATAAAACCGGCGATGTTGATTTTGCCGCTCTTTCGGGGGTTAGTTTTAAGATTTTTGACGGTGAATTTGTGGCGATTATGGGTCCGTCCGGTTCAGGTAAGTCGACTTTGATGCACATTCTAGGGGCTCTTGATACCTCCTCTTCCGGTACTTATTTCTTGGACGGTAAGGATGTTTCAAAGCTTTCTGAAGACGAGTTGGCCGAAATTAGGCGTGATCGGATTGGCTTTGTCTTTCAATCTTTTAATCTTTTGCCAAGAACAACGGTTTTGCGTAATGTGATGCTCCCCTTGGTTTATGCTCAGGTTAAGAATGAAGAAAGAATCTCTCGTGCTAAAGAGGCGTTACTGGCTGCTGGCTTGGATGAAGACCATTTTTATCACAAATCCAATCAGTTGTCGGGCGGACAGATCCAGCGTGTCGCCATTGCTCGGGCCTTGGTCAATAACCCATCCCTAATTCTTGCCGATGAACCAACCGGTAACTTAGACACAAAAACAGGGGAAATTGTTTTAGGCACCTTCCAAAGACTCAATGAAGAACAGGGCAAGACTATTGTTCTTATTACTCACGAGGCTGATGTCGCCGAACACGCGGACAGAATCATCGTCATTCGCGATGGCGAGATTGTTAGCGATCACCGCCAGCATCAGAAAAGGGTTATCTCTCAAAAATAATTATGCACATATTTGATATTTTACACGAAACTTATTCTGCCCTATCAGCCAACAAAGTGCGCTCAGGCTTAACGATGTTAGGAATTATTATCGGTATCGCCTCAGTAATTGCGATGCTCGCTATTGGTCAGGGTGCTCAGAGTTCTATTACATCAAGCATCCAATCGATGGGTTCTAATTTATTAACAGTCCAGCCTGGTGCTCAGCGTGGTCCAGGGACTGCGGTTAGTTCTGGTCGCGGCTCGGCAAGGTCGCTTAAACTAGCCGATGCCGAGGCCATTAAGGCCATTAGCTCGGTTAAAGCTGTGGCCCCTGAGGTTACCGGTCAGTATCAACTGTCGGCCCAAGGGCAAAATACCAATGTCCGAGTGGTGGGGACTAATAGCTCTTACCCAGAGGTAAAAAATATCCAAACTGAAGATGGAAATTTTCTTTCTGAGTCTAATGTTAAGAGCGGGAGTCTTGTTGTTGTGCTGGGTCCGACAACTCGCGATGACCTATTTGGAACAGGGGCCTCGGTTGTTGGCCAGATGGTTAAGATCAAAACTAATAATTTCAAAATTATTGGGGTGACTAAGGCGAAGGGGGGGACGGGTTTTATGAGTCAAGATGATATTGCTTATATACCAGTGACGACAGCTCAACGTTATTTTTCTGGCAATGAATACCTTTCGGCGATTGATGTTGAAGCTGTTGATGCTGCCTCAATGACGACGGCACAAGATGAAATAACTTCTCTCCTAATGACTCTTCATAAGATTAAAGATGTCACGGCCGCCGATTTTAATATTATGAATCAAGCTGATATTCTCTCAACCATGTCTAATGTTACGCAAATTTTTACTATTTTGTTGGGTTCAGTGGCGGGCATCTCTTTGGTGGTGGGGGGTATCGGTATTATGAATATGATGCTAACAACTGTTACAGAGCGAACCCGTGAGATTGGTTTGCGCAAAGCCATTGGGGCTAAACGCCGAGATATTAGTTTGCAGTTTCTTATCGAGGCTGTGGCGCTAACTTTCCTGGGGGGAGTAATTGGGGTTATCTTAGGCTGGCTCGTCTCTTGGGGTATATCGTATTCGGGCTTACTACAAACTCAAGTCTCGCCCTTTTCGGTTTTGTTGGCCTTTGGTGTCTCAACTTTTATAGGGATTGTCTTTGGCTATTATCCGGCACGACGAGCAGCAGCCCTCAATCCCATTGATGCTTTAAGATATGAATAAATTATTAAATTAATAAATTAAATATGAACAACACAACAAAAATAATTATCGGAGCCCTCCTAATCATTGCGATTGCTGGCTATGGTGGCTTCAAACTAGGACAAAGTAAGTCTCCAAACAATCGTGGGCAATTTAATTTGGCCGGAGGTCCCAGCTCTCAAGGAGGAATGAAAAGCGGGGTTCGTGGTGGCGCAGGCTTTGGCGGCGGGATGCTTTCTGGAGATATTTTAAAGAAGGATAGTCAGAGTCTAACTTTACAACTTCGTGAGGGGGGATCGAAGATCGTTTGGTTTGCCACTTCGACCGAGATAAGTAAGGTGACGACTGGTAGTGTGGATGACCTTTTTAGTGGTAAAACCATTACTGTTAACGGCACGGCCAATCCTGATGGTAGTATCGTGGCTAAGACTATCCAGCTTCGTCCTAATCCCTTGACAAGGAGATAGGTATCATATAAACTCTTAGGAAGGTCCAGGATATTGACGGTTAGATCGTAAGTGATAACTTTTCAATTTATTGATAGATATCTTTGGCCTTACAAAGAACCCAACCAGCAATGGTGGGGTTTTTTGTTTCCTCCCTCCTCCACGCCAGACCTCAAGTGAGCCCGAGGTGTGGCAGGGGATTATTTTATGTTATAATTTAGACATTAATTATCAATTTAATATAAAATAAATTATGTCAGGATATATTACAAACATCGAGGACAAGACGGAAGGCAATGATTACTTCCGCGAAGTATTATTCACTGCGCCACATTCACAATTGGTGGTGATGAGCATCGCCCCCAATGAAGATATTGGTGAAGAGACCCATGATCTTGTTGACCAGTTCCTTCGAATTGAGTCAGGCGAAGGGAAGGCCGTTTTAGATGGTGAAGAAACTAATATTAGTGATGGTTATTGTGTTGTTGTCCCAGCGGGAACTCGCCATAACATTATTAACACTGGAAGCTCTGCTCTTAAACTCTATACTGTTTATTCTCCAGCTAATCATCCAGACGGCACGATTCATAAGACGAAGGCTGAAGCCATGGCTGACGAGGATGACCACGTTTAGGTTTGTCTCGTAAAGAATGAAAGAGATACAAAAAAAAATTAAGAGTTTTTTCGGTAAGCTTGGCCCCGGTTTTATTAGTGGTGCGGCCGATGACGATCCGACAGCCATCGCCACTTATACTCAAGCCGGGGCCCAGTTTGGTTATAGCCAACTCTGGACAGCTCTTTTTACTTTTCCCTTTATGGTTGTCATCCAAGAGATGTGTGGACGTATTGGGATGGTGACGGGTAAGGGTTTGGCCGGAGTGATTAGAAAATATTACTCTGATTGGTTTTTGGCGGGGGCCGTAATTTTACTCTTGGTCGCCAACACTATAAATATTGGGGCCGACTTAGGGGCGATGGCCGCAGCGGGGGAACTCCTTTTCGATATACCCTTTATTTTTTGGCTCATTGGTTTTACCGTCGTTATCTTAATTTTAGAAATTTTTCTATCTTATCGTGTCTATTCTTATTATCTTAAATATCTAACTTTAACCCTCCTGACTTATCTGGCTGTCGCCGTCTTGGTTAATCAAGACTGGAGTGAAGTCTTTAAACATACTTTTTTCCCTAGCTTTATTTTTACTGAAGCTTTTTTCTTAAGTCTCATTGCTATTCTTGGGACAAATATTTCACCCTACCTCTTTTTTTGGCAGGCGGGTGAAGAAGTCGAGGAAGCTGTTGCTGATGGTAAACTAAGAATTATGGGCCAGGGAACTCCTAAGGTCACCAAGAAGGACATTTGGGCTCTCAAACAAGACACTACCTTGGGGATGCTTTTTTCTAATATTGTGGTTTTCTCTATCTGTTTGGCAGCCGCGGGGACCTTAGGTAAAAATGGGATGATCTCTATCACAACGCCGGCTGAAGCGGCCAAGGCCTTAGAACCTTTGGTTGGCTCTTGGGCTAGTATTCTGTTTGCCTTGGGGATTATTGGTAGCGGGCTTCTGGCTGTGCCGGTCCTCTCTGGTTCGGCTTCTTATGCTATTAGCGAGAGTTTTGGGTGGAAGGAAGGCTTCTATCGTAAGTTAAACAAGGCCCATGGTTTCTATGGGGTTATCACTATTGCGACCCTGGTTGGCTTATTAGTTAACTTCCTCTCCATCCCACCCTTCCAAATGCTTATTTATGCCGCGGCGATTAATGGGCTCCTGGCTCCACCTCTTCTCATTTTGATTTTACTTATCGCTAACAATAAAGAGATTATGGGTAAATACACTAACACCTGGCGATCAAATCTTTTTGGCCTGGCAATTATCTTGTTGCTTGTGGGAGCGGCGGGTTTCTTCCTTTGGCACTTGCCATTTTTTGCCTTCCTCTAAAAAATGAAAGTTGAAGATAAAAATTTAAATCTTTTTCTAGGTTTGGATATTTGTTTAGCGGCGTTACTTTTGGCAACCACTTTTTCTCATTGGTGGTGGCCCGCTGTCACTCTTTCTGAGGCCTTACTTATTGGGGCGGGGTTAATCGGGACTTTATTTGTTGTCATCAGTGCAATTAAGATGACCATCTCCGGCCGGGTCTCCATTGAACTTTTGGCCAGTATTGCGCTTATTGCTTCTCTGGTTGAGGGGGAGTGGGTATCGGTGGCTTTAATTAATTTAATGATTACCGCGGCGAGAATCTTCTCGCGTTTTGTGGCAATTCGTTCGCACTCAGCCATTGCTTCTTTACTTAAGATACGACCTATTTCTGCCAAGATCGAAAGAGGCGGCAAATTAGTTGAGGTGCCCGTTGAACAAATTAAGGTCGGGGACTTAGTTGTCGTCGAGCTGGGAGACAAGGTGCCTGTCGACGGTATTACTACTCAGGGTGAAGGAGCTGTCAGTCAGGCTTCTCTGACTGGCGAATCTTTGCCGGTTAATAAGAAAATTGGCGATGAAGTTTATGGCTCAACAATTGTGGCGAGTGGCAGTTTGGTGATAAGAGTCGAGAAAATAGGTGCTGACACAACTTTTGAAAAAATCATTAAACTCGTTACTGAGTCACAGGGGAATAAAGCTCGCATTCATGCTTTAGGCGACATCTTTGCCAAGTGGTATTTAATTGGGACGCTTGCGGTGGTAGTGGTTATTTATTTTATTACCCGGGAGACGAGCTTGGTCCTGGCCCTGCTTTTGGTAAGTTGTGCCGATGATATCGCCGTGGCCACACCTTTAGCCCTTTCCTCAGCCATTACTCACTCAGCTAAACATGGAGCGATAATTAAAGGCAGTGATTACCTTGAGGGCTTAGCCAAGGTTCGTACTATAATTTTTGACAAGACGGGGACCTTGACCCGAGGGGAATTAAAAGTTGTTGAAGTTCATTCCTTTTTACGAAGTGAAGAAAAAACCGTTCTGGAATCAGCGGTCTGGGGTACTTCTATGTCCCATCACCCGGTCTCTGAAGCCATTAGTCGTTATGCAACAGAACAAGGTTTCTCGACGCCCAATCCTGAAGAATTCAAAGAGTATAGTGGTGAGGGAACTATTGCCAAGAGAAGTGATGATGAGATCATTATCGGTCGCCCGAGCTTCTTAGAAAAAGAGGGAGTAAAAGTGACGGCCCTTGATCTTGAAGAAATTGAGAAAGCCCGAGCTAAGGGTCACAGTATTGTGATGGTGGGACTTAATAAACAGCCTCTTGGTTTTATTGCTTTAGCTGACGAACTTCGACCTGGGTTAGCCGGTATCATGGCCGAGCTTAAAAAGTCGGGGATTAAACATCTCGTAATGTTAACTGGTGATAATGAAAAAATCGCCAAAGAAGTGGCTGATAAAATTGGTATTACCGACTATCATGCTAACCTTTTGCCGGCTGATAAATTAACTTATCTTAAAAAGTATTTAAATAAAAAAACTAAAGTGGCAATGGTGGGAGATGGGGTTAACGATGCCCCGGCTTTGACTTTGGTTGATATTGGGATCGCCATGGGGGCGATTGGGGCGCCGGCCGCTATTGAGTCGGCTGACATTGCTCTGATGAAAGATGACTTGGCACAATTACCCGAACTTGTCTCTATTAGTAAACACACCCTGTCTGTCATTTATCAAAATTTAATAATCTGGGGTGTCGTCAATGCCTTAGGCCTCATCCTTGTTTTTGCCCATGTTATTGGCCCTACCGGTGCCGCCGCTTACAACTTCCTCACCGACTTCATCCCGATTTTAAATTCAATAAGACTTTTCCGAGACTAACTCTAGGAATATTTCACAAGATAGTTTAAATGTGTTAGTAATTTAGTTAGGTTTGAACACGCTAAAAGCGAATAGGGAGATATCTGATGAGGCAAATGGCCGCGCCAGAAGCACCGGCCGAAGGGATGCCGTTTGGCGGACTTTCCGCTCATTACTATCGCCGGGGTAGCCAGGGGGAAGTTTTCTTCGCCGGCCGCCGTCCCGGCACAGATCTCATCATCGTCTTTCCTGTTTTGGAGAATGGGGATGTTTCTCGTCGAGCTCACCTCTACGACATTCCTTATTCCTCGGATCTTGTTGACGTTGTCAGCCCATCGGATCTCGGTATGCCGGACGCCAAAATCAGGTGGGCAGAGGAGGTTCCAGACCAGGAAGACGATCAGCCTTGAGGATTATCCCTCCCTCCCGCCGCGCGCAAGCGTGGCGGGATTGTTGTTTCCTGTGGAGATATGTGGTATACTCCCTTTGCTAGTGTTCTCAATCGCTTTCATCTTTTAATTACTTAGAGTCTGGGCGTCCAGCACAATAAGAGGTGAGATGACCAAGTGATAGTGGGCCACGGTCGTCAAGCTAATTATTTCTTTAGAAAAAAGTTAATGGAAAATAACAATAGATTGTTTGTCGGTAGCCTTCCTTTCCGTCTTACGGAGCAGGAATTAGCCGATCACTTCGCTCAAGCTGGGCAAGTCCTTTCTGCAAAAATCGTCTTAGATAAGGCCACTGGTCGTTCTAAGGGCTTTGGTTTCGTAGATATGGGGACTCCAGAAGAGGCGGCAAAAGCTATCTCAATGTTGAATGGTAGCGACCTTGGTGGTCGTTCTGTCAGTGTTGATTTTGCTAAGCCACAGGAGCCTCGTGCTCCACGTCAGGGTGGTAGCTATTAAGCGCCCCTGTCCGCCAGGTCTACTTGTAACTTGAGGTCTGGCGTGGGATTTGAAGAAGACAACCGGCGCCGGTTGTCTTTTTTGATTTTCTGGCTATACTAAGAAAGATGGATGAAATGAAACGTTTATTTATAGCCGTACCAGTAAAGGGCCCTTTGCTTGAGGCGGCCTTGGCTTGGCAGGCCAACCATGTGGGCTGGCCCGTCAATTGGCTAGAGGGTGAAGCCTTCCATATTACTGTCGTCTCCCCTTGGGTGGAGGCTGATGTTCCGGTCCTTGTCAATAAACTTGATGAGTTCACTGCCTCTGTTTTGTCTGGACAAATTTCTATAAAATCCTTTGCCATTAGTTTTTTCAAGGTTGTTTTTGGTCCTAACCGTTTTGCCCCGCGTTTAATTTGGGCTGAGGGTGAACCACCGGTCCCGTTACTTGAATTGAAGAATCGTCTTGAACAGGCTTTAGCCAAACCAGACAATCGTTTTTATCGTTTGCATTTAACTCTGGCTCGTTTTCTCGCGGCTGATTTTGGACCTGCGGGTTTACCAGATCTCTTCGATCGGGTAGAATGGAAGTCGGATGTTGACAGTTTTGTTTTGTTCGAATCAATTATGAAACCAGAGGGTCCCGAATATATCAAGATCAAGGAGTTTACTTTTTCTAATGGTTCCCAAAACCAAGCCCTCTAGGGCTTAATTACTCTATATTTTTAATAGTGCTCGCTTTATAAATTTTAGTTAATTTTTATTATATTTATGTGTGGAATTTTTGGTTATGTTGGTAAGAAGGAGGCCCCCGCTATTTTAATCGATGGACTTAAGGCTCTCGAATATCGCGGTTATGATTCGGCCGGTCTTTATGTTGCTGGTGCTGGCCTCGTGAAAGCCGTTGGCCAGGTTAAGAATCTTGAAGCTAAAGTTACTAAGGACTTTTTAGGGACGGTTGGCATTGCTCATACCCGTTGGGCGACTCATGGTGTGCCGACTGAAGTGAATGCTCATCCTCATGCTGATTGCGAGGGGAAAATATACCTGGCTCACAATGGCATTATTGAGAATTACGGTGAACTCAAAGCTGATTTAATAACAAAGGGGCATAAGTTTGCCTCGGCCACCGACTCGGAAGTTGTTGCCCACTTACTCGAAGATTTTGTTAAGTCTGGTAGCACCTTTAGCGAGTCTCTCCTTAAAACTCTGGCGATGATAAGGGGAACTTATGGTTTAGCCATTGTTAATACGGCTGAACCCGATCGTCTTTATGTTGCACGTAAGGGTAGCCCGATTGTTTTGGGTGTAGGAGAAGGAGAGAATTTTATTGCTTCCGATCCTTCAGCCATTGTCCCTCATACCAAGAAAGTTCTTTATTTGAATGACGGCGAATGGGCGATTTTGAAGACTGATGGTTATGAACTTTTTGATTTATCTGGTCAGCCCATTAAACGTGAACCGAACATTATCGAGTGGAGCGTTGAGGAGACTAAGAAGGGTGGCTACGACCATTTTATGTTGAAAGAAATTATGGAGGGCGATAATGTTATCAAGAATTCTTTCCGTGGTCGCTTGCTTGAAGATTCTCTCGAAATTAAACTTGATGAGCTTAAAGGTGTTGAAGAAAAATTGAAAGGGATCAAGCGCATTATTATCACTTCTTGCGGTACCGCTCTCTACTCTGGGATGGTGGGTGAATATATGCTTGAGGAGTTTGCTAAGATTCCCGTGGAGATTGAATATGCTTCGGAGTTCCGTTATCGTTCCCCGATCGTGGAGCCGGGGACTATGGTCATGGCCATTACTCAGTCGGGTGAGACGGCCGATACCTTGGCCGCGATTCGTGAGGCCAAGCGTCAGGGCGCACTTATTGTCTCGATTGTTAATACTGTTGGTTCGACCATTGCCCGCGAGTCGGATGCGGTAATTTATAATCAGATTGGACCGGAGATTGGGGTTGCTTCGACCAAAGCTTTTATTTCGCAGGTTACTATTTTCTCTCTTCTGACCCTCTATCTTGCAAAACTAAGAGGGGTAGCTAGTGATGAAGAGTCTAAAAAAATAATAAAAGAAATTGTCGCTTTGCCAGAGAAAATTAAATCAATTCTTGAGAGAAGGGGAGAGATCAAAGATGTGGCCACCAAGTATGCCGGCTTCACCGATTTCCTTTTTATGGGTCGCAAATATACCTTCCCGATTGCTTTCGAAGGAGCGCTTAAGCTCAAAGAAATTTCTTATGTTCATGCTGAAGGTTACGGGGCGGGGGAGATGAAGCATGGGCCAATTGCCATGATTGATCCTAATTTCCCAACTGTCGCTCTCTGCCTCTCCGATTCGGTTTACGAGAAAATGATTTCTAATGTTGAGGAGATCAAGGCGCGAAGTGGTAAGGTCTTGGCTATTGCGACCGAAGGCAATGAGACGCTCAAAAACCTCGCCGATGATATCATTTATGTCCCCGAGACTGCTGAGTTTCTAGAATCAATTATCGCCGTTATCCCGCTCCAACTCTTCGCCTACTATATCGGCATTGGTAAGGGCTATGATGTCGACAAACCTCGTAACTTGGCTAAGTCGGTTACTGTTGAATAAGCCCCTTCTTCGCTAAAGCTACGAAGGGCAAGCTTATTTTGCGAAGTTGGATTTCGCAAAACTCAAAATCCCGCCCTGTTGACAGAGCGGGGTTTTGGGTGTATAATCAAGAGTAGAAATGAAGAGGCTTGTCTGCTTCTTGCAAATAGATTTGGCGTTTGGGTTCCGCAACAAAGCCCCTTGTCGGGCTACGGAAGGATAATTTTATGTTGTTACTGGAAGCGTTGTTTGTTTTTGGCATCTCGGTGTGGACGGTTTGGCATCTGTGTGATGAACATGTGACGTGCGGGAAGAAGACAAAAGATGAAAAAGGGGTCCCAACCTTTACTGTGGCCACTGGTCTTGTTTTGATTAGTGTTTTGTCTTACTCTCTGCCTCACTATGGGCCAATGGTCATCGCCCTGGCGGCCCATGTGATTGTCCGTGGGCTCCTCTATTTCTGGTACGTTGGTTCCCTATCCGGAGTCCGACGTCGGCATGTCGAGAAGATGCAGAAAAGGTGGGATGCAAAGTTCAGACAAATCATCGGAGATAGACTCGCTTCTGGGACGGTGATTATGTGGGGTCCTTGTGATTTAGAACGGCCTCCAGATATTACTCAGAGAGAATATAGTAAATTGAGGCGTCTCAGGTGGCGACTCAAGAATATCTATCCCTGACCATTCCCACAAAACCCTTGTCCTTAACCCGCCCAGACCTGCAGGTCAGAAACCTGCCTAGGTCGAGGGCGGGTTTTCTGATGCAAAAAATTTTCAGAAATTAAAATTTAGGCCACTCAAAAATCTCACGGTCGTGAGATTTTTGAGTGGCCTGGTTTTTACTTAACAAAATTTACAATTGCAAAAAATGTTAAGTTGCTAATATTAACAAATCTTGGACGGCCGTCAGAAAATGTTAAGAAGGATAATTGGTTGTTGATTGCAATGGAGCAGAATTGTCACGGTCGTAAGGATTATGATCCATGTTTTGAAGAGCTCGATTTGGGGGGTAAATTGTGCTAGATTAGGGAGGTATGAAACTGTATTTAATTGGCACACCAATTGGGAATTTGGGGGATATGACCCCGCGGGCCATTGAGGTGATGAAAAGCACGCCAGTTTTGGCGGTGGAGAAGTGGACGGATACAGTTAAGCTCTTGAAACATTTTGAAATAGGGGAGAAGAAAATCTTGAATTATGATGATAAGAATAGTCGGCGGATGGCACCCAAGATTTTAGAATTTCTGAAGGAGCAAGACGTGGCGCTGGTGACTTCGGCCGGGATGCCTGGTGTCTCGGATCCCGGAGCTTCCCTGGTGGAGCAGGCGCGCGAAGCTGGCCATGAGATTGTGCCTATCCCAGGACCTTCGGCCCTCTCGACCGCGATTGCGGCTTCTGGCTTCTCGGGCAATTTTTGGTTTGTTGAATTTTTGCCTCGCACAAGAGGGAAGATTGTTAAAGTTTTGAAACAGGCCGAGGAATTAGAAACTAATCTTGTCTGCTTTGAATCAACTTATCGTTTGGCCAAGAGCCTTGAAATTGTTAACGAACTTTATCCAGAAAATAAGGTTTTTGTCGGCAAAGAAATGACCAAGAAATTTGAGCAATATCTTGTCGGATCGGCAGAATTTTTTCTCGAAAAAATAAAGACCGATAAGGATTTTTCGCGGGGGGAATTTGCTTTAGTTATCCACTTTGGCAAAAAATAAAATGGTCTGTTAGAATAGGGATACAAAAAACTTTTAATTTATTAGCTATTTTAATTAATTTTAATTTAAGATTATGGTAACAAAAAAGAAAGAAGAATCGCTCGAGGTTTCCTCCGAACTTAAGGTTTCCACCAAGAAAAAGTGTTGCAGTATGAAAAGTAAATTTGGGATTCTTGTTGTCATTATTATATTGGCTGTTGTCGGTTATTATTGCTGGACCATTTATAAGCCACAACCAAGCCAGGCTGAGGCCCAGAAGATGGCCGAACAGCAAGTTATGGCTCTCGTCGCTAAGGTTCGTCGTCATATGGTTCTTCCTGATAAGGAGGTCCCTCAGGTTGCTGAGGTTAAAGATGCCGCTTTGGCTATTAAAGAACAACCTTTCTTGGCCGGTTCACAGAATGGTGATGTCTTGATTGTTTACACTAGTATTAGTAAGGCTATTGTCTATAGTCCAGCCCGGGACTTGATTATTAATGTTGGCCCAGTTCAAATGAATGATACACCTCAGGAGGCCGAGGCGACGACAAGCAACGATAATTCCGACACTGCTGTCCCTAAGAAAAAGTAATCCGCTATGAGCGAATCGCTCTTCTTCTATTATCTAATCATCTGGCAACCCCTAGGTTATCTCCTGGGGGTTGTTGGTATGATTATTGAAGGAGACATTACTTGGTTTACCTTTGCGTTTCTCACGAGCCAGGGGTTCTTCAATTTGTGGCTGATGCTCCTCGTTGTTTTTGGAGGGATAGTTATTAGCGATACCTTGTTTTTCTTTGTGGGGCGAACAATTCATCGTTTCCCTCGCTTTGTTAAGATCTGGTCCGATAAAATTGCTCAACCTTTCGATCGTCATATTCATAATCGGCCACGCCAGACCTTGCTTATTTCTAAGTTTACTTATGCCGTGCACAAGCCAATCCTCGTTCGGATGGGGATGACCGATAAAACGTATCTGGATTTTATGAAGCAAGATCTTCCCGGTGTTTTTATCTGGATCTTGGTGATTGGAGGCTTAGGTTATTTCTCTGGGCTCTCTTTCTTCTTGGTTCAACAATATCTTCGTTATGCGGAAGTTGGCCTTTTGCTTGGCTTGATTATTTTCTTTATCGCGATTAAGCTAATCACCAAGTACTCGATTAAACAATTATAAAATCATGAGACAAAATCGTTTTTATATAGAGGGAGAATTAGAGGGTCCACTGATTGAGCTTGCTGATCTTGGCGTTCTAAATCAACTTAAGAACGTTTTGCGGTCTAAGATTGGTGACGAAATAATTATTTTTAATGGTCGGGGCGTAGAGTATCAAGCCAGGATAAAAGATTTTAAAAAAGGATCGGTTGAACTGGAGCTTATTAAACGAGAGCTAAGAAAAGCCGAGGGACCAGAAGTTTGTTTATATTTGGCTATTCTCAAGAAAGAGAATTTCGAATTAGCGGTACAGAAGGCAGTGGAATCTGGTGTTAATAAAATTATTCCGATAATTACAGAGAGAACTGTTAAATTAGGTTTAAAGACTGAACGCCTAAACTTAATCATCAAAGAGGCGACAGAACAATCTGGTCGAGCCTTCTTGCCAGAGTTAGGTGTGGTTATTAATTTTGATGAAGCAGTTAGAGTGGCTCAGGCTTCTAAGGACTTAAATATTTTTTGTGATTTGACTGAAAGTGGTGATAAAAAAATCTTACAGACTTCCAACAAGATAAACGTTTTTGTCGGACCTGAAGGTGGCTGGAGCGAAGGGGAGCAAAAATTAGCCAGGTCGGCCGAGTTCAATTTTTACTCTCTTGGCGAATATGTCCTGCGGGCCGAAACCTCGGCAATTGTTGCCTCTTGGCTGGCAGTTAACAAAAAATTATAATTTGTGTTAAAGTTAGAGGTATGAGATTCTGGTCCCTTATTGCCATTTTGGCCCTTATTATTTCCGTCGAAACCCTGGTTGTTGTTCCCCAGGTCCTTACCCCTGGTCGGAATTTTTTGGCGGCAGTTTTCCCTTCGGTAGTTATTGACCACGCTAATACTGACCGATATAAAGCTAAGGAACCGGCTTTAAAGGAAAATCCCTTGCTCGCTCGGGCGGCGGCGGAGAAGGCTCTGGATATGGCTACTCGTGGTTATTTTTCCCATACTGGACCATCTGGCGAGACTCCTTGGACTTGGCTTGATAAGGTTGGCTACAATTATGTCTATGCCGGAGAGAATCTCGCGGTTAATTTTTTTGACTCCAACGATGTTCATCGGGCTTGGATGAATTCCCCGGCTCACCGGGAAAATGTCTTAGATAAGAAATTTACCGAAATTGGCGTTGGGACCGCCCAGGGGAAATTCCAGGGTCGCGATAGTCTCTATATTGTGGAATTTTTTGGCAGTACCGATTCTTCTCTATCCTTGGCCTCAAGTACCAATAATTTTGCTAAAAATAATTCCTCGCTCTTGGGAGCTGTCGCGAGTCTACCTAGCGAACTCTTAGATTTGAATTACCATGTCGTTAAATCCGTCTTTTTGTTGTTTGGTTACGAGCCATTAAGCGGTAAAATTATCTAGTCTTATGTTTTTAAAAATATTACGCCAAGGCGCTTGGCTCATGGTTTATCTTTTTGCCTTAATTGGCTTTGTTTTAGTTATGGGTTTTTTGGCTTTGCGTTTTGGTTGGACAAAAACGCCCGGGGCGGTCGATTTTAATGATCGTTATTTCCAGGCTGAGCTTAACCAAATTAGACAAACGGCGGGGACTAACTCGGCTCAGGCGATCTTTGCCAATAACCGTGATAAATTGGGTAAGGTTTCTTATGCTTGGATGAAGACTCCAGACTGGGCGGTTCTCAAAGAGGCGATAGCCAAAGATGAAGCGGTGATTGAGCAGGTTAGCACTGAGACAGGAGTACCCTCTCGCTTGATTGTGGGAATTTTAGTGGGGGAGCAATTGCGACTCTATACCTCTGAGCGTGAGGTCTTCAAACAATTTTTCCAGCCATTGAAAATCTTGGGGGTTCAAAGTCAATTTTCTTGGGGCGTGATGGGGATGAAAGAAGAGACGGCAAAACAAATAGAACTAAATCTTAAGGATAAAAATTCTCCCTTTTATCTCGGGGCTAGTTACGAAAATCTTTTAGACTTTAAAACAGAGGACGTTAGCAGTGAGCGCTTTAATCGCCTAATTGATAGTAAGAATCATCGCTACTCATATCTTTATACTGCCCTTTTTCTTAAACAAATAATGCATCAATGGGAACTCTTGGGTTATAATATAAGTAATCGTCCAGAAGTTTTGGCTACCTTATTTAATTTAGGTTTTAATAAATCTATCCCCAAGGCAGAGCCTCAAGTTGGCGGAGCGGAGATTGATGTTGGTGGCGAGAAATATAGTTTTGGTGGTCTAGCCTTCCAATTTTATTATTCGGACGAATTATTAGATTATTTCCCTTGGCAATAAAAATATGGTCTTAACTCCTCATGCCATCGCCGGCGCGGCTATCACTTCTCTCTTTCGGTTGAATCCAGTGACCGCTTTTTTTGCTGGTTTTCTTAGTCATTTTTTTCTCGATCTTATTCCTCATTGGGACTATAAATTAAAATCAGCTTATAAAGATGAAGCCCAGCCACTAAATAATGACTTTGGCGTTGGCCCCGGTCTTTATTTTGATTTAGCCAAAACAGGTTTTGATGCTTTTCTTGGCCTGGCCCTCTCAGTCCTCTTCTTTAGTTTTGGTGCGGGGATTTCTTTTTGGGCAATTATCTTTGGAGCGATTGGGGGGATACTGCCAGACCCTCTACAGGTTGTTTATATGAAGTGGCGCAAGGAGCCTCTTATCTCTCTTCAGAAAACCCATCTTCTTTTTCATACTTCACACCGAATTTATAACCCTGTTTTAGGGGTTACTCTTTATTGCTTTATTATCTTATTCTTTCTCCTGCTCGGGAGCCTAAGTCTTTTTAGTTGGTAAGCAGTTCGTCGACTTTACCCACCATCCCGGTGGCATCACCTTCGATACCGGTGACTTCACCTTCGAGGCCGGAGGCATTGCCAGAGAGATTTGTGACGTTGCCTCGGAGCCGTGAAATGTCTCCTGCTAGATTTGTAACATTGCCAGAGATATTTGTAACATCGCCCTGGATACTTGAGATGTCGCCGATTAAATCGCTAACATTGCCCCTAATTTTAGTTATATCGCCTCGGACATTAGTGACATCGCCACGAGCGTTACTCGTGTCGCCATAAAGTCCAGATACATCGCCGGAGATATTAGAAACATTGCCTGTCAGGTGGGTAACGTTGCCGCGGATATTAGAAACATCACCAGAAATGTTGGAGACCGTCCCAAAGATGCCAGAGATATTCCCGCTAATCTTACTCGCATTGCCGGTGATTTTATGGATGGTGACATCGCCATAAATTTTAGAAACATCACCTCGAAGATTAATGAAGTCGCCCCATATCGCTGGGTGAGGATTCTCAATATTCTCGGTGTTCTCTTTTATTTTTGGATTGATCCTTTGGATAGTCATAAATTTTTATGTTAAGCTAATAAAGCTATGACTATTATAACATCAATTATACTTGGGGTGGTAGAGGGGTTGACCGAATTTCTCCCCATTTCTTCGACTGGGCACTTAATTCTAAGTTCGGAGATTCTTAAACTCCCCAATACGGAGTTCCTTAAGAGTTTCGAAATAATTATCCAGCTCGGGGCGATTGGAGCGGTTATGGCTCTCTATTGGCGGCAGCTCTTGATCAATTGGGCGGTGATGAAACGGGTGGCGGCCGCCTTTATCCCTACGGCGATTATTGGCTTGCTCCTTTATAAGATTATCAAATCTTATTTACTCGGTAACTCGTGGGTAGTTGTCGGGAGCCTATTTATTGGGGGTATTGTTTTGATTTTATTTGAGCTCTGGTTGACAAGAAAAGATAGCCAGACTTTTGGAGCTGAAGATACTAAGTTAGAGAATCTCGAAAAAATGTCTTACAAAGAAGCCGTTACCATTGGACTATGTCAGTCCTTGGCTGTCATCCCTGGGGTCTCGCGTTCGGCCGCAACGATTGTTGGCGGTTTGGCCCTTAATATGACGAGAGAGGCAATCGTGGAGTTTTCTTTTCTTTTGGCTGTGCCGACGATGCTGGCGGCAACAGGACTGGATCTTATTAAGTCTTCACCTGATTTTACCGTGAATGAGTTTGGCCTATTGCTGATAGGCTTCATGGTCTCTTTTCTTGTCGCCCTTTTGGCTATCAAAACTTTCTTGGCTTATATTAGGAATAATAATTTTATCGCTTTTGGCATTTATCGTATTGTTATTGCGATCGTTTTTGCTCTAGTTTTCCTCATTTGACATTAAGCTTAGTTTCAGGTTTAATTTAGTTTGGCGTGTTTTTTGTTGAGTATTAATGTCCCAACCGGAATTGGAGAAGTGTTTTATGCCTGAAGCAGTGAAGGTCCACGTTTTGGCTGAGTTGATCGGGAAGGATACCCTGAACGAGGCCCGGAGTTTTTCCCTCTTCCTTGAGGGGGTTAACAAGTCTTGGCCGGGAGCTACCTTCCCTGTGCGAACTCTTGAGGCCAAGAACAGTCCCGTCAGTCCCTGGCTAGCCTTTGCGGCATGGCTCTACGAGTATCGCCAGACCCATCTTGGCGAGCTTCCTCTCATTGGTTTTGTCTTTGCTGAAAACCATGAGGAAACACCGGTTCCTCTCATCCAACTTGAGCAGGTCATCGGGATGGTCTGCTCCACCTTCGGGCTGCCTCGTTCTCCCCATGTGGAGAATGAACCCTCCATGCCCGACCTGGCCTTGGTCTGAGAATCGTTCCGATCCTGTCCCCGCGCACCACCAGGTGCGCGGGGGCTGTTTTTTTGCTAGAATATTTTGTATGTATCCCGTTAGAAATTCTACGGGTATGTGAAAGTTTAGTATTATTGTAAGTTAATAAATTTCTAACGGGATGTATAAAATTGTATTAATTCGCCATGGCGAAAGTGTGTGGAATAAGGAGAACCGTTTTACTGGTTGGGTTGACGTTGATCTGACTGAATTGGGCGAAGAGGAGGCTCATAAAGCTGGTCAATTGTTAAAAGCCAAAGGCTTTGTCTTTGATCTAGCTTTTACTTCTGTTCTGAAACGATCTAATAAGACGCTCGATATTATCTTGTCTGAAATGGGGGAGCAGGAGATAGAAATAAGAAAATCTTGGCGCTTGAATGAACGACATTATGGAGCACTCCAGGGTCTTAATAAGTCTGAGACTTCCGCTAAGTATGGCGAAGAACAAGTAAAAATTTGGCGCCGTGGTTATGATGTCGTTATCCCTCCCCTGACTAAAGATAGTGAGATGTACCCTGGCAAAGATCCGCTTTATGCTAATTTAACGGAAGCCGAAATTCCTCTAACCGAGAATTTAAAAAATGTGGTGGATCGTGTGACTCCATACTGGGAACAAGAAATCGCTCCGGCGATTAAGGAGGGGAGACAAATTGTCGTTGTTGCCTCGGGCAATAGTTTGCGCGCGTTGGTAAAATATTTAAGTAATCTTTCTGAAGAAGAGATTGTCGAATTTAATTTCCCGACTGGCATCCCAATGGTCTACGAATTAGACGATAATCTCAAACCAATCAATCGCTACTTCCTCGCCGACCCCGCTGCTCTCCAAGCGGCCCTCGACAAAGTCGCCAATCAAGGCAAAAAAGCTTAAGCCTGTAAAATTGTTGATAAAGTAACCCAAAAGCCCTTATTTATCGAAGTTGGACTTCGCAAGATAAGGGCTTTTGAGTTTTTGAATTTGATTAAGCCTAAACTTTGAAAGCGGAACGGCCGGGGTAGCTGGCTTTGGCGCCGAGTTCTTCTTCGATGCGGAGGAGTTCGTTGTATTTACAGATGCGTTCTGAACGGCAGAGGGAACCGGTTTTGATTTGACCGGTACCAAGACCGACGACAAGGTCGGCGATGGTTGTGTCTTCGGTCTCACCTGAACGGTGCGAGACGACAGCGGTGTAGTGATTCTCCTCGGCTAACTTAATGGCGGAGATTGTTTCAGAGACTGTACCGATTTGGTTGAGTTTTATCAAGATAGAATTACAGACTTTCTTATCAATTCCTTCGTGAAGTTTCTTAACATTAGTGACGAAGAGGTCATCACCAACGAGCTGAACTTTAGAGCCCAATTTCTCGGTGAGCAAAGCATAGCCGGTCCAATCATCTTCAGCGAGACCATCTTCAATTGAGACGATTGGATATTTTGCGCACCAGTCTTCATACATGGCAACCATCTCTTCACTAGTAAGAGATTTGCCTTCAGTTTTTAATTCATACTTGCCGTCCTTGTAGAATTCGCTGGCGGCTGCATCGATGGCAATAGCGATGTCTTCGCCAGGCTTGTATCCCGCTTTGGTAATGGCCTCAAGAATCACCTCGATCGCGCCAGCATTATTTGGTAGGGATGGGGCAAAACCACCTTCGTCACCGACGGAAGTATTCAGACCTTTTTCTTTAAGAATTTTCTTGAGGGCGTGGAAGGTCTCGGCGCCATAACGAAGAGCTTCACTAAAGGTTGGCGCGCCGACCGGCATAATCATAAATTCTTGAATATCAGTAGAATTATCAGCGTGACTTCCTCCGTTTAAGACGTTCATCATTGGTACTGGTAGACGAAGATTTGAGGAGGACGAAATATCGGCAAAATATTGGTAAAGTTTTTTCCCTTCGGCTGAAGCGGAAGCATGGGAGAAGGCGAGAGAAACCCCCAAGATGGCATTGGCTCCTAAGTGGCCCTTGTTCTCTGTGCCATCTAAGGCAATCATCTCGGCGTCTAACGACTTTTGGTCAAAATCACGGTCAATTAATTTTTGAGCAATTTCGCCGTTAACATTGGCGACAGCTTGGAATACACCTTTGCCGCCATAACGAGTTTTGTCTCCGTCACGTAGTTCAACCGCTTCATAAGAACCAGTAGAGGCCCCAGAAGGGACAGCGGCGCGGCCGAAGAATGTTTGACCGCCGCTATTTAGTACTGTTAAATCAACTTCAACTGTTGGATTGCCGCGGGAATCCAAAATTTCGCGGGCTTTAATACTTTTTATTTTAATCATAAGGCTATTTTAACTGATTTGCCCCAAGGAGACAAATTTGCTATAATTACCAGTATTACACATCTAAATTGATGCTAAGGGCAAGAGCCCTTAGGTCTTATTTGTCTTCATTATGTCATATTTAACACTTTTCCAATCTAAAGATATTATTGATGTTTTGCTTGTTGCCTTGCTGATTTATTTCATTCTGGTCTTCATTAAGCAGTCTAAGTCTTTTGTTGTGGCTTATGGGGCAGCGATTTATCTCTTAATTATTTATTTTGCGCGAACATTATCCTTAACTTTAACCCGAGAGATATTCCAAATCCTATCAACAGTTTTCCTTCTTGTCTTTGTCGTCATATTCCAACGAGAACTTCGGCGCTTCTTTGACTGGATTTTTATTTCCACTCGTCGCTTGACTCACCGTCGGCAAAGAACAATTTCAAATGATGTCTCTTTCTCTATTATTAAAGCGGCCCAAGAAATGGCGGCTAAGAAAATCGGGGCATTGATTGTCTTGCCTGGAGAATTACCACTAGAGGGTATTGTTGAGGGAGGTTTCGTTCTTGAGGGACGGGTTTCTTTACCTCTCATTCTTTCAATTTTTGATCCAACTAGTCCGGGGCATGATGGAGCCATGATTATCGATAATAATCGAGTGAAGAAGTTTGGCGTTCATTTGCCTCTGGCCGATAATTTTTCTGGTTTCGAAAAAACTGGGACAAGACATCGTGCGGCTGTGGGAATTACGCAAAGGACGGACGCTCTTGTCATTGTTGTTTCCGAAGAGCGTGGCGAAATTTCTGTCGCTAGTCGTGGTGAATTAAAAAAAATTGATAATATCCATTTACTAGAAGAGCAGATTAGTAAATTTATCAGTGTAGCTCAAGAACCAGAATTTTCTCATTTTTGGCGCGTCTTTTTGGCTCGGAATTGGTGGTTGAAGGTTCTGGCTTTGTTTCTTGCCCTCGTCCTCCGAATTGTCCTATAATAATAAAGTCAATTATTAATTAATATTTATTCTTAAAAATAAAAAAATATGGATAATATAAAAACAAAGAATGTGTTTTATGGGGTGTTGATTGTCGCGGTGCTAATTTTGTCTTACTCAGCTTATTCTTATTCACAAACTTATGCTGACTCAATGATGCTCCGAAGTTTTAGTGTTACCGGTGAGGCTAAAGTTAATGCCGTTCCTGATATTGCCACTGTTGATCTTGGTGTTGTCACCGAAGGGGGGACTGACGTTGCCAAACTACAAGAACAGAATACGACCAAGATGAATAAAATTATTGATTATCTAAAAGGCCAAAAAATTGAGGCCAAAGATATTAAGACTACCGGTTATAGCTTAGAGCCACGTTATCAATATTCTTCTTGCACTGGGAATATGGTCTGCCCACCACCAGCGATAGTTGGCTATACTGTCAGACAGAACGCGACAGTTAAGATCCGTGATTTTAAGGTTATTGGTAAAGTTCTACAGGGAGTGGTGGCGGCTGGAGCCAATACTGTCTCTCAATTAAGTTTTACCTTCGACGATATGGATAGTCTCTTGGGTCAAGTGAAGGGCGAAGCCGTTAAGAAGGCTCAGCTTAAGGCTAAGGCTCTGGCTTCGACTGCTGGTTTCCGTTTAGGGGAATTACTCTCGATCGAGGATAACGGTAATTCTTATCAGCCTATGCCTTATGGTATTGGTGGCGGTGCGGATATTGCCATGATGAAGAGTGTCTCAGCTCCAGCCCCGGCCATAGAGCCCGGGTCTCAAGATTTGACAGCCTCAGTCGTTTTACGTTACGGTATTAAGTAAGTAATCAAATAGTCTAAGAGGTGGGGCTTCTCAAAAGGGGAGCTTCACCTCTTATAATTTAAAAAATATGTATACAAAGAAAACTAAAATAGTCGCGACGATTGGGCCGGTCTCTGAAGATGAGAAAACCCTTGAGCGTTTAATTAAACACGGGGTTAATGTCATTCGTCTTAATTTTTCTCATGGAGATTTTGCCGAGCACGGCGTCCGGGTGACGCGGGCTAGGTCTATCTCGGCTCGACTAGATACCCCCGTGGCCATTTTGCAAGATCTCTGTGGCCCCAAAATTCGTATTGGTGATTTTTACCAAGAGCGAGTGACCTTGGTCCCGGGTGAGGAATTTGTTTTAACCACCACTGAAGCTGTTGTTGGAGATGAACACAAGGCTTGGGTCTCTTATGCTAATTTGCCTAAAGAAGTTAAAGCGGGCAATATTATTTTTCTTGACGATGGTAAGAAGAAACTTGAAGTGAAGAAGGTTCTTGGTAATGATATCTATTGTCAGATTATTATTGGTGGTGAGACTAAGGGTCGTCGAGGAGTTAATGTCCCTGGTGCCTACCTTTCCCTTTCGTCTCTAACTGATAAAGATAAGAAAGATCTAGAATTTGGTATCGAGAAAAAAGTAGATTTTATGGCTCTTTCTTTTGTCCGTCGTCCTGAAGATGTTATCGAATTGCGAGAAATTCTTAAACAGAAGGGGGCCGAAGATATCAAAATTATTTCCAAAATAGAAACCGAAGAAGCCATTGATAACTTAGACGCCATTCTTGCTGTTTCGGATGGTGTTATGGTCGCCCGCGGTGACCTAGCCATTGAGATTCCCGCGGAGCAAGTACCTTTTGCACAGAAGACGATTATTAAGAAATGTAACCGTTTGGGCTTGCCTGTTATTACTGCAACGCAAATGTTGGAATCAATGATTAGTTCCGCAACTCCGACTCGGGCGGAGGTTAATGATGTGGCCAATGCTATTTTTGATGGTACTGACGCGGTGATGCTTTCTGAAGAGACCACTCTTGGCAAACACCCCGTAGAAGCTGTTGATGTGATGTCTCGTGTGGCAATCCAGACTGAGAAACATCTTGACCATGATGTTTATCTGGCTAATGTCTGCTCAAGTAATGTTTGCCTTAAGAGTAGTGTTACGGATGCTATCTCTCAGGCGGCGATAAATGTCGGTCGCAATATTGAGGCTAGTGCCATCGTTGTCTTATCAGCTTCGGGTTATACCGCTCGAATGATCTCACGCCTTAAGCCTAAGAAACCCCTGGTCATTTTCACTCCGAACGAGAAAACTTATAATCAAATGGCCTTGTCTTTTGGTTGTTACCCGCTACTCGATAAAAATTTTGTTTCACTTTCTCAGGTGGTCGAAGAGTCTAAGGGTATGCTCTTAGGCAAAAAACTGGTTAAAAAAGGGGATAAGGTTATTATTGTGGCTGGCTTACCGTTGGGCACTGGTGGCACAACCAATACCATTCTTGCTGAAACCATCTAGAGACTTATTATATTTGCCACTTCTAATTGTATGATATAATGGGGGTATAAAAGGCCCCCATTATTAATTATTAACAATAAATTAATATGAGAATCAATATAAAAGCTTCTGGGATAGAACTTACTCCGGCGCTCAGCTCCTATGTTAATGATAAGGTGGCCATGCTCGACAAATTACTAATCAATGACCCGGCGGCTTATGCTGATGTAGAAATTGGAAAGAGAACCAATCATCACAAGACTGGTGAATGGTTCTTTGGTGAGATTAATCTTCACACGGCGGGTAAGATTATTCGTCACGTTGAAGAAAAAGATGATCTCTATGCTGCTATTGATAAGGTCAAAGATGGCCTGGCTGAGGATATTAGTACTTCAGAAAAAAAGAAAAATACTTTGTTCAAGCGTGGTTCTCGCGCTATCAAGAATCTATTCCGCCGCGTGTAGTCCGTTTAGGAAAGATTTCCAATCCATCTCTTTGCGCCCTTCTGGGACAACACGATCGTAGACAAGCTTATCCTCCTCGAGGTGAGCTTGTTTTACTATAAGACGAATTTTACCGGCCGGCCCGGGGTAATCAAAATAAGTGCCGGGCCAAGGATTAAAAGCGAGAATTTGACGGAAGCGGGAAAGAGCCGGAGCTTGCTGGTCTAAGAAACCATCTTCCTTGGTAAATTTTTTTGTGACGGTTGCTTGCTCGTGATCTTGGGGCTCAGGACTAATTTTGCCAGCTAAATAATCTGGCAAAATCTTAATTAATAACTCTGTTCCGACATCAGATAATTTGTCTCTTAGTTGTTCAAAATTATATTTATCAGCTAATTCAATTTTTTCCATGGCAATAATTGGCCCGTGGTCCATGAGAGCGTCAACTAACATAATGGCGACGCCTGTTTCTTCATCACCATTTAGAATGGCAGTTTCTAGGGGTGAAGGCCCACGATATTTAGGAAGAAGTGACGGATGGATATTAAGAGTGCCATGAGTTGGAATATTTAAAATTTCTTGTGGGATTATCTTGCCATAAGACGCGACTAAAAAGAAATCAAATTTTTCTTCAGGAAAATTTAGTCCCTTCAAGCTCGCCGGCTGAATAAAGGGGATGTCATTTTCTTCTGCCCAGGTCTTGGCCAATGGGGAAGTCATCACCCTTTTTCTCCCCTTCGGTTGATCGGGCACGGTAACAATGAGGGAAGCTAAAAGCCCCTCTTTTTTAAGATTATCTAAAGCCCTAACACTGAACTCGTCTGTTCCAAAGAAAGCAAATTTCATATTAAGAAGTTTAGCAAGAAACGGCTAGACAAGTAAATACGCCTGTAATATTATTAAGTCAATGGAAGATCCAACTAAAGAAAGTTCCCCTGGCAAGCAAATCGATTTACCAGTAACAGAAGCCTTCGAGGTGTCAGATTTTTTTAATGTTAATTCTAACGATATTCGTTTTAGCTCCGTTGACTCTGATTTAAAAAAGATGTGGGGGACGGTTGGGGTCGAAGGCCCTCGTCGCCTAGGCGCACGAGCCTTAGGGCAGAAAGAGACTTTTTTTCTTGATGGAGAAGGAGACTCGAGCTTGGCTGACATCAAGTTTTTACTGGAGCAACAACCGAACGGAGAAGAAGGTTTTCTCCTGACTACTGAACCCAACTTCTTTATGGTCGCTGGTTGCGTTGTTCGTCTATGGTGGGGCGGGATGGGCTGGAGGTTATCTCTTGATAAAAACCCTTCGACCGGTTTTGGTCGTTGGTGGGACGAAGGTGATCAATTAATTTCTCGAGCCTAGGCTTTTTCTTTTTGTTTTCCTTCCGGGGTATATTCCCTTAGGTTCTTGGCTTTTTCAATAAAGAGCACTCCGTCTAAGTGATCGGTCTCGTGTTGGAAGATTTGGGCAATGACGCCAGAGCCTGAACGAGAGAATTTTTTACCATTAATATCATAAGCTTCAACCGTTGCCTTGCTTGAGCGCTTCACTTGACCGAAGTACCAACGCACCGAGAGACAGCCCTCATCCATCTCTTCTTTTGTTCTAGATAGCTTGGTTATAATCGGATTAATAAAGACTAAGTCTGGGTAAATTTTCTCCTCATCTTCTGGTGTTAGAATCTTACCGGCGACGATAAAAATTCTAAGAGGCACGGCAATCTGAGGCGCGGCTAGGGCCACCCCGTCATCCTCTTTAGAGAGAGCGAGACTCATATCGGCAATAATTTTCTTAAGTTCAGGGGTACCAAAAAGTTCCTTCGGGACTGTCTTTGCCCTTTCATGTAGCCCTTTATGGTCTTTGGTTACAATTTTTACCATCGGCCTATTATAACACAGATTCGGGATCGACGTTAATGATGAAAGAGGGGGGGAGAGATTTGAGAATTTTTGATAATTCGGGATCGGGCCAATTGCTTGCGGGGAGACGAAGTAAGATATTTAAAACCGGGAGACCCTTGGTGTTTTTTGAGATATCGGGGTAACCAAGAGGCTGCCATTTTTCGACCATTTTTTCTAAACGGGACATCTCCTTTCTAATTTCAGGCAAACTCCCAGCCAAAGATATTTTAATAAGCACTTTGAAGGGTGGGTAACCCATCTCCTGACGGTCAGCAATTTCGTCACGATAGAAGTCGATAAGATTACCTCCTGTGACATAAGTAAAAACTTTTTCTTCCGGCTGTCTTGTTTGGATAATAAAATGTTTGCGTGTTAGTTGTTTGAGCTTAATGAGAGTGGAAAATAATTTTTCACTAGCGCGCCAGTCGGGCATAGCAAGGAAGGCATCAAGCCCTACGGCGAAGACGTTATCTATTGGGCCGTCTATATAGTGAAGGGCCATTTCGGTTCCGATCAAAATACTATTAGGTGTCTTATTAAATTGACGAATAATCTCTTCGGCTTTTTTACTGGTCTTGGCATTGTCACTATCAAGACGAAAGATTGTTGCTTTGGGGAAATTTGTGGCCAGTTCCTCCGCTATCTTTTCGACACCGAAGCCGATAATCGCGAGACGTTGGCCTTTACAGTTTTTACACTCATCTTCAATCTCCACGACCTGACCACATTTGTGACAGATAAAGACCCTTTCTTTGAGCCGTGGGTTCTGGTGAATAGTCAGGGGTAAGTGACAGACATCGCAAGCCATTACTGTCCCACAATCGCGACAGATAGTGAGGGGAGCAAGGCCTCTCCTCCCTGAATAAATAAAAACTTTCTCGTTACTGTCCAGAGCATTTTCAATTCTTTCTCTGAGTCTCTCATTGGTGGCTTCAAGGATACTGGTCTTATCCTTGTCATTTGTTAAGGGGATAATTTGGTTGGTGGCATTAGAGGTAAAGCGATATTTGATCGAACCGAGGGCTGTTACTTCACTTTTCCCTAAACGATATATTGTTTCGCTACGGAGAGCGCTGTCGCCTAAGATTAATCTTATTTCTTTTTGTTTAACAAGCTCTTCAATAAAGAAACGCCAGTCAATAAAGGGACGAACCATCATTTTGTAGGCCGGAGAATTTTCGTGCTCAATAATTATGGTACTTATGTCTTCGCGTGGTAAAGAGAGGAAGAGTGGAGTGCCGACAACGAGTATTGGGTGCTCAGTGCTAAGAGCTTTTTTCCAAAAATCAATTTGTTCTTTTTTTGAGAGCGTGCCGTGTCCGACGAGGACATAGTTTTCAATTCCTTTTTTGAGCGGTTCAATAATTCGATTGATGTCGGCGCTGGTCGGTAGACAGAGGTATACTGATTGTTTTTTGGCGAAAGCTTCGCGAATCAAACTTTTGTAACGGGCGAGTCGCTCCTCTTCTGGTTCCTGGACAGCGTTGATTTCTGGTAATATTTTTTCGGTTGGGGTGGCCTTTATTGCTTTGACCTCAGGGAGCTCATCGAGAATGGCTTGAGGAATGGTGGCTTTAATAACGGGGCCAGTGGATGTAGCAAAATAATCAGCGGTGATGTTGGCGGCCATCATAAACTGGGCGTCAAAGTAGTTTATTTTTCTTATCTTTGTCACTTTGCGGAGTTGCCAGTCGACATTCTTGAGCTCGCTTTTTAGGTCGCTTGCCTCACGGCTGTCGATAATTAGGGCTAAAACCTGTTGTCCTCTCACCGGCACCGTGGCTAGGGAACCGAGAGGCGCATCTTGGGCCGTAAAATAAGACAAATTGTCTCGCCAAACATTTTTTTTTAGGGGGATAACAGTGACTATTTTCATAAGAGTTTAGTTAGTCAGAGTATAGCGATTTTCTTATTTATCCACAACCATAATTTTTCTTCTCAAATGAGGCTGATTGTTGTATTATAAGGGTGATGAAAGTCGGTTATTTTAAAGTTGAATCATCTGCTCCTGTTATTGTATCGCCTGGCGACCGGGACCTTTCTCTTCCCCCTGATAGGAAGTTGGCGACTCGCCCTCTCAATAAATGGAAATTAATTACCTTGCCTCTTACGGGCTTTGTTTTGGCGTTGATGCTTGTCGGTAGTTTGCAAGTTGGGGTGAAGCTGGCTAATTATGATTTACCAGAGGAACGCTATGCCTCTGTGGCTAAGATTGATTTGCCCGATAATGTCCTTTTTATGGCCTCGGTTTACGAATCAGTTTCTAATTTATTTAAAACCGTCGTTTCTTGGTTGGAGAATTTTTGGAATTATTTAGTCATTACGTGGCGGGGGATTTGGGGTCAAGAAGAACCATCTTCATTAGTTATTACGAAGACTCTCCAAGGGGGTAGTAGTCCCGTTTCTCTTTTTGGGGGGAGTGTTAGTTCTGATAAAAAAGTTTATGCCGTGATGGCTCTTCCCTCCAATGGGGCATTAGAAATTGATGAGAATCTTAAAAAAGATTTACAGCAGGTCTTCGCTGACCCTGTTGATATCAAGTTTGACGCGACCGGTCGGTCGGGTACAGTCACCCCCATTTTCCCATCTGGTCAAAGAGGAAGTAGTTATGTCTTTGTTTTGACTCCTGCCCGTTAAATTCAATTTATGAAAAAATTTTTTTTTATCTTTTTTTTCTCCATCTTATTTTTTGGTTTTGTTAGCTCGGCTTCTGCCTATGTTGCAGCTAGCCCCAATTATCGGTTAGAAAAAGATAGTTTGAATGTTGGGGGGACAGACTTTTCGACTTCGGGGAATTATGGTCTTAGTGACACCTTAGGAGAACTTGCTTCGGGCTTGGGTTTTGGTGGACTTAATAATGCTAGTACTGGTTATCGTTATATGGAGATTGATCCAGCGGCGGTTGTTCCTCCTGTTCCTGGCTGTATTGACCCCCGAGCTTGTAACTATAATCCACTGGCAACCCAAGACGATCACTCTTGTACTTATAATTGTCATCCACCTCAACCAATTGGATGTACTGACAAGGTCGCTATTAATTATAATCCGATAGCAACGGCTGATAATGGGACTTGTCACTATCAACTTAACAACTTTAAAGCAAAATATGATGAAGTCCAGAAGGCCATACTCCTTACCTGGGAGAATCCTCCCCTAACAAAATTCCAGTCAATTGTCATTGTCCGTGGCTGGGTTAATTCACCAGTTGGCTTAGTAAAGATTTATGAAGGAAAAGGGGAGAGAACTCTTGATTCCAATGTCCAAGAGGGGCAACATTATTATTATACGGCTTTCGTTCTTAATAATGATAATTCTTTTTCTGACGGGCGTCTTGCTGATGAGGTCGTTCCTTGGCCACCGGGGAAAATTTCTGGTTGTACTGACCCGGCTGCTTTAAACTATAATCCACGAGCAGAACTTAATGACGACAGCTGCCGCTATGGTGAGGATGGTGGTCCTTTTTCTTTTCTTCCTCCTGCCGCCTCGTCTTTAAACGTAAAATGGGAATTATCCTTTATTCAACCAGCAGAAAGTGTAAAAACTTTTGACTGGAGGGGGATTGTTCGCTTGGCAGGGGCCAAACCTGTAACTGTTCGATTAAAATTTAGTTCAATTGTCTCTTCCCTTAAGACCATTGGGGTAACACTGACAGATCCTTATGATAAAAATAAAAGTTATTCTTTTTTGATGCATCGCTCTGCTGATGGGATAACTTATGAGGCGATGCTTAGTCCTTTACTCAAGAGGGGTTTGTATCCGATTGATATTTATATCATCAATTACGAGAATCAGACGATGCAGCATATCAAGGGTCGCTTGGTGATACCTAACACGGCTTTTCCTTGGCTAACAACTGCCGGGCTATTTATTGGCTTCCTTCCTTTGTTAATTGATCTCTGGAATCTTCTGATCCGTGTCTTTAGTTATTTCCTTGGTCGTCGCCGTCACGACAAACCCTGGGGAACAGTTTATGACTCTGAGACAAAACAACCTCTCGATCCGGTTTATGTTACGGCTGAAGTGACGGGCCCTGATGGTAAAATGAAAGAGATGGCTAGCGCCATTACTGATATTGATGGGCGCTATAGTTTCTTCCTGCCAGATGGTACTTATTATTTTAAGGCGAATAAGACTCACTATAAATTCCCTTCCTCTAAATTAGAAGGACGAGAGTGGGATGAGCTTTATCGTAATTTATATTTTGGCTCCCCGATTGTTGTTACTAGTAACAACGTTGTCAATCTTAATATTCCGATGGACTCAGTTGACTTCGACTGGAATGAATTTGCGAAGACAAAGACTAATTTCTTCCGTTTCTACGACCGACGCAAGCTCTGGTTGAATCGTTTGTATAAATTATTCTTTGGTTTTGGTTTCATCCTTTCTATTTATGCTATTGTCTTTGATTTCTCACTTCCAAATATTATCATTACTCTTCTCTATGTTGGAATTATTATCTACAATATTTTCTGGCGAGATAAATATAAACCACTGAGAGTGTTTAGGGAAAGTACTGGTGAACCTCTATCTTTTGCTATTTTGCGGGTCTTTATTCCTAATCTTAATCAACAAATTAAACAGGTGGTGGCCGATAAGTTTGGACGTTTTTACCTCTTAGTCCGACCTGGTGTCTACTATTATACGGTCGAAGAGAAACTTCCTGACGGATCCTACATTAAAGTTTACCAATCTGAGCCTATTAACTTTAAAGACGGAATTTTGACAAGAGACGTTTCTGTGAAATAATAGGCTTAATCATGATTAAAGACGATAGATTCATTATCGCCGGTTTAGGTGGTGCCAAAACTCTGAAAGGTGAAATTGCTATTGGTGGTGCCAAAAACGAGGCCCTTAAGGTTTTGGCCGGTAGCGTTTTGTTCAAAGACGGTTTTTCTGTTGAAAACATCCCGGAGATTGAAGATGTTCGAAAGATTATTGAACTCTTGGAACGATTAGGCGTTAAGGTTGAACATTCAGGAAAGAATTTTTATTCTTTAGATACAACAGAGCTCAAAGAGTTTAGCTTGCCAGCTGATATTTCTAAGAAACTGCGAGCTTCGATTGTTATTACTGGGCCGCTTTTGGCTCGCTTTGGTAAAGTAATTTTCCCTTACCCTGGTGGTTGTGTTATTGGTAAACGGCCGATAGATATGTTTCTGTCAGGTTTCCGCAAGATGGGAGCAAACATTACTGAGGACGGAGAGACCTTTACGGTTGAGGCGGCTGACGGGAAATTAGTTGGAGCCGAGATCTTTTTCAAGCAACAGTCAGTGACGAGTACTGAGACCTTTATGATGGCGGGGGTTTTAGCTCGTGGCGTGACGGTTCTTAAGAATTGCCCCGTTGAGCCAGAGATTGTCTCATTGGGTGAATGGCTAAATGAATGTGGAGCCAAAATTACTGGTCTTGGAACTTCGACGATTAAAATTGAAGGTGGGGATTTACTAATTGGTGAAGGGAAAACCCACCACACTTTACCCGACCGCATTGAGGCGGGGAGTTTTATTATTCTTGGGGCTCTCGCTGCCTCGGAATTGACTGTTAAAAATTGTCACCCCGACCATCTTGACGCCCTCACTGCTTATTTATCTGAGGCCGGAGTTAATATCGAAACAGGTCCTGATTGGGTTAAAGTTACAAATAGTGGTGACGAGAAATTTACGGCGCTTGATGTGAAGACTCACGAGTATCCTGGTTTCCCCACCGATCTGCAAGCACCCTTTTCTATTTTTTTAACGCAAGCTGAAGGTCAGAGTTATATCTTCGAAACAATTTTTGAGGGTCGCTTAAATTATTTTGATGCCCTAAATCGGATGGGGGCTAAAGTGAAGGTTCTTGATTCCCACCGTGCGATTATTGATGGGCCAACACCCCTATCAGGCCGAGAGATTGAGAGTCCAGACCTGCGAGCGGGCTTAGCTTATGTTTTAGCGGCTATTATTGCATCTGGGCAATCGGTAGTACATAATGTCGAATATATCGACCGGGGTTACGAGGAGATCGAAAAGCGCCTAGTTAGCCTAGGTCTAGAGGTCAAAAGAGTCTCCGGCGATGATAAAAACGAATTATGTCAGTGTTTACCACAAAACTAGGAATAGACTTAGGGACGGCCAATACTTTGGTTTATGTGCCGGGCCAGGGGATAGTCTTGAATGAGCCCTCGGTTGTGGCTGTTAACTTGATGGATAACCGGGTTGTGGCGGTGGGGGGAGAAGCTAAAGATATGGTTGGTAAGGCCCCCGACACCATTATGGTCTATAAGCCGATGAAAGATGGTGTAATTGCTGACTACCGCATTACTGAGGCGATGTTGCGTTACTATATTAATAAAGCGATCGGGCGTTTTAACTTGTTTAAGCCTGACGTCATGGTCTCTGTCCCAGCCGGTGTCACTTCAACTGAACGCCGAGCGGTAATTGAAGCTACAGTACGGGCCGGAGCCAAGAATGCTTATGTCGTGAAGGAGCCAATCTTGGCCGCTATCGGTGCGGGAATTCCAATTTATGAGGCCTGTGGTCACATGGTTGTTGATATCGGAGGGGGAACAACTGACGTGGCGGTGATTTCTCTTGGAGGTATTGTCTCTTCGACGTCGGTTAAGCATGCCGGCAATAAGATTGACCAAGCGATTGCCGATTATATTAAAAAAACTTTCAATTTAGCTATTGGCGATAAGACGGCTGAGGAAGTAAAAATTTCGGTTGGTTCAGCAGTTCCGATCGAGGATGAGGTTTCTTATACTATTAAGGGGCGAGACTTTATGACCGGGCTTCCTCGTTCGGCGGAGGTACGAACTAATGAGATTGTGCGGGCTATCGACAATGAACTTAAGGAAATTATCCGCGCTATTAAAATTGTTTTTCAAGATACTCCGCCTGAACTTTCAGCTGATGTCATTGACCAGGGGATTACTTTGACCGGCGGATCGTCACAATTGCGTAATTTATCTGAACTCATTTTCCGTAAGACGGGGGTTAAAGCTTATGTGGCCGAAGATGCTCTTTATTGTGTGGCGAAGGGGACTGGCATCGCCCTTGATCATATTGATGTCTATAAAAGAAGTATTATTTCCAAGAGATAGTAACAAGTAATGGGAAATAAAGAAATTTTTGATTTTAAAAAATTGTATCACGCCTATTTATTGGTTGGGGATAGGAAATATTGGCAAGGAATTCTCGCTCAAGAATTAAAAGGGAATTTAAAGATAGAGAATTTGTCTGCTTACCCTGATCTTTTCTGGCAAGCTTATGATTCCTTTGGAGTTAAAGACAGTCACACTTTAATTGAGAAAGAATCGCGCAAATCTTTTTCGGGTACGGGTCGCTTCTTTGTCTTAGAAATAAATTCGGCTACGTCTGAAGCGCAAAATGCTTTGATTAAGACTTTTGAAGAATCTATCCCTGATACTCATTTTTTCATCATTGCTCGTTCAGCGGAGATTTTTCTTCCGACGGTCTGCTCGCGAATGATGGTCCTGGGTACCCCCAAGGACTCTCCTTTGGGGGCCGCTCAAGGAGAGTCCTTGGGGGTGGGCAAATTCCTTAAACTCGACCTTCCCGACCGCCTTGAATTTTTACAAAAAGAATTTCTTAAATCGAAAGACAAATCTAAAAGTGAGATAATCGATTTTGTGATAGAACTAGAGAAAACTCTCCGAGCGGGGATAGAGATGAGGAAAATTACTAAAGACGAAGAGCTCATTCTCTATGAATTAGAAAAATCTCGTCGCTATTTAGAGAACCCTCGTTCGTCCAATCGCCTCATTTTAGAACACTTAGCTTTGATTTTACCAAATTAGCAACTTCCTATATAATATATCCATGTATAACTTTTTATCATTTAAAACAAAATTAACCGAGGTTGAGGATTGGCTCGGACGTGAGTATTTGAGCATTAGAACGGGAAAGGCCACCCCCGCTGTTTTAGACAGCGTGATGGTAGAATCTTATGGTGCGCGAACTCCTCTTAAACATGTGGCCGCCATTGGGATTGAAGATGCTCGAACTGTGCGTATTACCCCGTGGGACAAGAGTCAGCTCGGCGCTATCCAGACAGCCATCGAAGCCGCTAATATTGGCCTCTCTGTCTCGCCGGATTCAAGTGGTCTGCGCGCCATCTTCCCCATGCTCACTGAAGAGCGCCGCAAAATGTTAATTAAGCTTACAGGTGATAAGTTAGAAGATGCTCGTATTTCGGTGCGCAAGGAACGAGAAAAAGTTTGGGAGGAAATTCAAGAACAGGAGAAAGCCGGTGAAATGAGCGAAGACGACAAGTATAAGGCTAAGGATGATTTGCAGAAAATGATTGACGAGGCGAATGCTAAACTCGAAGCCCTATCTAAAAGAAAGGAAACCGAAATAATGAGCTAGCATGACAATCGTACTTTTTATCCTTGTCCTCGCGTTACTTATCTTAACTCACGAGTTGGGGCATTTTATTGTTGCCAAACTCTCTGGAATTCGGGTGGACGAATTTGGTCTAGGGCTGCCACCAAAAGTTTTTGGGGTGAAAAAAGGGGAGACCACCTATTCGATCAACGCCTTGCCCTTTGGTGGTTTTGTTAAAATTTTTGGTGAAGATCCTAATGAAGAAAATACCAGTGGCCCTGATAGTGCTCGCTCTTTTGTCCATAAACCCAAGTGGATCCAAGCTCTGGTCCTCGCTGCCGGTGTTACTTTTAATTTAATTTTTGCTTGGATTCTTATCTCTATAAATTTAATGATTGGAATGCCCGTGGCGACGGACGGGGGAGTCCCGGCTGGGATGACCGTTCATCGTGAGATGTTGGCCGTGGTTAATGTCCTTAAAGACTCGCCGGCGGCCTTGGGTGGTATCAAGGCTGGTGATCAATTAATTTCACTTTCGTCAGGCCAAGAAAAGGTGGTGAATTTGTCGGCCGACTCCGTCCGCACTTTTGTGAAGAAGTTTCCAAATCAAGAAGTAAAAGTAGAATATTCACGCAAGGGCCTTTTGGCTACGAGTTCGGTGCTGACGGTTATTCCTAAAACGAATAGTTCTAGTAGCGATGCCATGATCGGTATCGCTATGCAGAAAATTGGTTTGGTCTCGGCGGCTTGGTGGAAGGCGCCTTGTTATGGACTTTATTTTTCATATCATCTTATTGTTAACACTTTTCTATCTTTCGGAGATTTCTTCTCAATGATTGCGACGGAGGGGCAAGGAGCCTTGGCCGCTGTTTCTGGGCCAATCGGTATCTATGGCCTAATGAATGATGCCACCAAGATGGGCTTGGTCTATATCCTTAATTTTATGGTCATTATCTCGGTTAACTTAGCAATCATTAACCTTTTACCCTTCCCGGCCTTAGACGGCGGACGCCTCCTCTTTGTTGCTATCGAAGCGGTAATTCGTCGCCCTATTAAGCCAGTTATTGCCAATACTCTCAACATGATTGGCTTTGGTCTCCTCCTCCTCCTGATGGCGGTTATTGCTATTAGTGACATTTTCAAGCTTCTTTGACCCACTTAGGCTTTTGGGTTAAGATGGGGGCATATGCGACAATCTCAATTGTTCACTAAAACTCGGCGTGAAGCGCCGAAAGAAGAGGTGGCCGAGAACGCCAAGCTCTTGATTCGTGCTGGTTTTATTAATAAGGAATTAGCTGGGGTCTATTCTTATCTTCCCCTTGGTTTGCGTGTTCTAAACAAGATTGAGAATATTATCCGTGAAGAAATGAATGAACTTGGGGGAAATGAATTATCTCTTACTGCTTTCCAAAATCCTGAATTATGGAAGAAGACTGGACGTTGGGATGATGAAGCTGTTGATAATTGGTTCAAAACAGAATTAAAGTCAGGTGGTGAGATTGGACTTGGGACAACTCATGAGGAGATGATTACCAACTTGATGCGTGATCATATTAGTTCGTATAAAGATTTGCCGGTCTATGCTTATCAATTCCAGACTAAGTTCCGTAATGAACTTCGAGCGAAGAGCGGGATTATGCGGGGCCGTGAATTTTTAATGAAAGATCTTTATTCTTTTTCTAAAAGCGAAGAGGAACTAGATGATTTTTATGATAAAGCCAAGGGCGCTTACGAAAGAATTTTTGAACGGGTTGGTTTGGGGGATATTACTTATATAACTTTTGCTTCAGGCGGAACTTTTAGTAAATATAGTCACGAGTATCAAACCTTATCAGAGGCGGGGGAGGATACCATTTATGTCTGTGAGGAGAAAAAATTTGCAATCAACAAAGAGGTTCTTGATGAGGAGACTTTAGCAGAGATGGGGATTGGGATGGATGACCTGGTGGAGAAGAGAGCAATTGAAGTTGGCAATATCTTTAAGTTAGGAACCAAGTTTTCTAAGTCACTCGGCCTTACTTTTACTGACGAGAACGGCGAAAATCGATCTGTGGTCATGGGCTGCTATGGTATCGGGTTAGGCCGATTAATGGGGACCGTCGTGGAAACTTTTGCTGATGACCGGGGTCTTGTTTGGCCTCGAAGTATTGCGCCCTTTACCGTTCATCTTGTTTGGATTCCTGGTGAAGGAAACAATTCGGCGGAATTAGCGGAGAAACTTTATGCTAGTCTAAATGATGAGGGTGTCGAGGTTTTTTATGATGATAGAGTAGCTAGCGCTGGTGAAAAATTTGCCGATGCCGATTTGCTTGGTATTCCCTATAGAGTGATTGTCTCAGATAAGACTTTAGCGAGCGGTCAATTTGAATTAAAAGAGCGAGTGAGTGGTGAAGTTCGTATGGTCAGCCTGGAGGAATTAATAGAGATCGTAAAATAATTAACCGAGCGAAAGAATGATATGTTTTGGCAATTTTCGAAAATGTTTTCTAATGATGTCGGTATCGACCTGGGGACCTCTAATACCTTAGTCTATGTTAAGGGTCATGGCATTATTATCTCTGAGCCATCTATTGTTTCTTTAAACCAAAAGACGGGGCGGGTCGTGGCTGTTGGTAACGATGCGAGCCAGATGATTGGTCGTACCCCAGCCCATATCCAAGCGATAAAACCTCTGGTTGGAGGAGTTATTTCTAATTATGAGGTGGCCGAAGAAATGCTCGCTTATTTTTTGAAAAAGACGGCGACCTTGGTGGGTAGTAATTTGTTCCGTCCTCGTGTTGTGATTGCTGTTCCTTCGGGGATTACCAATGTTGAGAGACGTGCTGTTCGTGATGCCGCGACGGCTGCGGGCGCCCGCGCTGTTCATATTGTTGAGCAACCGGTGGCCGCCGCTATTGGTATTAATATGCCCATCTTTGATCCAGTCGGTAATATGATTGTCGACATTGGTGGCGGGACAACAGATATAGCGGTTATTTCGCTTGGCGGCTTGGTTAAGGTTAAGAATCTTTTGGTCGCCGGTGAACGCTTCAATCAAGATATTATTAATTATGTCCGCGATGAATTTAAAATTCTCTTAGGAGAACGAACGGCCGAAGAAGTTAAAATAAATATTGGAGCCGTTTTGAAACAGAAGGATAATAATGAAACTCTGGTTCGTGGCCGCGATCTTGTGACAGGTCTTCCTCGTGAAGTGGCTATTACTGATTCTGATGTGCGTGAAGCTATTTTTACCTCTCTTAATATTTTTGTTGACGCCGTGAAGGAAGTTTTAGAGGCAACTCCACCAGAAGTGGTCTCTGATATTATGCGCCGAGGTTTAGTCCTTACTGGAGGAGGAGCTCTTATTCGTGGTCTAGGTGAGCTCTTGAGTAAAGAATTGGAAATCCCTGTTCACTTGGCTGATGACCCCCTGACGGCTGTTGTCCGAGGGACTGGGGTTATCCTTGATGATTTTGAGGCCTATCGTGACATATTAATCGATAATGAGGAAGAACTAACTCCGCGCTAAATGGCTAAACGAAATTACTATCAACAAAATCATAAAAAATTAATTCAGAAGATTGCCAGCTTCTTTTTTGTCCTTTTGGCAATTTATTTTTTAGCTGGAGTTTTGCTTCGCCCCTTTGCTGGGCCCCTAAGTGTTGTCTTCCGCCCTTTATGGTGGGGGAATGAAGGTTTGTTTGCTGCTGGTCAAACTGTTTTTGATTTTTTTCGTAATAAAAATAGTTTAGCGATTGAAAATCGTCGTCTCCGGGCGGAGAATGACAAGCTAAAAATTACTCTTTTGGCTAAAGCCCAGGTTGAGAGCAATAATGATTACTTAAGAGCTCTGTTTGGTAAAGCTAAAGATAAAAGTTTCCCTGTCGTGGGAGAAGTAATTTTCTTACCTAACTTTGTTCCCTACCAAACCCTTCTCATTGATGTGGGGAAAGATAATTTAACTAAGAGACTTAAGGTTGGTGATTTAGCGGTGACAGACAGAACGGTCCTTATTGGTCGCGTTGCTGAAGTTGGCTCTTGGTATTCTAAGGTAAGCTTGCTTTCCGCTGAAAGTAATATTTCTGTTGTCATTGGGCCAAAGAATGTTCCCGCCACGGCCTCTGGGGCTGGGGCAGGGAATTTTGCCGTGTCTTTGCCTAAAGATACTATCATTTCTATTGGTGACCGAGTCGCGGCACCACTTTTTAATAATTTGCTTGTAGGGACAGTCCGGGCGATAAGTAAGAACCCTAGCCAGCCGAATCAGACAATTCTAATTAAGACCCCCGTTAACCTATGGCAGCTTAAATGGTTAGAAATTTATAATGCCAAGACTTAGTTTCTCTATACTTCTTTTTGTTTCAGTTTTTACCTTACCTTGGTGGATAAGTTTTCTTTTTCTGCTAACTCTCATTTGTTATTTCCCTTGGTATTATGAGGGGGTTGTTGCCGTTTTGCTTTATGAACTACTCTATAGCCTTTCTGGTTCTAGCCCTTGGCTAACAATTAGCGCTTTGCTTTTAGTTCCTATTATTGAATGGCTTAAGACTCGTCTTTATGTTTTTCACTAACCGCAAAAGATCGACTCGTAATTTTGATTTATCTCCGGACGAGATTTTTGTTGATGCCAGTAATTTGCCAGCCTATGATGAACAGCAATTTGAAGGTCGTCTAGAAAGGGCGATCAGCCGAAGAGCTTTTTATGGTGTAGCAATTTTTTGTTTCTTTATCTTCACAGTTTTTATTGGAAGAACTTTTTGGTTGACGGTGATGAAAGGGGAATATTATGCCGAACGAGGCAAAAATAATAGTTTGAATTTTACTCCAATTTTTGCTGAGCGAGGGAATATTTATGATCGGAAGGGGAAGGTCCTTGTTTGGACAGACAATGCCACCTCGACAGATGATAGAATTGGACCCAAACGTGTTTATCTTGATACGCCTGGCCTTGGTCACTTGCTTGGCTATGTTAGTTTTCCTAATGCCACCGAATTTGCCACTGGGCGCTTCCACCCGCAGGAGTTCTTGGGTCGCGATGGAGTTGAACGAACATACAATGAGTATCTCTTGGGTGAAAGGGGTGTAAGAATTGTTGAAGTTGGCGCTGATGGGAAGCAGGTCTCTGATCATGTCGTTGAGAAACCGATACCGGGCCAAGAACTCAAGCTTTCTGTAGATCACAAAGTTCAGGCGAAGCTTTATGAGTTTATGAATCAACTCGCCATTGATCGCGGTTTTGCTGGTGGTGGGGCTGTTATCATGGACGTCCAGACTGGAGAAATTTTGGCCTTGGCCAGTTATCCTGATTATAACCCGAATATTTTAGCGGCTGGCCAAGACAAGAAAACAATCAGCAAATATCTTACGAGCAATAATAATTTTATGCTTGATCGCTCGATTGGTGGTCTCTATGCGCCTGGTTCAACTTTTAAATTATTTGTCGCAATTGGAGCTTTGGCTGAGAAGACCGTGAACCCCCTTAAAAATTTTATAACGAATGGAAAATTAATTGTTCCTAATCCTTATGATAAAACTAAGGAAACGGTTTTTAAAGATTGGCAAAACAATGGCACTGTCGATATGCGTCGAGCGATTGCGGTCTCTTGCGATGTCTATTTTTATATCATCGGCGGGGGCTTTGGTTCTCAGTCGGGTTTGGGTATTCTAAAAATTGAGAAATACGCAGAACTTTTTGGTTTGAAGGAAAAGACGGGGATTGATTTGCCCGGAGAGGAAGAGGGGGTTATTCCTAGCCCAGAGTGGAAAGCCAAGAACTTTAAAGGTGAAGCTTGGACTTTGGGTAATACTTACCATACTTCTATTGGTCAATATGGGACCCAGGTCACTCCTATTCAGATGGCTCGGGCTTATGCCGCTATTGCTAATAATGGTAAGTTGCTCAAACCAACGGTGGTAAAAATTAAACCCGGCCAGCTTATTACGAGTACTAAAATTTCCCTTGATCCAAATGTTTGGACGACTGTTCACGAAGGGATGCGCCAAACTGTAACTGAGGGGACGGCGAAGTCTCTCAACCTCCCCAGTGTTACGGTGGCGGCCAAAACAGGAAGTGCGGAAATTGGTGTTACTAAGATGACAGTTAACTCTTGGATTGCCGGCTATTGGCCCTACGAGAATCCGCGTTATGCCTTTGCCGTTGTGATGGAAAAAGGGGAAAGGACTAATACCGTCGGGAGCGTTACGGTTATCCAGCAATTGCTAGAATGGATGACTATCTACGCGCCAGAGTACCTCTCCGTTCCCGCCAGACCTTAAGGGAGCCCAAGGTCTGGCGGGTTTTTTTTGAATCTGCTATAATACTCTCCGATATGTCGAATAACCCACATTACTTAAGTCAGGAGAAATACGATGCTCTCAAAGAAGAACTAAAACAGTTAAAGACTGTTGAACGTAAGAAAATTGCTGAGAATTTAGAATATGCCAAGTCCCTTGGAGATCTCTCTGAGAATGCCGAATATCACGAAGCTCGTGATAAACAGGCTGATGTCGAAGATCGCATTAGTGAGCTAGAAGAAATCATCAAATACGGCCAAATTATTACTTCGCATAAAGGAGACAAGGCCGAAGTAGGGGCCACCGTTGTCACTAAGCGTGATAATGGTAATGAAGAAAAATTTGTTATCGTTGGCGCCGAAGAAGCAGACATGTCCGTTGGTAAAATTTCTCATGAGTCACCTTTGGGAGCGGCGCTCCTTGGCCACAAAAAAGGGGATATTATTTCTGTTTCGACACCAAAAGGCGAAAATAAATATAAGATTATTGATATTCAGTAAAAAGACAGATGGTCCCGTTAGAAATTTAAAATTAAAGTAATGGTATGATAAATATAATAGATAAGGTAGATAAAAGGTCTGGAGATATTTTAATAATAATAAATTTCTAACGGGATGGCTTCACTTGAAGAATTACGCAGTGAACGTTTAAAGAAACTTAAGGTTCTTCGAGATGGCGGTTATAATCCTTACCCGGCTCAGACAGAAATAAATACTTCGATTGAAGAAGCTGTTTCTAATTTTGATCATTTTGTTGAGAAGGGGAGAGACATTACGACTGGCGGAAGAATTATGGCTTTGCGTCGTCAGGGCGGGTTAATTTTTGTTGACCTATTTGATAACGGAGCCAAGATCCAAGTTTTGTTGAAGGAAGATACCTTGGGCCGAACCTTCGAACTTCTGGCTGATACTATTGATATTGGTGATTTTATTCAAGCCACTGGCAAATTGATTGTCACTAAACGAGGAGAAAAAACGATTGAAGCTGAGGGTTGGAAGATTCTGGCTAAGAGCCTTCGCCCTTTACCTGACCAGTGGTCTGGTTTCCAAGATGTGGAAGAACGCCTACGTAAGCGTTATCTCGATATTCTTCTTAATGAGGATGTTCGGGAGATGGTGGTGAAGCGTGGTAAGTTCTGGCAATCTGTTCGCAACTTTCTCTTGAGCAAAAATTTTCTCGAAGTAGAAACCCCGGTTTTAGAAAACACGGCTGGGGGGGCTGATGCCCGACCCTTTGTGACCCATCACAACGCTCTTGACCTTGATGTTTATCTCCGTATCTCCACGGGTGAATTATGGCAGAAGAAATTAATGGTGGCTGGTTTTCCTCGAACTTTTGAGATTGGTCGCCAGTTTCGCAATGAGGGGATGGATGCTGAGCATCTTCAGGATTATACCCAAATGGAATTCTATTTGGCCTACGCTGATTATGAGAAGGGGATGCAACTTGTCGAAGAACTTTATAAATATGTCGCTGAAGAAACTTTTGGCACCTTGGAATTCAAAATTGGGGAGTTTGATATCGATTTAGGTAAGAAATGGGAGCGCTACGACTTCCGTGAAGTGGTCAAAGAAATGACCGGCGTTGATGTCTTCGAAGCGAAGATTGAAGAGATTGAGGCGAAGTTGAAGGAACTCGGTATTACTTATGACAAAAAGGGTTTTAATATTACGCGAGCGATGGACAATCTGTGGAAGTATTGTCGCAAGCAAATTGCTGGTCCTGGTTTCTTAGTTGGCGTGCCGATTGAGATTTCACCATTAGCCAAGAGAGATGAGATTGATCATCGTCGAACCCAGCGCTTCCAACCGATTATTGCTGGTTCAGAGTTAGGTAATGGTTACAGCGAACTTAATGACCCAATTGACCAGATGGAGCGCTTTGATGAACAAGCTAAGTTACGGGAAGCGGGGGATGAAGAAGCTCAGATGAAAGATGAAGAATTTGTTGAAGCTCTTGAGTATGGCATGCCACCAACTTGTGGTTTTGGTATGAGCGAACGTGTTTTTGCCTTCCTCTCCAACCGCTCCACCCGCGAAGCTCAGATTTTCCCTCTAATGAGACCAAAGGATAAATAATCTTGTTTCTTTTTGTTGAAATTTAGAACCCGATATGTCTGAAGATTCTCCTAAAATAAATTCTGATAATGAAGGAATTTTGTTGGAAGAAAAAAAATGGCATGATTTTTTTAAAAAGTTCAATGACCTTAGGAACACTGTATTAGCTAAAATTTTTGATATTGAAGATCAAGAGAAGCAGGATTATTTTTGGCAAAAAATTGATAAGCAAAGAGAAAAAATTTTTGCTACCTATGAAGATCGTAGTAAATATCTAGCTTTCCACATCGAAGTATCTGGAGGGACCGATTATAAGTCGTCCCCCAAACTTGATTTTGAGGGTGAAAATTCTTTGTTTGTTTTTTATGAGGAGCTATTAAAAGAGCTAAATAATAGTTGAAAATATGAGCCAAGAAGATTTTTTCCAATTAGGAAATAAAGCAAATCAAGAAGGTGGAGAGAAACATTATCGCGTGATGACACCCGAAGACGTTGTCCGTTATCGAGAGTGGGCTAAAGAGAGAGTAAAAACTTGGCACGACGAAATTGCACCAGATCATATTTTTTTGACAGAAACAAGCGCCGTTCCTTTTGGTTGGTTATTAAGAAATACTTGGCGCCAAGCTTACCCAAATGAAAAAGCGCCAAATTTCTTCAGATTTGCCATGGATAGAGGAAATAGGGGCTATTTTTGCGACAATAATAAGATCTATAAAGATTATGAAGAAAAAAGGGGTATCAACAAAAACGAAAAAATATTGATTTATGACGAAACAAATAGGGGTTGTGAAAAAGCTATTAATAATGTAAAAGATGGAGTCCTTTTATCTGAGATGGGGTGTTGTGGCCAACTCGATGAAATAGTGGATATTTTTAGAATGCGTGGCTATCAGAATATTTGGAATGATGCTGGCCAGCCAAAAACTTCAGGCTTTTATATAAATGATTGGGGAGGTTATTCTTATTTATTTTATGATAATGATAAAAAGTTTAATTCTGAACAAGAGCGTGACGAAGAAAAAGAGGGTAGACAATTTTATTATGTAAAACCAACTAGGAAAAGAAGAACTTATAAGGGTAAAGAAATTAATATAGGTAGAGATTTAGTAGGAGAAAGAGAAAAAGACCCTGTCCTTAGAAGAAGAGCCCTAGACTATATTCATGATTTAAAATTAGTTGGCGATGAGGCTGGAGCTGAATTAAGAGTAGAACTTGCTTAGGAGAATTCTGTATTTTGTGCCATAATACAAAGGCTTATGAAAAAGGTCTTATTTTTATTGCTTATTTTGTCGTTGCCGGTCATATCCCAGGCCAAAGCCTTGGAATTTTCGGCTTGGGTCCCATATTGGAAGAAGACGGCGGCCTCGGCTGAGACGACTGCCCATTTGAACCAGCTAGCCTCAATTAGCCCCTTTTCCTACGAAGTTAAAGCCAACGGGGTAATTTGGGATCCCATGAAGGTGTCGCAAGAACCTTGGGTTTCCCTATTGTCTTCGGCTCGGGCCAAGAAAGTAAAAATTATTCCAACAATTATGTGGAATGATGGTCAAGCTATTCAGAAGACTATGGCGACGAAGAAAAATCGTGATGCTCATATCAAACAAATTGTTGATATCGTTAATACCAAAAATTATGCCGGTATTGATATTGATTATGAAGGGAAGACTACCGCTGTCTTCAAAACCTTCGGCTTATTTTTGAAAGATCTCTCGACTCAATTACACAAGAACAAGAAGGTCTTGGTTTGTACTGTTGAACCCCGTCTTCCACCTTCCTCACGCTTTTTGAATATTCCTGAGGAGATTGAGTATGCCAATGATTATAAGATGATCAATACTTATTGTGATGAAGTCCGTTTGATGGCTTACGACCAAATGACCGCTGATATTATTTTGAATCGACGCAATAAATCGGCTGGCCTTTATACCCCAGTAGCGGATATTAGCTTTGTAAAGAAAGTTGTCGCCTATGCTCATCAGCAAATTTCTTACAATAAAATTGTTTTGAGTGTGGCTAATTATGGCTACGCTTATCAGGTGATTGATAAGGGAACTTTCTATGACTATAAGAAATTAAGTGCCTTGTCTTATAAAACTTTTATGGAGCTAGCTCAAAGTACCAACTCAACTCCAGTCCGCAATAGCGCTGGTGAATTAGCTTTTGCTTATACTAAAGAAGGGCAGAACCGCTACGCCGTTTTATCTGATAGTGTGGCGATTGCCACTAAAGTTAAATTGGCGAAGAACCTTGGCCTTAAAGGCGTTGCTTTGTTTAAAGTTGATGGCGAGAGCGACCCAAATCTCTGGACTGTATTAAAATAGTAAATAAAGAGAAAAATTAACATAAAAAACCAAGCGTTGCTTGGTTTTTTATGTTATCCACAGTTTTAGGTGGGGGAGGGTTGTTGTGAAGTGGCATGAAGTGGGATAGAATGGGAAGGATGTTAATCGGGGAATTTAGACATACCATAGATGATAAGAAGCGCATTTCAATGCCCGCCTCTTTCCGTAAAGAAATTGGTAAGAAAATGGTAATTACTAAAGGTCTCGACTCTTGTCTCTTTGCCTATACTCTCGAAGGTTGGAAGAAGGTCAGTGGCGAGATTGATAAACTCCCTATGACTCAGAGTGCGGCTCGTTCTTTTTCCCGTTTTATTTTAGGCAGCGCCTTCGAGGTAGAGATTGATGCCATGGGGCGAGTTCTTATTCCTGATCATCTCAAAGATTTTGCCGACCTCAAGAGCCGGGTGGTGGTTGTGGGTTTGTCTGAGAGAATAGAAATTTGGGATGACCGTAAATGGAAGGAAAATATCGACAAGGTCGAGAAGCAGGCCGACGTGCTGGCCGAGCGTCTCAGTGAAGTAGGAATGTTTTAGTATGCACGTACCAGTTCTTTTACAATCGACAATTGAGCTACTGAAGATTAAAGCTGGTGACAAAGTTGTGGATGCAACTTTGGGCCTCGGTGGACATGCGAAGGAAATGGCTAAGCTTTTGGGTAAGAAGGGCCTCTTGATTGGTCTTGACGCTGACGCGAGCTTGCTCGCTAAGGCTAAAGAGAATCTAAAGAGTGTACCTTGCCAAAGCATTTTTATAAACATCAATTTCCGGCATATCGCCTTGGCCTTAACGGAGAAGGATATAACTGAAGTAGATGCCGTCTTGTTTGATCTTGGTCTAAATTCTGAGCACTTCGATTCATCGGGTCGGGGCTTCACCTTCCAAAAAGATGAGCCGCTCCTGATGACTCTCGCAACCGAGATTACTGAGGAGACTCTCACGGCCAAAGAAATAGTTAATACTTGGGCCGAGGAAAGTCTCGCTGATATTATCTATGGTTACGGCGAAGAGAGATTGTCTCGTCGTATCGCTAAAGCGATAGTGGAGGCCAGAAAGAAGCGAGAAATTCAAACCACTTTTGACTTAGTGGAAATTATCAAGAGTGCGATGCCAAGTAATCGCCTCCATGGTAAGACCCATTTTGCCACCAAAACTTTTCAAGCCTTAAGAATTACTGTTAATGATGAGATCGGTGCCCTTAAAGAGGGGCTCGCCGGCGCCTGGATTAAAACAGGCTGTGGTGGGAGGGTTGCTGCCATTTCCTTCCACAGCCTTGAGGCCAGGACTGTTAAGAATTTTTTTAAAGATAAGGTCGTAAGTGGTGAGGGTCGTTTAGTTAATAAGAAAGCCATCACCCCAGAGAGAGAAGAGGAGGTCGCTAATCCTCGGTCCCGGAGCGCTCAATTGCGAGTAATTGAAAAAATTTGTAAATAAAATGAAAAATTGGGAAAATAAAACTAAATGGATAATTATTGTTGGCCTGGTTTTTATGGTGGGCACTTATCTTTATTTTCTCAGTAGTTCTGTTTCCTCAGTCGCGGCTCGTCGGGATAGTGAAGAAAAAATTGTTCAGCTCGATGCCGAGGTCTCAGCCCTTGAAGCCAATTATCTTGGCCAGATGAGCGTTGTTAATTTGGAGCTGGTTAAGAAGTTGGGTTATGTTGATGCCGCCAATAGCGCGAGTTTTGCCACCCGTAACGAACCTCTTGGCCTATTAGCTTCTAATAATGAAATCTAATCCTCGGGGGCGAATAAGTTTCTTGGTTGTCATCTTTCTCTTGATGGCGGCTTTGTGTTTGGTTCGTCTTTTCTTTATTCAAGTAGTGAAATCTGAGTACTATCGTGACAAAGGTGATCGGCAGTACCTTAGACCGAGTACTGACTTGGGTAATCGGGGAAGCATATTGGCTCAAAAGAAGGATGGCTCACTCTTCGCTCTGGCGGGGATGAAGACTGCTTATCTTGTTACAATTAATCCTCGTTTACTGGCTAGCCAAGCTTCAAGCACCTATCTCAAGTTAAATTCAATTATTCCTCTTGATCCAGGCGACTGGTCTAAGTGGACGGTGAATTCATCTAGTAGTTATAAGGAGATTGCCACCAAGGTTGAGCCAGGTAAAGCCGAGGCGATTAAGGCGCTAGGTATTAAGGGTGTTACTATTTATAAACAAAAACTTCGGTCCTATCCTTTTGGTAATTCGGCCTCGCAAGTTGTAGGCTTGGTTGGGTATAAAGGGGACGATCTCGTTGGTCGTTATGGTTTGGAACGGCAATATGAAAAAGTTCTGTCGCGTCAGTCGGAGATGTCCTTTGCCAATTTCTTTGTCGAGATATTCTCTGGTATCGGGAGCTCCCTGTCAGGGAAGGCCGCTTCGGCGGAAGGGAATATTGTTACAACACTAGAGCCCGTAGCTCAGAAGTTCTTTGAAGGCGAATTAATGAAGGCCGAAGAAGAATGGCAGGGTGACAAAATTGGCGGTATTATTATCGACCCTAAAACGGGGGAGATCATCGCGATGGCCGCTTGGCCTAATTTTGACCCGGGGGGTAAGGTTACCGATCTCGGAGTCTTAACCAACCCGCTAGTTGAAGGGGTTTATGAACTTGGTTCAATCTTTAAACCGCTGACCATGGCCGCCGGTCTTGATACTGGGGTTGTTACGGCCAAGACCACTTATAATGATAAGGGCTGTATTACTCTAAACAAAAAGAAAATTTGTAATTATGATGATAAGGCCCGCGGAGTTATCCCGATGCAAGAAGTTCTCAATCAATCGCTTAATTGTGGAGCATCTTTTGTTACCCAACAATTAGGTCAAGACCGTTTCCGTCAATATTTTAACGCTTATGGTTTTAATGAACCAACCGGAGTTGATTTGCCGGGAGAAGCCACAAATTTGATGAAGAATCTTAAGAGTCCGCGTTTGGTTGATTATGCGACGGCCTCTTTTGGCCAGGGCATTGCCGTGACACCTCTCAGTTTGGTCCGGGCCCTCTCGGTTCTTGGTAATGGCGGTTATCTAGTGACCCCCCATGTGGTTAAGGAAATCGATTATCAAAATAAGATAACTCAGAAATTCGAGTCAAAGATTGTTCGCCAGGTAATTAAGAAGGAGACGAGCGAAGAAATTAGTCGAATGCTGTCGGTTGTTGTTGATGAGAAGATGCCGAAGGTTAAGATGGAGCGTTATAGCATTGCGGCGAAGACGGGGACCGCTCAAATTGCTAATCCGGCTAATGGTAAGTACTTTGAGGATCGCTTCCTCCATTCTTTCTTTGGTTATTTCCCGGCTTATAATCCACGCTTCCTCGTTTTTATTTTTATTGTTAATCCTAAAGGGGCTCAGTTTTCCTCTGAGACTTTAACAACCCCATTTGTTAACACCTCCCGTTTTCTGCTAAACTATTATCAAGTAGCCCCCGACCGTTAATTATGAAAAAAGTCCTAAAAACCACAATTGCTAAGATTCTTCAGTGGGAAGCGAAGATGCTTCTTAACAAATATCACCCCAAAATTATTGGAGTGACCGGTAGTGTCGGGAAGACTTCAACTAAGGATGCCATTTACCGTGTCCTCTCCGCTGGCGGTTTTTCTGTCCGTAAGAGTGAGAAAAGTTATAACGGTGATATTGGTATCCCTCTTACTATCCTTGGCTGCCAGTCTGCTTGGAATGATCCTTTTGGCTGGTTGGAGATTATGATTTATGGTCTGCGTCAATTGTTTGGGACTCGAGCTTATCCCAAATGGCTCGTGCTAGAGGTGGGGTTAGAGTATCCCGGCGAGATTAAAGATATATTGAAATGGGTTAAGTTCGATGTAGCGGTGACTACTCTCTTGCCCGAGGTGCCGGTGCATATGGAATTCTTTAAGTCTAAGGATGAGGTCATCAACGAGAAAATGCTTTTACCGAAGTCGGTTCCTCTTGATGGCTTCGTTCTCTTGAATGCCGATGACGGGAACGCTCTCAAATTTGTCTTAGATATCAAAGCTGAGATCTTTACTTATGGTCAGAATGATTCAGCTGATTATCGTTCGAGTTTGGGTGAGACTTTTTATGAAATAAAAAATGGTCAAGAATTACCAGCGGGCCTCTCTTTCAAACTTTATCATAATGGGAAAGAACTAGAAGTAAAAATTCCCGGGGTCATTGGTTCCCATCAAATTTATCCCGTTCTTGCCGCTCTCTCAGTAGGGGATAAGCTTGGCCTTAATATGGTTGAGATGGTGGATTCTCTGGCTAGTTATCTGCCCCCTCCTGGACGCTTGCGTCTTATTGAAGGGATTAAGGGAACGGTAATTTTGGATGATACCTACAATGCCTCGCCAGCGGCGATGTCGGCAGGGCTCACCGCTCTAGAAAGTTTTAAAAATGAAGGCCGTAAAATTGCTGTGATGGGTGACATGATGCAGCTCGGTGGGATGACCGTCGAGGCACATAAAAAAATAGGTTATCAAGCGGCGGAGATTTGTGACTTGGCGATCACGGTTGGCTTGCGGTCTAAATTTATTGATGAAGCGATGCTCGAGAAAAAATTCTCTGAGAAAAAAATAAAGCATTTTGATGATTCTGTCGAAGCTGGTCAATTCTTGCAGAGCAAGATAAAAGCGGGGGACGTCATCTTTGTTAAAGGTTCGCAATCGGTGAGGATGGAGAAGGTGGTTGAAGAGATAATGTTCCACCCTGAACTTAAAGAAAAACTTTTGGTCCGTCAGGATGCTGAGTGGAAGAAAAGATAATTTTCTAAAATAAGAAGCCCTCCCGCCAGCCGAAGCCGAGGGGAGGGGTTTTAGGGCTATTGCCCCCGGGTTAGTACTCGCCGATGATGTGGATGGCGAGCTTCTCGGGCCCCTTGATGCTGACGTAAACGACCAGCGACATGATCAGGGTCCAGCACAGAAAGAGCAATGTGGTCATCATCTTGGTTTCTCCTTGTTGGGATTGGGCAAAATCGCCCACGTCCCTCTACCTTTCTAGAGTATAGCATAGGCTTGACATAATGTCAAGTAAATATCCTTATAAAAACTCTGCCAAAATATTGCCCAAAAGGGCCTTAGATGTTATGATTTTAGGGTAAAAATTTGGCCTCATCGTCTAACGGTTAGGACATCGCCTTCTCAAGGCGGTAATCGGGGTTCGATTCCCCGTGAGGTCACAGATATAAAAATGAGCCCGCTTTCTTTAGCGGGCCATTTTTATTTGTGGCCTCAAGAGAGCAAACTGCTTTGTTTTAGTCGAGGGAGATCCCGTGAGGTCACAGTCTTGACAGAATCAATATTAATCTATATAGTATGAACCAGAAATGATGACCGACATGGTGTCGGTCTTACAATCGGAAGAAGGAAACCGTTCAATGCATAAGCTCGTTTTGTTGGCAGTCGTCCTGTCGTTCCTCTGCGTCCCCGTCGTTTCGATGGCGCAAGAGGCCCCCATCGATACCTCGCAGAAGGTGTTCACACCGGCTGAGAAGGCGACGGCTCAGGCCCAGCTTCAGTCTCTGGTCGGATTGTTCGGGGTGGAGACGCCAAAGGCCGCGCCGGCCAAGACGGATCCAAACAGCCTCGAAAAGCCAAGCGTGGACATGTCCAGAGTCGCCGATCGGGCGCTCGACATGGTCACCCAGTTGGTGAGCTCCATCTCTGTGACACTCGAGAAGGTGTCGCCGCAGATTTGGAAGATCTTCGTCAAGCAGCAATACGCGGCGGCGATCAGCGAGTTGATCGTGCCATGGACTCTGTTCCTTGTGGCGGTCGTCTTCTCGTCGGTCGTCAGGAGAAAGTGGAAATGCGAAAAGGGAGAGTCAATCTTCGACAGCCAGAACCTTTTCTCGGAGAGTGGGTGGAGAGGCTTTACCGCCGTATTCATCCCTTATGTTGTGGGTTTCATCTGCGTGGTCTGGGGAGCGACCTGCCTGGCCGACGCAGTCCCGCGTGTGATTAACCCCGAGTACTACTTCCATCGTCGACAAAGAGGGTAGCACTAAGAAATTAGTAGAGGCCGACAATGAAAGTATTTTAAGCCCGAGGTGGTCTCCTAATGGTAAATATATTATTTACTCGCGATTAAACTTTGACCGTGATGGAACTATTGGGAAATTTGATTATGGTAAAACGGGAGTATCCCTTGTTGTTGTGAATTCTTCCGAAAAAAGAGACTTAATTATGCCTGGGGACAAAGCATATACGGATATAAATTGGTCTCCTGATAGTAAATATATATCATATTTGGTAAACGGTGGAGAGATGGTTGAGATAAGGGATGTTGAAACAAATAAGGTCACAGTAACCATTACTTCATCAGGAACTTCATACAAAAGAGGAGCAAGTCCATTAGTATGGATTAATAACAATGAATTTAGTTATATACTTGATGGGAAATTGTATATTGGCAATTTTTCTAATCCTCAATCAAAATTAATAGCTTCAGATGTTAAAAATGAAGTTTTTAGATTTGAAGGCCCTGTTTCTGTGGATCCTCCAAGTTGGTCATTTGATCATAGATATGTTGTATATAAAAATAGTAACAGCCTTGTTATTAGAGATAGCTTAAGTCAAAAAAAGATCGAAGTTGGTAAGATGATAAAAAATGAAGCATTCGAGGAATTTGGTGATAGTCTCAATGTATCCAAAATAGGTTGGACAAGGGACAATAAATACTTTTATACAGAAAATGCATATACAAAGTATGATACAAATAAATCCCTAAAATCAGTCAATCTTCCAGACTTCAAGATTAGCTCATACGACATTCCAATCGATAATGGTAAAAGTTTTAGTGTCTCACCCGATGGAAAATATATTGCTAATTATAACCAAAGTTATATGTTTGGAAGGACCAAATTTTATAGGACAGATAACCAAACATTGGTATGCCCGAATCTAATTATTGGTAATCCCGTCGAGCCAAACGATACGTTGTGGCCTATCAATCTTCCCTCAATCTTGATAGTAAAAAAAGCGACATCTAAACTTGAAGAAGAAGCCGGCAAAATGGTTGTAGTAGATATTGATGAATGCAAAGTGCTAACCGAAATATCGACGATAGATTCGATAAATACCGACAGCTATCCTTTCTTGTATGCGGTATTTTCACCTTCTAATATATAAGGTATATTTTTAAGGATCTCGATTCGTGCTATCATTTTAGAATGTTCACCATTGCCCAAGCCATTGTTCTCCTTAAGACTTACGGTTATTTATTGGTTTTTCCTATCGCTTTTGTTGAAGGACCTGTTATTGCGGTGATTTGTGGCTGGTTCTCGGCTTTAGGTATCTTCAATTTTTTTGTTGCCTATTTTATTTTAATCTTTGCCAATATTTTGGGCGACGCTATCTATTACGCTGTTGGCTATTGGGGTGGACCCCCTTTGATCAAGAAATGGGGCCATTGGCTGAGGCTTGATCTCGAACAGACAATAAAATTAAAAAATCATTTCGATAATCACGGTGGCAAGATTTTGTTGACTGCTAAGATTACTCCTCACATTGCCGCGGCGGCAGTATTGACCGGGGCGGGGCTCGCCAAATATAGTTTTTATAAATTCTTACGTTATGGCATCACTATTGAAGTTATTAAGACGGCGGTTCTCATGACCATTGGCTACTTCATCGGGGATGCTTACCAGAAGTTCGTTGTTTATCTTGATTACGCTGGAGCGCTTATGTCTGTCGCCTTGGCGATTTTGGCGGCTGTCTCTTTCTACTATTGGCGCAAAAGTCGTAAGATTGAAGAGAAATAATTTTTATATGAAAATTGCCATCTTTGCTGATACTTTCTATCCTCACTTGGGCGGAGTTGAAGATTCGATTGCTTTGATGGCTTCGTCACTTGGCGCGCGTGGACATCGGGTTGATATTTATGTTCCCCATATCCCAACCGAAGAAATTGATTTGGGTGAGAATGTTTTTATTCATCGTTTCCCTTCTTTACGTTTACCAATTTCTATTCCGGCGCGACTGGCTTATCCGACAGGCAAAGGTTGGAGACTTCTTCGTGAGAATCGACCAGATATTATCCATACTCACACCATCGCGAGTATGGGGCTCGAATCTCTTCTCGCGGCGCGTTTACTTAAGCTTCCAATGATTGGAACTAATCATAGTATCGTCTCAGAGTTCACTTGTTATAGCCCCTTTGCCCCTAAACTCTTAGGAAGTATTGGTTCACGTTACGATGCTTGGTTTTATAACCGCGGGGAGCATCTTACCGCTCCATCCCAAACAGTCCTGACTGAGATGACCAAACATGGTTTTGGTAAATCTTCTCATCCAATTTCTAATCCGATTGATACAGAGACCTTCAAGCCGAACTTCGAGGCTAAAGAAAAATTAAAAGAATTTTTTGGCTTGGCTGGTCGCCCGGTTGTTTCTTTTGCTGGCCGCTTTGCCTTAGAGAAAAGGGTTGAGATTATTTTACGGGCGATTGCTCTGGTCAAAGAGGAAATTCCTAATGTCGCTCTGGCGCTAGCCGGTCATGGTGCTGAGGAGTCTAAGTGGCGGAAATTAATCTCGGAGTTAGGGCTAGAGGACAATGTGGTGTTTGTCGGAACTTTGAGTAAACCAGAATTAGCTAAACTTTTTCAGTCCTCCGATGTTTTTGCGATTGCTAGCCCTGCGGAGACTCAGAGCATGGTGGCTCTTCAGGCGATGGCTTGTGGTATACCGGTTGTTGGGGTTAACGCTCGAGCTTTGCCTGAATATGTCAGCGAAGGGGAGACGGGCTACTTAGTGCCTGTTGATGATTATGAACTAATGGCCGAGCGAATTAAAAACTTATTGAAGAATCCTGAACTTGGTCTACAATTAGGTTTGGCCGGACGACTCGTGGCCCTTCGTTATTCTCCTCAAGCCATTTGTGAACAATGGGAAGAGATATATCAAGAAGTTATTAATAAATATCATGGCCAATAAAAAATTAAGTATTGTTATTCCGGCTTATAACGAAGAGGCCGGGCTCGCTCACTGCCTTGGGTACGTTGAGCAGGGAATTAAGGGTTATGAGGATGTCGTTGAAGTTGTTGTTGTTAATAATGCGAGTACGGATAGAACCAAAGAAATTGCCCTAGGTTTTCCTTTTGTTAATGTTGTTGACGAGGAAAGAAAAGGTTTGGTGCGAGCCCGTCAGGCCGGTTTTGTTAATTCGACCGGAGAACTCATTGGCAACATCGATGCTGACAGTCAGTTGCCAGTGGGCTGGGTCGCTAAAGTCTTAATGGAGTTTGAGAATGATTCTAAACTAGTCGCTCTCTCTGGCCCCTATATTTATTATGACTTATCTCCAGCGGTTAATTTTCTCTCCAAGTTTTTTTACGCTATCGGTTTAGCCGTCGTTTGGTTTGATCAATTATTTTTTAAAAAAGGGGCGATGCTACAAGGCGGGAATTTTATTCTTCGTCGGACGGCTCTCGAAGCCATTGGTGGCTACCGTGTCGATTTATTTGATTTCTATGGTGAGGAGACTGATGTCGCGATGAGGATTGAGAAAGTTGGTAAAGTAAAATGGACTTTTAGTCTCCCGATGGAGACCTCTGGTCGTCGTCTTAAAACTGAAGGAACAATTCGCATTGCTTTGCGTTATGGTATTAATTATCTCTGGCCAATTATTTTTGGCCGACCCTATACTAAGGTTAATAAAGATCTTCGTCAGTAAAAAATAATCCGGTCGCACCCTTTGTGGGTGCGACCGGTTAACCCTTCTCGCAGAAGTCGGAGAGATTTTCCTCTCTCTTTTTTTCATCTCTCTCGAGGAGTCTGTCTGCCATCTCCGACCGAGAAATCTGTCTAAGCAAGAAGAGGTAGTTGGGCTTGTTGATCATTCCCGCTTCCCAGAGCCCCTTAGCCATTACTCGGGCACTTGGCCTTGAGAAGCTTACTTCTAGTGGTGGAGACTCGGGATCCCCAATGAGCCTCCCAACAGGGACACCAGATTTGCCACACTTACCGCAAGTGCAGACCTCAAGGACCACTTCTGGCCTGAAGGGGTTCTTTGGTGCGTCGAATTCCCAGATATCTTCAGCCATACTTACTCCTTTCTGGATGTCTATATCCTCTTTAGTTATATTAGATTTTTGTTACAATGTAAATTATGAACACCATAATCTTTGTCATTATTGCTCTCGTCGCGGGCTTCAGTCTGGCTTTTATTGCTTTGCGTTTATTGGGACAGAAGGAGACAATTAAGCCTCAAGATAATAGTGCGATGATGCTCTTGCAGAATCAGATTGAGAATCTTACCAAAACTATCGACAGTCGTTTGCTCGAGACTAACAAAATGTCCGCTGAGAACGTGCGCTCGCAGTTTAATGAATTTTCTAGATTGTCTCGAGAGGTGACAGAAAAACTTGTCAGGCTAGAAGAGACCAATAAACAAGTTGTTAACTTCACCGATCAACTTCAATCACTTCAAGATATTTTAAAAAATCCTAAACAGCGCGGGATAGTGGGGGAGTATTATCTCGAGACCTTGCTCAAGAATATTATGCCCCCGGGCTCTTATCAGATGCAATATCCTTTTTCTGATGGCACCATTGTTGATGCTGTGGTTTTTGTCAAAGATAAAATAATCCCGATCGACTCTAAGTTTTCTCTAGAAAATTATAATCGCATAGTGGGGGAGAGGAATGAGACTGAGAAAGAGAAGTATGAGAAAGTCTTTGTGAATGACCTCAAGAATCGTATTACCGAGACGGCCAAATATGTTCAGCCCGACCAGGGGACTATGGAGTTTGCCTTCATGTTCATCCCCCACGAGGCCATTTATTATGACCTTCTAATTAACAAAATTGGGGCCCTCCAGGACGAGAATACTGAGAATCTCATCCAGCGGGCCGCCTCTAAATATCACGTTATTATCGTCTCCCCGACGAGCTTCCTGGCCTATCTACAGACCGTCCTACAGGGCCTAAAAGCCCTCCAGATCGAAGAATCGGCCAAGGAGATACGTAAGAGGGTCGAGGAGCTAGGCAAGCATATAGGGGCTTATGAGGGCTATATGGCCAAGCTGGGGAATGCTCTGGGAACCTCGGTAAATCACTATAATTTGGCCTATAAGGAGCTTAAGAAAGTGGACAAGGACGTAATGCGGGTCACGGGTGCCTCGGCCGGTTTTGAACCGGAGTTGATAGAAAAGCCAAGCTTAGACGATTAATTTTTTGTTCGTATTTTATATAAAACACAATCGCCGCGGGGGTTAGCCGCGGCGTTTGCAAATTGAGGGAGATCAAGTCTCGGGGATCTCCTGTTGCTCGGGCGGAGCATCTTTCAGCAGGGGGTGGTTGAGGACTTCGGATTCGAAGCTGTCAAAGAATTCTTCGAGGCCTCTCTGACCCAGACTGTCCATCACCGTGTCGAAGACGGCGAAGAGCTCAGCCGAGGTCTCCTCGGTTTCGAGGTAGTACTTGCTCATGATCTCGGTTGCCAAGATCCCCGCGACGTCTTCTCTCGCGACGTTGGCGTTGCTCACCGATTCCTTGATCGCGGTCTTGACCCTTAGTCGAACGATATCGCTGAGCGTTCTCTTCGCACCAGGCTTCTCACCTTGGAAGGGCCAGCCGTTCAAGAACTGGTCTTCGATCTCCATGAGGAAGCTCTCTAGTCCTCCGGTCACTGTCAGGTGTCGGGGAAGAACTACCCCGCTGATCTCGAAGAAAATGCTGACCTCGTCCTCGGGCTTGAAGAACTTTCCCTCATCTTCCATCTGGCCCCTGATTCCCTCAATGATGAGGTTGGGGATTGTGCTCCCGTTGTAGACAGCGTGGGTCCCTTGGGCAAAGGGGGTTGGGGTTTCGGGGTCGGCGAGGCATTGGGCCCAGGCTTTGGAGACCTTTGCCCGACAGTCGGGACTTAGCTGCCTCCTTGGGGTTTTCTCTTTCTGTTTGGGGTCTGCCACGGGTATTCTCCTTCTGGTTTTGGCTCCTCTTGACCTTTTTTCAATTTGCGGCGAACATCACTATATTTGCAATTCCTCTTTTACTATATCCCCAAAGGCCTAAGGGGGCAAACTCTTGATTTTTCCCGCCCCATGTGTATAATACTAGGGTTATGTTCGCAATTATCGAAACAGGTGGAAAACAGTATAAAGTCGCCGAGGGCGACCTTTTGCAAGTCGAGAAACTAGCCGAGGCTAAGGCCAAAGGTGAGGTTGTTTTTGATAAAGTGCTTCTCATTGTTGATGGTGACAAAGTTCAGCTTGGTACCCCTTACTTAGATGGGGCGACAGTTACCGCCAAGTTCGAGGCTGATGGCCGCAACAAGAAGATCGTCGTTGTTAAGTATAAAGCCAAGGTCCGTCATCACAAGAAGGCTGGGCACCGACAACCCTTTACTAAAGTCTCCATTGCCAAAATCGGCAAGTAGAAAATCCCGCAGACCGCGGGATTTTTTAGTTTCATTATTAATAATTATTAAGTTAAAATAATAAATATGATAAAAACCAAGTTGCATCTTTGGGGTCAGGATTTCGATCTTGAGTATGACGATATTGACGATTTCAATACTTTGCCTCGGGAACTTTGTACTCAGGTCTACGGGGTCTGCTTTTGTGATAATAAATTAGTTATTGGCTTTGGTGGTAAGAAAAATGCTTGGGGCCTGATTGGTGGCACGATCGAGCTGGGCGAGAGTTTCGAAGAGACTTTGAAGCGCGAGATTATTGAGGAAAGTAACATGGAGGTTACTAAGTGGCTACCGCTTGGTTATCAAAAAATAACAGATAAGGACGGGGTAATTAAGTATCAATTGCGGGCCGCTTGTCTGGCCCGCCCCTTAGGTGACTTTGTCGAAGATCCTGCTGGGAGTATTAAGGAGATCAAACTCATTGATCCCGCTGACTATAAACAATACTTCGACTGGGGCGAGATTGGGGATAGGATTATCGAGAGAGCCTTAGAATTAAAAGAAAAATTGGGCTAGCGCCAAGTGATCTTCTTTTTGTTATAATTCTAAGATGGGACAAAAAGGGGAAGATTATGAAATCTGGCTTGAGGGCGTGACACGCCCAAGTTACCCCAAGTTAACTGAAGATTTAGAAATTGATACTTTAATTGTCGGTGGTGGTATTACCGGCGTCTTCTCGGCTTACGAATTGGCCAAGGCTGGTGCCTCGGTTGCTCTTGTTGAGAAAGGACGCTTGGGTGAGTGGACGACTGACTGCACAACGGGCTTCTTAACCCAATCTATCGATACCAGTTACCAAGATCTCAAATTTGCTTTTGGCGAAGATGGTGCACGCCAAGTCGCTCAGTCTCATCGCTTGGCGATTGAGTACATTTCGCAGATTATCACGAAGGAGAATATTGCTTGTGATTTTAAATCTCTATCTACGAAGATTCTCGCCAAGACCAAGAAGGAAACGGAGCATCTAGAGAGGGAATTGGTTGCCATGAGAAGTGTAGGAATTAACGCTGATTATCAACCGGTATCTCTCTGCAATTCTTTTGCCCGTGGCTATTTAGAGTTAGCCGATCAAGCCACCTATCACCCGCTGAAATTTCTCACCGCCTTGGCCGAGATTGCGACCCGCCATGGTGCCAAGATTTATGAAGAGACTGAGGCCCTGGCCTTAGAAAAAAAAGGTGATCGCTGGATTATCAAGGTGGGGGATAAACAAATTATTGCCAAGAATGTTGTTATTACTACTTATAGCCCGTGGCAAGAGCCTTGGCATCTCTATTTCAAGAAAGCGCTTTACCGTTCTTATGTCTTAGAATTAGAGGCACCGGGCGAAGTGTTAGCCGACGGTCTCTACGAGGATCTCTCTCGCCCTTACCACTATAGTCGGGTGGTTAATCGCGATGGTAAATGCCAGATTATTTTTGGCGGTGAGGATCATCGCGAGGATCTTAAGCTTGGTCGTGCCAAGAATTATCACGCTCTTCTTAATCATGCTGAGAAATTTTTCTCCACCCCCGAACTTAAGGTTGTTCGTCGTTGGTCTGGGCAACTCTTGGAGTCAATCGACGGACTCCCTTATATTGGCCAAGACCAGAAGTCTGGCCTCTACTATGCCTTTGCCTTCTCGGGCAATGGTCTCACTTACTCAGCCATTGCCGCTTCGCTCCTTGGCGAATTAATCACGAATAAGGTAGGATTAATGAGTCCTTTCCAGAGTCTTTATCGCGTCAACCGCTGGCCCAAGCTTAAGGCCTTACTCATTAAGGGGCGGGATTATGGCTGGACCTTTGTCGGCGGTGCCTTGAAGAATATTTTTAGTTAATTTATTAGTTTAATTTTATTTCTCGACTTTGCTCGAGACAAACAAAAAATATGTTTGAAGATCCAACAAACCCAAGACCTTTAGAAACTGCCCCCGAGACTGAGTCTGAGCCAGAAGGTCCGAGTTCTGCCCCGCCTGAATATCCGCCATTATGGCCAGAATATCCCACCCCCGAATTTGATCCATCACTGAGTAAAAAATAAAAAATTATGGAAGAAACACCACAGAGTTTAGAACAACTCGCGAATATTAAAAAATTTTTAGTTGAGGCTAATAGGGCTGGTTATGGTAGTGGCGAAGAACAGGTCTGGACCAAGGAGGCCGATGGGTCAACCACTATTTCTTATGAGAGTGCTGACAAGGCTTGGCGTTTCCACGATAATTTCTTCGGCGGTGAACCTTATGGTGGCCGTGAGATAATCTTTAAAGATGGTCACTCTGAATGGATGATGATTTATTATGGCGAAGTGAGTGATAAGGAAATTGAAAAGAGCGCGGCTTATGCTTTCTTACGTAAGGCTCTGATGAATGCCCCCGAAGACTTGCCTGTGCGTGGTCCGGTGCATATGAGCGAGGTCATCGATGGTAAGGAGTGGACCTACGACAATATTTATACTGGCGACCTTGGTCGCTTTTCTGGCCATGAATATATTAAGGTTGATGGCAAAGAAATTTATGATGCTGAGTATGCTGGCGGGTTAGTGGATGTCACTAGGGGGGTCTAAGTAATCTTGCCAGGCCCGCTGGTTTTGTGGTAGATTCTTGTTGGACAATAACAAACCGACGCACATGAATTGCTCATGGCGTCATAGCGAGAAGGAGGTCATTTTGCCGAAAAAGAAGAGCAAGGAGAAAAAGAAAAAAGGGACCAGACTTTCCCGTACGACCAGCAAGAAGGCCAAGGCGAAGAAGGCCAAAGTCGCCTACACGGGGAGCAAGGTCTCTCATGGCGACGACGTCGGCGAACGGAGCAAGGCGACGCTTGTTGCTGGTAAGACACCCTTTCATGTCCGCGAGGCCGGGCTTCAGGCCGATGCCTTCGGGCTGGTCGGCAAGACCACAGCCGGCGTTCGGAACGCTCAACTCCGCAAGAAGGCCTTGCGCGAGGGCCGGGACTATCACCGCACCGACAAGTAGGGGATAGTGTTCGAGTTTTTTCTAGCCGCCGACGGGGTTCTCCCGCCGGCGGCATGTTGTTTTAATAAAATTAATAAAATGTTACGATATCGATAATGTCACCCTTAGAAAACTTTTGGCATAAGGATAAGAATGATAAAGAACTTCGAGACGAAGTTGATCAAGGTGTTGAAGAAGCCCTCGATGTTCCTCTTTCTGTTCAAGAAGACGAGAAAATTCCACTGGGCCTAATCGACACAGCCGAATTCTTTTATCATTATGGCGAAGAGAAGGCCGACGAGATTTTTGGCTGGTATGAGAAGGCCATTACTCGCCGTGGTCGCGAGGCTCTTGGTTCAAGCAGTTTTTTCTATCACTTTTTTACTGAAGGCTCGACTGAGAGGAACTTCATGTTTGGTAATAACCGCGATGGTTATCTCTTGGGTCCTGTTCGTCATGGCGTCTTTATTCCGTCTCATTTTGCTCCAAGGTCATTGCGTGGCGGGGTGGCCTTGATGAAGGGTTTGGGTGAGAGCGAGACCATTCCCGCTGTTTTAGCTATCCCCGATGACTTGGCTGAGACTTTATCTAAGATGCCCGTCTGGCGTAAGACCGGTCTTAGTTTCCCAACTCTCTTCCGTGGGCAAATTCAAAACAAACAAATAGTTTATAATAGCCATCCCGAGGTTAAGGGTTTGTTGCCGTTGCTTAAAGAAGATTATGAGGCCGAGGTAAAGCGTTTCTTTCGTAATCGAGAAGAAGATGAAGAAAATAGTTATTAATAATTAATATAAATAATATGAATCACACAAACACTACGACCGCATTCGAATTACCAGGCAAGAAAATTGTTAAGAACTTAGGCATTGTGAAAGGGATAATTGTTCGCTCTCGCTCCATTGTCGGCACTATCGGCGGGGGACTCCAAACCATCTTCGGTGGCAATATCTCCCTCTTCACCTCCCTCTGTGAGACTACTCGCGAAGAGGCCTTCGAACTTATGATCAAGCATGCCGAAGCCCAAGGCGCCAACGCCATTATTGGCGTGCGTTACGACACCACCGAACTCCTCCAAGGCGTCACTGAGGTGCTTTGTTATGGGACGGCGGTAGAAGTGGAATAAACATGAAAAAATATCTCCTCCTCTTCCTTCTTCTCCTCACACCCACCCTCGCCCTCGCTCATCAACCCCGCCTCGCCACCAGCAATCCAATTATCGTGACGGAACCAGAGATCTCCAAGGCCTATTATGGGCAACTGGCGGGGGAGCCGGTGATTTATAAAATTCATTCAGACAAAGCTTTTGCCCTCTATGTTAATATTTTGTTGCCATATCAAGAGACGGGCACAGGGGCGCTTCCTCCGCGAGATATCTCAGCGACTGTTTCCCGCGCTGGGGAACAATTGGCCGTCTTGGGCGGACAAGATTCTAATTGGGAGAAGTATCATGAAGAGTTTGGCTATGATGATTATTGGCGCGGCCCAGAGTATAAGTCCCAAGCTCTGGCGGGGGATTATGAAGTTATCGTTACTAGTCCTCTGAACAAAGGTAAGTATGCTTTGGCGGTTGGCGAGATTGAGAGTTTCTCTTTTGCTGAGACGGTGAATGTTTATAAAGTTTTGCCACAACTCAAGCGAGACTTTTTTGGTAAGTCACCGGCCAATTTTATCTATTCACCCTTCGGTTGGGGCTTAATCTTGTTAATGTTTGCCCTCGCCTTCATTGTCGGCTTCGCTTATCGCTCCTTGGCCAAATTCTTTGCCGAGCGCTCGGTCCGAGGTCGCTCCCAAAATATTGGCAAGAGAGATCGGCTAATTCGTTTGGCCCTAGCGGTCGCCCTCTTCTTCTTCGCCATCCTCACCACTTGGAATCCGCTAATCCTCTTCTTCTCCGGCTTCTGCCTCTTCGAAGCGATTTTCAGTTGGTGTGGCCTGTATACGGCGTTGGGTAAGAATACCTGCCCGGTTTAGATTCAATATTTGTTGGGATAGTCCCTTTTTATGAACATTTTGTCCCCAAAAGGGGCTATTTATCGTTGTTTTTATAATGGATCCATAAGTTCTTCTACAATTTATCAAAGAATTATCGAAGGTGACTCTAAGCGTTATTTTTTACGTAAAAAGCCCACCCTATTGCTTTCGATCACGCTATAAGTTCAAAAACTAAATTTTAATAAAATAAAAACAGCGAGCCCCTTCGGTCTCGCTGTTTTTATTAAAGGTCGGAAGAACCTAAATAACAAACTAATTATAAACCTAATGAGACCAAAAGAAAATCAAGTTATCCACGATACTGAAGTGGCAAATATTGCTTCTCAATATGTTCGTGCTGGTTGGCCTGTTGTTTATTCGGATTTGCCCGGAAACAATAAACCGCCAGTTATTAATGGCTATATTCCTGATGTTTACGTACGGAATGGGAATGCTGAAGTCGTTATTGAGATTGAGACGATTGATTCAAAAAATTCTCAACAATCCATTGCTCAATATAAAGCCTTTAAATCTTGGGCGGACCTCTCTCCCGCTTATCGTAAATTTCTCTGGAAGGTAATCTAGATAATTCTAGGTACTTACTCAAAACACCCTTCCCTTCGGGGGTGTTTTGGTTTATCGTAAAAAGGCGAGAAATGTGGTAGAATAGGAAAATAAATTATGAAAATTAAGGATTTACCCCGTGTTGATAGACCAAGAGAGAAGATGGAAAAGTATGGTCCGGGCAAATTATCTGACGTCGAATTGCTGGCGATTTTGCTTCGTACTGGTACAAAAGATTTGAATGTGCTAAAACTAGCTCAAAAAATCTTACAGAAATTTGAAAACGAAAAATTTGTTGATATAAGTATTGATGAATTAAAAACTATCCATGGCCTAGGTTCGGCAAAAGCTTGTGAAATTATGGCCTGTTTTGAGCTTGGCAAAAGGATGTTGAAAGACAAGAAATCCTCTATATTACTTTCCCCAAAAGATGTCTGGGAGAGGATGGAGGACATAAGGGGAAGCAAAAAGGAGCACTTTGTTGTTTTTTACCTGGATAGCCGTAACCAAGAAATACAAAGAGATATTATTTCAATTGGCACTCTTAATGAAAGCCTTGTTCATCCTCGAGAAGTCTTTGAGGGAGCCATTAAAAATAACGCCTCTTCAATTATAATTTCTCATAATCATCCCTCTGGCGACCTTGAACCCTCCGCTGATGACATCGAGGTTACTAAGAAGCTAATCAGTGCGGGGAAAATCTTAGACATTAAAGTCGTTGATCATGTTGTGGTTTCTAAAACTTTGTCGGCAAGTTTTATTTCTAATATTTGAACATGTCTCAAACATATAACACAAAAGAACAGGTTTTAGAGAAAGCAAAGACTATTTTGCAAAAGTCTTTGCGCCAAGTCATCCCTTCTGGAAGTCTCGGGGCAATTGAAGAACAAATTGGTGGGTACGGATTGAAACGCAAAGGTTTTTTGGGTGATTTAATGGAAAAATATTTTTTCGAAATCAATCCAGGTAATATAAGTGAACCAGATTTTACTGTTGCGAGTGTTGAGCTGAAGACTACTCCTCTAAAAAAACACAACACCGGTAAGCTCTCCTCTAAGGAGCGTCTCGTCTTTTCAATGATTAATTATGATACCGTTGTCGGTGAGACCTGGGAACAAAGCTCTTTCCTAAAAAAGAATAAAACTTTACTACTGATGTTCTATCTTTGGATTGAAAGTCAAAGTATCCTTGATTATGAGTTCAAGTTTGTCCATTTGCTGAAGCTCCTTGAGGATATTTCCGACGAAGATGTTTTTCAGATTAAAAAAGACTGGGAATATATAGTAAATAAGATTAAACGAGGGGAAGCCCACTTGCTCTCTGAGGGAGATACTTATTATCTGGGAGCTTGCACTAAAGCGGCTAATAGCCGAGTTGTTAGGGATCAGCCGATGGGGCGCATCGCTGCGAAACCGAGAGCCTTTTCTTTTAAACAGCAATATATCAATTACCTTATTCAGACTAAACTGCTTGGAGAAAAAACAAATACTGACTCAATCTTTAAGAAACACCGGAGAATTGAAACAATTGAAGATGTTGTTAAAGAAAAATTTAGCCAATTTATTGGCAAAACAGACACGGAGATACTAGCTAAGTTAAATTCAAGTCTCGGCAAAAAATCAAAGAGTTACAAAAGATTAATTGTTAACAGGATATTAGACGTTGAATCAAATAATGTAGAGGAATTAGAGAAGGCCAACATTACACTTAGAGTCATTACTCTTGAACACACCGGGACACTAAGAGAATCTATTTCTTTTCCTGCATTCGACTACAAAAGTTTAGTAAATGATTTGTGGTTTGACGAAGAAGACGAAACTATGGCCGAGTTTCATTTACAGCTGGAGACAAAGAAGTTTTTATTTGTCGTTTTTCAAAAGGAAAAGAGGAGTAAAAATATAATATTGAAGAAAACCTTCTTCTGGAATTTTCCGATGAAAGACATTGGTGAGGTAGAAAAGGTCTGGCAAAAAACAGTTGATTGTATTAAGGATGGTCGGTACGAAGATTTGCCAAAAATGAAGGAAAGTCCTGTTGCCCACGTTCGACCTCACGGGAAAGACAGTACAGATACCATTGAAACTCCCCAAAAAACACAGGAAATGAAACGGTGTTTTTGGTTAAATGCTAAGTATATACAGCAGGCCATAGAAAACCAAAAAGATCAATATTGATCTTTTTGACGCTATCTGTTAGAATCTCTTTATGAAGAAAATAAGAGTCCTTGAGCTTTTTGCCGGTGTTGGGGGCTTCCGCCTTGGCCTTGATGCTGCAAGTAAAAAAGACTTAAAATATGAGACAGTATGGAATAGCCAATGGGAACCAGGGGCAGCTACACAACATGCTTCTCAGATTTATATAAACATATTTGGAGAAGAGGGACATTCTTGTGAAGATATCCAAGATGTCGTTGAAAATAAATTTAAAGAAATACCTGACCATGATTTACTTGTCGGGGGATTTCCTTGTCAGGATTATTCTGTTGCGAGAACAGCGAACCAGGCTAAGGGTATCTATGGTAAGAAAGGTGTTTTATGGTGGTCTATTTATAATATCTTAAATAAAAAAGGAAAAAATTCCCCGAACTTTTTAATGTTAGAGAATGTCGATAGATTATTAAAATCCCCTTCAGGACAGAGAGGTCGAGATTTTGCTGTTATGCTGACCTCTCTTTCTTATCTTGGTTATGCAGTTGAATGGAGGGTTGTAAATGCGGCCGATTACGGGATGCCGCAAAGAAGGAGAAGAGTTTTTATTATGGGGTATAAAAAAGGCAGTAAGATTTTTAATGCTATTAAAAAAGAAAAAAATCTTGAAAATTGGATTTACAAAGATGGAGTAATTGCTAAAGCTTTCCCTGTGAAAAAAGGTGAAGGTAAATTGGGCGAATTTAGAATTGAGGGAAGTCTGGAGGAAATATCTAAGAATTTTTCTTCAAATAAACCAACTAAAAGCCCTTTTGATGTTTCCGGAGTTATGATTGATAGAAAAGTCTACTCAGTAAAATCTGTGCCTAATTATAATGGTAAGTCTATTTTACTTAAAAATATTATTATTCACGACGAAGCAAAAATTCCAGAAGAATTTTTTATAAAAAAGGCTGATCAAAAAAGATGGGAATATTTAAAAGGTGGAAAGAAAGAGGGGCGGAAATCAAAAGATGGGTTTGAATATGATTACTCAGAAGGCCCAATGGCTTTTCCTGATTCTCTTGATAAGCCATCCAGAACAATTGTGACGGGGGAAGGTGGAAGTTCTCCCTCGCGCTTTAAACACGTCATTAAGACTAAATCTGGCAGGCTTCGCCGGCTTACCCCACTTGAGTTGGAGAAGTTAAACATGTTTCCTTCTGACCACACAAAATTTATGTTAAATGGAAAAGTTACCCCAGACACAAAAAGAGCCTTTATTATGGGTAATGCTCTGGTCGTTGGAGTTATTGAGAGGCTTGGAAAGTCTCTCTTGGATTTTGTTTCTTAAGCTAAGAAGTCGGATTTCGAGCTCCCTACTTCACCGAAGCTTCTAGTCTTCGCTAAAGCTATGGCCGGCACGGCGCAGGGCAAGCGCTTGAAGTACGACTTCGGGGAAAAGGGGATTAATGGGGTCGTTCCCATTGATTCAATTCTGTTGAACAACGTGGTGTGTTGTGAGGACATGATTAAAAAATAAATTATTATGAAATTAGGAAGAAACCAGCTTTGCCACTGTGGAAGTGGTAAGAAATATAAAAAATGTCATATGGATGAAGATAACTCACCTGTTCCCATGGAAGTACTCTTACATTTTAAAAAAATACGAGAAAAAGAAAATCTTCTTAAGCAAAAAGGGATTTATATTAATTATGTTAACCCGGTAATTCACAAAGGGAAAAAAGTCTGGGCAATTGGTAATCAAGTATATCTTAGCGAAAATTCTGATGAGACCTTTCATGATTTTATTCAATTTATTCTTAAAGATACTTTGAGTTTCGAATGGATTAATGAGCAACAGTCTCTGTTGTGGGAAGATCAACATTTTATTGTGAAATGTTTTTTGAAATTTGATGAATGGAAAAAAGAACTCTTGGCTAAACCTAATTATAAAACCCCTGGCGTATTAGAGGCTCCTCCAAACGGGTGGACTAAATCTTTAATTTCTCTTGCTTTTGATATTTCAACACTAAGACATGTTTCTAGAATACCTGACTTTCTTCTTGGTCGTCTTAAAACGCCGTTAGAATATCAAGGGGCAAGATACGAAATTATGATTGCTGCAATCATTGCGCGATTAGGTTTTAATATAAGATGGCTAGATGAAGAAGACCATTCAGAGCCACATTGTGAATTTATTGCCACACATCAAGAGTCAGGAGTAGAAATCGCCGTCGAAGCTAAAAGTAGGCACAGGCCTGGAATCCTTCATACCCCAGGAGATGTTAATGGGTCCAAAATTAATGGCGGAGGTATCCAACGTCTCCTTAACCAGGCCTTTAAAAAAACAGAGTGTGGCAAGATGCCTTTTCTTGTCTTTGTTGATATAAATGTACCACATGAAGAATCAGGGGATTTTAAAAAGATACCGTGGGTGAAAAATATCTTTAAAAATGCCTCTCATTCCAAAAATGTTACAAAAGAAAATCCTTCTGCTTGGAATGCGTTGTATTTCACTAATTTCTCTTTTCATTACCAGGCTGACGAGAAGGCTTCTTCTGGACAGAACTTGCAAGCTCTCCCTCCTTTTGTCATGCATCCGGTATCTGATTCCACCCTTTTTCCGGCAATACTTCGGGCACTCCAGTATTATGGAGATATCCCTGATATTGATATAGCAGATTAATTTATTAGAGAAACGAGGTCAGGCCTCGTCTCAAGGGTAAAATGTGTCATAACAACTAAAACTCACTTCGGGGAAAAGGGGAGAAGAAAGAAAAACGCCTAAACATCTTTACAAACTGGAGTTTGTTGGGATGAGGAGACTGAGGTTAGTCTCATAAATTATAGATAAAAAAATAGAAAGAACGAGTTGCGGTCTCGTTCTTTCTTTTCAAATTTAAGGTCTACTTTCTATTGTGCGGCGACTGGTTTGTTGGCTTTAAGCTGAGGGAGAGTTTACTGGCCTCTGCTCTGACCGCATCTTCAGTTCTGCCAAGTTTGAATCCGGCGACTCGTGTTGGTGTATTTTGACGAACGAGCTGTTTTAACTGCGTCACATCTTTTGGTGTCCACGATTTGCCGGTATTACGAGTGTAATAAGGCATTGAATGTTTGGTTAGTTACCCTTGTTTATTAATTAATCTAAATTTGGTAAAATAAAAGTGTTAAAGTTTTTACTTATTAGTTTAGTTGAAATACCCCAAAGGGCAAAAAAGATATTTATGTTTTAGGGGAGAGGATTTCCGCAAAAAGGCTCTCTCCTCTATAAATTTTACTCCGTTTATTTTTTATGTCAAACTTATCAACACCTATGTTTGCATTATTTACACGTTTATGTATACTTATTGGTATATGATTACTAAGTACGCGAAGCTGATTAAAGCCTCTCGACTTAAGAAAGGTCTCTCCCAATTAGACTTAGCCTCTAAATTGGGTCTTTCTCGTCCTTCTTATATTGCCATTGAACAGGGGAAGAGAGAGCTGTCTATGAGTGAATTTGAAAAACTCTCAGGCATTTTAAATATACCTTTCGAAGAGATGGAGAAGGGTGAGTCTCCTAATTACGAGAAATATAAGCAGATGATCCTGTCTTTTCTCCGATTGGGTAAAAGTGTTAAAAAGACTAAATTGGCCAAACTTGTCTATCTCTCTGATTTTGCCTGGTTTTATAGTCATTTGAATAGCATGAGTGGTATGCAGTATCGTAAAATTAAATATGGGCCAGTTCCAGATTCTTATTTTCGAGCCCTTGATGAGCTTGAGGAAGAAGGAAAGATAATCGTTGACCGCAAGAACGCTGATGGCAAAGAAATGATTATAATTAGTGAGTCAGATAGTAATAAAAAACAAAAGTTAGAATCTATTTTGCCTGAGGAAGAAAACTTAATGAAAGAAATTCATAGAAAGTGGAAAGATAAAAAAACAGCCGAAATTGTTAATTTTACTCATAACCAACTGCCATATTTAATGGCTGATGATGAAGAAATTGTCTCTTACGCTCTTATTACACAGGAAGATCCTCATGAGGTTTACTAAGTATAGAGTTATCTTCGAGCCTTTTGCGGAGAGGCACTTTATAAAATCTTTTGCTAAGAAGTATAAGGGAGCTTGGGACTTTACACTTGGGACTATCGCTGAGGAATTTGAGAAGATTGACGCCCTATTTTTGAAGAGTATTGCTGAGCCGATAACAGATAAAGATGCAGATATCGTTATTTGTAAGACAGAATTTAAAATTTCCGGAACTCAAGAGTCAAGACACGGTTCTGGCAATCGGTGCATTGTCGCTCTTCATAAAGACAAGGGGGTTGTAAGAGTCCTTCTTGTCTATGGGAAAAAAGATTTAGGTCATGGTAATGAGACAGCTTGTTGGAAGAATTTTATTAAGAAAAGTTATCCCGAATATTATAAAATGTTAAGCTAAGAAGTCGGATCTGGCTACGCGAGATACGACTTCGGGGAAAAAAATGAACAAACATCTAGCCATTAAACCTTTTCAAGAAACCTTGCATGCGGGGATGTGCGGGCCGGCTTCGCTTAAGATTGTCTTGGATTATTATGGAGTTGAGAAGACGGAGAAAGAATTGGCCGAGCTGACGGGTCTGGTCTCTGATCTTGGCGTTAGCGACAAAGATATCGTCCGGGCGGCAGAGTCTCTTGGCTTCAGGGCGGAGATTAAGACTGAGAGCAGTTTTGCGGAGATTGAGGAGTGGCTCGAGAAGGGGACACCGGTCATTGTGAATTGGTTCACTCGGGGGCGACAAGATTATGATGATTCGGAGGTGCCCGACGGTCATTACTCAGTGGTGTCGGGTCTGGATGACGATTATATCTATCTTCAAGATCCGGAGCTTGGCGGAGAAAGAAAAATTAAACGAGAAGATTTCTTGCGAGTTTGGTTTGATTTCTCTGGCCACGAGATCACCCCTCAATCACTCATCCTCCGCCAACTCATCGCCATCTATAAATAACCAAATTTTAAACATCCTTACAAACTGGAGTTTGTTGGTATGAGAAGAAACAGCTTTGGTGTATAATATTGACATGAATAAGTTCAAAACTTCCAAACAGATGGAGCGACATCTGAAGGGTTTGGCCAATCACTATCGCATCGAGATTCTTCTGGCTATTGCTGCCCACCCGCGGATTACACTCGAGGAGATTATTGAATTGATTAAGGCCAACGAGAAGACGATCGGGGAGCATACGAGACGACTCAATGTCGCCGGCTTGGTTAACAAGAAGTATCAAGGCAAATTTGTTTTGCATGAGCTCTCTCCTTATGGCAAAATTTTTGTTGATTTTTTAAAGACTTTCCGCTCGTTATCTTAAGCTTTTTTATTTTTTTATATGACACCCTTACAAACTGGAGTTTGTTGGGATGTTGATATCTCATTGGCGCTGGCTAAACGGGGGAGTATAATATAAATATGTTTATAAAACTTTATGCTATTGCTCTACCAGTTTTCTTTGCTCTCGACATGCTCTGGGTTGGGCTTGTCGCCAAGGATTTCTATCGGGCTCAGATTGGCTTCTTAATGAAGAGTAACGTCAATTGGGCGGCGGCAATTATCTTTTATCTCTTATTCATTGTTGGCTTAGTTATTTTTGTCATCACCCCGGCGGTGGAAAAGGGGTCGTGGCTCTCGGCATTACTTTTGGGAGCACTCTTCGGACTTATCACTTATGCCACTTATGATCTTACTAATTTGGCGCTCACTAAAGATTGGCCCCTCTTGGTAACAATTGTTGATTTGGCCTGGGGTGCGGTCTTGGCTGCCTCTGTCTCCGTCATAACTTATTTTATCGCGAGCAAGATTGTCTTCTAGATAAATAATTGACATCAAGATTTAAGAGAGTCTAATTAACTTAGGCTTGCTCACAAACAAGAGAAGGAGGACCACAGACGATTCAGGCTACACCGCATGAGATCGTCTGGTATGACGATACGGGGATCTTCCCCACGAGTCGTCGTCTGACTGGGGCGCAGAACGGTTTGATCGCGAAGCGGAACTTTCTTTCCATTTTCCCGGCTCAGACTTTATCTGAAGAGGCTCTCTGGGCACTCAAGGCTCGCTTCGCCTATCTCGCTCTTGAGATGAACGAGGTTGAGTCCTTCAACCCCCCGCGCTTGTCTTAAAAGACCGCAGGCCCCGCCTGCGGTTTTCTGCTTTTATAAAAACATAGCCGTGGCCCCAGGGTGGGGCAACGGCTATATGGCCAGTGGGCCGGGGTTAGGTCGCCAGTTCATCGACTGGGTCGCGTTCGGGGTATTTGATCGCGACTTGCCAGCCTTTGATCATTGCGGATGGACACAGGATGATTCTGTCGAGCTGCGGGAAGAGCATCTGTAGCTCGAGCCAGAACAACTGGCGGATAAAGACCAGCTCCTTATCGAGCTTGGAGATTTCTCCACTCGTGACGGAGAAGCCTCTTTGCCCGCTGTCGGGTTTGACCCAGTTCTCCATTTGCTGGGCCTTGGACTTCATGAGAAGCCAGAGTCTTCGGAGCCTCGCGTCCTCGATGTTACCCAGGACGGTAAAACCGTCTGGGGGGCTGTCGGGAAGTTTTTCCTCGGCAACGGCAAGAAAGACTTTTCTGATCTCTCCTACCTCGTCAAGGGTGTTGTCGGTGAACATTCGGTTCTCCTCTTTAGTTGGGGCACGTTGGGTTAACTTCTCCAGCTCAATTACTGCCATATTTAGGGGTTCTTGTCACCTTTTTCTTGAATCGGCGTCGTTATTTATATGATATAATATAGGCATGATTCTAAAGAAGAATGTGTGGGGTAGGGGTTATCGTTCAGGTTGGAAGATTCAACTTGTTAGAATTGTTCTCCTTATCCTTATTATCATCGGGTTAGTCTTAATCTTTACGCGTGGGTCGTGGGTCCCCAAGGTTGTTAATTCTATTGTCCAATCCGAAGGTTTAACTGGGCAAGTTATTAACGCGACCTTTGTCTGTGAGGGGAATAAGAGCATTGGAGCAACTTTCCATAATTATCAAAGGGGAGTCTCGGCTGTTGATCTTAAGTTGAGTGATGGGCGAGAGATGACTTTGTCCCAAGCTATCTCGGCGAGTGGCGCTCGTTATGCGAGCGCGGATGAGAGCTTTGTCTTTTGGAATAAGGGAGACACCGCTTTTATCACAGAGCAAGATCAAAATACTTACACTGACTGTGTCGTTAAATAATCCTTTTATTAATTAATTTATTTAAAATTATGATTGATCCCAAACAAGTAGACTTTAATCAACTACCAAAGAAATTCTGTGATGGGGCCCTGGGGGCCTTTGGTAAAGACTTGTTTTCTTTTGCACTAACTTCAGGGAATAGCCTTGATTCTTTTGCCACGACTCCGCAAATTATGAAGAGCATTGCTTTATGGATGAACGATCAAATTGCTAATTATGAAAAGCAATTCGGAACAATTGATATGACTCCGCCCAAGATCCAGAGTCCGATCCAGATGGCTGATTTGAAAAATTCTGACGACGAAGCCAAATAAATAAGAAAGGACTTATTAAACAAAAGAAAAACCGGATGGCGCAGGGTGCACCATCCGGAGGATTTGTGGCCGGCTAAGACCAAGGAGGGGGAGGGTAGCGAGTCCCAGCCGGCGTCTAGGGGAGGGGGAGGTATCTGTTCGGTCCCGAAGGGGGATCGAAATGTGAAAGGAAAGACCGGAGTCGCGCAGTATGGAGGGGGGGTAGAGGGGGAACTGCACGACTCCGGGTATAAGTGATATAAAGACCAGGCTTTTGACCTGCTCATAGTGTAACACAGCCTACAAAAGATTGCAAGCCCGTGACCTATGTTATAATAGATTATAAAAAATGCGGAAAAGTCACTATCTAAAACATCGTGAAGCAGCGCGAGCCTTGGCCAAGCGGCGTATTGAACATTTTAGCCCAATATATCAAGTGTCGGTGAGGCGTATTAGTATTCGGAATCAGAAGACGCGGTGGGGGAGTTGCTCAACGCGTGGTAATCTAAATTTTAATTACAAAATTGCTTTAATCCCCGAACACCTCGCCGACTACATCATTGTGCATGAGCTATGCCATTTGCGAGAGTTCAATCACTCGGCAAATTTTTGGAATTTGGTGGCTCAAACTTTTCCCAATCATTTGGAAATAAGAGAAGAACTCCGTCGTCTCCCACGACAATTGTGGCTGAATAAAATTTTGAGTATAATAAGATAATATGAATAATTCTTACAATTGGTACTCAACAATTATTAGACCCACTTGGTCACCGCCAGCTTGGCTCTTTGGCCCAGTGTGGACATTTCTCTATTGTTTAATTGCAGCCTCTTTTGGCAAAGTTTTTTATATGGCTTGGCAAGGGAAGATTGGCCTCTTGATTGCACTACCTTTCTTGCTCAATCTTGTTTTTAATTTTGCTTTTACTCCCATCCAGTTTGGTCTGAAGAATAATCTTTTGGCCTCAGCGGATATACTTCTTGTCTTAGTCACCCTCATCTGGGCCATGGCCGCTATTTTCCCTTATGCTCGCTGGATTACTTATATCCAGATCCCGTATCTTCTTTGGGTCTCTTTTGCCACAGTCTTACAGCTAACGATTACTTATCTCAATCGCTAGTCTAATTTTCTTAGGCTGCCTCTCTGTCAGCTAATAGCTCTCCCAATCCGCGGCTAGGAATTTCGGCTTCTAACTCGGGGGTATTAGCAATAACATTTTTGGCAAAATTGAGTAGGGGAGTTACTCCTTGCCCGCTGATTCCTGAGTAGAAATATTTACCACCCTGCTTGGTCCCTTGGTAGAGAGTTAGGAATATAATTGCATAGAGGCGACAGCTCTTGCGGCCCGAGGGGGTCATATTGTTTATATCTCCTCTGGATTTATCTCTAAAATCAGACAGACGTCTCTCGGCTAAGTCCATGTCTCCATCAAACTCTTGCGCGAGAAGTTCGAAAGCGGTCTTTGGCCCCTCTTTTTTTGTTGCCCGTTTCTCGGGCCAGTCATTGTTTAGGATACTTTCTATTGATTCCATATATATAATGTTCTCACAGTATATCTTAAAAATCAATGCTATAATTAAATTTAATAGATGTATTATCTTTATATCCTTGAATGCGCTGATAAGACTCTCTACACCGGGATAACCACGGATCTTAAGCGGCGAGTGGGGGAGCATAATGGTGGCAAGTTGGGGGCCAAATATACGGCGGCTCGTCGCCCGGTAAAATTGGTTTACTCCAAAAAATTTAAGGGCCGTTCTCTGGCCTCGCAAGCTGAAGCAGAAATGAAGAAATTGTCACGAGCTGAGAAGTTAAAGCTAATTAAATAATTTTTATAAAAAGTTTGGCCGCCCTCTAGGAGAGGACGGCCAGGACTGGAGCTGATTTACTTCGAGGGGAGGACGACTTTCCAACCGCGGCGTAGGCTGTGGGCGTAAGGCCCTTCCTTCCTGGCGGTCTCCGGGAAGGCATACTCGACCTCGTCCCAGACCCAACGGGCCAGGATTTCGGTCTGCCTCTGGAAGGCAACCTTCTGTGCGGGGGTCTTGATCGCGGGGTCTTTGGACCAATCTTCCATGGCGTTGACCTTGTGGAGGGAAAGGGCCACGAAACGACTGAGGTCTCCTTCCAAGACCGCGAGGACCACCTCCCCGTCTACTTTCTCGGGCAGGCTCTCGTTGGCCGCCCCGATCTGGTCGTCGGTGAGGCCGGCGGCCTCCCTGACAAATTGCTGTTGCAGAGGCACGGTTATCATCTCCTTCTGTTCAAACTTAGGATCAGCGCTCGGTATGAGCGTTTCCGCTCTAATTATTAGCATTCTTTTAGTGCTTTGTCAATGTTTAAGTAATTATTATTTTAGAAAATTATTAGTAATTCGTTTTATTATTGGTGATTTTGTTTTATAATTATAGTGTGAAAAGACAAACAATTGTCTTAATTATTTTTTTGATTTTATTCGCCGAGGCGGCGGCTTTTTGTTTTCTTTATTTTAATCAAGAGACAAGGGTTGAAGCTTTGGTGGATGAGTCAGTGCTGAAGACTAAGCGAGTTTTGAAAGCTGAACCGGTTTTAGCTAAAAATGAAGGCAGTTTCTCTACCTTTAGTTCAACAACGACAAAAGAACTTAAACCTGAGATAAAAATTGAAGAACCCGTTGTTAATCGATTTGTCTTGCCTATCCCGCTCTATTATCAGCAACACAGTTTGTCCTGTGAAATTGCCGCCTTGCGTATGGCTTTGGCCGGTGTCGGAGTAAAAATTAATGAGAGTGACATTATTGAGATTATGCCTATTAACCCAGCCCCGCGCATTGGTAATATTTGGGGGGATCCAGACAAAGAGTTTGTTGGCTCTATCGATGGGGCCCAAAACACGACCGGTTATGGTGTTCATTGGCCGGTAATTAGAGATTTGGCCCAAGCGTGGAGGCCAGAGAGTGAGGGTCAGAGTGGTGCTACTTATGCTGACATTGTCCGCGAACTTAAGGCGGGTCACCCCGTAATTTATTGGGGTGTGGCCAAGAGTAACATGACTTTTGATCCGTGGCAGACGCTTGAAGGCAAAACCATCAAGGCTTGGACAGGTGAGCACGTGAGAACGATTATTGGTTACGAGGGTGATGATGATAATCCAAGTTATTTAATCATCAACGATCCTACGGCTGGTCGCTTGAAGTTGAGCCGACGTTCTTTTTTGATTGATTGGGCCCGTTTTGATAATAGTCTTGTTATCGTTAGATAAAAGGGAAAACATTGTAAAGCAAGAAGATTTGTGATATAATGTAAGGGTGAAATTTAACTATAAAGCAGAGCAAGAAAAGAACTTCGTTGAGACTTCCTTAGAGGCTTTTGTCCTTTATTATAACCAGAATATCCCGGAGTCCCATCCTCGAGCAACGGTGGCCGCCTTAGAGCAATTCCAAGCGACGCACGCTGTTCTTTTTGATGATAAAAAAACTTGGACTATCGACAAACATCGTCGTCGTCTTATGGACTGGTTACCTTCTTATCACGCAGAAGTTTAATTGGACTTTGAGTGCATAAAAAATAGAAATAATTTTCTAGCTTTGTTATAATATAATTGTAAAAAGTTCAATTATTATTAATAAATAAAAATATATGGCCAAAGGAAGTGATAAACAACGACGCGAGACCAAGAAGCCTAAGAAGGTGAAGGTCAAGTAAATAAAAAATCGGCAGTGAGAGAAATCTTACTGCCGATTTTTTAGAGCATTTTTGATTGTCTCGGAGTCGGCATATTCTAACTCGCTGCCCGTGGAGAGACCGCGGCCGGGGAAGGAAATTTTTATTTTAGCTTGGAGGGCTAAGGGATGCAGTTTGGCCGCTAACCAGTGGGCGGTATGTTCACCTTCGGTGGTGACGGCGAGAGCGACAATAATTTCGCTCAAACCTTCGCTAATCTTTTTTTCTAAAAGGGAAAGTAAAATAGGGAAGCGCACGTGGGTTTCTGGATTGGGGTCTAATATTGGGACAGACCCACCGAGCACAAAGTAATAACCTTTATAGGAGCCGGACCGCTCAACGGCCTCAAGGTCGATATCTTTCTCGACAATTAAGAGACTACCTTTGTCTCGTGATCCATCAGCGCAGATTTTGCATAGGCTATTTTTTGCATTATAGCTATTGCTAAAATAGCGTTGGCACTCGGAACATTGTTTAATTGATTGTTTGAGATTTTTAATTTTCTCACTCATTTGGTCAACAATATTCTGGTCGGCCGATAGTAGATAATAAACAAAACGCCGGGCTTGGCGAGGGCCAATGCCGGGAAATTTTTTAAATAAATCGGTTAATTGATTGATGGGGTCCATAATGAATTCAAGTGATGATTCGGGCCAGCCTCCGGCTTTTTGAAAAGTCCTCGGATCTCCTGAGGCTTCGCCTTCGGCCAGACATTTTCAAAAAGCCAGACGCAGACCCTCATTTTTTAAATTTTAAAAAGTTCCAAAATCGCCCTTTTCAATATCGGAGAAGCTGGTGCGTTGGGCGTCGAAGTAGAGATCCACTTTCCCAGTGGGGCCGTTGCGGTGCTTCTCAATCATGATCTCGGCCAGGCTGTTTTTCTCGTTACTGGTCTCATCTTTCTCACGATGGATGAAGAGTACTACGTCAGCATCCTGTTCGATAGAGCCTGAGTCACGCAAGTCGGAGAGGCGAGGCTTGCCACCACGTTGCTCAACGGCACGGTTTAGTTGAGAGAGAGCAAGCACTGGCACGTCAATTTCACGGGCGAGCGCTTTTAGCGATCGTGAGACCTCGGTGATTTGTTGCACTAAAGAATCTGATTGGGTGCGGGGGACCATGAGCTGGAGGTAGTCGACAACGATAAGACCTAAGCCATGTTCGGCTTTAAGTTTGCGGGCCTCAGACTTCATGCGGAGAATATTATTAGAAGGTTCATCGTCAATAAAGATTGGGGCTTGAGCGAGTGAATCTAGGGCGTCACGCAAGCGAGCAAAATCTTCATCGGCGCGGATAGCCCCAGTGCGCAATTTCCAGGAGTCGACGAAGCTCTCGGCGGAGAGCAGGCGGTCAGTTAGTTGTTGGGTACTCATTTCGAGTGAAAAGATAAGCGTTGGCACTTTATTGCGACAAGCGGCATGGCGGGCAATATCTAGGGCGAGCGAAGTCTTACCCATTGATGGGCGAGCCGCGAGAATAATTAAATCAGATTTTTGTAAGCCAGCGAGTTTATCATCAAGACCTTTGAACCCAGTGGAGACCCCTCGGATCTCGCCTTCAGTTTTGCTCAGGTGGTCGAAGCGTTCCCAGGCCTCTGCCAGGGCATCTTTCAAGTTGACGATTTTCTTAGTAGCGTAAGAACCAAGATTAAAAATAATTTTCTGGGCTCGATCAAGAACGTCGCTGACATCCTCGTTTTCTTTATAGCCAAGTTCAGAAATTTCATCGGCTGAAGTAATGAGACTACGTAGGGCAGATTTTTTGTGAACAAGTTCGGCATAATGACCAATGTTGGCGGCAGAGGGAACCTTGCCCGCAATCTCAGCGATATAACTCGAACCCCCGACACTCTCTAAGAGGCCTTTGTCTTTAAGTTTAGATGAGACTGAGACAATATCGACAGGTTGGCCAACGTCGGCCAAGTCGAGCATAGCATTATAAATTTTGTGATGACGAATAGAATAAAAATCCTCTGGTTTTAGAAAGTCGGCAATCTCACCCAAACTCTTAGGGCTAATCATCACAGAACCCAAGAGCGCTTGTTCAGCATCTTGATCATTGGGAGGGATTCGTAATTTTGTCCCGGCGAAGGGTTGCTTGTTGGCAAAAGGTTGTTTGTTGACGGCCATCCCGTTAGAAGCAGATAATGCTCTTCGCATTATTGCTCATAATTAATCCGACTACTGAGACTAATAATATTTTTTTCATATTCATTAAATATTGCCTCCAACCCATTATCGCGGCTTCTAACGGGAGGCCATGTGTCTATTCTATCACATTGACCAATTCAAAAGCCAAGTCTTGCAAACTAGTCTTCTGGGGAATAATGGTGCATAACCCAGGGATAGGAAAAGGGGACCCCCGATGAGGGCCCCCTTCGAACGAACGCGTTTTGTGACTACTTCTTGCTCTCCTCGAGGAGCCTCTGACGGTGTTCCTGCCCCTTCTTCCGGAGCTCTTCGCCGGGCTTGAGGAGCATCTCAATGCTCAGATCGGGGACAGTTGCTCCCCGAGCACAGCCCAGAGCGGCCGCCGCCAGCATGTGCGTAACTATGACGAGGTGGACCCCCCGCTCATAGAGACCGAGGGCCGTCCGGTTCGAGGACGTGATGGCGACGTAATTCGCCTCGGGATTGTCCCGCCTCAGGTGGTTCAGCAGCACGCCGTTGTCGTTGACGTCTGGTATGGTCGAGATGACCGTTTTGACCTTGGCCAGATCAATTCCGTCGCGGACTTCCTCGCAGCAGACATCTCCAAAGCGACAAGGGACGCCGTCTCTTAGCAGGTCACCATAGATATCGGGGTTGTGGTCGAAGGTCATGTACTTGTCCCCTCGGTCCCTCAAGGCCCGCTCCACGGATTTGCCCAGACGGTCTACTCCCGCCAAGATGATGTCACACTCTATCGGAGTCTCTTGCTCCGGTGGTGCTTGTCTCCAGAACGCCAACTTGTCGAGCCACTGGAGGTGCGAACGCACCCGTTGGTAGAGCGACAGATTGTACTTCAGGAGGTACGAAGAGATGGTCATGGATACGACCGTCACCACGATGAAGGGCGGTAGCAGATTTGCGGGCAGGTGTTTCTGGGCTATGCCCTGGGCCACGAGCACCAGGCTAAACTCCGACAACTGGCCGAGGGCCAAACCCGTGTTGAACGCCGACGAGCGCTCGTAGCCGAACACACTGACGATCAGCATTACGAGCAAGGGCTTTACAACAATCACGACTACACTCATCAGGACGATGAGGGCCAGGTGACTGTATATCACCAGGCCAAAGGATGCGAGTGACGCTCCTTCTGTCGCCGGGGCTAATTGCAACCCCAAGGCCGCGAAGAAGAGGACTGTGAAGAACCCCTTCAGTGCCTTGAAGTCGCCAATCAGCTCATGCTGATAAGCCAGGCGCGCCATTGAGAGACCCGCGAGGAACGAACCAATGCCCATGGTCAACTTCGTCCGTGTGGCATAGAATGCGCAGACGAATACGAGGCCCATGGCGACAACGAACAGGGTCTCTCTTTCCCGGGCCACACATTTGAACAGGCGCGGGAAAACCCATTGCCCACAAACGAAGACGATCAGGAGTATCAACCCCGCTGCCGCAGTGCCTCGCGACAAGAGCTCGTCGAATGAGAAGTTGTCAGCGGTGGTCAGGGCTGACAGGGCGAAGATCGCCAGCACGTCTTGCATCACTAGGATACCTATACTGATGCGCCCGTAGAGGGTGTTCAGGTCATACTTCTCACCCAACACCTTGACGACCAACATTGTCGACGAGAATGATACCGCCGCGCCTATATAGAAACCGGCGATGTAGCTCATTCCTAAGACTTTGGCCAGACCGAAGCCGATGACCCCAGTGATGAGGACTTGGAGCAGTCCGCCACCAACGGCGACCAGCCCCAATTTCTTTAGTCGGCTCAAATCCATCTCGATCCCGATCACGAACAGCATGATCGTGACCGCGATTTCGGAAAGGTCGTAGGTTGTCTCCACTCTGGTCACCCAGCCGAGGCCGAGCGGACCAGCGATAACCCCAGCCAAGACGAAGGCGGGGATCATGGGCTGCCGAGCTATCTTGAAGATTAGCCCGAACAGCGCGGCGAAGACAAACAAAAGACCTATGTCCATCTGCATCGTTTCCAGTGGCGTTTCCATAGTTCACTCCTTCCGTGAAGTGTCGAGAAAAAACTTAAGTCACAAATTGTAGAGAACAGTTCTCTGTCCTCATTCCTGACATAGTTTGAGCATTTTGTCAATAAAGAGCTCTGGACCACTCTAATTATTGACAAATACTGATAAAAGATGTACAGTAAAAAGAGATACCACGTTTACAACCAAGTGCTTAAAGCGCTCAGAAATAGGGAGAGAGTCACATGAGGATCGAAAAGGCCGTTTTGAAACAGGTCGTGATACTGACCCTCGCCATAGGCCTGCCATTCAATGTTTGGCCGGTAGGGATTCTGTATCTCTTCGTCTTCGGGGGGTTTGTCATCACTTTTGACATTCTCCTTGGAACAGCCGGTCATCCTGGTTTGCCTTTGGTCGTCGGGGCAGTTTCCACCTTTACTTTGGCTTGGGCCCTTTGGAACATCGCGTTTCTTGTCTTTCGGAAGCGCTTGATGAGACATGAGTCCATCAGGAACCTCGTCAATGATTGACTGCGCCCCCTCGTGTTTTACCGTCTTGCGACCCTTCGGGGACGCAAGACGGTTTGTTTTTTTAATTTTAATACCTTATCCGAGGGAGATGTTCTCCGTCTTGGCCGTAGTAATTAAACGAACCTTTCCAGTCGTTGTGACTGGTGGAGTAAATGATTGTTTTGCATACCGGGCCCTTCTCATCGGGGATCGTCACTTTATCTATGATTTTTTCATAAAGAGTTACGGGCTTGTTATTGTTATCTTCAGCATAAAAAGGGCCAACTTTTGAACCGATATTGCAATTGATAACTTCTGGCAGCCAGCAAGCTCTGTCATCTTTGTTTGGGCAAGCCTTGACTGTTAAACCCGTTACTTCCATATGGGGGGCGTTTCGAACAGAATAAACACCCCAGAAGATGAGGCCCCCAAGGATGACAATAATGATAAGGCTAAGAATTAAAGATTTATTTTTTATCATACAAGTCTTAACCCTAGAACCTCATCAAATTTTTTGATAAGTTTGAGTTTCTCGGCTGGGGTGAGATCTTTGGCGGAGAGAACTCCTTGCAAGGAGGCGAGTCCAGCGGCGGTATTCATCACACCAATTTTGGCTGAAAAATCTTTAAGATAAGTTTCGTCAATTTTAGCTAATATTAATTTGAAAAAATTTGTTTGTTTTTTAAGATGAGAAATTTTACTTTTCAAATTCTCATAACCGCGAGCTCCGGCCTCAAGTGATTCCCAGGTAAAGTTAGTGGTTTGTTTATAGCTAGACTGCAAGAGAATGTAACGGTAGCTAATAGGGTTAAAGTGTTTGTCTTTGATGTCGGTCAGGGTATAAAAATTATTTAACGATTTGGCCATTTTTTTATTATCAACAAGGAGATGCTCCGGATGAAGCCAATATTTCACAAAGGGTTTGTCGTTATGGGCCTCACTTTGGGCCATCTCATTGGTGTGGTGGGGGAAGGCGAGATCAACACCACCAGTGTGGATGTCAACGGTCTTATCACCGAAGGCGACATTGTTGATAACCGAGCATTCAATATGCCAACCGGGACGACCCTCTCCTAAGGTCTCGTGATCCCAGTAGATGTTGCCATCTTCAGGGGTCCGCGCTTTCCATAGAGCGAAGTCGCTCAAATTGTCCTTTTCATATTCGTCTACTTTTACTCTGGCCCCAATCTGCTTGCCCTCTAAGAATTTTTCGCCAACGAGTTCGCCATAATTATTAAAAACTTCCTGGTACTTATCAATGCTGAAGTAGGTGCTCCCGTCGTCAGCCTTATAAGCGTAGCCCTTATCAATTAACTCAATAATAAATTTCTGAATTTGGGGAATGACCTCGGTGACATTGATAAGCTTAATGTTTTTTCTCTCCACATTAAGTTTGTCCAGATCGGCTAGAAAAGCTTGAGTATACTCTTCAGTATATTTTTTTAATTCATTGACTCCGGCATTTTCTCCATACTTGGCAATCGTTCCCTTGATTGTTTTGTCATCGACATCGGTAATGTTCATGACCCAGCGCACATCGTAGTCGGCAAAGCGGAGCGTACGATAAACAAGATCAGCAAAAATGTATGATCGCAGGTTCCCAATATGAGCATAGTTATAGACCGTTGGGCCACAAACATAGAGATTCACAGCTTTAGACCCAGCGCTAACTGGGACAAATTTTTCTTTAACGCGAGTTAGGGTATTGTAGAAGACTAAATCCATTTTTTGTATTTGGCGAGGCCCGAGGTCATTAGTGCCGCCAGGACCATCAAGCCAATTACACCATACCAGCCAAAATAAGATTCGACAACGGGGCCGGAGCCGGCCATGCTGAAGATGAAGGCAATTAAGGAAACAGGTAAGAAGATAAAGGCGAGAGCTGTTAAAACGCGCATTGTCAGGCCATTCTTGATCATCAAGAGAGATTCATTTGTTGCGTGTAGTTCGGCAAAAATTTCTCGGTTGCTCTTAACTAGTTCAGCGACATGCTCATACTCACTTACAATGGCGCGAAGATAGTAATCAAATTTTTCGCCATAAAAATCTTTACCGACGGAGGCAAAGGAAGAGAGGACTTCACGATGAAACTTGAGTGACCACTTGATATCAAGCAATTGATGATTTGTCTGCGAGAGGGATTTGACCATCTCGGCTTCTTGGCCGGCAAAGATTTTTTCTTCGATCTTTTTTAACTTATTATTGATACCATCAAGTTCAACTTCGAGCGGTCCATAGAGCTCGCGCAACATATAGTAGAAGAGGTGGCCAGCATGGAAACCTTTTTCTTTTTTATTATCATTACCGCCGTCCAGTATCTGGGCAAATTCGGCCAAGGGCTGGATAAGATCAGCATGGGTGGTGATAACAAAATCTTGCCCTAATATAAAGTCAATTTCGGAAACAGCGTATTTGTTGAGCGGGAAATGGAGAACCAGGTAAATGTAGTCTTCGTAGTAATCAACTTTTGACCGGCTAGAAGGGGAGAGAAGCTCCTCACTAACGACATCGTGGAGATTGTATTGCTTGGCCAAGTTACTGGTCTCTTCACGGGTCGGTTTAGTAATATCGATCCAGGTGACATTTTTATATTTTAATTGTTTAATCATTAGGCAAATTATAACTTTTTCACGATTTGACCACAAGAGGACAATTTGCGATAATTGGATGAATGGAAAAAGTATCTAGAGCCAAATGGCTCATTTGGTCTATTATCGTGGTGGCTTGGGCCGGCACTTTTTATCTTGGTTTTTATATTGGGACCGAGAGACGCCCCGCCGAAGAAAAAGTAACTGACGTTGCTGGTAAGAATATTGGACGCCCAGAGAATGTCGACTTCACTCTCTTCTGGCAAGCCTGGAATGTTCTGAATGAAAAATACATTGATAATAATGGGAACAGTTCAACGACCAAGCATGCCTCCAATCAGGAACGAGTCTGGGGTGCCATTGCGGGGATGACCTCTTCACTCGGTGATCCTTATACCACCTTTTTCCCACCAGAACAGAAGAAGAAATTTGAAGAAGAAATTAGCGGCAACTTTAGTGGAGTAGGAATGGAGATTGGGATCAAAGATAATACTCTTACGGTTATTGCTCCTTTACCTAATTCACCAGCCAAAAGGTCTGGGGTGTTGTCTGGTGACAAAATTCTTAAAATTAATACGACTGTTGCCGCGAGTATGAGTGCTGACGAAGCGGTGAATTTAATTCGCGGGCCAGAAGGGACAACTGTTAATTTGACACTGCTCCGTAATTCTTCGGGGACACCTGAGAGCAAGCCATTTGATGTCTCTATCAAGCGTGAGGTTATCACTATCCCAACTATTGATTCCAAAAAAATGGATAACGGTGTTTTTGTTATCCGTCTCTATAACTTCTCGGCTGTTTCGCCTGGCCTTTTCCGCGATGCCTTGAAACAATTTACTGAGAGTAAAACAGATAAATTAGTTCTTGATCTTCGTGGTAACCCGGGCGGTTTCTTGGATGCGGCGGTTGATATGGCGAGCTGGTTCTTGCCTTCTGGTAAACCGGTTGTTGTTGAGAAACACGGCGGCAAAGTCGAGGACAAAATTTATCGCAGCCGTGGTTACGATATCTTCAATGATAAATTAAAGATGGTTATTCTTATCGACAAGGGGAGTGCTTCGGCTTCGGAAATTTTGGCTGGGGCTTTATCTGAATATGGCAAAGCGACTTTGGTAGGGGAGCAGACCTTCGGCAAGGGCTCAGTGCAAGAGCTCATCCCTCTTGGAGATAGCTCGATTAAAGTGACGATTGCTAAATGGTATACGCCTAAAGATCATTCTATCTCCTTAAACGGCCTCAAGCCGGATGTTCCTGTCGCCATGACCATCGATGACTTCAAGGCGGGTAAGGATCCTCAGATGGACAAAGCGGTTGAAATCTTACTGAAGAAATAATTTAAGGAAATATGAATCCCGTTAGAAATTTTACTTCAAAGTAAGGGTGTGTTAGTTTGTATATAGCTTAATAATAAAAGGTCAAAAGATATAAAAAGACTAATAAATTTCTAACGGGATGAAAATAATACTCTTACAAGACGTCGCCAAAGTGGGACGCAAACACGAGATTAAGGAGGTTAATGATGGCTTCGCGCGGAATTTCTTATTAGGGAACAATAAGGCAGTGTTGGCTAACCCGGCCAACTTGTCCCGCGTTCTGGGACTTAAGCAGGGCCAAGTGGAGCAAGTTAAAAAAACTGTTTCTTTAGTTGATCAATTTTTGATGAGAGTAGGGGAGAGCCCTTTGGTAATTAAGGTCAAGGCCAATGCCGCTGGGCACCTTTTTGCTTCGCTTCATTCCAAAGATATTGCGGAGGCTATTAAGAAAAATTTGAATTTAGAATTTCCTGCTGACCTTATCATTTTAGACAAACCGATCAAAGAAGTAGGGGAAACAAAAATCGCCCTCAAAGCGGGCGACTCTCGTAAAGAAATTTCTATTTTAATTGAAGCTATTTAGCTTCGACCGAGACTGAACGCATAACTTTCATGCGGCCATCAAAACCGAGTTTGCGCTTGGTGCCAAATTTAACAGTACCGGCAGTCTTGGCGTAGATAGTGTGGTCCTTACCAACAGCGGTATTTTTGCCAGCCATGATCTTGGTGCCACGCTGACGAATAATAATGCTGCCAGACTGAGTGGCCTCACCGTCATATAACTTGGTTCCTAGGTACTTAGGATTAGAATCTCTTAAGTTTTTGGCAGTACCACCTGCTTTTCTATGTGCCATATTGCTATAATTGGTATAATATTAACCATATGAGTATAAATCAAATAGGGGAAAAAATCAAGGGCAAGCTGGGGAAGATTGGAGAATATGAGAAAGAGCTTTCTGTCGCCTTGCTGGTAATCCTTGTTGCCCTGCTCGCTTTTGGCCTAGGGCGCTTGTCTCGGCTTGAGAGTGACAAAATGCCCGTACAAATTGAGGGGGCTGACGTCCTTAAAAACTAAAGCCCCGGCCTCGCACTGGGCGAGACGGGGGCTTCTATTATCGAGGGAGGACTTTTTTGTCAGTCCTCAATGAGGTCAGTATAGGCCCGCATGATCTCATCCAGGCGATCAGGTGTCATCCGACAGGCGTCAATCTCCTCTTGTGTGGTGACGCCCTCCCGGACCATATTCCTGATGATGACCTTGGTCAGGTCGGGATGCCTTTCTGTCTTGGCGGCCCTCGTTACCCTTGACCAAAGGGTTTTGCCCTTGTCTTCGTACAGGGACTTCTTCCACCACTCGGTCTCTCTGGGATCTCCAACCAGATCGTTCTGTCGGAACCAGTAGCGGGTGCCTTCGGTTCCGGGATAGACCCAGAAGATCCGCCCCTCTTCGACACAGCTCCCACCGGGGTCAGGGGTGATGACAAGACAATCGAGAACCTGCCCGATCTGTTTGTCTATCCCCATCTCGAACTTCCAGAACGGGGTGGCGCTGTCCCTCGTCCACAGATAGGGGGCGAAGGGCCGCGGGTCGGCTGTGGCGGTGGGGGTGATGAGCGACATGAGGGTCGCAAAAAGGGCGATCAACGTAAGCTTCTTCATTTCGGCAATCTCCTCTGTTATCCGCTTTTCGACAGCTGCGTGCCACATGACACTCAGCAAACTTTCTGTTTTATATTACACTCCTAAATTAAGAAATAGTCAAGTTTTTACTTCGCCTTGCTCCGCTGGGTTTTTGTATAAAAAAAGCACCCCGACGCAATGGCTTCGCCATGCGTCGGGGGGAAAATCTTCTCCACACCTCCGTTAGTTGTCCGTCCCGGTCCTCTGGTTGAGAATTCCGGATGTCCTCACTGCGTACGCCGCGGGGCGTTCGCGCAGAATGACATCAATCGGGAATCTGTGCTTGACGGTGCGAGTGTGAAAAACCACTACTCTTGGTTCACACACCCCATCCGATAACACTTCGGTGGTGCCAAACTTCTCCTCAGCACCCACCACAACCTTTTCGACCTTCTCCTTCATCTTGATGATACTCCCGCTGTTCTTCGTTTGGGTTCTTCGTCAATTGCTCCTCGCCCTCACCGCTGTGGTGGGGGAGAGGGAGGCCTTCTTGGAGCATGAGCTCCCTGAAGACACTGTTACCTTGAGGCAAAACGGCCGCTCCTATTTTGTTTTAGTAAGCACCAATTGCTCACCACTTTGTCTAAAAATCAGATTATCAAATGTGAAACAAATCGTCAAGGTTGTAAAGGGGGGAGGGCTTTTTCTTAACTGTGGATAACTATGGTATATGTCGCACAACATAGATTTTGCGACATAGCCCTGTAAGGGCATGTCCGCAAAATCTGTCGCCATTGTGCTGACGTGCGCCCTCGACGTCGCACAATGGCTCTTGCGACATAGGCCCCCTACCCTGCTGTCTAAAAATTATTTTGCAAAAAATATTTTCTTTACTTCTCCGTCAACTTGTCGCTAAATTTTCCGCTCAAGGATTTCTGTCGCCACTTCCTCTTTTTGTTTAAAAGCCTAAATATTGCTATTTTCTCAAAAACCCTAAAAAAGCCAATTTTGGCCATTTTTGGATTTTTTCACTTTTTGCCTCAAAAATCGCTTATTTAAAATTTAAAGTAATAGCAAAGCCCGTCTCATCAAGACGACGGGCTTGCCGGCGGTTCGATGGACGGGCTAATGTTGGGAGGGCTTTTCAGGGAATGTTCAATGTGGTTCCGGCGATGATCACGCCGATTGCCACTCCGACAAGGATTCCCGCAAGAAATCCGAATCCGATGCCCCAGCCGAGTCCTTTCTCGAAGCCCTTGTCCATCGGACTCATCGGCTTGTCATCTTCTTTCTTATTGCTCATGATGCTTACTCCTATTTGTGAGCGACTTCTTCTGCTTTTAACTATAGCATTATAATAAAGATTTGTCAATATAACGGAGACAAAAAGAAAACCGGGGGTTTGACCCCTCGGTTATCTTTTTTGTTTGTTAGGCATTTTTAACTGGACCGTCTCCACCCCAACAGGGCTTGCTCCAATTCCAGTGACGATTTCCCTCTTTCTTCATTAACCGCATGGCATATTCAATATTACCTTTGGTTGTGTGAATGTCGAGATCTAAGGTCTGACTGGCTTCAAGGTGCCACTTCTCATTAATCTGGAAGATTCCTGAGTCGGCTGGATTCACCTTGCCATGGAGGACGTTACCATCCTCATTGTATTGTCTGAAGTTGCTTTCACAACGGGCAATACGGAGGGCGTTGTCGGTATCAATACCATACTTGGCACTGGCTTCTATAATTTTGTCATAGACGGCACCAGAGGCGGTACTAGTAGGACGTTCGACGCTATATTCGATAGTCTGAGCACTTTTGCTATTAATCTGATTCGTTAGAATTGGGTTAAGAGCTAAAGTCGGACCGGTCGAAGAAGCGGTGATAATAAGGCTTGCCAAGCCTATTTGTAGGGTTTGTAAAATAAGTCAATTTTAAACCACCTACTACCTGCCGGCCTTTGTGGGGCTAGCTTTGATAACAGATAGCTAATTAAACGAGCCTATATTTTTAATTTCGACGTTGTCCGCCGGGGCGGATTAGACCTACAAGGATTAAGCGTTCGCTGTCTATCTTGACATCTGTAGGTATATGTATCGTAGCATAATAGGCCCCAAAAGTCAAGGTAAAACTCCCCTTTTATAGTGGATAAAGCTCTAGAAAACCCTTATTTTACAAGGTTAAATGGCAAATAACGAAGAATTGGATTGAAGTAGCTAGACAGGTATTTTGTATATAAATCACCGAACCAAGCCCCGATCTGCTGGATTATCTGCCAAACATAGCCAAAGTTGGCTTTCCCGGCGTCAGACTCGGCAATCCTTTGGATATTGATGCCCAGGTAGCTTAGGATGAGGACAACCACGATAATTAAAACGATTAATTTGGCGAGCCCCGCTTGTTTGTTTTTATACATAGGTTTTTAAAAAATTATAAATATTTCAAAGGATTAAGATAAGCGCTGAAGGCGGCTAGTGGTAGGCGGTAAGTGCCACAACCAGGGACCTTGCTCTTAAGTGACCCAACTTGAACGGCTTCTTTGGCAATGACCGAGAAGTGGAGGTGGGGTCCAGTTGAGTAGCCAGTGTTCCCAGTATAACCGACGAGCTGTCCGGTCGTCACTCTTTGTCCCTCGCTTACTTTAATGGCTGATAGGTGGCCGTACAAAGAGGCTAGGCCATTATCGTAACCAATAAGGATCCACTTGCCATAAGAGGCGCCCTTGCAGGTAAGGTCGGTGTCACCGGCGCCAATTACCACTCCGTCCCCTGCCGATTTCAAGCTGGTACCAATGGCTGTGCCTAAATCAATTCCGTTATGACCATTCCCATTATAAATCCCCTGATTACTTTTAGCAAAAGCGGTGTTGCCAAAACCTTGGGTAATAATCACTTTAGCGATTGGCCAAGCAAGCACCCCCGTGCCTGTCTTTGGTAATTGCCCTGGGGTGGCTGTATAGCGAAGAGCGGCTTCGGCGGCGAGTATCTCACTCTCAACTTGTTGTTTCTTTTTTAGTTTATCAGCCAATAGTTTTTGGTAAGCTGATTCTTTGTTTTTGGTTTCGGTGAGGAGAGTATTTTTGGCCTGCTTAGTTTGCTCCGTAATAATTTTTTGATCAGTCAATTGCCCCTCTAGATTGGTCAGACTTTTCTTCTCCACCTCTTTTTGAGCCTTGTCTCCCTCAAGTTCTTTTTTGTCTTGACGCAAAGTACTGATTAACTCATCGACTTGTTGACCTAAACTTTGGTAGCGACTCAAACTGTCCCAGAGTTCGGTGGTATTCTCCCCGCTTACAATAAATTCAGGGAGGCTCATTTGCTCCTCACTATTTACTAAGCGTAATGATAGGGCTAACGCCTTTTGATTGTCGAGAACTCTCTCCGCGGTTGTTTTAATCCCTTGGTCCAAATTTTTGATGGTGCTGTTGGTGATAGAAATTTTATTTTGAGTGACCGCAATATCCGCCTGGAGTTTCTTGCGGGATAACTCGAGGATAGATAATTCTTTGTTTAAAGACGCTTTCTGGCTTCCTGTTTGGCTAATTTTTTTCTGATAATTGGCGATCTCAATATCAAGTTGCTTTATTTGGTCCTGCTTGCTAGAGATCTGACCCTGGAGTTCCTCTTTTGTCGCTGCTTGCAAATAGACCCCTCCGGCAATTAACCCAAGGCTTAGGGTAATAATTAAAATTAGAAACTTAGAGTAATATTTGCTCAGCATGAGTTAGCCTTTTTATTGTTTCTTCTTTACCTAAAATTGAGGCGACAGTGAAGGGGTCAGGCGATTTGGCTTGGCCAGTTAAGGCGACTCGCATTGGCCAGAGGACTTCTCCTCTCCCCTTCTCGGTGGCAAAACCCCACAAAGTTTTTTTTAATTCTTCGGGATCAGCAAAATTTTCATTTGGTGTTTCTTTTATGAGGTCTAAGGTCTGACGCAAGAAGGTCCCGCCTCTTAATAATTCTTTGTTAGGGTGAGGTGTCGTGAAGAAGAAGTCGAAATCGCCTCGACCAAGAATGTCGGAGAGCTCACCATAATTATTTATTCTCTCTACTAATAAGGGGACGGCAAGAGATAGTTTGTCATCAGAGTAAAGAGGAAGTTCTCTAACTCGGGCGGGGCATCTGTTTATAAGCTCTTTTATTTTTTCTGATTGAGGTTGACGCTTGATGTATTCGCGATTTAGCCAATTGAGTTTCTCAAGGTCGAAGATAGCGCTCTTTTTTTGGACTTTGCTAATATCAAAACGCTTAAGTAACTCCTCCATAAAAAGAATTTCGTCGTCTGTCCCGGCCTCATTATTGTTAGCCGCTTGAGGTGACCAACCAAGGAGGGCGAGATAATTATTCATTGCTTCAGGTAGGTATCCATTCTTACGGTATTCGCTAATCCAGACGAAGGCGCCATGCTTGCGTTTGGAGAGTTTGGCTCGATCGCTATCTAAGATAAGAGGAATATGGGCATAAATAGGGATAGTCAGAGCGCCAAGAGCTTCGAAAAGAAGAATTTGTCTTGGGGTATTAGAGATATGATCTTCGCCCCGGATAACATGAGTAACGCCACTCTTGATATCGTCGGCGACATTAGCGAGGTGAAAGATTGGTGTGTCTAAATCTTTAGCAATAACAAAATCTCCTAGTTCTGTCGTGTCGAAGACGATCTCTCCGTGGATAAGATCTTTGAATGCAATCTTCTTCCCTGGGTTGCGGAAACGGATGACCTCGGCCCTATCCCCTTCTTTAATTATCTCTTCTTTAGAGAAATAAGCGAGATTATTATCGATTAATTTTTTTAGACATTCTTTGTGGTAATCAAGATTATCAGATTGGCGGATAAATTCATCATGTTCTAATCCGAGCCATTTGAGACTCTCGAGGATTTCTTTTTCATTTTCTGGCTTAGAACGTTCTTTGTCAGTATCCTCCATGCGAAGAATATATTTGCCATTATTTTGCCGAGTAAAAAGGTAAACAAAAAGAGCGGTCCGGGCACTGCCGATATGTAAGAGCCCCGTGGGGCTAGGAGCAAATCTGGTGATTATTTTGTTAGTCATGACTCAAAGCTATTTTTAAGATTTCGCCAGCAATAACCGCGGCGGCGTCTGGCCGGGCAAATGATTTGGCTCCCTTGATCATATCTTCTCTCATCTTCTCGTCGCTCATTATTTTGTCTATTTCGAAAAGTAAAACTGAAGCGGTGAGATTTCTTTCTTCAATTACGGCAGCTCCACCACTTCGGGCATAAGTAAAAGCGTTGGTTCTCTGGTCGTGACTAATCTCTTCAGGAATAGGAATGATGATGGCGGGGAGGCCCCAGTTGGCAATTTCAAACAAAGCGGAGCCGGCTCGAGTAATGACGAGAGAGGCGACGCCGGCTGTCATTCTCATGGCCGCTGCATCGAGATAATCGAAGATTTTATAGTGGTCAGCAAAGGGGTTCCCTTTTAAGACAAAGTTCGCTCGGTTAGATAAATCAGCAAAATTATTTTTGCCGACTTGGTGAATAATTTGGTATTTCTCAATAATCTTAGGCAAGATATCAACGATAATTTCATTGATCTTGCTGGCCCCCTGAGATCCTCCAACAACAAAGATGACTGGCAAACTCTTATCTAGTCGCAAGTATTCGTAGGCCCCACTTTTGGTTGGAGTAAGAATTTCTTGACGCAAAGGGTTACCAGTAACAGCAACTTTGTCGGCTGGGAAAAATTTAGCCGCTTCAGGATAAGACAAAGCAATTCGAACGGCAAATTTACCAGCGAAAAGGTTTACTTTTCCAGGGTGCGAATCTGATTCATGGATAAGAACCGGTATGCGGAAGATTCTTGCAGCCAATAATGCGGGGAAACTCGCATATCCCCCCTTCCCCACTACAATGTCTGGGTAGAGACCAAAAACCTTAAAGAAGGCCTGGACGGTGCCAAAGAAAGTTTTGAATAAATCAAAGAAATTTTTAACGATGTTTAGCGGTGTTAAATCACGACGCAACTTGCCGGCGCTGACTTTTATGAATTTAATGTCATTTTCAAAAAGAACTCGCTCGTTATAAGGAGCATCAGACATAAAATAAAGTTCGGGCTGAACAAGTTTCTCCTTGGTCGCATAATTACGTACCTCTTGGGCAATCGCAATAATTGGGTAAAAATGTCCCCCTGAGCCTCCTCCTGTAAATAAGATTTTCATATAGTTTTATGATGACGCGTTACGCTTAGTATAATACCGACTTCGATTAGAGCAAAGAGAAGGGCCGTGCCTCCATGGCTGACAAAGGGTAAGGGCACACCGGTTAGGGGTAGAAGCCCCAGCATCGCTCCTATATTAATGAAGGCCTGGGCTCCAATCAAACTGATTAAACCGACAATTAAAAGCCGGCCAAAACCGTCACTGGTTTTGTTTGCCAAACGGTAACCATAAAGAACAAAGGCGAGGAAGAGAAGGACTAGGAGGCTTGAACCAATTAAACCGAATTCTTCACTGGCCACAGCAAAAATGGAATCACCAATTGGCTCAGGTAAGAAATTAAATTTTTGGATACTCTGGCCAAAGCCTCGCCCAACTATCCCCCCGCCCCCAATGGCAATTAAAGATTGATTTATCTGATAAGAAGATCCCCGTTCATCATGACTAGGGTTAAGGAAAGTGATAACTCGATCTTTAACGTGTGGCCGGACGACAACAAGCGCGCCAAAAGCAATTACCCCAATAAGGCCCAAAGCTAGAATATGGACAGCTCGTCCACCGGCGGCAATAAAAATACTAATTGCTCCGGCCATCATGACCATTAATGTCCCGGTATCTTTTTGGAAGAACATGACGGCAACAACGAGGGCGATAAAAAGGATAAAAGGCAAGAGACCCTCAGTGAGACTTTTTATTTTTTCTTTACGGGCTCCAGCCCACGCGGCGAGAAAGATGATAAAAGCTAGTTTAAGAAATTCGGCTGGTTGGATAGTGAGAAAACCTAAGTCAATCCAACGGGTTGCTCCGTTGTACATAAAACCAAGTCCGGGAACAAAGACCAAGGATGAGAGAGCGATACCTCCAATAAGGAGGAAGGGTGACCACTTTTTAAGTGGCTGATAAGGAAGGTTAGCCGTAACCAATAAGAGAACCAACCCCACCAACAGGATAGCGACCTGTTTAATAACAATAGTGGCAAAGCTGGCACTATCTTTACCTACTTGACCCAAAGCGGCCGAAGAGAATATGGCTATCCCCACAATGACTAAAATAATTGTGAGAAAGAAAAAAATTCTATCTGGTTTCTTTGTTTTCATTCTTTATAATTTGGGTCCACCAATTAGAGTGATGATCAAACCAATGATGGCAAAGATGATGCCAATAACCCAATAACGCATTACAACTTTATAAGCTGGCCAACCAAGAGCTTCGAAGTGATGATGAAGTGGAGCCACGAGAAAAACTTTTTTGCCATGTCTAAATTTTTTGGAGGCAAGTTGGATAACAACAGAGAGAACGGTGGCGACTAGTGGCAAAGCGATAATTGGTAAAGTAGCAACGGAGTCAGTGAGAAAAGCGACAACGGTGAGGGCTGTTGTTAGGCCTAATATCCCTGTCTCTGACATGTAGAAACGAGCCGGCGGAATATTAAACCAGAGGAAGGCTAAGAGTCCACCGGTTATAGCTCCACAAAAGGCAGCAAGATCAAATTGGCTTTGGAAGAAGGCAATGACGGTATAAGAAGCAAAGATGATCGCCATTACTCCCCCGGAGAGACCATCGAGTCCGTCAATAACCCCACTGGAGAAAAGGGCAATCATGACTAAAATAAAAAGTGGGATGATTAGCCAACCTAGGTAGAGACTGCCGATAAAAGGCAGGGTGATCGCTAACATCCCTAATTTAAAATAAAACCAGTAACCTCCAATCAATCCGAGGATAACAACAACGGATAAGCGTTGATAAAATGATAGACCACTTTTTGTTCCGGCTTCTCCTGTAACTTGGAGAATGTCATCAACTAATCCGAGCAGCGAAGCAAAAATCAAAGTAAATAAAGGAAGCCATGTCTGGTTACGACTTAAGAAATTCAGCTTTTGGGAGAGTGCATTGTCTGGGAAAAAATAAGAAATGACAGCAAAAATTATGGTAATGATTAAAACACTGGACCAAATGATGATCCCGCCCATTCGGGGGGCTCTTTTTGCTCGTTCTTTATCTAGTTCATTGAAAATGGGGGTTGAATTTCCTAGTGGATCAATTTTGTCGGCGGTTTTTTTCCAACACTTGTGTTTATACAAAAAGTTTGTCAAAAAAGGGGTAATAATAATACCAATAAAGAAGGCGCTGGCTGAAGCGAGAAAAACTTTAGTTAAACTTAGGTATAGCATGATAAAAAATTATTTATTAATACTGGCATAATAATTTAGAGCGGCCTCAGACAGTTTCTTCGTGTCAGAGAAACGCCCCTCTTTGCTTGAGCCGATGACAACAAAAACTAGAGGGCGATGGAGACCAATGTTGGCAATTACTGCCAAATTCCCGCCGGCTCTTTCGGTATAACCAGTTTTAGAGGCGATTAATCCGGGAATCTGATTGATGATGGTATTAGTATTAACAACACTATGGCTTAAACCATCGGCACTCTTTTCTGTTAAGACACCCTCTTTAGTGGCGGTAAGTAGCTCTGGTTTATTTTTGAAAACATAAGTAAATAACTTTGCCACATCAAGAGCGCTCCCCTGCCCGCCCGGTAATGGTCCGTCGTCTAAGCCCGTCGGATTGCTAAAGCGCAAGGATTTTAAGTTGAGGGTCTCAGCTTTTTGGTTCATTAAGGAGACTAGGGCTTCCTCACTACTGGTTGCGGCAAGGGCTAAGGCGGTTGCTCCTTCGTTAGAGGACCCAACAAGGGTTAAGGCGGCCAAATTAGCCATTTGCCAATTCTCCCCAGACTTTAAGCCTCCCGATAGTTCGCCACCGGTTTGGTGGACCGTGACCTTAGACCCAGGACTAAGTTCGTCGCTTGCCGCGAGAACGGTCATGACTTTGGTAAGTGAAGCTAACGGTAGTGTTTTTCCCTCATTGGAACTAGCGATAATCTCGCCCGTCTCTGTGTTGTAGACGACATAAGCTTCGGCTTCTAAATTGAGATTACCAAAAAAACTTTTTTTAATCTCAGCAATTTTTGTTTGTTCAGCGGCCAGGGCTTCCTCTTTTTTCTCCCGTTGGGCAGTGAGATTAAGTGGGTCGGTTTTATAAGTTAAGAAAAAACCGCTCCACATAAACAAAAGAGAGAGGACAAGAGCCCCGATAATTTCTTTATCGTGCGTTTTTTTAATCAATTCCGGCTCCATCTGTATCTTTATTAGTTTCTAAAAATTTATTTAGTTCTTGTTGGACAATTTCGTATTCGGGAAGCTCTTCAATTTTTTCTAAACCAAGATGACGTAATAGTTCAAGTGTTGGCTTATAGAGAAAACGTCGTGAGTCTTTCTCATCTATGACTCTCTCAGCTAGACCGCGGACCATTAAATTGCGCAAGATAAAGCTAGAGTTAACTCCGCGTACCTGGTCAATTTCGGGGCGGCTAATTGGTCCTTGGTAGATGATAAGGGTTAGTGTCTCGAGGGCAGCTTTGCCAAGCTCTCGGGATAATTCCTCCTTGGCCATTTGTTCGATTAGGCCAGAAGCTTCTGGGGCGGTCCCCAGTTCTAACTCTTCCCCTAATTCAAGCAAACATAAGCCTTGGCCCTCTAGCCTTGTTTTAAGGCCATTTATAGCCTCTAAGAGGGCTTCTTGGTCAGTATTCAGCAATTTAGCCAGCTCGGTCTTTTTAACCGGTTCGGCACGATAAAATAAAACAGCCTCGATTTTCGCAGCTAGATCCATCCCGTTAGAAGCTTAAGATATCTAATAATCTATACATAATATTACCTCCCGCTCTCGGCCTATGGGGCTTCTAACGGGATCCATGTCCACATTATAACTTTAATAACGTGGAATTCCAACCGTTGTGGATTCCATCCCAATATCCTCAAAATGAGCCTTCTGTTCAATGTTTATAGCCCCTTGTTTGACTAGCTCGAGCATCCCCAAGAAACTGACAATTATGTTCACTTTGTCGGCCTTATCCTTCACGAAGTCTTTGAACGACATCTTCATCGCCTGCCCGACGCGCTTAGCCAAGTCGCTGATGACCTCTTCTAGGCTAATCACTTTCCTAATCACTTTCTCGGGGATAGCTTCAACTTTTGGCAGATTTTTTATCAGCTCTTTAATCGCTGTCAACAGGTTTGGGATAATTAATTCGTGAGTTGGGGCGAAGACGGTGACTCTCTTTGCTCGCTCCGTCTGGGTGAAGATTATGTCTTTTCCGAATCTTTCTTTCACATGCAAACTTAATTCCCTTACTCTCTGTAATTGTTTGAGTCGGTCTTCAAGGTTCGAGATATCACTTTTTTCTTCCTCGTTAAGCTGGAGGCCCGGCAAGAGCGCGAGCGATTTAATTAACATTAGAGTTGAAGCGACCATAATAAAATTCGCCATTGCCTCCATCGATTGTCCCTCATCCTCACTCTTGAGATAAGCGACATAATCATCGGCCACCTGCGCCAGAGACACCTGCGAGATATGCAATTTCCTTTTCTCAATTAGGTTTAACAAGAGGTCCAAAGGCCCCTCGAATTCCCCTACTTTTACTTTGAAGTTATCCATAAAACTTATTTTCTATTATAGCAAATCCCCACAACTTTTCAGGTTTTTGGGCTTGCTTCTCTCCATTGACAAAATGAATTAAGAGGTGTATAATTTAACGCAGAAGAAAATATGAACGGCTACGAGCTAAGCTCGCAAGCTTTTGAAAGAGGAGGATTTATGGATTTGTTTATTTCAGTCGCGACACTTCTGGTTCTTGTTGCTCTCGGTATTGACCGGGTAAAAGAGAAGGACCGCAATTCTATGTATCGGTGGCAGGCTAGCCATCGCAACAGTAATTGGGCCCACCAGGCCGGCTTGTTTTTGACTACCTTGAGCCTGCCTGTCCCTCGTATGTCGTGGGAGGACAGATTCCTGGCTTTTTCCAACACCGTACTCACTGCTCCCTGGTTGGAGGAATATGAAGATGAGTATGACGAAAGAAGCAAGGGGGGTGAATTCCTTCATCGTTACAATGAGGCGAAAATGCGGGCAGCCCAAGGACTGGTCGATGAATTCTTCTCTCGCCTATCGTCCTTTCCTCTCCCAGAGAATGGGCCAGAACGTGATGGCCTGAACGCCGCCTTGAAATTCCTGTTACATCAAGGTGGCCAATTCCGGGATGGGCAGAATTTCCTCTAGGAATCCCCGTGTGTGTTTCCCCGCCGTGTGCGTCGTACGAAAAGAAAAACCTTTCGTACGCCACCGGCGGGTTTTTCTTTTAGCCACATTTTTACATAGTTTACGAAGTTGGACTTCGCAAAATAAGGTTTTTTAGATTTTGATCCCCAACTCTTTTAGTTGTTTGTCGGAGACATCTGAAGGAGCACCCATCATTAGGTCTTTAGCCTCGCCGTTCTTAGGAAAGGCGATGACTTCGCGAATATTTGGCTCACCAGCTAAGAGCATCACAATACGATCAATACCAGGAGCAAAACCGCCGTGTGGAGGGGCACCGAATTGAAAAGCCTCAATCATATGTCCGAAACGAAGTTTCTGTTCCTCCTTACTAATTCCAAGAAGATCGAAAACTTTCTGTTGAACGTCGGCTTGATGGATACGAATACTTCCTGAGCTTAATTCAAAACCATTTAAAACCATGTCATAAGAATTAGCCCGGATATTGAAGAGGTCTTCTCCTGCCATAAATTTAGGCATGTCTTCTTCGTGGATTGAGCAGAAGGGGTGATGGGCGGCATTAATATTACCTTCCTTATCTTTTTCAAACATTGGGAAGTCAATAATCCAGGCAAAGGCCAATTCATTATTGTCTTCTTTATTATTTCTTAAGTCGGGCTTGTCGCTACCATATCTCTCGACAGATTCTTTATAAGTAAGACGAGGAAAAGGAACTTGAGTTAATTTTTTCTCAGGGAACATTTTTGTTACTAACTCGATAAACATTTTCTCAGTGTATTGTAAAACATCTTCTTGGTTAACGAAGGACATCTCGAAGTCGAGTTGAGTAAATTCAGGTTGGCGGTCACCTCTTTGGTCTTCATCACGGAAGCAGCGTGCAATTTGGAAGTAGCGGTCGAAGCCGGCGACCATGGAGAGTTGTTTGAATTGCTGAGGTGACTGAGGTAGGACATAGAATTTGCCGTGCTCAAGACGTGAAGGTACCAAATATTCACGTGATCCCTCAGGTGTTCCCTTCATCATAATTGGCGTCTCTATCTCAATAAAATTATTCTCGTGCATATGGTTGCGGAAGAAAGTGATAACCTTGTCACGTAGGACAATATTCTTGCGCATGCGTTCGCTACGTAGATCTAGATAGCGATATTTAAGACGAAGTTCTTCGTTGACCCCACTAGTATCCTCGTTGATTAGGAAGGGTGGGGTTTCTGATTTGTTAATAACTTCGATCCCCGTGACCTCAATTTCTAAATCGCCATTTTCTTGTTCCTTATTAATCATTTTTTCGGGGCGTTGATTAACGAGACCGGTAATCTTAACGACCCACTCTGGTCGCAAATCCTGAGCCACTTTATAGGCTTCCTCATGGTTCGGGAGGATGACCATCTGAACTTTGCCGGTAACGTCTCGCAAATCAATAAAGATTAATTTGCCGTGGTCACGACGAATGTCTACCCAGCCGTAGATGCTGATTTCTTTGCCGACATGTTCCTTAATTGTGTTGATATATATTCTGTCCATAATTTTATTTTTTAATTTTACTAACTTCTTCTAATATTTTTTCGATGTTTGGATAATGTTGATTAAAGATTTTATCTATCTCTTCAATTTTTTCTTTAGGTAGTCTATCTTGTAGCGGGTAATCTGGGACAACTTTTAGCATTAGGAGGTCAACCAAGTGTTCTTTAATCCCCTGGCAATCGGGATCGGCTAAGCCATATTTAAAAAGTAATTTCTCAATTGATAAGTGGATCCCCTCGTGAATTAAAGTTCTGGATCGAGACCACCCTTCTTTATAGGTCCTGGAAAAAACGAGGATTATACTATTGTCTTCCACTCGATAGCCACCACCTGGCCTATAATTAGTTAACTGGATAGTGTAAGTTTCGGGCATCTCATAACCCGTCTCCCTAAAGAGTTTTCTCAGGGTTTCTGCTATTGAAGGCCATTCTTCTTGTATCTCCAATTTTAGTTTTTCTGTTTTTTCAAAATCCAACTCAGCGTTAATTTTTTCTAGTAAATCTTCATCAGAAATTTCAGAAGTATCTTCCATATCTAAACCTTTTGGTAACGTGACCTCGTACCCTTGGTCTAGGTAGAATTTTCTTTTTTCAGGTAAAAGAAGATATTTAGCTCTTCGCATTTCTGTTTCGGCCGAATATTCAAATTTTAGTTCTGGTAATTGTTCTGAATTTTCTCTGGTCATAGTTTTATTTTTAAACTACCCTACTTCACTAAAGTTTCGCGGGGCAAAGAAAATCGCCCCTCCAAGTTTAAGAAATCTTAAACTCGCAGGGGCGGTTTCTCCGCGGTGCCACCCTGATTTATAGCTTTGGCCTTGAGTTTTTGTCCGGTTGTTAGTCGGCTCAAGAGCTTCTTCTTATAATAACACTAATTAATTTTTTGGCAAACTAATTCAAAAATTCTTTAGCTCGAGATATTAGTTCATTATATTTGTCGTTATAGATGGCTTCTTCTTTTGATTGGTTAGCAACTGCGGCAGCATCGTAATAACTGTCATAAGCCGACTCGCGCCAGGCAGGGTTCTGGTCCGCTGCCTCGGCGTAGAATTCGGCTAACGTTACATTCATCTCTAAGGCTAGCCTCAGATTAAAGGCTTTGTCATCGGTTTCTCTCTCCTCAACTATAATTTGAAGCTGGTCTATAAATTGACCTAGAGATTCTACATTTGCTGGGTCAGCAATTATCTCGGCGAGAGCTTTTCCTCTAACTTCTTTTGTCGCTTCTTGTAAGCTTATCGGCGTTTGGCCAAAAGGATTTTCCATGCTTATAAATCAATTCCCACTTTGGCATTTACATCAGCCATTTTGGCTTGGGCACGGGCGCGGGCGAGCACCGCTCCCTTTTTGAGAATCTCGATGACGCGGGCGGGGTCCTTAGCTATTTCTTCGCGCTTTTCTCTCAAGGGCTTCAAATAATTATTCATACTTTCGAACAAAATATCTTTAGATTCTTTGTAGCCAATCCCCCCTTCGACATAACGCTTCTTAATCTCGGCTAGTTGTTCAGTGGGGGTGAAGAGTTTGTGCAAGGCAAAGACATTACACTCTTCGGGATTTTTTTGTTCCTCAACGCCCTTAGAATCAGTCTTTATTGTCATAATGAGGCGTTTAAGTTCGGTTTCGTCGGCAAAGAGCGGGATGGTATTGCCATAGCTCTTGCTCATCTTCTGGCCGTCGAGTCCAACAATGGTTTTGACCCCCTCCATGATAAGAGGTTCTGGTAGTTTGAAAGTCTCGCCATAATTAAAGTTGAATTTCTCTGCGGTATCGCGGGCAATCTCGACATGTTGTTTCTGATCGGCGCCCACTGGCACTACGTCGGCATCGTAGAGCAAGATATCGGCCGCCATGAGTATTGGGTAGTCGAAGAGCCCAACATTTACTTCTTTGTTCTTAGCCTCGGCATCCTTGTAGGCATGAGCGCGAGCCAGATATGGCATAGTTGTCAGGCAATTGAAGATCCAAGCTAGGTTGGCATGCTCTAGGACCTCGGATTGCTTGTAGAAGATAACTTTCTCAGGATCGAGGCCAATGGCGAGATAATCAATCACTAAGTCTAAGGTGTCTTGTTTGAGTTGCTTAGCATCACGGGTGGTAGTGAGAGAGTGAAGATCAGCGATAAAGACCAAAGCTTGATAATCGTCTTGGAGATCGACAAATTGTTTCATCGCCCCAAAATAATTACCAATGTGTGGACGCCCGGTTGGCTTAACGCCGGATAGTAGTATTTTTTTATTATTTTCTTCCATCCTCTAATGGTACCAGAAAAGAGTCTTCTGGTGAAGTTCTGCTATTTTTTCTTTAGTTTGTCGAAGTCCGCTTTAGTGTAAGCTTCAATCTTTTGTTCAGTATGAATGGCTTCACTTGTGGACCTTGGAAATTCAACAATGAATTGTGAACCCTTACCTTTACCCTCTGACTCGGCCCAGATTTTACCACCTAAACTTTCAACAATCTGCTTGGCGACATATAGGCCAAGTCCCGTCCCGGTGATATTGGTTTTACCAGCATCATCAGCCCGGACGAATTTATCGAAGAGTTTCTTGATTGCCGTCGGGTCAAGACCGATGCCGCTGTCAGAGACTGTTAAACGAACGACCTCTTTAGTTTTACTTTTTCCAGCTGGGAAGTTCTCCACGCTTACTTTGATCCAACCACTAGGTGTATATTTGATACTATTATCAATAATATTGGAGACAACTTGGGTGACTTTACCGATATCAGCTGAAACCTGGTGATTATTGGTTCCATCTTTGAACTCAATTGTGAGCCCTCTTTTTGTAACATTGGGTTCTTGATCTTTGACAACCGTCTGGGCCACTTGGCCAAGGTCGAAGACGGACATCTCGTATTTCATTTTACCCAATTCAATACGAGTGATATTCAAGAAGTCTTCGATAACGGTCATCAGTCTCTTGCTTGATTCGAAGATGCGGTCAATGGCGCCCTTGGCCTTCTCTTCTACTGGTCCGAAGGAACCCTCTAAGAGCATTGAGGAGTAACCTTTAATGGCGGTCAATGGGCTTCGGAGTTGATGTGAAGCAATTGAGACGAACTCGGTTTTTTGTTTGTTTAATTCCTTCAATTCCTCATTAGCGACGAAGAGGCTATCGTTAGACTTGGCCAGATTCTTGGCCAAATTTTCAATCTCTTCACGTTGAGCGACCTCTTTTTCCACACTTTTAATTAATAGACCCCCTAGAACAACTACAATCACTAGAGTCACTCCTGTCAAAACAAAATTTGTCGATGCTTTGATAAAGAAGAACTGCGAAGCGATCATTGCGATGACTGCATACATTAAGACTTTTGTTCCGATAAGTTTAATGTCAAAGGCCTTAAATTTTACAATTAAATAAGCTAGGGATGCCATAAAGATTGGCATGCCGAATAATCCATATTGTAAAATTTTCCAATTGTCTGGGCTGTCTGGGTTTATTAAGGAAAAGACACTCCCGATCAAGTTAGCTCCAGAGAACGAAGCTAAGAAAAGTATAACTCCAATAGAAAAAGCCCTTGTTAACTTTTTTTCTTCAGGCCGCAAGTTTTTTCTTACTAGATAGATAATTAACCAAAGAAAGTTCAGTATTTCTATGGCATAAAAAAAGTTAATTAAAGGTCCTTGGCCAGCTTCACAATTAGATATGTCAAAACCAGTGATATTTAATCTTGTGGGTAAAAATATTGCGTAAGCCCCTATTATAAAAAAATAAATTAGTTTAGACCAAAAAGGGACATCTTTTTTTTCTAAGAAAACATAAGCAAAATATAAAGTTAAAGTGGAAATTACTACTTCTATCAAATTTACAATGGACCAGAAGAACATAACTTCACGACTGTCGGGACTTATCCAGATAATTAGGTCGGAAATAGACCAAAGAAGAAAGAAAATAGAAATTAGCATCAATAGCCTTGAAGAGATAGAAGTTTTATTCCTGGTGAAGACAAAAAATCCTAAGATTAAAGCGACTATTGCTGTTGGTATGTGGGAATAGTAAAGTAGCTCTGGAATATTAAAATAACAATTCTCGATATTTGTGATTAGATTATAACCCATATTTAAAGTAGCCCCTTATCCTTTAATTTTTTATAAGCAAAAATGTCATAGCACAATTGAGCTGCTCCATACTGAGTCAAAACACTCTCTCTTACAGGAGAAACTTCTACAATATCGGCTCCAATTAAGTCTTTGGATATAATTAAATTTCTGATTAAATCTCGAGCGTAGAACCACTCTAATCCTCCTGGCACGGGCGTTCCGGTGGCGGGCATGTGGGCTGGATCAAGACCGTCAACATCTAAGGTTAGGTAAACTTTGTCTGTTTTTATGGAATCAATGATTTCTTTTATAGAAGGATTCTTCCCTCTTCCCCATTCGAAAACCTTTAGATTATTTTTTTTAATAAAATCATTTTCGAATATTGAATATGTCCTAATCCCGACCTGGACGGTTTTGAATCCCATTTCGTAGGCTCGCCTCATTGTGCAGGCATGACTAAGTTTCTCTGTTTTTTCTTGATAGTCAGAGGTGTCGTCTCTTAGGTCTGGGTGGGCATCTATCTGCAAGATCGTTATCTCTGAAGAGTTGTTATTTTGGGAAAAATAAGAAAAAGATCCAAGCGAAACAGAATGATCTCCGCCCAGCATGACAATAAATTTATCTTTATTTTCTTTATAAAAATTATTGACAGTTTGGATCATTTTTGTCGGGGTTAATTTATTAAGCCCCTTTAATTCATGATGCGCTGTTTTTATATATCGTACGGGCTCAAGCTTGAGAAACCTATCAAAAAATTCAAGATTCCCATGTAAACAGTTAACAATTTCTTTGGGTCCATTTTCTGCTCCTGATCGGTAGGTGAAGGATTTCCCATAGGGGGCGCTTAATATTACAACTTCGGCCTCGGCTATTTTTTTTGTGTTTATTATGGATTCAACCATGTCTTTATATTTTATTATCACTACAAATTATCCCTTCGCCTTCATCTGGGGCGCATAATGTTATTTGGCAATCTTTTTCCCCATAAATGCAGGATAATTCTGGACAATTATCATTTCCGCTTTCACAGATTGGTATGTTTTGAGCATTCTTGCTTATTATTTTATAATAGCTGACCTGCTGATTTGGGTCTTTACTGCAAGACTCATCCTCTACAGGGTCACACTCAAAGACGAAACAAGATTCTTTGTTTGGGTCACAAGAAATTTCAGTTGTAATCAGATATTTGTGGATATAAATTGTCTGATAGAAGCTAATCCCAACCGAAATAAAAATCACTAAAGCTAATATCCCTAATAAGATTTTAGACTTTTTGTCCATGTCAGTATTATAGCAATAAAAGGTTTAGGGGGAAAGGTGGAGTAATTTACTTATCTTCCAATTTAATTATTTTCGCTAAAATGTAGTTGGTTGTTTCTTCTGGACTTTGGTCAGAATTATCAATTATTTCTCCAAAGCTGGGGTTGTGGATACCAATATTATAATGGTGATTAATTCTTTCTTTTTCTTCCTTATTCAATTCCCTCGTCCCCCTATTAGTCACCGCCTTTTCTATTTTCGGAGCAAGGGTAAAAGTGTAAATATCGGAACCAAAATCTCCTAACTCCCTTATCAGGTAATCGTAATTTTTCTGAGAAAGTGGGTAGGGAACGATTACACTCAGTCCCCTGTTAGAGAAATTCTTAATTACCGAGACAGCATTTTCGAGATTGATTGGTACCGCTTGGTCAATTGGCATCCATTCAATCATCTTTCGAAGAGCATCAATCTCAACAATTGCCACATTAGAAAGCTTGCTGGCGAGAATCTTCGCCACTGTGGTTTTGCCAGAATTTATTGAGCCGTTTAGGAAGATAATCATGTCTTCATTCTAACAAATTTATCCAAATTATCGAAGAAGGTCTGTTGCGGGCGAAACATTGACATTGTATAATTAATGTTTAATAATTGGTCAGTTTGAACATTGAAAGGAGGTGTCTATGCAAAGGAAAAAAACTCTTAAGTCTGTCATTATCCCTTCCTCGTGGAAAGACGATATTGACGCTACGCTCGAGAGAGAACTGGTGGGAGCAAACCGTTATTTTGCCGAAGCCAACCCCCGTCTTAGTGAGATCGTCGAAAGACGCTCTCTTATCCCCCCACAGGAATTTTTTCAAGAACTCTGCGCTAGGTGGAACTGGCATAACGAATTCTATGAGAATCTTCTCGAACCGGCTCTTCCCTTGTTGCTTGAGCCAAACGTCTTTCGTCTTACCCCAAAACGGATTGAAATCCTCCGTGATGCCTACATGGCAGGTTCACTTGTCGATCAGGCCACCTTGGTGGTATCGGCCGCGATAAAGAAACATGTCTCTTACTGGATGGGGTGTCTACCGGAATGCAAGTGCCTGAGCGATGAGGATCTTGGAGTCTTCCTTAGTCTCCCTGCGACTCCGTACCCTGTTCAGTATGTCATCGATCATATTTCTTATCTCATTTCGATGAGGGAAGGCAATGACGCGACGAGCGAAAGAGAGCAACTGATCAGGCAGTACCACGCCGGTGACGAAGAAATCTTCAGTGGCCGGATGAGGCGTTTTGCTTATTTGGTCGAAGATGATGTCTTTGCCTTGAAAAGGAGGACCGAGGAATTGACGTACGAAGATACTCGCTGGGTCAAGCATTTTTACCTTGGGCTGGAGAGACCGAGAATCAGGGCGATGATGCAAAGTCTCGCCTATGACAACAACGAGGAAAAACAGATCGCCCGAGAGCTTGTCGGAATTTCCGGTTTCGTCCTGAGGAAAGAAGTGTTGCGGTACTTGGTAGAAACAAAGATTTTGCCAGCGGGCAGTGGTATCTACCAATACCAGGATAGTGACATTGAGGCGGCCCTGAACAAACTCATCACCTACCGGAGGGACGTTATGGACAGACAAGTGGCACCATTCGGCCAGCACGGACTTACCTGCAGTGCAGCCTGCCTAACAATGGTTGCGGCACACTTTGGACTCGCAGAGCTGAGTGAGGGGTTTGAAGAAGAAGTTGCCGAGGCCAGTAAGTCGAACATAACCATTGGCCAACACTACTCAGGAGTAGCCGTAAAAGCTGTTTCGTTGGGTCTGGAGACAGTTCTGGTGCATTCAGCACCTCAGATGTTCGATAACTCCCAGAAATGGTTACCAGCAGAGCTCTTCGAATCACTGATGAACGAGTACCGATCCTATTTGGAGAAGATTAAGGGTCATCGCTTGGCAAGGGTCGAATGTAACGCAAGGTTGACCCCCGAAGACATTAGGAGCTACCTTGAGGACGGCTACCTGGTAATGGTGGCTGGGGTTATCAGTGGTGGTATATTGCACTCGATTCTCCTAACGGGTTACAACTCAGGTGGCTACTTGGTCATCGACCCTATTGGCGGACGAAAAAGGCAGATGAGAGAAAGAGAACTCGCGTCCTTTATGGACACCAAGATTGGTCGTTGGATTATGGCCCTACGTTCAGACCAAGAATCCGTCCTTAACCTGACGAAGAGCCTGCCCGCTTATCAGGAAGAGGCCCGGAAACTCCTTGCCTAGACTCGTTTTGAAACAGGCCCGGCGGATCTTAATTGATTCGCCGGGCCTTTATTGACTAATAAAAATAAACGTATACTATAGAAAAAAGGTCGGCCAAGCGATTAGCCTCCTAAATAATTCTACTATAGAATGAAATTTATCAAGAAATTCGATAAGAAATACGATTTACTCTGTACCGCGTAGTTAAAAAATAAGGGCCATCTCTAACAAGGGATGGCTTTTATTTCAGTTGATAACAATGGCCTTAATAAACCTCAAAGATTTTATAGAAAAAGAAAAAATAACCCTGGTCTCGGGGGATATTTTTGTGGCCAGAGTGGGTAAAAATTTGCTAATAGGCCCTCGGGTCTCCCCATCTTTTTGTTCTGTTTGTTTTAAAAAAAGAATTTTATCTTCTGAATTTAGAGAATTTATTAATTATCTTAATTTTATTGGGGGAGGAAACCTAAAACATTACTTCAATAAGAAGGGCTTAGAAAATCTAATGCTAGAAATTACTAAAGAACAACAAGTGACCGAACACCATTTTATCTTAATACCCGGGTGTAATCATTCCTGCCAAAATGGCAAATAAACAGCTAATTAAAAATTTAAGGGAGATTACTGAGTTAACCGCGCCAGACAGGAAACAATACTCAAAGATTTTTAGTGATAAAATTGGGATAGTTAATGCTCTCCTTCGTCGTAACGACTTGTCACGCTACGGCTATTCAATGTTCCAGTCTCTATCAGCCCAAACAGTTATCCTTTTTAATAGATCCCGCGAGGTATCAAGTGGAGGCTTGGGAATAAATAAAGATGGTCGTTTTGCTCTTCATGCCTGTATGGGCGAGTCTCTGGAGAGATACTGCATGTCCTATTACAATAAAGGTGGTTTATTTTTCGGGCGACACGAAGATCTATCTAAAAAAACGAGATTTGATGATTTTTCTTTATATTCAAAAGAACAATATCGTAAAAATAAATCTTTTGCCGACCCCTTAAAGGAAAAAATATATTGGGATAAAATCGAGTCATTTGTAAGCCCTGGGAAATTTAAATATTGGCCAGCCAGTCTTATTTACCTACCATTTGATGAGGGGAAATTATCCGCCGAGACGACTTCGACTGGAATGGCGGCCGGAACTGACAAGAAGAGGATAATAATGAGCGGATTATTGGAGTTAATAGAACGAGATGCTCTGATGACTAATTTTCTGCAGAGGCTAGATCCCCCAGAAATATTAATTAGTTCAATAAATGACTCTAATGAGTCTCTAATAAAAAAACTATCCGAAGATGGGTATGAGATTAAAATTTATAAACTTTATAGTGACATTAATATACCAATTTTTGTCGGTTTGATTTGGAAAGGTAAAGGTAAAAAGATTCATTACGGTATCGGAGCCTGCGCTTCTCTCGATTCAGAGATAGCTATCAACAAAACTCTTGAAGAGTGTCTTTTTACCTTTCTCTACTCTAAAAATATCATGGGCGCCAAACCCAAAAATAAAGAATCAATAAGGGCGCTTTATGAGCACTTTCTTTATTATCAAGACGAGAAATTTAACCAACTTGTCTTTAATGGTGGAACAATTAAATACTTAAAAGAAAAATACTCTTTTAACCACCTGTTAAATAACTTACAGGAACTAGGATTAGAAGTCTTCTTTAAAGAATTGACCACCAAAGATATTGAGTCGACAAAAGTTAGGGTCTTCCGCGTCATTGTCCCAGGTTTAGTAGATCTAAACAAGACCCACCTGCTACCAAGAGAGGGGGCTAAAAGACTCTGGGATATGCCTATTAAGCTAGGTCTAAAGATAGAAGAAAAACTGAACTCTCTTCCTCACCCTTTCCCATAATCATTCCTAATGATAATATTTAACTTATGGATATAATAACATTAGACAATGGCATAACTAAAGTTGTTCTCGATAAGGGGGAAGCAGAATCTAACACTGCTGTTATTTTTATCCCCGGTGTTAGCGGTAAAGCTTTTTCTGATAAATATAAGCAATTGTCCGACGTGTGCTTGCGCTTAGGTATGGATTTTCTTCGTGTCCAAAGTTGGGATAGCGTTGAAGAGCTTGAGAAGAAAAGTATCAGACAAATTCAAGAAGACGTTTTTCAAGCGATAGAATTTCTCAGATTTAAGGGCTACACTAAAATATTTGCTATTGGTAAAAGTCTGGGTGGAGGTATTCTCCTGACTCGCAATTACCCTGAGATTACCAAGATGGTCCTCTGGGCACCAGTTATTGGAGTCGCGGATGATAAGGGCAACTTAAATGAAAAAATTGATATTGTTTTTTCTGAAATTAGCTCACTGTTGGAAGTACTTGTCGATAAGAATTTGCTGTCTAATATAAAAGTACCAGTAAAGATTATTCACGGAACCAAGGACAATAATGTATCAATAGAGAATTCTCTCCGGTTAGCTAGTTATTTGCCAGATTCTAATGTGGAAAAAATAAATGATATGGGGCATTCGGTGGAGACCCCAGAGCAAGAGAAGGAATTGGTAGATGATACAGTTAGCTTTTTAATCTAAGCTATTATTTTTCCTCACCGTAAACTTCTTCAAAAAGAAACTGGGCTTATATTTTTCTTTAGACTTACGCAAACCAAGAAGGCCGAGGTCTTGCTCCCAGTTATAGTATTTGAAACCTTGGGCGTCGAGGAGCTTGGCCTCCTCCCAGTTTAAGATATCGTTGGTTCCTGGGTGGAATTTAGTATTGGCCTTAGCAAAGTGTGATAAAACATACTCATCAGTTTGAATCTCGTAGACAGTAAATCCAAGCAAAACATTGTCCACATAAAGAGAGACCACTTTAATTTTGGGGTCAGGCAATTCGAGGAAACGTTTGAAAGCTTTGTACTCATTTAACTCAAAGACATTCGAGATCTCTTTGTTCTCGGCCCATTTCTGGAACATCTTTAAGTGTTCTTCCTGATCTACTTTCTGAATGCTTGAAAGTTTAATTTTGTAATCGGGGAATTTTTTTATAAATTGCCGAATGCTTTTGCGAGAACGGCTTTTTGGCCAATTATTCATATTGGCCAAATTGGCAACAGGGTAAACATAGTCGAAGGAATCTTGATCGGCCTCAACTTTAAATTCCGATTTAGGAAGAGCTTCAGCTGTCTCCTCGGCAATCAGTCGGAGTGATTCGCCGTACTTATGCTTTTGAGAAAAATCGAATAAAGCATTAGTTGTTTCTATAACTTTATTTAAACCGAGAAAGGAGACAACTGGTTTGTTGGTAATATAGTCATTAAAAAGAATCACTAAGTTGTTGTTTAATTTAGAGATTCTAGTTTTTGTTTTTATGTTCCAAGCCCAAAGGCTTGAGAAATTAAAGTCGGAGTAAGGTTTGAATTTTTTGGTTAATCTTTCAAGTGCCGACTTGTCTCGGAGTTCAAGCTCCTTAAAGTCGGGAAAATCAGGAATTTTGTTCATATTTCTTGATTATATATTAAAATATGACTTTTGTAAAGAGCTAGTTCTTCATCAGTTTGGCGATAGCTTTGTTATAAGTTTCCCAGTCAACACCTAATTCTTCAGCCATCATTTTTTCTATTTTTGTCGCGAATTGATGCTCTTTGTAGTAAGGGGCTTGAGGGTCATCACCGGGCTCGCTGGCGTCATCTTCCGGCCGATGCTTGTTATATTCTATATCGAATTCATCGATGCTCTTATTGGTAATTTTTCGATCATCACAGAGAACCATCTCTACTAATTCATGAATTGCGACGAGAGCCTCATATTTCCAACTGGGTAGGTCGGAAACAATAATTTCCCATTTGTCCTTTTTTACAAAATAATCACCAACGGTGTTGTAACGCTGATCCTCATCTTGTATAACTTTTATTTCAATTTTCTTTTTCATATTTTCCATTATAAGCTACTCTAACTTAAAAACAAAAGGGTGCCCCGTCTCTTGGACGTGACACCCTTACATAACGTGGGCCCAGAGCCACTGGATAATGTCTATCCCTGCCAGCACGACCAACCCCCAGTAGAGGTTTGAGATAATCAGGCTGAGAGAGAAGATACCCCAATCGCGCTTAGCAAAACCACTGAACAGGTTTGAACCTTTTCTCATGTACAACGCTGTAATGAGTGGGTCAAACTTGAGTGAGAGGAAGACGAGTACCACTGGATCGCTCTTCTTGAGCATCCAAGCGGTCAATTTTCCTACTCGACTCGTCGCTTCGCCGTCGCGCAAGCCTTTGATCGCCTCTATTCCGACCCAGTCCTGCTTGGACCAATCATAGAACCAGAGGGTTAAGAGACAAAGCACGAGCGAGGCAAAAGTCATTATGGCCCAGCCTTTGGTCGTCCCAAATGTGTACAGCACATAGGGATATAACACAAAGTCAAAACCATAAACCATGGCCCAATTGCCTGTCAGTCCGACAAAGAGCGTCAGAAGACGCTTCTTTTGAAACATGTCCTTAGCTCCTTTTTTTGTGGCTAGAATCCTTTTTTCAATCTCTGCCCACAGTGTATCACACTTTTTATATATAGTCAAGTTTGTTAATTTAAGACTTATGTTAGAATTATATCAATAAATCTATGCAAAATATAATTGAAGAATTAAAGGCTCGCGGGTTACTCGCCCAAGAATCCCATGAGGGGAAATTGGGTGAAGTGTTAGGGCAAGAGAAAATTGCTTTCTACGCTGGTTTCGACCCAACAGCTGATAGCTTGCATGTTGGGAGTTTGGCTTTAATTATTACTATGGCTCGCCTGGCCGCCGCTGGTCACAAGCCGGTGTGCCTTGTTGGCGGCGCGACTGGCATGGTGGGCGATCCCTCTGGTCGCACCGAGATGCGGCAGATGATGAGCCCAGAAACTCTGGCCAATAATTATAAAGGTTTGTCTGACCAAGTGCGAAAGCTTCTGAAGGGGCATGATGTCGAGTTCGTGAATAATCTAGATTGGTTCCGTGATGTTAATTATCTCGAATTTTTGCAGGAATATGGAGCTTACTTCAAGGTTAACGAGATGATCAAGAATGAGACTTACCGTGAGCGTTTAGAGAGTGAACAAGGTTTAACATTTTTTGAATTTAATTATCTTCTCCTTCAGTCTGTCGACTATCTTCATCTTCACGATACTTTTGGTTGTCGTTTGCAAATTGGCGGGACCGATCAATGGGGCAATATTATTGCTGGTGTTGATTTGATTAGGCGTAAGCGCGAGAAAGAAGTTTATGCTTTTACTATTCCTCTTATCACGACCAGCGATGGCAAGAAAATGGGCAAGAGCATGGGTGGAGCGGTTTGGCTCGAGGCGAGCAAGTACTCCCCTTTTGATTTTTACCAATACTGGATTAATGTTGATGATCGTGATGTTGGCCGTTTCTTGAAGATATTCACTTTCTTACCGCTTGAAGAAGTGGCTGAATTAGAGAAGCTTGAAGGCGCTGAAATTAAGAAAGCTAAAGAAGTCTTGGCTTATGAAGTAACCAAGTTTATTCATGGCGAAGCGGAGGCTGATAAAGCCAAGCAAGCTGCGCTGGAGCTTTTTTCTGGAGCAGGCGCAAGTTCTGAGGCTGTGCCTACTGTTGAGATAGACCTGGGTGAAAGAAAAAATATTGTTGATGTCCTCGTAGAAACTGGTTTGGTAGAATCTAAAACCAAAGCCCGTAATTTGGTAGAAAGTGGGGGTGTCTATGTGGATGATGTGGTGGTCCCGGATCTTGCCTTCACTCTCAAAAAAGACAAAGATTTTGTCTTAATTCGCCTCGGCAAGAAGAGATATACTAAGGTGGTTTTTAAATAGGAACCCTGTTTTTATTTGACATAACATAATAAGAGGGGTATAATTGAAAAAGAGTAGACGAACACTCTAGAAAGGAAAGGTTCTTATGGCCGACCCAGATCGCGAGGGTGACTATGACGAAGATCGCAGCGGACGCTGGCGCCCCTTCCATGTAGAGGCTCCAAAGGTTGTCTGCATAATGTTGAAGGACCCAAACAAACCAAAGGCCAAACCCAAACCGAAGGCCAAGGCAAGGTCGAAAAGAAAATAGACAACCCCCGTCCCGCTTCGCAGAGCTCGCTCCGTGTGGCGGGCTCTTTGTTTTTATAAATTATTTTTACCTACCGCTTCACTTATATTTTTATACCCATCTTTTTGGAGCAGGGCGACAAGGCCTTGGTTGATTTCGCTAATGACTTGGGGTCCTTCGAAGATCATCCCGGTGATGAGCTGGAGAAGTGAGGCGCCAGCTTTGATTTTGTTATAAGCATCTTCGGCGGTGAAGATTCCTCCACAACCGATGATGATTGGTCTCTCTGTCTGAGGCAAATCTTTTATTTTTTTATAAATATATTCAATTTGTTTGGTCGCTAATTCCTCGACAATTTTGCCCGATAATCCCCCTTTGTCTGTCGGCAAGGGATCTTTAATTTTATCTTTGATAAGAGGATTATTTCTATCTTTGGTTAAATTAGTCGAGACGAAGCCGTTGATTTTGTATTTCTTAACTAGCTCGATAATCGCATCTAATTTCTCGTCGCTTAGGTCTGGCGGGAGTTTAACAAAAAGAGGTCTAGTTTTGACCGAGGCTAGTCCTCGGCCAGATTGGCCATCTCTAACTTTGGCAAAAGCGAATAGTAACAAGTCTAAGCGTTCTGGTTCGACAAAAGGTTCGCCACCGAAGGTGTTGGGACAACTGATATTGATGGTAAAATAATCTCCCACCTCAGTTTTAAGGAAGGCTTCATAGGCTTTGATATAATCTTCAATCCCCGCTTCGGTCGTCGTTGTTTCGCGGTCGTTGGTTTTGGCAAGGCTGACGCCTAGAACGAAGTTGCCCTGGGGGCGGAAGCGATTGGATCTCGCGTAGCCAGATCCAATCTCGGTAGCCCCCAGCCTATTAGCAATATTTTCTGCCCCATCATTCGTCAGACCATAATAAACAATCAAACTCTCGGATTTAGGCAAGCGCCACAAGTGTCGCCCCTCGTTACCCTTGCAGGGACGGCCGGTCACCGAACCAATCTCGGTGAAGCCAAAACCGACCTTCGAGATAATCTGAGTTAATTTTGCGTTCTTATCGAAGCCCGCCGAGAGCCCAATCGGGTTCTTGAATTTGATGCCCAGAATTTCCTGTTCGAGTGCTGGATTCTCATAATCAAAAAGAACCCCAGTTAAATAACGGGGAAGAGAGGCCCGGCCGAGAAAATTCCCGACCTTAACGAATAAATCGTGTATATCTTCAGGATCAAATTTGAAGAGTATTGGCTTAAGGATGTTCCGGTAATTCCAACCAATTACATCGTTTCTAAGTTTAGTCCAAGCCTCCATCCCGTTAGAAGTTCATTAATTTATACATAATTTCAGACCTTTTATTTTTATCTATAACCGTAAAGTTAATACTCATACCCTTAGATAGTAAAACTTCTAACGGGATCCATATTCGTTCTAGAATAGCACAGAATTGCCTCTCAGACTATTAGAATGTTCCGCCAATCAGTCCTTCGTCTAAATGAGTTGTGTCACCCTTTCTCAAGATATTCCAGCCTTCTTTGCTATTCCATCCTAGCTCTGATTCAGAAGTGTAAGGTAACTTCCTGGCAATTTCCATGATGCCCGGTAAGTCATTTGGGGTGATTGGCTCATCAAATTTTTTGTTTGCAATTAACCAAAGGATAAACCCAGTCACGAGCCTGTGCGTATGGATAAGGGTTATTGGAGTGGGATCAGAAACGATTTTCTTTAAACCCTCGGTCACTCTTTGCCTTTCTTTTTCAAAAACTGAAGCAATAAAGATGGGATCAGATTTAAACCATTCCTCCATCACAGACATTAGGGGTTTTCCCTCCTTCCTAGTTTTTTCAACGAGCTCTAGAATCTGCCCCTTAGTATAAGTCATTGGGATTTCCGTGAAGTTGTCGATAACCTCAACCCCTGTCTCTACTGGCAGGGGGATATTGGGATCATGTTTGTGGGCTTCTCTTAAGAAAGAAAGATCATATCTTGCCATTACTTTTGTTCTTGGTAGAGGTCCAGATACTATCTTATAATCTCTATTTCCTTTGGAGGTCCTAACTATTTCTGGAATTTCTGCAACTAAATGTTGCGCTAATAAGCGGGTCATGTCATGGCCCTTACCTTTTTCTATTCGAACACGGTCTTCTAAGCTGTCCCAGGGTGTATCGTTGTCACCCTGACTAGCGAGGACTTCGATCTGAGTACTTGGATGGCGTATTAGAAGAATAATTTTTTCAAACTTTTCTCGTTCAATGGCTGCTTCTGGTTTACTTTGGTCTTCTAGATTAAACATATTTAGATTAAGTTACTTAAGGTTAAATTTTCTTTTTCAAAGATACTTTCTGCCAGTTCTTTTATTTGAGAACGGACCTCTTCCCTTACATGGCTGGTAAAAATATCTTTAGACAACCCAAAGGTTCTGTATAGAAGTAGACTTCCGAGGTGAAGAGAAGCTTCTTTTTCTACTTCAGCTCTCTCTTGTTTATCAAAAATTTTAAAGTAATTATTAAGAAATTCTAGAATCAAGAAACTTATCTGTTCCTTTTTCTCGGGGAAGTTTAGCCTAGCGATAAAGAGCTCTGACAAGAAATAACCTAAATCAAAAGCCGGTGTTCCTATGTGCGCATCTTCAAAATCAATGAGATGCCAAGCTTTGTCATCAAGTAAAATGTTTATTGAACAAAGGTCCCCATGAGTAAGGACAAATTTTCTCTTAATATATCCATTGGCAAAGTTGATTAGCTTCTGAGCATTTTTTTGGGAAAGGAAACTCGCTACTTCGTAATATTGATATTTGAGCTTAAGTTTTAGCCATTCTTTGTTATATAAATTTAACTTAGTATTTGGGTTTTTGTAAGTTATTTGATGAACTCGGGCTAGTTTGTTTGCTAAATCTTTTATTACTGCTTCAGGGAAATTACCCAATTTGAATTCTTCTATTAAGGGTTTTACATTGTTAAACCCTTCGATGGCCAAATATCCCTCTTCTTTGTTATGTTCAAATATGTGGGGAATTATTTTCGTCTCTTTCCCCAATATTTCTTCAAAAGTATTTTCAACCTCGTAGGATAAAGTTATTCTGTCTTTCGGGCCTAATTCTAAACCTTTAAAGAAATCAGCTTTTAGTTCTCCTAAAAATTGTTTAAGGAAGAAAAGCCCCCTAGTCGTTTCTATTCTGAATACATAATTTACTAAACCACCTTGTTGTTCTCTGATTTCTGTTACGTCGCTCTCTTTAAGGCTAAGGTTCTCTATAGCAAGGATTTTCTCTTTTACTTGTTGTGGTGTGAATTTCTCCATAGCCCAACTATACAAAATTTAGAGAAAGAGGTCCACTGGAAGAACCTTACGCTGTATCCCCTGTTAATTTAATCTTCTGCTTCTCGCCGGTTTTTTCATTTAAAATTGTGACAATGCTCTCAAGAATTACCTCTTCCGTATAATCTCTGGCTGGTTCGATGATAATTGCGCTATTTCTTACCTCAATAAGTTTCTGTAGCTCGTCCGCGGTAATTTCGAAGTTCATTCGGGCAACATCATAAGTGGCATTATCGTGCCAGGTCTCTGAACTTTGTTCTGTGGAGTCTCCAAGTGCCTGGCCATTGCTAATAAGCTTTGCCTCAAGTTCGGCAATTTTTTCTTGCAACAAAAGAAAATCCTCGGGCAAAAATTTGGGTACCCTGGTAGTCATAGATTTATATTATTTTTACTATACCACTCTTTAAAAATAATGCAAAGAGGAAACCCACCGCGCGGAGCGTGGTGGGTTATTCACGATTAGTTTTTTCTCGCCAGTCTCGTAGCCGCCGAAGCTTTTCTTCTATCTTGCCGGGCTCATAGCTCCAGGCTAAGCCGACAATTAGAAAGAAGATAAAGAAAACGAAAGCCACGAGACTTTCCTTAGCTATGGCTAAGGCCAAGAAGGCAAAACTTGCAAAAACCAGGAAGACTCCAATCCCGTGGAGCCATCGGTCGCAACGATAATCCTGTTGCATGACACGTTCCTCCATGGTGGGTTGAAGTTGCTGTCTGCCTTAATCCTACAACTTCTAGACGTTTTTGCCTAGAGCCCTTCAGATTGCAGGTCTTCGATGGCTTTGCGAGCCGTTTTAGAAAGTTTGGCCGGGGTGGAGAAAGTGACGCGGATGAGGAGGTCACCACGGCGTCCGGTGCCACGGACGGGTACACCCTTAGCCTTTACACGCAAAATTTCGCCATAGGTTAAGCCGGCTGGCACCTTGAGAGTAAGCGGACCATCTAAAGTCTCAAGTTTATAATCTGTGCCTAAGAGAGCGTCGGTTAATTTGATCTTAATCTCAGTTGTGAGGTCATGGCCAACACGCTTCCAAGTATTATCTTTTTCAATATGAACCTTCACATATAAGTCGCCAGCTTGTCCTCCGGCAACCGCTTCGCCTTGTCCGGTGAGACGAATCATCTCGCCAGCATCCATTCCTGCTGGGACCTGAACTTTGATGTTCACTTGTTTGTTAAGAACTCCTTCACCACGGCAAGTTTTACACTTCTTATCTGGCACTTCACCGCGACCTAAACAATCTGGACATTCTCGGGCTGATTGGAAGGTCCCAAAGATAGAGCGACGGGTCTCATTAACTTTTCCTTTACCACTACAAGTGGCACACTTCTTCATTTGTGAACCAGCCTCAGCGCCAGAGCCACGGCAAGTATCGCACTCGCTAATCTTATTGATTAAAATATTGCGCTCCACACCGAAGACGGCTTCTTTGAAACTAATCTGAATATCGACAGAGATGTCTCGTCCACGTCGTACCTGACTGCGTCCCCCACCGCCAAACATCTCGCCGAAGATATCGCCGAGATCAAATTCGAAACCTTGTCCGCCTTGAGCGTTTTGGAAGCCCGAGAAATCGAATCCACCAAAGCCGCCGCCTGGTTGTCCTCCACCGAATCCACCATTAGTTCCCGCTTCGCCAAATTGATCGTATTGTGCGCGCTTGTTGTCGTCAGAGAGAATTTGATAAGCCTCGTTAATTTCTTTGAACTTCGCTTCATCGCCACCCTGCTTGTCAGGATGATGTTTGTGGGCGAGTTTATGGAAGGCTTTTTTGAGTTCCTCCTTCGAGGCCCCCTTCTCCACACCTAGAGTTTTGTAATAATCCTTGGCCATATAGGGCTTTATTATACTACGTTTTTGGGTTGAGGCAAGATTTGATATTTACACAAGACCGTTTCCGTGGTAGTAATTAGATTGGATGTTGTTGGGCTGAAATGTAGTAAGACCAACAACCTTGAAAATCAGCTGATTAGGGCAACCCCCTCTTGTCTACCCTGCGTAGAAATCGGCCCTGAGCATCCCCCGCGGATGCAGAAAAGGAACCTTGTCATGATGAACGCGAAAGAATTGGCGAATGAGTTGAAGGGGTTTTGGAATGCACTTGACCCCGCCGCGAAGAAGTTTTTTGTTCGCGGAGAAGCAATCCTGGCTTTTGTTGGAGTTGCTTTTGTCCCATTTATCTATTTCTTCGGGATCACGAGTCTACCGACTACGCTGTGGGTTGCCCTGTTCTCTGCCACAGAGTTGCTCGTTCTCTACTTTATGACCCTCCCCATTTACTGGTACATTAGTGGCAAGAATGGACGTCGGGAGGAGGAAGCGCGCGAACTGGCCGAGCATGCCAGAGCCATCGAGATTATCGACGCAATGAGGGTGGCTGCGGGACAGGATGAGCTTGACCAAGCCATTGAGACCTTGGAGCGCGTTGGAATCAGTACTGGTTGCTTCCTTTACTTTCCTGCGCACTTTCCAGAAGCAATCTGGGCTACCCATGTTGAGGCTTCGCCCGATGATTTCGCGAAATGTTTAGCCACTCTGATCACTAAACACGAAGTTGAAAGCCCTCTTGGCAATCGCTTCGCACAGACGCAGGAGTTCTACCGTCGTGTCTACTTGTTCCTTCTTAACCACAATGACAACTCATTGTCTCTGAGAACAGCGGCTTGTCTCGGCTCTCGTGTCGGGAGGAAGATTCGGGATACAGCTTTCGGTTCGTGATCAATTCCCTTCTCAGTTACAACCACAGCCGTTGGTGCGCATGCGCACCAACGGCTGGTTTTTGTTTGGGGTAGGTTCCCGAGGTTGGATCTGGCTACGCGAGATCCAATCTCGAAAGCTATTATTTCGTTTCTGCGTCTCGGACGTTGCCTTCGGTAGAATCGCCAGAAGGTTTTTCTTCTGCTGGAGCAGCGCCTTCGGCGGGAGCGGGATTTTCTTGTTGAGCTTTCATCATTGCTTCGCCAATTTTGGACATCTCGACGGAGAGAGCTTCGGTGGCGGTTTTGATCGCCGCGAGATTCTCGCCATCCTTCACACCCTTCAGAGCCGTAATTTTGTCTTCAACTCCCCTCTTAATATCTTCACCAATTTTCCCTTCGGCATCTTTAATTGCTTTCTCAGCCTGATAAATTAATTGATCAGCCATATTGCGAGTCTCAATGATTTCCCTCTTCTTTTTATCTTCTTCGGCATGAAGTTCGGCATCTTTTTTCATTCTTTCAATATCTTCTTTCGAGAGACTTGTCTTGGCCTCAATACGAATTGATTGTTCTTTGTTGGTTGTTTTCTCTTTAGCCTTCACCGATAGAATTCCGTTAGCATCAAGATCAAAGGTGACTTCTACTTGGGGCATACCACGTGGAGCTGGTGGGATACCGTCTAATATAAAGCGACCGAGAGTTTTGTTATCAGACACTAATTCTCGTTCACCTTGAACAATATGAATCTCGACTGATGGCTGATTGTCGGCCGCAGTTGAGAAAACTTGAGAACGCGAAGTTGGGATAGTGGTATTGCGCTCAATAATCTTGGTGGCAATCCCGCCCATGGTCTCGATACCGAGTGAGAGCGGAGTAACATCCAAGAGGAGGACATCCTTCACGTCACCAGCAAAGATACCCCCTTGGATAGCGGCACCAATGGCGACCACCTCGTCAGGGTTAATTGAACGGTTCGGCTCCTTGCCGAAGAGGGCCTTCACGGCCTCCTGGATGGCCGGCATACGGGTCTGGCCACCAACCATAATAATCTCGTTGATATCGCTCATAGCGAAGCCTGAGGCGGCCATAGCGCGCTTGGTAATCTCGATAGACTTGTCGACAAACTCACGGGAGAGGTCCTCTAAGGTCGCGCGGGTCATGCTCATGTTGAGGTGGACGGGTCCATTGGCATCAGAGGTAATGAACGGGATATTAATCTCGGTCTGATTCATGGTTGAGAGCTCATGCTTGGCTTTCTCCGCCGCTTCCTTCAAGCGTTGAAGAGCGAGCTCATCCTTGGTGATATCAATACCATTTTGTTTTTTAAATTCGCCGCCGATCCACTCGATAATTTTCTGATCAATATCTTCACCGCCCATGTGGGAGTCGCCATCAGTAGACTTAACGGAGATGCTTTGCTCTTCTTCGCCACCGATAATCTCGAGAACAGAGACGTCGAAGGTTCCACCTCCGAAGTCGTAGACCACAACTTTCTCATCTTTCTTCTTATCAAGACCATAAGCGAGAGCGGCGGCAGTTGGCTCGTTGATGATGCGACGCACTTTGAAGCCAGCAATCTCACCAGCATCTTTAGTGGCCTTACGTTGTGAGTCATCGAAGTAGGCCGGTACAGTAATAACGGCTTCTTCAATGGTCTCGCCAAGCTTAGCTTCGGCATCATGCTTTAATTTCTGGAGAATCTGAGCGGAGACTTCTTCTGGTCGCATGGATTTGTCGCCAAGTTTGACTTGCACGCCACCGTCACTTGATTGCTCCATAGTGAAAGAGACGAGCCCTTTGTCTTTCTGGATATTGGGATCGTTGAATTTATGACCCATCAAGCGCTTTACCCCAAAGATAGTGTTCTTAGGGTTAGTGATGGCTTGGCGCTTGGCCAATTGCCCCACCAATCGCTCGCCGGCTTTAGAAACGGCCACGATAGATGGGGTGGTGCGCATACCCTCCACGTTCTCGACGATTCGTGGCGAACCGCCTTCCACGACCGCCATTGCCGAGTTAGTTGTCCCTAAATCAATTCCTAAAATTTTTGCCATAATATTTTTTCGTTATTTCTTGTAATGTTTTTATAATAATTTTTTAACTAAAATGCTTTACCTTTACACTCGCTGGTCTGGCAATTTTGCCATGTAACTTGTAACCTTTTTTAATTACTTCAACAATCTCGTCATCTTCTTTTTCATTTTTTGTCTCTACTGTGGCGATAGGTTCTTGATCGGCGTGATTGAATTTGTCACCAACTTTTGGATTTATCTCCTCAACACCATGATCACGGAAGATGTTTTCTAATTGGTTATAAATGTACTCCACTCCCTTCCTCCAATTCTCCGGTGCCTGTTCCCAAGCCTCTTTGTTGTTGAAGGCCATCTCGAAGCTGTCAGCGAGAACAAAGAGATCCGCGAGCACTCCCTCTTTTGCCCACTTAGCCAGTTCACTTCTTCCGACCTCCCCTTCTTTTTTAAGATTCAGGTAGTCTGCCTTAGATCGTTGCCAGCCATCAAGGTACTCAGAGCGCTCGGCCTGACAGGCTTTAAGCTCCTCCTTAACTTTCTTTAGCTTCCCGCCCATCTCGGCCGCCTCTGGGGCTCGGTCCTCGGTATTCTCCACGAACTCAAAGTCCTCTTCGTTTTTATCGTTATTTTTAGTCATATTTTACAAGCTATTTTAGTTAATTTACCCTTATTCTTAACTATCTTGACCTTAATTCTATCAAAATTTCTATTTTAATCAACATTTACGAAGTTGGACTTCGCAAAATAAGGGTATTTTGGCTACTCTATCCACAAATTTGTATAGTTTTGTGAATCGATTTCTTCTATCCACTCTTCTACCTCCTTTTCCAACTCCCCAGGGGTTCCTAGGTAGTCATCGAGAATGTTTTTATCGACAATGTTTGAGAAACGAGATTTTCCCAGATAGACAGGGAGACTTGACCATTCGTAAGATTTTAAGAAATCTAAAAGTCTTTTTTTGTCCCTTATTTCTTTATCTTTCCATTTTTCTTCAACGAGCTCAGCTGGGTTAAAGTGGATATAAAAAGGAATGTAATTCAGTTGCTCATCATCTTCAATTCTGACGAATTTATATTTACCTTGAAATAAAGTTCCTGACCTCTCGTTCTGGATATTAAAATAATGAGTATATCCAGTTCCTATCTTTCTCATAAATTCTGAGACCCCGTTTTCTACTAGTGGTTTAACAAGTAGATGATAGTGATTAGGCATTAAAACAAAAGCGAGGATCTCTACCAGTTTTTCTCGGCCATCATTTTTTATAGACTCTTCATAGTCAGTGTTTCTTGCTTGATTAGTGTCATTAAAACAATGGAGACAAGCTAAGAAACGACGCCTGTCGCTATCATTGTTAAAAATATCACGTTTGTCTACTCCGCGATTATAGACATGATAAATGTAATCTTCGGTAGGCTTTTCCCTCATATTCACGTCACTTTATCATAAAACCCTTATTTTGCGAAGTCCAACTTCGTAAACTATGTAAAACTGGGGATAAGTGCGGCGAGATTGAGGCAAACAAAACCCCAGACAAGATCTGGGGTTTTGCGGGTATAATATAGATTTAACGTTTGGACCATTGAGGGCTCTTGCGGGCTTTCTTGAGGCCGAACTTGCGGCGCTCTTTCTCGCGGGCATCGCGGGTCAACATCTTTTCTTTCTTAATCTCAGGTTTGATTTCTGGTTTGATCTTAATGATGGAGCGACCGAGACCCATAATCATGGCATCGGCATGGGCGCTAATTCCCCCACCAGCGATCTTAACACTGATAGCAAAGGCACCGTGTTCGCCAACTTTAGCGAGGGCTTTCTTAACACGCTCACGCATCTCGACAGTTGGGAAATAAGCGTCTAAGGTTTTGTCATTAACAACAACACTGTCTTTACCAGCCTTGGTTAAACGGACACGAGCCGTGGCGGTCTTGCGACGGCCAACACCCTCGACATATCTTTCTTTGCTTGTGGTAGTAGTTGCCATATTATTCGGTGATTATTAAATTCTTCATCATAACAGCGCGCAAACGATTGGAAGGTAACATCCCATAAACAGCCTTTCTGACTGGCTCATCCCAACCCTTCTTCTCAATCATACGGCCAAGACTCGTCTCACGCAAACCACCTGGGTGGCCGGTATAATGAGTATAGATCTTCTCTTTAAGTTTCTTCTGGGTGGCGTCGATACGGCTAGCATTAATGATCTTGACTGTAACCTTAGGGGCAATATTGTTGACGAATTCAACAGAATCCTTACCACGCAAAACCTTAGCGGCTTCACTGGCAACGCGGCCTAGAGCTCGCCCAGCAGCATCAATGACGTATTCTTTTTTTACAGTTTGCTTTTCCATATAATTATACAAATTCGATTATAGCCATTGGACTACCATCACTAATGCGACGACCAAGTTTCATAATTCGGGTATAACCACCACGTCGTTCGTTAAAACGAGGTCCGAGTTCGCCGAATAGTTTAGCGATAACTTTCTTGTCTTGACCAATTTCTTCAATCACCAAGCGACGATTAGCCAGAGTGTCTTTCTTTGCTTTAGTAACAAGCTTTTCAACATAGGGGCGGATTTCTTTAGCCTTAGGTTCAGTCGTAGTCATTTTCTCGCGCAATATCAAACTGCTGGCCAAAGAACGCAAAAGAGCGACTCTGACTTTCTTAACTCGACTAAATTTTCGGCCTTTGGCTTGGTGTTGCATATTGTTTTATTTAAGGCTTAGACCATAATCTTCTAACACTTTTTTGATTTCTTGTAAACCCTTATCGCCTAATCCTTCAATTTCCTTAACATCGGCTTCTTTCTTCCTAGAGAGGCCACCGATAGTGCGGACACTGGCGTTAGTAAGAGCTTTTTGGGTTCTGACGGATAGACCAAGGTCTTCAATCTTGGTTTTTAGGGCATCTTCTTCGCCCTCAGAAATATTGGCTTCGTTCTTAATGTCCTTAATAGATGGCATTTTGTCTTGATCATCCTCTTCTTTGAAATCAACAATGGCTTTAAGCTGGTTAACCATTATCTTAATGCTCTGTTCGAGAGCCTCACGTGGAGTAATGGTCCCATCGGTCTCAATGTGGATAATTAATTTGTTGAAGTCAGTGCGATTACCAACACGCATGTTGTCTACCTCATAGCTAACCTTCTTAATTGGAGTAAAGGCAGCATCAAGAGCGATATTACCAACCTCGATACGATCTTTTTTAAGAACTTCGCTGGGTACATAACCAAGGCCCTTCTCTAAGACAATCTCGGCCTCGAGCGTGGTGCCTTTGTCGGTAATGGTGGCAATTGGCTGTTCTGGGTTAATGACAGTGACTTGGCCAGGGAGATTTAAGTCCTTGGCAGTGACGTCTTTAGGGCCCTTAACGTTCAACTTGATGGTCTGTGGCTCATCACCAATGACCTGGAAGCGGACGCGCTTAAGATTAAGAATGATGTTGATAACATCCTCCTTAACACCAGCAATGGTGGAGAACTCATGATTAACCCCATCAATCTTGAGGGAGGTAATCGCGAAACCGGGAAGAGACGACAAAATAATTCGACGAAGCGAATTACCAAGAGTGTGACCATAGCCCGGGTAGAGACCTTCGATCTCGTAGACACCAGAAAAACCTTTTTCGCTGGCGATGCGGGGCTTGGAAGGTAAAATTATATTAAAATCCGGCATATTTTTTTAAAAGCTATTAATAATAAGTTATATTTTTAACGACTATAGAACTCAAGAATGACTCCGTAGTTTATAGTGCTCTCAGCTTGACCAAAGACAGGCTCACCTTTGATAGTGATTTCAGCTTTTTGCAAATCGAAACCAATCCATTCAGGAACAGTCTTGCCAGCCAACTTCTCGGCGAGGCCAGTGAAAGGTCCCTTATTCTTGCTTCCTTCACGGATACCGATTTTGTCGCCAATCTTAACTAAGTAAGAAGGAACACGGATTTTCTTGCCATTAACAGTAATGTGTCCATGGGAGACCATTTGGCGGGAAGCTTGGCGGGAGCTGGTCATGCCTAAACGATAAATAACGTTGTCGATACGAGACTCCAAGCGCTTGTAGAGCTCAACACCAGGATTGCTACCGGACTTCTTCTTGGCCTCATTAACATAGTTTGAAAATTGGCGTTCGGTCATGCCATAAGTAAAACGAGCTTTCTGCTTCTCGGTTAATTGCAAAGCATATTCAGAAGGGGCGCCCTTAGGGTGTTTGCCACCGCGGCGAATGCGCTCAGTACCGGAGACGGTAAATTTGGTGCCTTCGCACTTTCCGAAAACACGGTCTCCAACTCGACGACAAATTTTATATTTTGGTCCTAATTTCATATTTTATACTCGGCGGGGCTTAGGAGCCTTAGGGCCATTGAATGGCACAGGGGTCCGGTCTTTAATTGATAAAATGTTGATACCTTTAGCAGCAAAGGCGCGCATGGCTGACTCACGTCCAGCTCCGACACCCTTGATGACCACGTCTACATCCTTAAGACCCATGGTAATTCCCTTATCAGCAATCAAATCGCCAACCTTACCGGCGGCAAACGGTGTTCCTTTCTTGGAACCAGAAAAACCCAAAGATCCGCTGGATGACCAGACAAAAATATTGCCCTTGGTGTCAGCTAAAGAAACCTTGGTGTTGTTGTAAGTAGCCTCGATGTTTAGGATGCCGTGGTCAATCTTTTTCTTAGGCACACGAGCACCGCTAGCAGTTTTACCGCTATCCTGGCCTCCTTTTTTAATTATTCTTTTCTTTCCCATAACTCAATATTATTTTGCTATTTTATTTCTTATCAGTCTTTCTCTTGCCCGAGCCCATGGTCTTTCTGACATTACCTCGGCGGGTGCGAGAATTGGTTTTGGTGCGTTGTCCTCGACTTGGCAAACCCTTCAAGTGACGGGTGCCACGGTAACACTTGATATCTTTCAAACGCTTGATGTTGCCAGATACTTCGCGCTTAAGGTCACCCTCAATCTTGAAGCTCTCAACAGCCTTACGAATCTGATTCTCCTCCTCAGGAGTAATTTGAGGTCCTTTCTTAGCATGAGAAACTTTGGCAATGTCTAAAATTTTACGGGAACGGGCTAGGCCAATACCGTAAATAGCCGTCAAGGCATATTCTAACCGCTTATTATCGGGGATTGTAATACCAGAGATACGCATAGTTTAGGCTTGCTTTTGCTTGTGGCGAGGCTTATTAGGGCAAATAATATAAAGATGACTCCGGCGTTTAACCATCTTGCATTGAGCGCATCTTTTTTTGATTGTCGACTTGATTTTCATTTTTTTAAAAGCGTCGAGTGATTCGTCCCCTTCCGCCGTAGTCGTCGAGCACGAGCTCGACCTTGTCGCCTATCAGCACTCTAATGCGATGTAGACGCATACGGCCGGCCAAATAGGCTAAAACCTCTTGGTCGGGGGCAATTTTCACTTTAAATTGGGCATTGGGTAAAGCCTCGGTTACAACACCGGAAACTCCTTGTTTTTTTTCTTCTTTATCCATTACCAAAATGACCTGCTTATCTTAGCAAATTAAGGGGCTAATCGTCAAGGCTTGCTAACGTTAGTTTCCACCAGGATACGGTTGGGGTCAGATGGGATGCTTCTGGTCCAGGGTGGGGTGAAGACGATGCTGGCCGTTTGGATCATCGGAAAGTCCTTAGTAAAGACAGTCTTATAGTTACTGGCGCCAGAGGCTTGGAGCTTCTGTTTGAGGTCCTTGGTGTCAAAAAGCCAGACTAATTGGCCAGTCCCCTCGAGTTTAAAGCTTATTTTAGAAGCCGTACTAAGGTCAGAATTATCGTTATTTATCAAGCTAAATTTGAAAGTTGACCAATTGGTAACCTTAACTGGCTCACCTTTGTAGTCAGGAACTTGCTGTTTGGCGAGGAAACTGGCGAGCTCTTTCTCATCGAAAATTAAGCCAGTGGCATCAGCCTTAAGTTTGAGTGTTGCTTCGCCTGGTTTGGCTGGATTGTTAACAATTTCTGGAGTGAAATTGGCGACAACGGCTCCATCAAAAAGGATATAGCCATCGGGAATTTGGGGCTTAAGTTTGTTGGCGACAGTTAAGAGAAGTTGTTTTTCTAGGGTTGCCGTAGCTTTAGCGAGTTCAGCAGGAGAAACCTTTGGCTGATCACCAATCGCTCCACCGGTTATTGGTTCCTTAGTCTTGGCGGAAAATTGAGTATATTTAGGCCCGCCCTTGAAACCGGGGATGGTAAAATCGGCGCTAGAGATGTTGTAGGTTGGACCAGCTTGATCGGCGACAACTGTCGCTTCTATTTGTCCCGGAGGAACAGTGATCCCCTTCTCAATACGGTAGATTAAGCCAGTCTGACTTTGAAAACGGGTGGTCGCAATTAAGTTCTGGTTGCTGTTGGTCTTGTTGGAGATGATAATTCGGCCACGAGCCTTTGTTTTTACTGATTCTACTCCGCTAGCTGGGACACTAACACTATCTTCAGCCTGGATATTGGTTGCCAAAGAAAATTTGAGATTATCGCCGACAAGTTTGTCAGCTTCGTAAGTGTTGCTCACCATTAATCGTCCCTGTTTAGGAACAACTTTGACAGTAATTTTGGCAAATTGGGAAGATAAAGCGAAACCGCCAGCGATAATAATTGCTAAAACTAGAACGCCAGCAAAAATCTTAACCTTAATATTCATTCCGCCGGTCGACCTTGAAGATCTCTGGGGGGTATAACTAGAAGTCTTGAAACTTACTTCTTCACTGTCAGCTCTGTCGACTTTATTGTCGGGGAAGATGTCACGCAAACTTTTTTTGTTTTTAGTTATATCATGCATAGTTGTTATTAATTGATTAAATGGCCAAAGATTCAATTTACTACCCTTAAGCATAGCACAAAAGAGGGCTTCTGCCAAAAGGAAGTTATTCCCAACCGGGGGCGAAGCCTTGCCCTCTAGCTGGTTTATGGCTTGCCCTAAGGGCTTGTCAGCATAATAGACCTTAAACGGCTTGCGCCCAATAGAAACAGCCGAAAAATCGGCTTTTTTAATGAAATCAGCAAAAACCTTGTCGCTGGGCTCATCTCCGAACATATAAATAGACTCGGGTAATATGGTTGTCTCAAGAACGCGATTTAGGGATTCACTTAGATTGCTCAGCCATTCTTCGGCCGGTTTAACCAGGGCGGGCTCTAAGCGGGTCTTGAGATTTTGGTTAGTTTTGCCACTGGCATAGCGGTTGAGAACACTCTCAGTTTCTAAGGGAACAGTTTGGAGTGATCTGGTGACCGCTCGGATGAGCGAATTCTTACCAATGGGGAAAGACAGATGCTCAGCCAGATAGCCGTCTTTAATAACAATAACGTCGGTGAGTTCGTTGCCGGTGTCGACAAAAATCCAGTCTTTGTCAGGCAGGAGTTCACTGAAGACGGCATAAGAGGCGTAGGCAAAAGAATGGAAATTTATTTGAATTTCGGGGAATTCGCTCTGGATAATTTCTTTGAATCTCTCAATTAGCGAGACATGGCTCTCACTTTGCCAATGAGAAAGTTCTAATTCATGAGCCATTTGACCAATAGGTTCTTCGACTGGATAGCCGTCGAGCTTAATTTGCATAATCTCATTCTCGATCCGCACTAAATCCCCTTTTTGGCCACGATCAAAGCTTAAAATATCCTTTTTTACTAGACCGGCGAGGTAGGGTGGAGTAATCTCAAAAGCGGTTCGGTCTTTAGCATGAACAATCTTGGTACTCCCAATAAAGAAAGGCGCTGAGAGAAAAACAAATAATTCTTCGGGCTTCTTGTGTTTGCCATGGGCAAGTTTTTTTAGAACTGATTTTAGCGATTGCTCAATCCCCGTTTGGAACCTTTCCCAATTGGGCATTTCTTGCCAGGTAACAGCCTCGCTTATCTCGTTGGTTACCTTGGGCCAGTCGGTCATTAAGGCCCCACTAACCCGCGCGCTACCAATATCAATGATACCAATAACAGCACTCTCTTTCTTTTTCTTAGAGGCGAACATCACTTAATATTATATCATTAAAAGACATTAAGTGTTAAGAGCTTACTGTGTAAAACCCTTTCTAACAGATTTAAAATTATTTTATTTCGTTAACAAGCGATCTCACTTTTGCTAAATATTCCCGTAGGCTGTCATAATCTTTTTCTCTTATAATTCTTTCTCTGTCAGCGTTGAATTCATCCACAAGTTTGTCGTATTTCCTTATCTGATTAGGATCGCTCAGTTCCATAATTCTCCCGATGTATCTATCCCCAAAAGCCTTCTCTCTTTCAAAAGTTTTAGGACCATAATGATCAAAATTTTCTCTGTTTTGGGCAAGATACTCGTTCTGATGTTTCTGATATCCTTGTCTATAATGAGGGACAATGAAGATCATCGCTTTCCTCATTTCTGTTCCCATAGAATTAAATTGTTCCCTTGTCACGGGGGTTGGCCAAAAGTGAATAGTATCACTAAAGAGCATTCGGCCACTTATTTCAAAGTCTGGGTCAACCATTTCTCTTACAGATTCTTCTATGTTCTCGGTTTTATAGAGACGATTTTCGGCTTCTTCTTCGGCTTGACTCTCTCTCATTATCCTTTTGAAATCTTTCTCGGCCTCTGAGTCTGTCGGGCTCTCAGCATATGGTTCTGGGAATTTTCTCGGGATGTCTTCTTCGTCCTCTTCAGTATCTTCTTCCTCTTCCTCCCTATCTTGTTCCTCGCCTCTGCTTTTCAGATGAAAGGCACTTTCTTGTTCGGGGGTCATACCGAGAGCTTCTTCTAATGTTGGTAGCCTTGCTGGTTGGCCTTGGTTTAAGGAGATTTCTTTTATTCTGGTATCAATTTCATCCTTATCTTCTTCATCCCTCGATACAAAAACTTTGCTTGATTCAAAAGGCCGTCGATCCCTTTGCTTACCTCCTCGGATTCTTTTGGCAATGGTTTTTTAAATTCATCAAAATTCATAATTTATTTATAAAATTTTTCTAACCAAAATTTCTTAATTACAGGAATGGTTAAAGTCGATAAAACAAAAGCGAGAGCAGGCACAATGGCGTTAAGAAATGGCTCCGGCAATCTAGCAAAAGAGAAAAAAATGACAATAACAATATATGTTAAAACAAGAACCACAATCTTTCTCGCCCAACTTGTCTCCCACGCCTTGTCTGCCTCCACGCGTTTGTTGCGTTCTTTAATCTGTTCTATCTCTTGCTGTAATTCTTTAATTGGGGGCATTTTATTAAAGTTTTCCTTCTTTTATTAATTCGATCGAAGATTTGCCTGTTTGGACCCTCATTATTGCCTCTTTTTTGTCCTCGAGGAGGTCTTTTATTCGCTCAACGTGTTTTGGGGAAGTGTTATGGGGAATTTCGTTAAAAGAGAACCACTTAATGTCTTTGGCTTCATCATTGAGAGTTGCCTCACCACCAATAATTTTGCACTCAAAATTAAGGATCAACTCATTTTTTTCTGGTTTACTATAAACTCCGGCTAACCTGACAATCTCAACGTCAAAACCGGTTTCCTCTTTAACTTCACGAATTGTGCCATCCCAAGGGGACTCTCCTTTTTCTAATCCGCCGCCGGGTAAATTCCACATTTCATAATCAGTCCGTAAACAAAGTAGAACTCGATTTTTTTCATCCCTAATTACTCCAAAAACCCCAATGATAAATGTTTGTTTCATTACTCCAAAATCGCCTTAATGCGCCTGACTCCAGCTGAGGAAGCCTCTTCCTTGGTAATTTTGAAGTGGCCAAGTACACCAGTGTTCTCAACATGAGGGCCACCGCAGAATTCGGCAATGAAATCTCCAATTTTGTAGACTTTGACGATATCGCCGTACTTGGAGAGGTCAAAAGATAAGGTTGTAACAACTTTTGTTGCTTCATCCTTAGGTAATTCAAGCAATTTGACGGGGATATTTTCTTGGATTTTCTCATTAACCAAATCTTCCACTGCCTTAATCTGCTCGGGTGTTAATTTCTCATCCCAATTGAAGTCGAAGCGCAAACGCTCGGCCGTGATATTACTCCCCTTCTGCACAATTTCTGCCTTTAAGACCTGTCTCAAGGCCGCTAGGAGCATGTGGGTAGCCGTATGGTATTTGGTCTCCATTTCTCCGGTCCCGGCGAGTCCCCCTTTGAATTTCTGTTCGCTTCCTGCTTTAGAAATTAACTGGTGTTCGGCCATCTGCTCATCGAATTTCTTTCTATCAATAGTGGTTCCTCTTTCTCTGGCCAATTCCTCAGTGAGCTCAATGGGAAAACCAAAAGTCTGATAAAGATCGAAGGGGTCTTGGTTTTTTTCAAATTCTTTAAGGCCTTGTTCTAGAGTCTTTCTAAATTTTTCTTCCTCTTTATTTAATTCGTCGAAAATCCGGTCGCGATTTTGTTCAATCTCTGGATAAACTTTTTTATATTTCTCAATTACAACGTAGGCCACTTTTCTCGTCACTTCCGCATCGGCTTGCATTTGATCGGCATAACGCACCGCGCGACGAATAATTCTTCTTAGGACGTAACCGCGGTCAGTATTAGATGGAGTGACACCGTCAGCTATCATAAAGACGGCAGTGCGCACATGGTCGGCGACAATACGAGCAGCCTTGATGTCAAAGTTAGCAACTTGCTGCTTGATTTCATTCAAAATTGGGGCAAAGAGATCTGTCTCAAAAATATTGTCCTTACCATTAACCACGGCGGTTGTGCGCTCTAGTCCCATTCCTGTATCCACATTCTTGGCCGCTAGAGGCTCATAAAGGCCTTCTGGGGTTTTGTTGTACTCCATGAAGACGTTATTCCACACCTCAATCAGTTTGAAGGAGTCTACGAGTTCGTTAAAATTGCTGATTAATTCTCCGCACTTCGGGCCAACCCGCCCAGCTTCGCCGTTCGGGCAGGTATCATAAAAAATCTCCGTATCAGCACCGCAAGGGCCAGAACTTCCCGCAATCCAGAAATTATCATCAACCCCAAGTGGAATAATTCTTACTCCTTCCTTAACCACCCCATCTTCTCCGGCCACTTCGTTGGAAATGTTGTATTTAGCAAAAACTTCTTGCCAGATTTTTATAGATTCTTCGTCACGCGGAATTCCGTTCTCGCCTTTAAAAACGGTGACATAAAATCTTTTGGGATCTAGGCCAAGGCCGTATTCTTTGTTGGTTAAGAAGTCGAAACTCCAAGGGATAGATTCGGTCTTGAAATAATCTCCGAGTGACCAATTCCCAAGCATTTCGAAGAAGGTGTTGTGGCGATTGTCGCCCACATCGTCAATATCAATAGTGCGAAGACATTTTTGAACATCAGCAATTCTTTTCCCTCCTGGATGGGGCTGACCCAAAAGATAGGGAATCATTGGTTGCATCCCGGCCGTGGTAAAGAGAGTACCTTCATCGCCATAAGTGCTGGGGATAAGCGAAGCCGAAGGCACGATCTTGTGCCCTCTTTGTTCAAAGAAGTCTAAGAACTTTTGACGGATTTCTTCAGATGTCATTGCCTTACATATTACCAAAAAACCCTTAAAAATAAAAATGTTTCTAACTTATCCCCACTTTTGTAATGTTTACGAAGTTGGACTTCGACAAATAAGGGTTTTCTATGTTTAAGCGATTATTCCTCCGCCGAGGCAAATATCCTTGTCGTATAGGACGAGCGACTGGCCGGGGACAGCAATTTGGGGCTGATTGAAGGTAATTGTGGCCTCGCCTTTTTTAAGATCGAGACTTGTGACCTGGCATTTTTGGAGGGGTTGTCTATATCTCACTCTCCCTAAAAATGTTTTTGACCGAGGACTAGCCTTGGTCAAGTTGGCTAGCCAATTAGTTTTTTCTATTCTTACTTCTAATTTCTCAGCTCTTATCGAATAGGCTTTATCTGAGACAGTAAGCGTATTTTTCTTAAGATCTTTGGCGATAATATAATAAGGTTTCTCGTCTGGAGATTTGGTTGTGATCTCGAAGCCGTGACGTTCGCCTAGCGTAAAGAAAGTTACACCGTCATGGTGGCCAATGATATTTCCCTGCTCGTCTAAGACATCTCCCCTCTTTTCATTTATTTCACGTTTCAAGAAATCTTTGAAATCAATTTTGCCGACAAAACAAAGTCCTTGGCTATCTTTTTTGAGGGCTGTGGGAAGTTTGAATTTTGTCGCTAATTTGCGGACTTCTGGCTTAGTATATTTGCCTATCGGGAACAAAATTTTGGGTAATTGCTCGGCCTCAAGGTTCCAGAGGAAATAAGTTTGATCTTTCTCTTTGTCTTTAGAAACAGTGAATTCATTTTTAATTATTTGAGAATAATGTCCGGTGGCGACAAAGTCGGCCCCATGCTTCATGGCCCAATCGTAGAAGACACCAAACTTAATGTGTTTATTGCACATGACATCCGGGTTAGGAGTCCTCCCCGCTTTATACTCAGAGATAAAATAATCTACGACCCTTTGCTTATATTCCTTGCTTAAGTCGAGAGTAAGAAGTGGAATGTCTAAATGAGCCGCTACGCGCCGGGCCCAACGTCTTTCCTCTCGCCAATTGCAGACGAAACCGGCTGGTTCCCAGACACGAATAAAAACGCCAATTACTTCATAACCAGCTTGCTTTAGTAGGGCGGCGGAAACGGAGCTATCTACCCCACCACTCATACCAATAAAGACTCTTTGTTGTTTTTTCGCGGACATTAGTCCAAATATAAGCGACGATTCTTCTTATGTCCAGCAAAGTCTTCGGCGTAATACATTTTGCCGTCACGGCCGGTAAGGTAATAAAGGTAAGGTGAGTCCGTCGGTTTTAGAGCGGCAATAATGGAATCTAAGCCAGGATTGGCGATTGGGGTCGGAGGCAGACCCTTATTTGTGTAGGTGTTATAAGGAGAATCTTTTTTCATCTCGGCTTTGGTTATTGTATAGGTGTTGTACTTAGTGTAATACTCAAAAGTTGCATCAACCTGCAATGGCATGCCAATACTAATGCGCTTCCATAAAATTCCACTGACTAAGCGTCGATCTTCGGCGGTTCTGGTCTCTCTCTCGATGATTGAAGCCATAGTTAGAATATCGTTGAGGGATTTGCCCGAAAAAAGAATTTCTGCTCGAAGATCTTTTGTTTGTTCTTCCCAAGTTTTGCTCATCTCAAAGATAATATCGTCGACATTATCGAGAGGGGCGAAAAAATAAGTATCGGGAAAAAGTTTCCCCTCAAGATCCTCTGTTTTCTTGAGAAAATCTTTTTTGTCAAAATGAGGGATAGCTTTAACTAGAATATTGGCAATCTTCTCGTTAGACATTCCTTCGGGAATGGTTACCCGATAAGGTTTGATCCCTAAGAAACGATTGGTAAGCTTAAGAGCGACGTTAATGACAGAGGTCGGCTGTTTGAAAAAATAGGTTCCGACTTGTAATCTTTTCTCCCCTCCCAGAAGGACGGTAAAAAATTTAAAGGCGGTGACCGAACGGATAATGCCCTTAGTCTTTAATTCGCCGCCAATCATACTGACTGTCTTCCCGCGATCAACGTGGATAAAAGAATTTGTTGGGAAGTCGGTTGGAGGGAAGACGGTAAAAACAACAAGAAGAATAAAGACACTGGTGCCGGTGACCAGCGCGGTCAAGCCCAATTTTGCCCTAAGTGATAGTGGTTTAGTCTCATTATCCATAAGGTTTATATTGGCAGATTCTCTGGTGGTTCTCCACGCTTAGATGGGATGCGTCCTAAGGTTGGGGTCGTGGCGACACTACCTGGGAAATGATAAATCGTGGCCAACTCTTCGGTCGTTAAGCCAATTGGTTTTTTGCTGGCTGGTGGGTAGAAATAAGAACGATTGCAATAATATTGGAAATGACTTAATTTCCTCTCCCTTGTCCTCCAACCAAAGGGATCTTGCCAAGGGTTATCGAAACCTGTTCGATGCTTGGCCTTGAAGGCGTTTAGGTTGTCGGAACCAAATTGTTTAAGAGCGGAGTTTAGTCCAACACCAACGTTTGGTTTAATCCCCTCAGTTGCCGAGTAGACAGTGCGAATCCCAACATCGAATCCAATTTTACCAAGATTACGTTGGATGGAGGTAATGACATCTCGCTCCGTATTAGTGAGAACAGTTTTGGTCCAAGCACTCATCATGTCTTTGGCGTCGAGGTTTCGTTTGGCAAGATCTTCAACTAATTTAGCCCCCTTCTTCTTCCAGGTGACTAGTTCTGTTTTTCCTTTCTTCCCAACCATTGGGAATCTCTTTTTAGCGGCCATCACCATAATCTGAACCCAGATTTTCTCGGTTGGTTTGATTGAAGCCAGAAATTCAAGCAAAGGAGTCATTGGCTCGATCTTGAATTCTTCTTTAGGATCCTTGTCCATCTCGTAATCAATGTAGGTCTTTATTGGATAGGCATCATCTTTATCAAGTTCGTATTCCCAAATTTTGATATCCCAGGGTGAACCAGGCTGGCCATAGGTTACTTCTTTAGTATAATCTTCAGAAACAAGACTAATTTCGACTTCTGGGTACTGTGAATAAAGTCGGGCCTCAACAATGTTCTGGAAAAATTTAGGAATATTAAAATAAAAATGGATTTGCCCACCGTTTGAGACTAACTCAAGAGAAAACCAGCCACGTATGCTTCCCATTATAAACCGGTCAACATATTCTCCCTCGTAACCCTGATCGAGGACCTCAAGAAAAAGCTCCATGGCCTTGGGCGACTTTGTTACTTCTTTAGGGAGTCTTATCTCAAGCAAGACTCGGGCTTCTTGGTGGATATATCTAGCGCGGATATAAAGAAGATAAAATTGCCACGTGAGATAAGCCAGCATAAATGGAGCAAAATAAACAAAATACATTAGACCGGGGCCGATACTATCAAGGCCTCGGAAGATAATTACATTTAGGGCCGCAAAAAAATTAAGAGTCCCTTGCATTAATGATTATTATACAGTAATAAGAAAAACCCGCCAAGCAAAAACCCCCGCCGAACCTTAAGTGAGCCCAAGGTTCGGCGGGGGTTTTAGGGAGATTACTTAGCAATAGTGAACTTGCCGTCGGCGTTTTTCTTGAAAAATTTAGGATTCTGGAGATTAACGAGGATAGTGTTGCTCTTAACTTGGCGTTCCTTGAGAACTTTCTCAAGAACTTCGTCACGAGTTAAGGGACCATTTTCTTTAATTAATTTTTGAATAACTTCAATAACAGTACCCTTAGAATAGCCCCATTCAGTTAAGGCGTAGAGACCACGGCCAACAAGGACAAAACGATTATCTTTAATAAGTTCGTTATGGCAAGTGGCAGGATGAGCCTCACGTCCAAAAGTCTTGTTGATTTTCTTGGCAACCTCGGCAAAATGCATAGGGGCCTTATTTTGTCTTAAAACTAAATAGGCATAGTCACGGATACCGCGCATGCGAATATTAGGGGAAGCAGCTAGACCCCATTCCCCAAGAGGATTCTTGGCTAAGAGTTTAGATAAAGAGAGCCACTTGTTGGCAAATTGATCAACTTTGGAATCACCAGTAGCTTCTTTAACACTCTTGAGCTCAACTAAGAACTTGTTGACAAGCTCTGGTTCAGAAACTAAGTCACCATCAGAAAAATTAGAACAGAGGTTCTGCAAAGACTGGTGAACTTTAACGGCGAGGTCTGGGTTAGTGGTCCAGCGATAGTGAAAGTTCTCGTCTTCTTTGAGTTTAGTAAAGGCATCAGAGACAACCAAAATGAAGTGGATATGATTCTGAGTTGTCTTGTCCTTAGCAAGGGATTCGAGGAACATTTGTTCGTGGACAACACCACCAAAATCGTCCATCGCTTTTCCAAGTTGATTAAAGGCGGAGAGGGCGTTGTCGTAAGACTTGGATTTCTTAATAAGATTAATGGCAAAGGCCTCAATCTGGCGAACACGTTCGCGAGTGATTTTATATTCACCGCCAATAGCTTCAAGGGTCTCCCTCTTAGCGACTTTTCCTAGGCCATAACGCTTGGTAAGGACATCGCGACTTCTAACAGGCAACTCGGCCAGGAGCTTCTTGGTGATATCTTTAAATAATATATTATTCATGTTGATATAGTTGTATCATTAAACTAGGAATAAGTCAAATGTTGTCAAGCCGTGTCCTAATATGGAGCCTTTCTTTCTAAATTAGATAACTAAATTGAGCAAACGATTAGGGATATAGATAATTTTTTTGAGGGGCTCGACACCGACCCACTTCTTCACAATATCGTTATCTAGAGCCATTTTTACGGCCTCTTTTTCTGAGAGATTAGTTGGGATAATTATTGTTTCTCTGGTCTTACCATTTATTTGGATCACCAGGGAAACCGTGTCGCTAATTAGCTTGCTTTCGTCCCAGACTGGCCAAGCGGCAAGGTGAATAGACCCTTTTTGCCCTAAACTGGACCACAATTCTTCGGTCATATGAGGGGCCAAGGGAGCTAGTAACTTGAGGAAAGTTAGCCAATCTTCTTTGTTGATTGTCTCAGCCTTTTCCCATTCGTTAGCTAATATCATTAAGGCCGAAACAACTGTGTTGTAATTAAAGTTATTAATGTCGGTGGTCGCCTGTTTAATTGTTTTATGAAGTAAGGTCTCGAGCCTCTTATCTGGCCCTCCTAAGACGTGACTTCGCCCGGTTGAGACTTTCCCTGCTAGTCGCCAAACTTTCTCCACAAAGCGTCTGGCTCCCATTAGATTATCGGAGCTCCAAGAAGCTCCTTGTTCGAAGGGGCCCATAAACATCTCATAGACGCGTAAAGTATCAGCGCCATAATCTCGGACGATATCATCGGGATTAACAACATTACCCCAGCGCTTACTCATTTTGCGATTATCAGAACCTAGTATCATCCCCTGATTTTTTAGCTGGGTAAAGGGCTCAGTTTGGCTGACGGCACCAATATCGAACAAGAATTTGTGCCAGAAGCGCGCGTAAATTAAATGTCGTGTTGCGTGCTCGGTCCCTCCAACATACATATCGACGGGTGACCAGTATTTTTCTTTTTTCTTATCAATAAGGGCTTTAGTATTTTTAGGATCGATATAACGTAGGTAGTACCAAGATGAACCGGCCCACTGAGGCATAGTGTTTGTCTCTCTCTTAGCTTTCTCCCCACAAGTTGGGCACTTCACATTGACCCACTTAGAAATTGCGGCTAGCGGTGACTCCCCTGTCCCGGTTGGTTCATAACTCTTTACTTTGGGCAGAATTACGGGCAAATCTTTCTCAGGAACGGGCACTGGGCCACATTTAGGGCAATGAATTATGGGGATTGGTTCACCCCAATAGCGTTGTCGAGAAAAGACCCAGTCGCGTAGTTTATATTTAGTGACAATTTTCCCGCGAACCATTTTAGTAATGGCTTCTTTAGCTTTGACACTTTCCATCCCAGTAAATTTACCGGAGTTAACTAATTTGCCATAACCGGCATAGGCCCCACCCCAATTTTCTAATCTGGTCGGCAAATCTTCTCCAATTACTTGGATAATTGGTAGTTTGAATTTCTTGGCAAATTGATGGTCACGTTCGTCATGAGCGGGTACCGCCATAATGGCCCCTGTCCCGTAGTCAGGCAAGACATAATCTGCCACCCAGATAGGAATTTCTTGACCATTGGTAGGGTTAATAGCGGTTAAACCAAGAATCTCTATCCCGGTTTTCTCTTTTCCTTCGGCAGTGCGCTCAATTTCCGTTCTTTTAATAGTTTTTGCGACGTACGCTTGGACTTCTTTGATATTGGTAATTTGAGGGGATAATCTCTCAATTAGAGGGTGCTCCGGTGCCACTACTAGATAGGTTGCCCCAAACAAAGTATCAGCTCGGGTGGTGAAGACTTTTATTTTATCTAAACAATGTTCAAGAACAATTGGTTCAACCATTCCACAAAAATGAGGCTTCTCGGCTTCTAGACGATAAGTAAGGCCACCTAAGGCTCGTTGGATAACCGCTGATTCTCCGTCAGGAATGATCACGTCATTGTTGTCTTCGATTATGACTATTTCCCCGACATTCTTTTTGATTTTTTCAAAATCAAATTTCCAACTCATTAAGTATTTTGCCATTAGCCGGTCATGATCACGGAATTTAGGTTCAATCAAACCAGCGACTAAAATTAATTTGTGGATGGGCGTTTTTAACTTCTCTAAGATGCGGTAAGAGACAACAGAACCAAGGGAATGCCCTAGCAAAATAGTGTTCTCGTCAAATTTAACCTTAGAGAGAACATAGTCGGCTTGTTCTACTACGTCAGGGATAAGTGGATGAGGCATATCAAGTGCTACCACTTCGTGGCCCTCAGCTTCAAGCTCACGTTTGAGCCATGGGATGAAGCAACTCTTAGAATCACTCTTCCAACCATGAAGAAGGACATATTTATATTTAGTTTTAACCGGGAAAGAAATTTCGGAGCCTTCACTTTTGCCAATCCAGTTACGCTGAGATTCTTTTATAGACTCGGGCCAATTAAGAGCCTCAAGATCGGAGAGCAAGCGCTCAGCATAATCAGTAATTTTGAGTACCCACTGACGAATTGGCTTCTTTTCTACTTCTGAACCGCAGCGTTCGCATTTTCCATTTTCTAGATCTTCATTGGCTAGGCCGGTCTTGCACGATGGACACCAATTGATTGGTTCAGACGACTCAAAAGCTAAGCCTTTTTTATAAAGTTGAAGGAAAATCCATTGAGTCCATTTGTAGAAACCGGGGTCAGTCGTGTTAACTTCGCGTGACCAGTCATAGTCGAAACCAATTTTCTCGACTTGCGATTTGAAATATTTTATATTTTTTTTGACAGCAATTTCTGGGTTGATCTTATTCTTAATAGCATAATTCTCAGCGGGTAGACCAAAAGCGTCCCAACCCATAGGGTGTAGGACATTAAAACCGTTCATCCTTTTGAACCGGGAGTAGATATCGGTCGCGATATAGCCTTTGGGATGCCCCACATGGAGCCCGTCGCCAGATGGATAAGGGAACATATCGAGAACATAGGCTTTAGGCTTCTTGCCACCCTCTTTGGTCTCATAAGTTTTATTTTTGGCCCAGACCTTCTGCCATTTACTTTCTATTTTTGCGTGCTCATATTTAGGAGCCTTAGATTTGTTTTCCATTTTCAAATTCTAACACGAATTAAAACAATTTCAATTGTATAAAGATTAGATAAAAACAGTCCCCCGGCGCGCACTTGGGCGCGCCGGGGGCACTTGATCTCTGTGGAGAATCTTCACTTCCCCTTCTCCTGTTCTCGGGCAACGCGAGCGTCATTCTTCAGTTGGGTGATAATCTGGAAGATACTTTTCCTCGGGAATTGTTGCCTGAGGCTTGCGGCCTCCTCATCGCTGAACTCGACGTTGGGATAGTTATCGAGCAACAACTTCCCTAAGTCGAGCATGGACATCCCGCGGATTGATTGTACTGCGCCATGAATTTTCACGACCTTCTCCTTCCCTGAGCTTAAGGGCTCATGTTAAGACTTGAGAACTTGTTTCTAGACTTAGGCTAATACGGGGCCCCTATCGTGTCAATTATTTTTTAAACAGGTCTTCAATAATATCTTCAAGTGGCGTCGCTAAAATATCAATATCTAAAACGGGATAATCACTGGTGATATGAGAAATTAATTTAGGCATATGTTCGGTCTTAACTTTAAAAGTGGCACTATCCTCACTAATCTCTATGATTTCACTGTGAGGTATTTTTTCTAAGTTCTCGGGAGTTAATTCAAAATAGAATTTAACAATTTTGTCTTCGTTGTAATCGTCAACCAGTTTTTCTACAGTACCGTCATAAATTTTCTCACCCTTATTAATAACAATAACTCGATCACAGACCTTTTCCACATCGGTCATATCATGGCTAGTTAAAATTATTGTAACCTTGTAGCGTTCTTGAATTTCCCGTAAAAAATGGCGGATTTTTTTCTTCGAGACAATATCTAAGCCAATTGTCGGTTCGTCAAGAAAAAGAATTTGTGGGCTATGAAGAATGGCACTAATCAATTCTAGCTTCATTCTCTCTCCTAAAGATAGTTTGCGCACGGGTACATCTAAAACATGAGTTACCGCTAGGAGCTCAGCCAATTCGGCGACTTTTTTGTCGCAGGCTTCTTTCTCTAAGCCATAAATTTCGCGCGATAGGTAGAAACTTTGACGGGCGGTAAGGTCCCAATTAAGTCCAGCCTTATTACCCATCAGTAGACCAATTTGGCGCAGATACTCTGATTGGCGATCAAAGGGGGTGAACCCAAGGACACTGATTTCGCCTCGTGTGGGGTAAATTAGGCCTGTCAGAGCCTTAATTGTCGTTGTCTTCCCTGCACCATTGGGTCCCAAAAGGGCTAAACTCTCGCCACTGTGGACGGTAAAAGAAACTTCTTTAACTGCCGGCATCGAGCGATAATCTGGATTCCAAAGACCGGTCAAGATATTTTTATTCTGTCTGATTTTAAAATCTTTTCCTAAATTTTTAACGACGATTATATTTTTCATATCTTTATTATGAGGCTGACGTATAATTTTGCAAAGCGCTTCTCCAAAGTCTTCTTTTTAATGACAAAAAGATTAAGGCGATGATAAAAGTAAATCCTAACATAATGAAGCCATCAGATTTGCCGAGAGCCACTGAGACAGGAATCATGGCGAGGAGTAAGGTTGGGATAAGAACAGATAGGCCAAATTGGAAAACGGGTCGATAGCCTTCCCATGGCACATTCTCGCTATCTCTTAAGGTGTAATTGAGTGAATAAATTTGTTTTGAATCCCCTTGCCAGAAGACGGGTAAGAGGAGAAGAAAAGCGAAGCCTTCCCAAGCAATTTGCCCCAAGAAGAAGACAATGATTGCAAAAATTACATTGATGGTAGTCAGAGGCAAAATTGACCAGTTTATTAACAATCCCAAAATAATTAAATTTGGCACACCATCACGAAGTATTGAGAGAAGGGGTATTTTTCTAAAAGTGACATACCAAAGAGCGGGCACGGGCAAGATAAGTAAAAAGTCGAGAGTCCTTCGCCTAACATCTTCGATAAGAAGTTTGTGATTCATATTGCCAAAGGCCCAGTGAAAGTAGAAACCAAGCTGACTCACAAAGAGAAGGAAAAACATTTCATTTTTATCATAACCGGCAAAAGTTGTTACTCTTGAATAGAGAACATTGATGAAAAGAATTTGGACGATAGTATAAAAAATGGTGGAGACCAGATTGCCCCAATTATTACCAAAATAAGCCGTCTCACTTTGGAAGGTGTTGATGGTGCTGGCCCGAAGGAGCCGTAAAGCTATTTTTATTTTAGATCCCCACGCCTTCATAATGCTTAAGTGAATAACGCCAAAGATGGCGCGTAATAATAACTAGGATTATCGACCAGACTAAAGTGGTGACAAAAAAGGAACTTAATTCATTTAAACTCAGAGTATTTTGAAGAACATAAGTTGGGGTAAAGACGAGAGCTGGGAAAGGTAAAAGTAAGATTACCCCTTTCATCCAAAAAGGAAATAAATTGAGAGGAATAAGAGCCCCTGATAGAATCTTAATGACGTGATTAATGGCATTTCTAAAGCCATCCGCTTCAGTAAAATAAAAACTGAGCATCCCGATTAGAAGGTTGAAGCAAACGGAGACCACAAAAGCAAAAATCAGGAAGACAAGAAAAGAAAGAATATTAAGTAGCCCAAGGGGTGGTAGGATTATTAAGCCAAGAGTAAGAGAAACTATCGCGTAGATTACCCCCATCCCATTCTCGCCAATAAAAGCGGACAATAGGAACGGAACAGTTCGTGTCGGTTTAATAAAGTAATTACTAATATCTCCCCCCTTAATCAGAACCTGAACAGTTTTACCAAATTTTGTATCAGTAGAAAAGGTTAGATCTTTAACGGCCGCGGCCACTAAAAAATAGGCCACGAGAGGCCTAAAGTCCATTGTTCCTCCTGAACTTCTGGCCACGGCATACCAAAAAAGAGCCAAAAAGCCGAGCGCAGCAAAGCGACAAGCGAAGAAAGCTATTATTTCAAAAGGATAAGCCAAGATCTTAAGCCAATTGAACTTAACGACCGCAAAATATAGTTTCATTTAATTGTGATTAATCTTTGAATTTTTTTAGGCCGAGCCAGACGAGAACAGCCAGAGCCAATCCGAGAACAATAACGCGCAGGTAATCATCCATAGCGGACCAATAACGAATAGTTCCCACGATGAATGACAGAATACCGCCATATGATAGACCGACAGAAATTACGGCATTAGCGGCGAGAACTAGCCCAATAATAATTGAGATAATTCCTAAACCAACTAAAACTAAGAAAATATTGCGGTTATATAAATCACGAGCGGTATTAAATTTTTTCTGACAACTAAAGTAGACGTCGCAATAGCCACTGATGGACATGGGCTTTGTTTCCCCGCTGAGATTAGCTGGGGCCGGGACTTTCTCATTAGGATTACTATTCCAGGCGCCACCGGCCGCGACACAGGCCTTCTCTCCTTCTGGTTGGATATTAACCTGTTTGGTCTGACAAAAGTCTTCGAACTTTGGCTCTAGGTAGACAAGTTTTGTGGCAAAGTGAAAGAAGAGATTGAGAACGATGACAATCCCAATAATTAAAGCCCATTTTAGAATATTTTTGTTGCCCATATTTTTATTTTTTATTTTTTTCTATGCCAATAATTTTTCCATCGTCGAGACGAACAATCTTCTCGGCCATGGCCCCATAAGGTTCTTCGTGGGTAACCATAATAATAGTTTGGCCCGCTTCATGCAATTGCAAAAAGATCTTCATAATCGCTCGAGAGGATTCATTGTCCAAGTTGGCAGTTGGTTCATCGGCAAAAAGAATATTAGGCTGATGGGCAATAGCTCTAGCGATACTAGCCCTTTGTTGCTCCCCTCCCGAGAGTTGACTCGGTAATTGATGTAAGTGATTGCCTAGTCCAACTTTAGATAATGACTCGAAGGCCATCTCGTAAGCCTTGGCTTTAGGAACTTCTTGCATAAGAAGGGGTAAGACCACATTCTCAAGAGCAGTTAGGTCTGGGATAAGGGCATAATCTTGGAAAACATAGCCCAATTTCTCTAAACGGAATTTAGTTTTTTCTTCAGGACTCATGGTGTGGACATCGTGCTCGTCAATATGAATTTCTCCCGAATTTGGCTCATCGAGAAGGCTCATTTGATACATAAGAGTACTCTTGCCCGCGCCAGAGCGACCCATAATGGCAATGAACTCTCCCGTCTCAACTCTCAAATCAATACCTCTTAAAACGTGAGTTTCTACTCCTCCGGAAAAGAAAGATCTTTTTAAATTTTTTGTTTCAATCATATTTTTGTAATATTTAATTTCTACCCAGTATTGAATCGAGAGTATTTTTCTTCACAATCATGCGGGCTGGGATATAGCCAGAAATAATGGTGACCAAGACAAGAAGGGACAAGCGGAAAAAAGAAGAGGAGACCGGGGCCACTAAAATGCCATCGCTGAAGGGGAAATTGATTGGGTTAGCGGCAATATAAGGTTGTAGTATCCCATAAACAATTAAGAGACCCAGGACTGAGCCCATAATGGCATAGAAAAAAGATTGGAAGATATAGGAGATCTCGATGGCTTCACCAGAGATTCCTATTCCCTTCAAGATGCCAATAAACTTACGTCGCGTGATCGCATTAATAAAAATAACGATAAAGATGGTGATGGCCGCCACAACCAGGCCAAGTGAACTAAAAATATTACCTAAGATGGCAAAGGTAGTAATCATATCTTTAATAAATTTAGGCGAAGCATCATCGAAGGTTTGGACTTTGGCGACACTCCCAACTCCATTTAAAAGAAGGGAATCACGAATCGTGGCCGGATCAAAGCCAGGTTTAAGTTCAATCGAAATTTCGTCCACGTTGAAATCATTGCGACCAATTAGACTTCGCAATTGCGAATCAACCATAAAAATACGCATATTAACCTCATCAATTTTGCTTGAAACAATACCTTTAACAGTTACTTCGCGCGTAACGTTACCAATTGCAATTCGAACTTTAGTCCCTGGTCGGATATCACCGCTTAAGGTGACAAAGCCAGGGCTTTCAATTGGTAGATATTTCTTAAGTAAGTAAGAACCGAGAACGACTTGATCGTAGTCCCCAGGAGAAAGCCATTTACCTTCAACGATGAATTTAGACAAGTGGGTAACCTTCTCTTCGGCAATAGGGTCAATCCCGGCAAAAGAAGCTGACGTTATATTTGCCTTATCCGTTTCCTTGATTCTTGTTTTATAGTCCGCTTCCACCGTCCCTCTGTCGGAATAACGAGCGGTATAGAGGCTAACTCGGGGATCTTTTTTTAATAGATTAATTACAGCCGGCGAATTCTCGATATATTCCTTATTATTGAGATTAGTAATTATGACATCGCTAATATAATGTTCGCGGACAGCATCTACTGCTCCCTGGATCAGGCCAACAAGGATACCTGACACCACAACTAAGTTTAAGAAAGTTAGAACCATTACAAAAGTAATGAGAACATTGGTCCAGATACTGGCACGCTTAATCTGCCTAACGGCTAGGAAAAAACCGATTCGATAATTAAGCCATGAAAACATAAAAATTATTTAATTGGAGCCGTTAAGACAACCTGATCGCCAGTCTTGAGGCCAGATGTGATCTCAGTTTGGCCAAGAGTACCAACCTGGCCAAGAGTAACAGGGGTCTCAATGACGGCCTCACCGACTTTTACTTGAACAAAATTCTGCCCCGAGCGAGAAGTAATAGCGCTAGATGGTACAGAGATGACGTTGGGCTTCTTGTAAGTCGTAATGACTAGGTTAGAGGTCATTCCTGGTTTAATTCGTGAATCTCCGCTTTCAAATTGGAGTTTTACTTTGTAAGTTGAGACCCCGTCCTTGATTGTCTCGGCTGGATCGATAGAAATAACTTTAGCCTTGAATGCTGTTTCTGTACCATAGGCATCTAGGGTTACTGTGGCCTCATTCCCCACGATTAGGCCTGCAATATAAATTTCTGGCACGAAGCTCTCTATTTGGAAGAGCCCAGAATTAATCATTGAGATGGTGGCTTGGCCCGCAATAGCTTGTTCACCACTTTTAATATCCAAGCGAGTGATGACTCCGGCAAAGGGAGCGCGGAGGAAACAGTCGGCATAATCATTTTCTTTTTGGGTAACGACTAATCTCTGAGCCTCAATACTGAGAGTTGAATCTTTAAGGTCATTGCGGTTGCTGCTTAGTGTCGGGATCAACTCGTTTAGGGTTAGTCTCCAGGTAGAGAGATTGTTCTTATCGATGCTTAAATCAGAAGAACGACTACTCTCGTCGAAATCGTTATAAACAAAAGAAACAAAAGTATTGGTATCGTTGACAGCTCGAGATAAACTCTGGACGAGACCATAAGTATCTTCAGCCAATTTTGCGATTTGGGTCTTGGTTAAGGGGCGCTCTAATTTGCGATAATCGGCTAAGAGCAAGTCATAAGAGCGTCGGGCTTGATAGTAGCTAGTTTGGGCCGAATTGTAATAACTTTTAGCGCTATCATTAATTAGATTATTTTTATAAGTAGAAACTTGATAGTTATTTAATATAGAATTCAGGCCATCAAAAATGTCAGACATTTCAATATAAGCCTTATCAACTCCAGCGAGACTAGTCTCATCATCTTTAGAAAGGCTATTTTGGTTAGACAAATTGCTACTCTCGAGCATTTTTTTCAGATCAATTTTGGCGTTATCTAAGGCCAAGACTTCGTTACGAGAATCAAGTTCAGCAAGTAATTGCCCTGCACTTACACTTTGCCCAACAATAACTGGCACTTGAGAAATTTTCCCACTTTTATTGAAGCCAAGTTCTACGCTCTTGGCAGGGATAACTTTACCGGAGACTGAGACGGTCTGTAGAAAATCAGTTGGGGCAACAGTTATAATTTCTGGCTGACCATTACCATTCTTGTACCAAATAAAATAATAGGCAATAACGGCAACGATAATAATGACAATAATAAATAAGCTATATTTTTTAGCTTTAGAGATAAAATTTTTCATAGAGTAATTATACCAAAAACCAGTTTTTAGTTCAAAATTGAACCCCGTCACCTCGCTTGCGCATGGTGACGGGGTGGGCGAGGTCAGGGATTGAGCAGAGTCTCCCTATTCCTCGCTGATTATGAACTTGCAGGCCTCCGGGTTGTTCCGGACAAGGTTCCCGAGCGCCGCGTCGAGGCAGTCGCCTTCGCCGCGAACTTCGGGATTCTCCTCCAGATAGGCCACATACTTCCCGTTCTCCTGTGTGGTTTTCACCAAAACGGCTTCGATACTGTCCATGGCGTAGACTCCTTCTGTTCAGGTTTGGATTCCTTTGTTGTTATACAAACTTTTGCCTTTTATGTCAATATATTTTGCAACAGAGAGAGCAGCTCTTGGTGGTCAAAAACGAGGTGGTCAGCTTCGGGTCGAAGTCTCTCGACGGCTGAGAATTGACTAACTATAGCAATATTATGGGCGAGGCCAAGCGGATTAACATGAATAAAGTCTCTCTCCATATCGCTGACAAAAAGGGCTTCAGCCGGTGAGATATTCAAATCGGTCAGAAGTTTCCCAATTATCTCCCCTTTTTCTTCGCCACCAAAAGTATCAGTAATATAATCAGCCAGACCTTCTTGATAATTGATCTTGTTGGTCGTGACTCTTTTATTAACAGCACTGACTAGATATATCGCAATCCCCTTCTCTTTGAGAAAATCAAAAACCGCTCTTATCCCCGGTCTTTCCTTATAAATTTCGGGTTCATTCAGGTGTCCGTCTAAATCATCAGAAATTTCTTGCCAATTAACAGTGGCCGGGATCCCGCGCGAGAACATAAAGAGCTCGTAGGAACCAATCTGGGTATTTCTAAATTCCTCTTCACTTATTTCTTGCCCACCAAAGCGCTTAAGAGTCTTGTTGGTGGCAGCGACAATCCCAGAAAATGAGTCTATGACGACCCCGTCAACATCAAAGATCGCTAATTTAATTTTGGACATAATTTTATTTAAGTATTCTTTTTATAATACTCTAATCTTAACTTGAACAATCTCTCGACTTCTTTTTTACTAAAATCAGTAATGAAGCGCGGAATTCTTCGGCGGGCGACGGACTCCATAAATTTCACATTCGATTCGTGGTCGAAGGTTGGCTTAAGGCTTGCCACATCAAGCCCACTTAAGATGTCCGCTTCGGCCAAGACCAACTCGTCAGTATCTGTGAGATCGTGAATTTTGTCATGCATAAAGACCAAGTGAACAATTCTTTCCTTCTGTTTGTCTGTTAAGAAAGAGAAAATATCATTTTTAAGCAAATCTTTTGTCTTCTTGGCCCCAATTTCCATATGGAGAGGCTTCATACTGGTAACTTCGGCTGAATTTAGTCTGTCCTTGCCCTCAAAGAGGCCCGAATAGCCCCAATCGTGGGCATAAGCTGCGATAATAAGAGTATCTTGGTCTAAGTTGAGCTCCGGGTGCTCAGCCATAATCTTTTTAATCCAACTGACAACCTCAAGTGTATGTGGTGCATCAAAATTATGCCGGCCTTTCTCAAGGTCGGGGATAATTGTATCCCGCAAAAATTGTTCAACTTTCTCGTCTACCATTTAGTTATTATTTATCTTTTAAACCCATTTTCTTCTTATATTCCTCCCCGCTCATGGCCAATCTGATGTCTGTTATTTTCTCGGTAAACTCAATCCCCTTCAAGTGATCATATTCGTGCTGGATAACGCGACCAAGCATCTCCCCGGCTTCAAGTTTGAATTTATTCCCCTTCTCATCTAGAGCCTCAATAATTATTTTTTCTGGACGTCTGACTGGGGCAAAGAAATTCGCATTGGCGACACTACCACAGCCTTCATAAATGGTTACCTCTTTTTTTGATGACCAAGTTATCTTTGGATTAATATAAACCCGTAGAATATCTTTCTTAAGGTTGCGATATTTTGTTGGCCTCACTTCGGTGACAAAAATTGCTAGTTTCTCGCCAATTTGCGATGCCGCCATCCCTATCAAGTTATGATAACGCACTGAATCAATAAGATTCTTGATAACTCGTTGTGTTTCCTTACTTTTTAGATCAGTAACGGGTTTAGATTTCTTGCTTAGTATAGGATTCCCTAGCTGGATAATATTCTTGATAATCATAACTTAAATCTTAAACTCAATCACGTCGCCGTCTTTGACTATGTACTCTTTGCCTTCGGTGCGAACAAGGCCTTGCTCACGAGCTTTGCCATAAGAACCGGCCTTGAGGAGGTCTTGCCAATTGATCACTTCAGCCCGAATGAACTTCTCTTTGAAGTCTGTGTGAATAGCCATCCCCGCTTCAGGTGCCGTTGAACCCTGTTTGACTGTCCAGGCTCTTGTCTCATCTTCGCCAGTCGTGAGATAAGTCATTAGGCCAAGTAGCTTATAACTTTCTTTAATCAAGTCATTAATACCGTCATCTTCGACACCCAATTCTTTTTTGAAGACTTCTTTGTCATCCTTTTCTAGTTCGGACAACTCCCCTTCTATTTTGGCATCAACTATCACGTAACAAGCTTTTAGTTTTTTCAAATATTCTTCAACCGGGGCAGTATCTACTGCTTTAGCTCCATTTTTCTTATTTAAGACATAAAGAATTGGTTTGGAGGACAGCAAATTCAATTGCCAGACAGCTGACCACCATTCTTTAGTATTCTCAAAATTATTTATCATCTGGCCAGACTCAAGAATTTTTTTAATGTCTTGCAAGACCGCGTTCTCGGCCACTTCGGCTTTATCGCCACGCTTAACTTCGCGGGCGATGTTGTTGATTCTTTTGGTTACCGTTTGTAGGTCAGCGAGAATTAACTCGAGATTAATAGTCTCAATATCATCAATCGGGTCAATCTTGTTAGAAACATGCGTGATATTAGAATCTTCATAGATACGTACCACCTCAGCAATAGCATCAACTTCGCGAATATGAGCAAGGAATTTATTGCCCAAGCCTTCGCCTTCGGAGGCACCTTTAACCAAACCGGCAATGTCCACGAATTCAATCGCTGCGGGGATTTTTTTAGCTGACTTAGAGAACTCAGCGAGAATATCTACCCTCTCGTCTGGTACAGCAACAATGCCCACGGCTGGATCAATGGTGCAGAATGGGTAATTCTCAGCCGGCACCCCCTTCTGAGTCAACGCATTAAAAAGCGTCGATTTCCCGACGTTTGGTAGCCCGACAATTCCAATCGTTAGTGCAGAACTCGACATTTGTTTGAATAAGGCTTAATACCCCTTTATTGTTAGTTGAATAATCTTCGACATTAGTTTGTAGTGGAATGTGGCCAGTAACCTTTATTTCCTCCTGATCGCCCACAACTTGATCAATGGTCCTAGTTATAATCTCACGTTTTGTGGCAAAATCCAAATTCTCCGCCAAAACCAGAGGTGCCTCTAAAGCGACATTAACCCTCTCTGATAACACTGATAAAAGCTCATTTCTCCCTTGTGGCTTTCTTCCTGTTTCTCTTAGAGAAGACTCAAGCTTAGCCATCTTTGCCCTAACTGGCTCAAGATACTCTTTTAACTTCTCCATTGAAAAGATTCCTTCAGCATAAGCTCGGTTGTAACGGTCCTCTTCCTTCTTTAACTTACTTAATTCCTTCTGGACAGCTTTAATATCGACTACATCCCTAGGCCCATCCTCTTCTTTACTCCAGCGCTCAATTTCTTTGGTAATTAGTGATCGAGACGCCATTAAACCTGTTAATTTGTCCCAAACTAATTGATCTGCAATCCTCGCGTTTAAGCCATTTTTGTGGCAGGTTCGGGGTAAAGGGTAGGAACTGACTCGATCACTGCAACGATAGTATAGATGTGTTCCTTGTTTAGGTCCTTCTCCTGCTCTTGACCTCCCACAAGTACACCTAATCATCCCTGCTAAGAGATAGTCGTTCTTTCTGTTGCGTGGGTGCATCTTATAGTTAATCTCTAATTGATGACGAGCTCTAAAGAAAGTATCTTCGGAGATAATCGGGGGAATGGCTATTATAAACCAGTCACTTTTTAGTTTTGCCCGACGGCTACTCTTTTTGATACGTCGATATTTTTCTTTTTTGGTTGGATTTTCTGGTATCACCGCATAAGAGCTACCCCAATGAGCCTTACCAATATAGCCCTCGTGCCTTAACATTGTTGTTAGTGTGCTTGTTGCCCAGACTCCACGAATACTTTTGCGAGGCTTGATTCCTTCTTCTTGTAATTTTTTAACGATAGTTCTAAGGGTTAGTTTATCCTTTACCACCCAATCAAAAATCTTTATTACCACCTCTGACTCTTCGGGATCAATCTCATAGTAGCCATGGATTCTCGCGGAGCCAGGGGCCTCAACCTTGGGAACATAACGATAGCCATAAAGAGCTTCGCTAACCAAAATATGGCCTTCTCTTACTTTGCGAAGTTTCCCTTGTCTAAACCTTTCGGCGATTTTTGCCCTCTCATATTGAGAAAATAAGCCTCGCACACCATAAAGAATCTTGTCATCATCATTCTCTGGTAATTTTATCGTAACAAACAAGACTTCAACGCCTGCCTCCTTGAGTTCATCAATAACTAGTTCTTGGTATGAATAGCGTCGAGCTAGGCGATCAGGGTCATAGATAATAACTGTGTCCCAGATTTTCTTCCTGGCATCTTGGCGCAAGTTATCAAGCCCTGGGCGAATCAATGAATCACCACTCCACCCTTCATCAGTATATTCGCGAATGATTTGATAACCACCATCCGTTAGATATTTTTTGTCGGCAAATTCCTTTATTGAGTGTAGTTGATTCTCAACAGTATCCTCATTTTCCTGTCTCGATGTGGATACTCTTCCGTAAATTGCGATAAGATTCATATAATATTTTCCTATTATTTATAACTTCGACCGTTTTATTAAAAAGAATATCGTAAGCGTCGCTAACTGAGCCAGATGCGCCAATATCTTCATAATCCAAAGAAGGGCAACGAGAAGACATCTTGTTACTACACAAAGACCCTCGTTGCCCTTCGCTGGACACAATATTAACTATTTTGTCATCGTCTTCGTGTAGTTTCTTCATTTTAACATCAAGTTAATTTAACCACTAATTTAACCCCTTTCATGACTAATTGGTCGAGAGGGGGATAAGTAGCGATCTTCTAAGAACTTTGCAAAAGCCCTCATCTCTTCTTGTTGGTAAAAAAGTTTCTGATTCAGACAAGAAAGGTCACAATCTTCCGTTATAATGTCTGGCCCATCACTTACCGCGTCAAGTCGATATAAGTAATCCAATCCGCCCACCTTAGAAAACATTAACCGAACTCCATTTTGTGGAGTTCTTGTTTTGTAAAATTCTTCAATAAGCTCAGGAACCTCTGTTGTCATCCCCTTCCTGACTTCAAAAAGAGCAGCCGAGGCCCGACCCTCTTCGGAATCTTCTGAGGGGTAAGTATGGTGCTCACATAACTCAAAATAGACCCAGGGGTTTCTCTGCCAATAATCATCTGTTTGCTCGATTGAGGTATCAACATGTCCACCACAGGACCAGGCCGTTGGGAGGTTATTGGCATTAAGAGCCACAACAATCTCTCTTGCCCCATCTTCAACACCAATTTCTTCTCCTCTTTTAACAAGAGTATCCCATAGAGTTCTTTTTTCTTTAAGAAGCTCTTCTTCCTTGACCTCTAAACTATAATCATTCATATTTTTTATTTGTTAGTTAATTTACCTAATAAGTTACTTGGCACCTGGCAACAACCTCTAGGTTATGCTAGGTGCCAGGCGTGGTTTAAGGTGGAATATCATCATTTATTAAGCTATCCGGCAAAAAATAGAACTTCTCATTGGGATTAACCCCTTCACTAGCCACAGGTAGCCCTGATTTTTGGACATCTTTCCAGAGGATTGCGGTAATCGTCTGATCTCCTGACATTGTGCGGAGAGTTTCTCTCAGCCTCCTATCCCCGGCAATATTTGCGGCTAAAAAGTGGCCAACATCTAGTCCCTTCCCCTCGTGGAATTCTAATAATTTGATTATTTCTTCCTCGAGTTCGTTTTTGGTCAGCCCCTTGCTGTAAACTCCGTCATAAACGAAGGGTTTATCGCTACTTAGATCAATTCTCACGCGAAACGGATCCATCTTGGGACCACCCTTTAGTTTTGGCTGAGAGATGATTAAAAAGGTTTGTCCTCCCTCCTCTTTCGGTTCGCAGGTTATGTGGCCATGAACGGCCGCGTTTATCCCCGAGCTTCCGCGTGATTCATTACCATTATCAGAAGAAGAAATCCCCTTTTTACGATTATGGTGGCTAAATAGGACGGTAAAACCAGCTTTAGTGACCTTTTTTAACTGATCAAGGACCGCTTGCATCTCTGTCGAGCTGTTTTCTTCGGCCGAGTGAAGACTTCGCAGTGAATCAAAGATAATGAAACCAACCCCCTTTTCTTTGGCCAGACTGATAATCTTCTCAATGTCGCTATCAATTAGTTTTACCCCATTTTGGATAGCGAAGTATATAGGTAACTGACTCCAATTCTTATCAATCATCATCATTCTTGTCCTTAGCTGAGAGTGATAATCCTCTTCATTAACGATAAGGACAGACTGTTTTTCAGTCTTAAATTGGCCAAATAGCGGCCGTCCGGAAGCGAGAGAAACCGCGGCATCTAGCATCACCCAACTCTTGTAGTTATTGGGCTCCGCAGAGATCATGTTTACCGTCCCTGTCTCGAAAAAACTATAGATTGCCCAGTTTGCTTCAGGGAAGATTGTATCTTCTAACTCTTTAGCGCTAAGTACTTCAATTTTGCCCTTGGTCGGAGAAGAGGTTCTTTTTGCCAACTCCCTTTGGGTAATTGACGAGTAGACACTCTGTAATTCTGTCTCGGGCAAAGGTTCTTTGTTCCCAGAGTTAGCCATAAAGATCAAGGGTTTAGCCCAAGATTCCCAGTCAGTCACAGGGAGGTGGCTAACAAGTTTCCCGACAATTGAAGCAAAGGCTCCGTTTCGAGTGCCCACTGGTATCTCAAAGGGAACAGTCGAGGTATTATTTGTAGTAACAATTGGTAATTGTTGGCTGGTTCCTTTAGATTGAGAAAGTTCTAACAAAATTTCTTCGGGGAAAGGTGCTATTAGATTTTTGCCTAAATCACTGTGCCATTCATACTTATTACCAGACTTATGGTCTGACGGAGGCAAGATGATATATCCACCATCGGATTTTAAATCGACTAATTCTCTAAATCCAATTTTACTTGCTAGACCCTCTTGATATTGATAAAAATAATGCCATCCAAGTCCTCCACTTCTGGCCATTAGGGTTGTAGGTAGCCCCTCATTAAGCCCCATTTTTGTAACTTGTCCGGTGTCGTCTTTTTCACAATCGATATCGACGACAGAAATTCCCGATACCTTGCCCGTCGCTACTGCAATATTGGCCTCTGGCCACTTAGTCCACCAATCAGTTATTATTAAAGGATCGCTCGTCGCATCCTTAAAGCCGTTTGGCGTTCTTGGATGTTTCCCTTGTTTGTCACAATTGGTGTTGCCACAAGAGCACCTATTTCCACCTGTGTTGTGACAAGGGAAGATTTTCCAACCTAAGCCGGCATAGGCAAGAGCCATTTCACGTTTGTTGTTGAGGGATAAATTGTTTGTCATGGTGTTATTTTTCCATACTCAAAAGCTTCTCACTATTTCTTGCGATTTCTTGCTCTCCCCGTTTTACCCTTTGTTTGCAACAAAAAAACGACCCTTATAGGTCGAATTAGAAAGAACCTTGTCGTCAAAAATAAGAACTACCTTTTATTATTAAAACGAAGACCTGAAATTGTTATTGCCTCAATAAAATTCCGCCCCCCAAGGTTGACTCTAGAGATTTTTCTCCCGTCAACCCGGACGAAGGAAAAGAAACTTGTTACCAAGTTTGAGATTTTGTGTTTTATCTCATCCGCAGTCTCCCCCTTTTTGGGCTTTTTCCCTCCATGTTTGCGATATTCTCGATAAAGTTCGCTATAAGTGACTTCTCCCCCTCCATTAGTGATATCATAAAGACTATCGAATAATTTGAAGTAGTCAGTTTTTTTACTATGAAAAACAATAGGCTTATTGTTATAAAGGTATTCCCCATCAGCCTTTTTTATTATGTATTGGCTAGCAATACCAATACCTAAATTATTATTTTGGGCATAAATTAAACCCTCGAGATAGTTTTTTAAATCTTCGTCTGCTACACCGGTCTCTGTTTCGTTTGGAGGCAAATTTCTTAATACCTGAATTTCTAACAAGATCAGAGATAAGTCTTTCTTGGTTTTTCTTAGAATTAACTCGTCTCTTTCCTCCAATAAGACAACCAGATCTGTCCGAGGCTTCTTATTGCTCTTAACTATTTTCTTCCCCCAAGAATTCTCATTTAAGAGTTCTTCTAATCTTTTTAGTCTATCCCGATAGTAAGAGCCTAATTTTTTATTGATATTAGTTGTTCTCGTCTCAATATGAGTCTCAACAATGCTAAAAATATCATAAATAACCTGATCCAACCTTTTCAAGTACTCCTTAACCTCCAGAGAATTAAAATCGACATTATTGATGGGCATTTTTTATAATATATCACGATAAAAGGTTATTTTAAAGGGTTCCTTAGCTTCTGTTTCCCTCCAAATTGCGGATTTATCCGAAAGAAGGCCCCTAATGTCAGCAGAGCTAGCTCAGAGGAATCCTCCCACCACTAGAACCTATCTTGATAACAGTTTTATCCCAAAAAAGCTGTCTTTGTCGTCAGCAATAGCGGGGAAGAAATTGGGAGCTAGTTCTCCCAACAAATCTTTGCCTCAGTCCCGATCTTCTCAGATAGATACTTCCTAACGTCAGGATATAGACCAATTCGATCAATCAAACCAGCCTTAAGAGCGGCGTCTCCAAGCATGCTAGAACCATCGGCAATCTCCCGCACCTTCGTGATGTCTATCTTCCTGTTCTTAGCCACTATCTCAACAAAATAGCTAAACATGATATTAATATCCCTCATGAATAGTTTCTTCTCATCCAGAGTTAAGGCGCGCCCCGTATTACCCGTATCCTTATACTTACCAGAACTCAGGTCAATATAGGTTAAGCCTTCCTTCTTGTTCTTCTCTGTCTCTTGAAGATACGAACCCGTGATTCCAATACTTCCTATATCGGAGAATTTAGAAGCGAATATTGTCTGAGCACCAGTAGCAGCAAGGTAAGCGGCAGAGAGCCCCTGGCCCCGAATAAAGGCTATTACGGGCTTCTTAGACTGCTTGAAGGCATTCATCATCTCTTCCCCCGCTTCTGGGTATCCTCCACCAGAATCAATATCGACAACGATAGCTTTTATATCGTCATTAGATTGAGCCTGCCTAACAATATAGAGAACTTCATCGGCCGAGGTCTGATCACGGACAAGGTCCCCGTTATCGTTATAGGAATCAGCGCTGTTATAGGTGACCACTTCCCCGTGCAAGCTAATCCCTGAGATATTACAGTCATTTTTCTCTTCTGTCAGCTTAGCAAAGTAATTTATGGCAAAGTATGAAGCCGTAGACCAAAGGCCAATAAGCAACAAAACCGCGATGGTCTTAAGCAATAATTTAATCAGTTTTGAGAGTTTTTGCCACATAAATCATCTTTATTAGCCAATATTACCACCTAAAAATCAAAAGATACAATAAAGCCCTGCGGAGATGGTTGGTCGTCAGGATAGATGGATTCCCTTTTCTGGACTAGTTACCACCTCAAGGATCTCAATTAGGGGGTACTGAGAGTTGTCATTAAAACTAGCTTTATAATACCCGTGTCGATGGAGGCTCTCAAGAGAGCGTATATAGGCAAAGTGTTTAGAAATAAACCCGCCTTTCTCTTCAGAGTATAATTCAAAACAAACCTTCCACTCGTTGATAGCTTTATTTTCATATTTAAAAACTCTAATGATCTCTTTCTGTCCGTTTGCGGGAAACATCAATATCCCTCCTCCTCTGACCTTTGTCCTTGAGATCTTGCCTCGTCTAAACCCAAAGTCAGTTGTCTTTATCCCCTTTGCCGCCTGTTTTGCTCCTTTATCAACAGCATTAAGAATTTGTGTGGTTTTTCCTTTCTGCCAGTTAACCTCAAGATTTGCTCTAACCTTTTGTTTAAGAGATAAAAATTCCTTCCAGAGGTCTGGGTTATCTACAGGACGACCATCTCTATTCTCCCAGTTATCTCTTTTCCAATAGATAGCTCGATATTGATTGCTATAAACATAATGAGAATCAGTTACCACAATCACATGGCGAATTTTAAGCCGCTCGACTTCTTTTCTGGCAAATTTAAAGGCCTCAATACAAGCTCTTAATTCCATCCGATTATTTGTCGTCTCCTCATAACTCCCATTTGCCACTTCTAATGTCGAGAGTCCGAAAGAATCGGGATATTCAGCAAAGACCGAGAAGCCACCTTCATGACCAGGATTCCTAAAGGCGGAGCCATCAACATACAATTTTAATGCGTGAGGGCTAGTCACTTGTCTTGTGCGGGCTTAAAATCTAATAATTCGATGTGCATATTAAAATTGTCTTGAAGTATCCCAAAAATCTGTTTCCTTTTCTCTAGCGGAACAGTCCTTCCGATAAGGCACTCCGCGGCCAAAGATTCCAGGTCCTTGTCACTCAGCCTGTTGGGGCCAATAAGATAAATCTCTAGGTCGTCTTTTGTTTGTTCTAGAGTAGGATCCAGAGACTTAAAATATTCATCAAATATTTTGGCCAATTCGTTATGAGTTAATAGATGAATTTCTGAGGCCATCTGGTCATATTCTTCTATTTTCTTTCCAAATTCTTCTTCTGAGACAAGTACTCCCGTCGCATGGCCAAAACCACGGTTCCGATACTTAATAATATTTTTACATCTGACGACTTCTTCTTCACAGGATTGAAGGAGGTTAAGAAGCTCAAAGATTGAACTTTCCCGAAATTCTGAGAGGTCCCAAACGGATGAAGACTCCTGATATTTTTTTCTTTTTTCAGATGGCGATTGAACGAGAGCGTCGTTGAACCTGTCTGGCATCCAAATTTTTATTTTAAAGATCGTCTGATAGACAAAAGTCATAAAGAGTAGGTGGTAGGCAAAAAGAGCCAAATGAAATGACCCAGACGTCTTAGCAAGATCAAACTGATCAAGGAGGCCAGAAATATACCTCAATTCTTCTTCATTTTCACACAGAAGCGATAGATATGAAGGAAGTGGAGAGTTCATAAGTATTTAACAAACTCCTAGATATTTATCCACCTCTAGGGCGGGGACAGTACCAAGTGTCTGAAGTTTTTTAATTAACTTGAGCAAGAAAAAAGCCAGAACGGGTCCTTTACTTTGGACCTCCATTAGATCTCCGTCAATTATCTTTACTCCACTATCTAGCGAAAGGGCTATTGATAGCTTGGAATTAACATTTAGCTCATTAAAATATTTTTTACCTTTGTTTTCTCCTGTCAGGATTCCTCCAATAATTTCAAAAAGATCTTTTTTATCTTTACCCATAATGTGAGCAAACTCAGCAGAGGTTCTTTTTAAGGTCTTGACACTGTTTAATTTTTTAACGGCATAATCATAATTGGTTTTGCCAAAGTGGGGTTTAACCTCAAAAATCGCATAGACACCTTCTGCTGGAATGTAAACAATATTTTCACCCCTAAAAATAAAGGGGGTAAAATGACGATCATATATAATAACGTCTATTTGATCACTAATATTACCCTCATGATCAACGACAAACCCACTGTCGACAGTATATCTATCTGGTAAATAAGTCCTTAATAGCCCGATCCAGTTTAACTCAGACTCGCTCCCCTTTGAGGTAGGATGATAAATCTCATCAATTTTACTCGATAATTTTAGGCGCATTTCTTCATCAAGCGCCATAAATAATTTTCTAATGTTAATTTTTTTACTCATAGTAAAAGGCTACCAGAGAATCTGGTTCCAGTTAGATTGGCTCGAGGATATCTTGGCCATGCTTATAATTTTATTTTTTTCTGTTTGACTTAACAATTCAGAAAGGATGTTATTAGAATTTGCGGGATCAACAACCCTAGCAAACAACGGATTTCCGTAGTCTTTTGCCAATTCAGTTAAGATATACCAGACATTGTTACCAAGATTCGCGACATCGGTGGACTTGTTTAATAAAACATTATTTATTATCAGGTATTCGAGATAGATTGAAGGAAAGTCCAAGTTATTTAATTCTCTCCAAATTTTAATTAGTTTTATCTCATTTATTCTTCCTGACTGGGAAACGTCCGTTATGTGCCTTTGGATATTAGTTTTTTGCCATGTGCCGTTCTTGGATCTCCAAATACTATGGTCGCTAGTATTACCGAGCTGTTTTGTCGCTGGAGTGATATCTATCTCAAGAGAGCCTAGGGTAATTCTTGTTGAAACGTTCTGTTTCCTAACGTTTTGATAGCCCTGATCTTTCAAATGTTGGAAGAGTTGGTTAAAAGTAAACTCTAACCCCCCATTACTTTGGTTACACCCATTAGAAAGAGAAATTAAATAATCAACATCTGAAGCCAAAGAAATCGCTGTCCCTTTGGCCCTCGAGCCGGAATCTTTTATTTCGAGAAGGCAGCCATTTGCCCAATCATAAAGGATATTTTTGAGTTGAATTATTTGACCAGCATAACCCGTTAGATCTTGAGCTTGATATTTCTGCAGAATTTGTAATAAATACATAACAACTTCATTAAACATGGCCTATTTCTCCCAAAGCTTAGCTAGAACCTCCCTAGTCTTTTTCTCATAAATCCCAATCAATTTTTTGGCAGAGTCTACCAAGATGCGTTCAGCTTCGATTTTTTCTACGATTTGTTTCTGGGTTTCGAGAGGAGGGAAAGGTATTTCTAGTTCACCTACTTGTTTTAATGAGAGATTAAACTGAGCAACTCCGACCTTAATGTTTTCAATTAGCGATATTAAAGCAATAGACCTCAAGTAATTTAGTACATATTGCGGGTCAGTATTATTTTTTAATCTTATAATTGCCAAGGCTTGATTTGTGTTTGCAGGTAAAATATTTTTAGAAACGATAGCCGATAATCCCATTTTCGTACCAGCGATGGAAAACAATATGTCATTCTCTCTTAATTGACTTCGCTTTAGTGACTCATGGCACTCACCAGAAATAAAAGATGTTTTTTTAAGGTCAATTTCACCAGTTTCAGACAAACTTTCAACTTTTATAAAATTGATTCCTGTTTCCGTGAATTTACCGCCGTTAGTGGTCGGCGTTGTGCCTTTTGTAATTAAATCAGAGATTTCCTCTATCTTAACCTCCTCCCACTCAGGGTCAATCTCGATTTTAGGTTTCCAGTTTTGAGAGATTTGTTTAGCGCCGGAAATTATACTTGAGTAGCCGTCCAACTCTGAGACGATTTGCTCTTGGATTTCAAGCGGAGGGAGAGGAATCAGAAGCCTTTTTAAATCACTGTTTGACAAATGGAGTATGTTTGCACCCTTAGCAGACCTAGAAAGTTCTATTTTTAATGGAGGGTTACTAATTAATAAAGCTAGATAATCGGCCAACATAAACTTATTTCTCGTTCTGATAATATTTATGTCACCCCCAATTATCACCCCCTGCTCATTTAATGATCTCGCCACGGCAATCCCCATCGCATCAGCAGTTGTCGTTGCGGGGACAAGAACATCACCTTTTAATGACGTAACCTTACCTTCAAAATCAGTCCTACTTATGACATTCTTAATAATGGGATCATATAAGGTATAAATTTCGCCATAGTGGATACACTTACTTTTACCTTCTTCAATTAAATCACTCTTTGATAGTCCTTGACCTCTTAAAAATTCAATTTTCCCTTCTTCTTCTAATTTTCCCAATCCTATCATCGGCCACTTAGAGTTAGAATAGTCAGTCGCGACTCGGTAACGATCACCAGAAAGATTATAGTCACCGTCCTCAGAAATTTTTGCCTTCTCAACAGAAAAGAACTTGTCTTCCCCTGTATGTGCCCATAGTTTAGCCAGAGCAGCTTTATCATTACCAAGATATTCTTTGTATTGGTTGATGAAACTAATTGCCCCAGGCAAATCATTTTTATCAATTGGTCGTCTCTGGGCTCCCAAGTCAAAGCCATCGTTCTTAATTTTTATAAACAAAATATCATTTGTCCTCTTTGAGATCTCATTATCGAAAAAGAGGATACTTGTTTTGACACCGGCATAAGGATTAAAAACTCCTGACGGCAAAGAGGCAACAGCAAATAAACCATCTTCGACAAGATTCTTGCGGAGTTGTTTATAAGCAGTCCCCGATTGAAAGATGACACCTTCTGGGACAATAATACCAGCTCGGCCTTTGGGCTGAAGATGATTCATTATATAATCAACAAACAACACCTCACTTCGGCTCGATTGAATACTAAACTTACTGTGCGGTTTAATCCCACCTTTAGGAGACATGAAGGGTGGGTTAGCCAAGATTACGCTAAACTTATCGTTCCAACGCTCATCACTTGAGAGAGAATCATATTGAAAGATTTTTGGATTCTTAAATTGGTGAAGATACATATTAACTTGAGCAATACGGACCATCCCCGGGTCGATGTCATAGCCTTCAAAGTTATTTGCCAAAGCTCGGCGCTGGTCGGGAGTAAGTGATTTTTCCTTCTTGTCTGGGTCATCTTTACCATCATGCTGTTCAAGAATATGTTTATAGGAGCTCACCAAGAAGCCACCGGTCCCACAAGCAGGATCGAGAACCTTATCGTCTTTGGTAGGGTTAACCACGTCAACAATGAAGTCGATAATGTGACGGGGGGTACGGAATTGCCCCGCGTCACCTTGAGAGGACATTATCGACAGCAGATATTCATAAGCATTACCAAGTTCTTCTGGATGAGAATAGTCGAAATAATCAATCTCTTTAAGAAATAAACCTAGAGTTTCAGGCGAGCGATAAGGTAAGAAGGCAGATTTAAAAATTCCTCTAAAAAGTTCTGGCAGTTGTTTTGCTTCAGAGAATTTAAGTAGAGCTTCGGAGTAAAGATTCATTCGCTCTTGATTGCCAATGCGAGCGTCCATCAAGCGAGTCCAAGCATAACGCTCAAGACTACCAACAAAGAACGAAGGCTCACCGCCAGCCTTAATCGCGGACTGATCCATATCATCCATAAACTTATAAATCAACGCGTTCGTGATCTGGTCTATCTGCGAAGTCGGATTTGGAACCACCCCAACTAACACTTGGCGAGCCGAATCGATATGTCTTTTGGTGTCAGCGTTCATTTATTATAAGTTTGTTAATTGATAGGCATAGTCACGGACATATTGTGGGACGATCACTCTATATCCGTTTAGTTTTTGATAATCTTCGAAGTCGAAGGACGGGCAATGATAGAATTCGGCAGGTTGATTGCGCTTAACAATGTCGCGGACTTCTTCATCTGAGATATAGGCTTTAAAGAAATTCTTCGCGGGTTGATAATGAGGTTGATCAACATCATAAATATCGACGAACTTCTGCCATTCGGACTCCAAGAGATCGTCCTTCATCTCAAATGTTTCTTTATCACCAAAGGCTACCTGCAAAAATTCCTTAACAGTCACCCGACGATCAACGCCAAAAATCCTACGAATCTTATCGAGGTTCAAGAAATATTTAGGCTTATCAAAAATCTCTTTTTTAGCAAAGTCTTCCGCTTCCTCTGTATCGCCGTTCTCCCACATATTCTTAAGCTTCTCGTTGCCGAGAATATCTTCTTCGACGGCTCTTTTGAAGCCTTCACGGTCAATTCTCATACCTTCTTCCCCGATAACAGTCTCGGAGACAGAGGCAATCTCGTCCGAGGTAGCCAAATCAATTGGTCCTTTAAAGATCTTGTTACCTTTTTCATCAACAAATTCTCCCTGAGACGAAGCTTTATCCCCCGAAGTTTCAGATTCAACAACTTTTTTAATTTGTGGGAGCTTTATCTTCTCGTCATAAGGAAATCCTTCTTCGAAGTATTCGCAAGTGGCAAAGAAATCAAAGAATTTAAATCTTTCTTTAGCTATCTGAGTTGTTTCCTTGTCAACATAATCTTTATACTCAAATAACCATTTTCTGGTCCCGCGTCCCTTAATCTGGACGAAGTCGGCAGGACTAAAAACGGGGCGCATTAAAGCGATGTTAAGCAAATCTTGGCAATCATAACCTGTCGTCATCATTCCCACAGTTACCGCAATGCGTGTCTTACTAGAATCATAGCCTTCTGGTTTCTTAACTTGACCACCGAGACGATTATTAGAGAAATTAACTGTCATCTGTTGAGCACTGGATACCTGCGAGGTCACTTGCATAGCAAAATCTGATTCACCGTATTGATCTGGCCATCTCTCAAACGCCAATTTGTTAAGAATATTGGTCACTCTCGAAGCGTGTTTTTGTGAGACACAGAAGACAATTGATTTACCAAAAAGCTGAACACCCTGTTTTTGTGCTACTGGGTCAAAAAGGCCATTATCAATAAAGGCCTTACACATAGCAATATTAGTTTCTTCGTTGAAGAACTTTCGCTCATAGTGTCGCTCATTAAAGACTTGATCGACATTCTCTCCTTCCTCGGTTGTGGAATGAACCGCATAGCCTTTTTCTGACAAAAGCTCGGTTGTAATTTCTGTTCGAGCATCAACCAAGGTCGGCTGAATAAGAAATCCGTCTTTTGAACCCTGAAGAAGATCATAGGTAAACGTCGGATTGCCCGGCTCACAGCCAAAAGTTTTGTAAGTATCAAGAAGTAATCGACGCTCATATTCTCTCTGAACATCCGCCCCCTCAGGGTCAACGCCCTTGATATAGTTTTTAGGTGTGGCAGTTAAACCTAATTTATAACCAACAAAATATTCAAAGACCGCTCGACTATTACCACCAATAGAACGATGGGCTTCGTCAGAGATAACTAACTCAAAATCGGTAGGAGAGAATTCCTTTTTATAACGATCGCCAGCGAGAAAAGTTTGAATAGTGGAAACAACGACACTGGCATTTTGCCAGGAATCGCGGTTATCTTTATAAATAACCGTAGCAAAATCATGGCCGAGATAAGCTTTAAATGCTTTATAGGCTTGGCCCTCAAGTTCTAATCGATCAACAAGAAAAAGAACTCTGCGGGCATTGCCAGATTTTAGGAATAATTTAATAACAGCCGCCGAAATGAGTGTCTTTCCCGTACCCGTAGCCATCTCAAAAAGAAAACGTTGATTACCAGACATGGCGGACTCCTGAAGAGCCTTAATTGACTTCAGTTGGTAAGGTCGAAGTTGTTTTAAATTATTATTTCTTAAGAACTCAACTCTCGTTGCCTCATTTAGGAAAGCAGGGTCATTTACTAAACCTGGCATTTGAGTTAAGGCAATGTAGTTCTCGTCAACCAAAGTATTAGCTAATTCCTCAGGGTTTGGAGTGTATTTTTCATATTGAGTTATTGAGTCTTGAGTCGGAAAACGAGAAATGGCATCAGGGTTTCCATGTTTAGTATCCCAGAAATAATGGATGTTACCATTAGAAAGAATGACGAACCGCGCTCCAACATTACGAGCGTAGTTTCTAGCTTGCTCTTTGGCAGAAAGAGGGTCAATCGATTCCTTTTTTGCCTCTAGGACCACAAGCGCCCGGCCATCTTTGTCAAGCAAAAGAAAATCAATAAAACCGTGAGTTTCGTTTTCAAAGTCGTCGCCAAGCTCGGAATACTTAACTCCTGGCTCAAGTTGTATATTAGCTTTTCCTTTTTTGTCGTCTCCAAAACGCCAGCCAGAGGCTTCAAGCAGTTTGTTTATCTTAATTCGAGCAGATGCTTCTTTAGAGTTTGTCATATACCTATTTTTTCCTTAATTCAAAATGAACCTTATACGTATAAAAATCTATATTTGCTGCGACAGAAAGGGCACGATGAACCCTGACATCATCCTCAAATGCAATTATGGCCCCACGGACTGTCTGGTTCTTTTCTAGTAACTCTTCTTTAACATAACCCATATAGCGTTGAATTTGCCCCACAACGACATCACTTATTCTTCCTCTTTTAAGCTCTACCACCAATATTTCTTTTTTATCTTTACTTATTGCCAGAATATCAATTGGCCCCGTATCGCTTGGATACTGCTGTCCCACAATTTCTCCTTCTTCCTCATAAATATCATAATGTTTTCCTAACTCAGTATGCTTCCAATTATGGACAAGGAAATCTTCTAGGTGCTTTTCTAGAGCAAAAACACTGGGATCTTCAATAGTGTCATCTACAGTAATAATTGCCTGAGGGTTATTCCCGGAAAGCAAGGATTCTAATTCAGAAGAATATCGACTAATATCACTGACTGTTCCAATCGCCCCAGTTGAGTTTTTTAATGACTGGCTCATCTCGTTTCTTGAGATTGTTTTTGGAAACCAGTGAACAGGCCGACGATGGGGCAAAATTTCACCCTTGCGATACTCATAACCGCCAACAACTTCACCAACATAATAATTTCCTTTACCGTCAGGACAAAGAATAATATCGCCAATTTGTATACCTTTGACAATTGTCCAAAGCATTCCACAAGCAAGACCAGCACCAACTTTTGTCTTGTCTGGATTTTGTTTCAAAAAAATAGGAATAAACTCCTCGTTGAACTCGCGACGACTGTCAAAAAGATGGTTAACCAGGTCTTTGTCTTTAATAAAGCCGGCAGCGATAAAATTACCCTTGTACGCATCCTCGGCATAGATACTCCTGTGGCCAAGCATTATTCGATAATAACTTTTCATATTTTGTTTACTAAAAACTGGGAGAATGTCCTTATTCCTCAATATGAGAATAACTTCATACTTGACAAGATGATAGCACTTTTGGCAAATTTTTACAAAAATTTTTCCCTAATCTAAGGGTGGTCAGATTAGGCCTTTTTAATAGAGATTGGAAATAGTCGCCACGGGCGAGAATGTCCCCGCTACCTTATGGTACCAGCCACAATCTAGGGATGTTAACCGAACAACCCCGGGTACCCCCCTAAGAATTTATCGACTAAATAATTGAAGTGATTAAGAAATAGGTCGATGACTTGGTTACTTCACCCCTTTCCTCACTCTAGTCCAGCGAGGTCTTTACTCGTTAACCTTTAATTATTATGGTCACTTTAACTAAGACAAATTATCGTGGGTCACTTCGCACCTATGAGGACGTGAAGGCACAGATCGCTCAACGCTTCTCAGAAGAAGTTGCCGAGTCCTTTGACCCCTATCAAGACGCTAGAACCTTTCGTGAATGGATTAAGTTAGGCTTTGTCGTCAAAAAAGGCGAGAAGTCTCTCTCCAGTCTAACTATGGTAGAGAAGAAAGATCAGGACGGCCAAGTCCTCAAAAAATACCCGAAACGGATTGCCCTTTTTCACCGGCTCCAGGTCCAGCCATTAGCAAAAAACTAATTAATAATCGTTATGGAAACTCTTAACAAACCAGGAGCAATTAGAGTTAGTGAAGTTCTTAATACTTTAGATTACTTCAAGCAAGGTGTTAACTTGATGTTGTTAAAAAGGAGATATTTTATCGACAAGGTTTTACCGATTCTCCAAAAAGGCCAAGACTACAATGTCATTGATGGCAAGAAGGTCCTAAGCAAAGGAGGTGGCGAACGCATTGCGCAAATTTTCGGCTTTACCAGTCGTTTTGAGCTTGATCGAGACACTTTGGCCTCTTTTAGCGATGCTAAGAATTTAGTGGCCTTTAAGTGCATTATTTACCACCCAACAGGGATAGTAGCTGGGGAAGGTCGTGGATGCGCATCATTATCTCGCAATGACAATGACGAAAACAAGACTATTAAGCTCGCTGAGAAATCCGCATTTTTATCGGCAATCATACGCTCGGCTAACATCTCCGCTTACTTCACCATGGATTTAGACGATCGAGCGAATTATGGCGGTCCGATTCAGATAGAAGAAGAAAGGTCTGATGGCGTACCTATGATTAGCGAACGACAAAAAAACTACCTGACACAGCTCATCTATGATCATGTCCCCGATGAGAACGAGAGGGAAGAATCCTTGAGTTCTCTGTTGACCATGACAAGGCAAGAGGCCAGCGAACAGATCAGCTCGTTTGTTGGGCTTAAGTAAAGAGGAAAAACCCATTCGTCGCTATCCAGTGCGTAGATGTAGAGATGCGAATATATCGCTGGGACATATTCTAAGATATCACGGCCGACTAGCCTAAGAATATGCGAGAATAGTCACTGCCAAATCTTTGGCCCTATACCTACGTGCTTAATAGCGACGAAACAAAAATGGCACTAGCCCCTAGGGGTTAGTGCCATTTTTGAGTGCGTGATTGTTCTTAGAATTCAGAATTTATGATAGTCATGTCAGTCCCAACAGCTGAACCCTCAGGGACAACAGCGTCATCGTTAGCGTCGCTAGCAATAATATCTGATCCGTTAACAGAAGAAGACAAAGTGACGGGCCCACCAGAGATATTTTTGATATTAATCTTCAAGGTAAAAGTCTTCCTAGAGTCCCTAAGAATAACAGTGGTAATATCATAAAAGCTCACCAGTCCATTAGGGTCAACGATGGCAGAAGCAATCAGGGCCGGCCCATCATACAAGTAAACGGCGGTTATATCTGCCGTACCAATCCCTAATTTTAAGATTGAAGCTTTTAGACTAGTGACAACAGCATCACCTCTTTGAGCCTTGATGTCAAAGGCAAGAAGAGGAATATTTTCCTTTTCACCCCCAGTGGCAAAAATAGTGGAAGAATTAGGGCTATAAGGGCTAAGAGAAACATTAAGAGTTGCCAAAGGAAGATGTTTGGCAACAGTAAAGGCTACGGTATAAGTTAGCTCAGAAACTCCATCCTGAGCCATGACTCTAATTGTTGTGGTCCCAGGAATGGTTATAGCTGGAGCTACTTCAGCTATAGCAAATCGGTCATTTGTCCTCACGTTCACAGTGGGGACAACTGTCGTGTCTTCTGGTAACTCGACCTCATAAGCAAGCTTATTGGGATGAAAGGCTGGCGAGAGGGTCCCATTACTTAAGGTCAAATCGCCCAGATTAGCGTCATTCCCTTTCATAAAGAAAACCTCTATTATGTGGTTCGCGTTAACAGAAGTAAAGTTATAGGAATCATTCGCCCCAATTTGCCCTCCAACATTAGCTCCATCAACTTTTTTATTCGCGTTTTGATAACCAGGATTGGCAGTAATGATAAAGTTAATGTCACTTCCCGCTTTAACTGAAACGGGCCCAGAAGGTGAGATAGTTCCACCTTCACCAGCAGAGGCGGTAATAACATAAGTTGTAATAGCCGGTGGTATGGCCTGGCCCATCAACTTAACATTATCAATAATCACCGTATCAAGAGCGTCTAAACCTTTTACCTCTGGGCTAAATTGGGCTCTTAGACGAAAGGCGAAGTTGGTATTGTTGTTAGTGCCTGCAGGCAAAGAGAAGCTCGCTAACTGCCAAGATTTACCCGTATCTGTATTTGTGATATCCCCAACTTTCTGCCAAGTGGTCCCGTCGAAGCATTCGACAACAAAATGGTCATTAGATTCCAGATGACCAAGTCTAGGAATTAGATAATAGAAGCTAAGGGTTAGGTTATCGTAGCCAACAGTAGAAATGTTTTTGGCTAATTTCCAATCAGTGCTAGGCTTCTTAAGAATTCTCGAAACTTCAGCGTCTTTTTTACCATCTTGAACCTTAATTAAGATGCCGGGCAAGACTGCCCACTTGTACGCTCCTTTATCCGCCGTGGTCCAATTGTTAAAATTACCGCCCTCGAAGCTGTCAGAGAATAGCAAGACAGGAGCCATTGTTGCATAAACGCCAAGAGCCGAGAGCGATATGGCGAGAGCAAAGAGACCAAGATAGACCTTCTTCATAATATTATTTATTAGTTAATAATTTTTTAAAATTTATATTACCTACCTTGCAAGACTGATGTCATTGCATTTCTCAAATGAGGAAAAACATATAGCGGATTAATATCTCCATGATTGAGGACTTCCTCTATCTTCTTCCACAAATATAAAATATCTTTACCTTGACCAGATGCATCCAGAGAAGAAACCAGAGATTTTAATTCAACATCCGACAGAGACCAAACCTTACTAAAACCGACAACGACACTTCTCTCTTTTAAAACTTTTATATCCATAAGACGGTCGGCGGACCAAAAAAACCATACAGTGAGGAGTCTATTAACAAAATCAATTTGTTGTTCGGTGGCTTCGGCTAATATCTCAAAAAATACACTAGCTTTGTCATCTGTTAATACTCCTTGATAAAAAGATCCCAGGTACATCGGAATGATTGTAAACAATGGGTGAACTGACTTAATTTCTGACATCAAAATTTTATTCCGATGTGTCGAAACCGTCGTCAATTTTTTATTAAATTTCCCCTGAGAAGAGATGTTTGAGAAAAAGCCCATAGAATATTTTATTAATTAATAATTTTTTGTTAGAAACCAAAAAGCCCAACACGTGAGTGAGAGCTTGCGCCCTCTGCATCGGTTTCCCGATACAGCCAGTCAAACGGCCCCACATGTTGGGTTCTTTACGTTTGACTGGGCTTATTCACCATGCCAGCGATTACTCACTGGTTTAGGCTACTTCTAATATTAAATTGTCTTTAAATACTACCACAGATTTAAGTTTAAATAAAGAAGACTTTTAGCCCTTTAATTTCGGCCACAAAAAGTCTATTATTAGAAGATAAATGTCTAATAATTACAAAGAGGAGTATCTGTCTCTTAAGGAGTGTATTTCTAACCTCAAAACAATCGGATTAGATGACCAAGAAATAGCTCAACTAGACAAAACACTAGACGCTATTATTGATCACCAGTTAGATAAGATTTTTAACAAATATAATTAGGATAAATTTAGATGGTCTCTTTAGAAGAATTTACAAAATCTTTAGGTGATTACGCTAATGAACTCACAGGTCGAGGAATAGAAAGATTGAAACAAATCGAAGAGCAACTCGCAGATATCCTGATTGAGCAAGTGCTTCGAGAAAATAAAGGGGATTAGTAGGGCCTGACTTCTAGGTGTTTATTTATTTTTGAGAGAATATAATCAGCCGTCTCTTCTGGAGTTTGGTCAGAATTATCAATTATTTCTCCAAAGCTGGGACTGTGGATACCAATATCATAATGATATTTAATTCGCTCTTGTTCTTCTCCACTTAATTCTCGGCTCCCTCGATTTGTGAGAACCTTTTCTAGGTTTGGGGCGAGGGTGAATACGTGAGGCTCAGCTTCAAGGTCTTTAACCCCCGCAGTTAGATACTCATAATTCTTCTGAGAAAGTGGGTAGGGAACTATCACATCCAATCCCCTCTTAGAGAAATTTCTAATAACAGAGATGGCATTCTCAAGATTAACTGGTATTGCTTGATCAATTGGCATCCACTCAATCATCGCTCGAAGAGCGTCAATCTCAACAATTGCCACGTTAGAAAGCTTTTGGGCGAGAATCTTCGCCACAGTGGTCTTACCAGAATTTATTGAGCCGTTTAAAAAGATAATCATATCTTCATTCTACCAAATTATTTCACTTATCAAAATAAGACCCCGACATCCGCATACTGCGAAAATCGGGGCTGAGAACGAGACTCCTCACCATGCGGAGGCTATGGACTTCTGAACGGTCGCGATGGCTTGGCGAAAAGCCGTCTCGAGTTGCTTGGCCGTTTCGCGGTAATCACTGCTGAGATCACGGACCAGAGGCAGATAGGACCTTTTCGTTTCGGCCAGTTTACGCTTTTGTTTCTCCAACGAGCAACTCATTAATGTCCGCAGATTGTGGAGGCGGTCGGCCAATTTGACCAACTTAACCTCCCAGTTGCCATTCTTGATCTGCTGATGATAGAAGAGTAGTCGTTGCTTCGGCGTAGCAAAACGTGGATCGTCCTTGGGGAGCTTAGAGACTGTTGTGGTTATGTAAGCCACGCGAGCCCCAAAGATCATTTCGGTTCGATCACCTTTGAGTAGGAAGCTATCCTCCAAGATGTCATGGAGCAACGCGGCCATTATCAGCTCAACGTCGTAAACTCCTAGTTCATCGACAAGGATGATCGCCGTGTTCCTGACATGCTCGAAGTATCGTTCGCCTGACTCCCGAAACTGGTTACGGTGGCCGTATTTCGCCATGTCATAGGCCATATCGAGCCGTTTAAGGTCAGTTGGTGTCACTTTGAGCCTAAACCGTCTCAAGAAGCTCACATGGTCCTCACCGGTCGCCACAGGCTTGTCTATTGCTGTCTTCATGACCAATCACCTCCTTTCTAAGGGGGGTTAACGTTAAAAACAAAGAACAGGGTTAGAGTTGACTGTACAAGGATTTTAGGGCTATTGCAAGGATAAGTATTTTATTCATATCATTAAAATAACAAAAGACAAAGACCATCAATATCTAAACGACAGGTATTTTTTAAAGTGTGGCCGATTCAATGATATTAATCTGGACTTTATCAGCGTCAATTTCAACCATTACTCCAATTGGTAAAGTAATTAACGGGTTGGTATGACCAAAATCAACATCGGCAATTACTGGTATTTTATATTTGGAGCCAAACTCAGATAGCACGTCATACAGAGTTCGATCCTCCGACTTTGTCGACATACCTGAGGGCCGGGCAAAGACTAGCCCTTTAATTTTAGAAAAGACACCGAGCTGTTCTAGATAGATTAGATTGCGTTCAATACTGGAAGGAGACTCCCCTTCTTCTTCAAGAAAGAGTATAGATTGGTTTAAGTCTGGGAAATATTCTGTTCCTCCTAATATACAAAAAGTATTTAGGTTAGCCACAATTAAGGTCCCCTTCGCAACCCCACCAGTTATCATCCTTGGAGCTGGAGCCTCTTTCATTTCCCTCTTTTGGTTATCATCCTTTTCCCACCAAGGATTGTCCTCGGTGTATTCTTTGGGATACTCGATAACCCCTAGCGGCTCGCTATCGAACAGTGCCTTTTTAAAAGATTCTTCAGAATATTTAATAATTCCACCAAAATCTCCAAAAGTGGGAAGAATTGTTGGCCCATTAAAAGTCACTAGCCCTGTCTTGGCATAAATAGCAATATTTAAAACAGTAACATCGCTAAAACCACAAAAAATTTTAGGATTTTTCTTAATATTTTCGAAGTCCAAGTATGGCAAAATAGCGTTTGTATTGTATCCACCAGTAGAGGCAATTATCCCTTTAATATTAGGGTCAGAAAAAAAGTTATTAATATCCTCGGCCCTTTCTCTTGCTGTTCCAGCATTGTGCCCTTGGGCCTTTTGTGAATTTGGTCCAAACAAAACATTTAAGCCTAGGCTAGAAAGTGATTCGATCCCTCTTTTTGTTCTTCTCGGATACTTGTTTATAGGGGAAGAAGGGCTCACTATTCCAACATTGTCGTTGACATTAAGGTGCTGAGGTTTCATAATCATAATAATACTATATAAAATTTAACAATAAACTAACTATAACATTTTCTATGAAAAAGTCACCAGAGGCCGAAACACAGATAAGGAAAATTCTATCTTCTAAGTTCAATATTAAAGAAGAAAATTTTTCCATCAAAATAAAGGAAATTCCTGGTGGTTTTTTGTCAGATGTCTATAAAATTGAGGTTTTTGATAAGGTTATTGGAAACTTAGATAAAGCCTATATTTGTAAAGTCTCCAGAGAGAGGGCTTTTTGTGGATTAGAAAGAAAGGAAGATCAGGTCCTATCCTACGTTTTAAGCCAAAAAATTAACAACAAGGCCAATGGTAGGAAAAATTTCTCAAGGTCCTATTTATATTTGGCTAAGGAGAAAAAAATTGTCTCTCTTCCCTCCATCACAGAAGATGACATGGCCCTCCAATTCCAAGATTTTTTAGAAGGAAACATCTACCAAGACTTATTAATGACCCCCAAGAGTGGACTTATTCTGCCCGGTGACATTGAGACAATAGGACATATTGCAAAAAAATTAGCGGAGGTTCATAAAATAAAACCAAAATTTACAGAGGACCAAAAAAGAGAGAAGTACAGCCGATGTCTGAAGGACGTAATGATTCATCCAGAGCTATCAATCTCTTTTATTGTTAACAATTTGGGGGAGAGTAAGATTTTCCGAGGAAAGGTCAAGGCTGATTACCTTAAAGAAATGCTCGAGGTTATAGAATATTACCAAAAATATTATCAGAGAATCAGCTTAATTCATGGAGATTTTATACCTAAAAATATTCTCGTCAGAGACAACGGGGATGTCGACTTCATAGACTACTCTAGATTCGAATTTGGCGAACCAGGTGTTGATGTTGGTTGTCTTTATTCTTATCTAATTTGCATGTCCTATTATCTCAAAAATGATTATTACAAAAAGTTGGCAAATATCTTTATAGAAAAATATATTTCCGAGACAAATGATTTATTTATAAAAGAAATAGCCGTAGTTTATCTCGGATTTGTTGGTCTTGTTGCCATGGATGAGAAAATATACCCTGGTATAGCCACAGCGACCAGGATGAGATTCTTAAAGTATATTTTAAGTAGTTTAAAAACAAAAAAACTGCTATTGCAAGATTAGAAAAGGTATGGTACAATTTTAGACAGAGTATCTTCCGAAGAGTTTGGGAGGTCTAATCTCTGGTCTTTTACAAGGAGGTGGAAAATGGATAGAAATCTTAAGTCCACTGTTAATGGACAAGCTTTTTCTGGTCAAGCCCGACTGTTAAAAAAACGCAACCTGGGGAAAATAATGTTCTGGGTTGTCAGGTTTCTGGAAATGGATGTCCAAATCGTTCTTTCTCCAGAAAAACTGGGCAACTTCAAGGATTTGGGGAATTTAAGGCTTGGAAGCCTATTCTCTTTTTCCGGGGAAAAAGGAATGACGAAGTCTGGGGAACACTCGATTTTTGTCAACAGCCTGGAGGTGAATTACGAGTGTCCAGAGGGTCTATTTGAAGAAAAGTCGTCAGGCCCAGAACGTTACAGGAGTCGGTCTCTCGATCTGACGAGGAATTGGGAGTCTTTCTCTTTCTTTTCTCAGATATCAGAGGCGACAAGCTCCACGAGAAACTTCTTGCAATCCAAGGGCTTTCGAGAGTTCAACACTGGCATTCTCCAAAGAGTATTTGAGGGAGGCCTAGCTCGACCATTCGAGACCTTGTGCTTTGCCAACGGAAGAGTAATGAGCCTAAGTCTAACTAGCGAGCTAAAGCTAAAGAGGCTTCTCGCCTCAGGGTTCAGGCAGGTGTATGAGATTTCTCAATCGTTCAGGAATGAGGGTGTAGATAAACTGCATTCTCCAGAGTTTACTCTGCTTGAAGCGTACTCAACAGCCCACGGATACAGTGAGACACTCTCTTTGGTTGAGTCTCTTGTTAGAGACGTGATCTTGAAGGTAACAGGAGACGGTCTTGTCCAGTACAAGAAAGGGGGCTCCCTTGTCACAGTTGATTACAATGAGCCCTTTACCGCTGTGAGTTTTGACGAAGTTTGCCAGAACTGGCTAGGACTAGACGAAGCACCGAGCCTTGAACGTTTGAGGAAAGTCTTCCCTGATACATTTACTGACGGGATGCCAAACTTTACTTGGATCCACAAACTTCTAAGCAAACTGGTTACCCCTGGCGTAATGAACCCGACCTTCGTTACGGACCTTCCGTCAGCAATGTTCCCTTTTACCCGATCAGTAGAGGATAACCCAGAAAGGTCAGAAGGGGCCATACTTATCTCGCAAGGGATGAATATCGCCACGATTGGATGCGACGAGAGTGACCCCAAAAAGATTCGTCTTGTGCTGTCTGAACAGTCAAAAAAGAACGGTTCTCCGATAAACGAAGAGTTCTTGGCCGTTCTTGAAATGGGGATGCCCCTTGTCTCTGGCTTTGGACTTTCCATGAATAGGCTTTTCATGACTTTTATGGGCGACTTGCCACGGGATATCCGTGAGACAATCCTCTACCCTGTCCATCAGTAGTTCTTTCTGCTCACATCCCCCTGGTCCACAAGGCCAGGGGGATTTCTTAACTATTTCTGGAAGACGCTGATTATGTTCATCCCGCGATTAGCAATATTTTCTAAATGATTATATTTTTTCTCTAAATTAAAGACTTCTGTGTAGAATTTTTTGTCAGACAAAGCCTTAGAAATATTACTCACTTTTTTATTCTCCGGATCCCAATCCTCAGGTCCTGGTTGGACAAAGACAGGGACTCCGTGGGTTTTTACAATCTTAAAGCCAACTTTTTTAAATAATCCTTCCATCGTCTCTTTAGAAAAAGTATTTAATTGGGGCACATGAGAAGCCCATTTAACTTTAGCCTCTTTCTCCAGAAGACGTAAATCTTTAAGACTGGCGGAATTATTAATTTTTGAAGCGAGAGCATTGTAGAAACTATGGCCCATAATAATGGCCTTACCCCCTTTCTTTAAGATCCTATGAATTTCCCTAGCCATCTTTTCTGGTTTGTCTATAAAACTAATGGGGCTGTAGATACTAGTAACATAATCGACGGACTCATCCTTCATTTTTTTAATATCAATAAGATCTCCCCTAAGAAGCTTAACGCGCTCCTCAATTTTTTGGACCTTAATATTATGGTTAGCCTTAGTAAGCATTTCTTCCGACAAATCATAAACAATAAAATTAGCCTTAAAGATACTGCTCATCATACAAACCCAGCGACCAGTTCCTCCTCCGGCATCAAAAATAATTTTCTCTCGGCCGAGGTCCTTTGGTATATTATCCTTAATAATTGACATTATTAAGTCGTCCGACAAGCGCCAGAAAAAACTGTTATTCGCTTTATCAACATTTTGGGCGTAGTCTACAAAAAAGTTTTTAAATTCTTTTTTATTCATCTTCAGTTTTATTTTTATCTATTAATTATGGTTTAGGAATTAAGTGACTTCTTGGTACATAGGTGGCCTCCCAGATATATGGTAATTTTAAAAGCCACTGTACATACCTTTGCCAACCCATACCAAAGCCCGAGGTCTCTTGGTAGTTCTCTAGCTCCCTCATCTTGAGATAAGGTTCGTAATCGTCCAATGGTAAATTAAAAACCTTAGCTTTATTTTTTAATATCTCAATATCTTTAATTCGTTGCCCCGCACCAATTGTTTCCCTAAAGCCGTTTAAGATAATATCGGCATTTTGCGTTAGAGTTACCCCATTTTCATCTTTTTTAAGCTCATTATGATAAAAAGGGATTTCTAACATGGGGAATTCTTTAAGAATAACATTAGCCCCGGCAATGTTAGTCACTCTGACCTCTTCCCATGACCCAAAATTTTTAAGGGAAAACTCTTTGTATTCTTCATCCCCAGTATCTTTATAAAGAAGAGCTAAGGCCTCTTTTAGTGTCATTTCTTTAAAACTTGAATCTGCCATTGCCGTTTTCATCGCAACGAGGTCGTTATCCTCAAGGAAAAAAGATAAGTTATCTCTGTTATTTTTTAGTAAGTAATCAGTGACGTATTTTAATAAGTCTTTAGCAATCTTAACATTTTCGTCTAGTTTAATTTTACCTTCGAACTCTACATGCTGGAATTCTGACAGATGGCAATAGTCAGTCTTTTCTTTACGAAAAGAATTATAAATCGAAAAAACTCTGTCAATTTTTTCAACGACAAGTTGTAATTCCAAATAAAATTGAGAACTTTCTGATAAAAAAATCTCTCTCTGATTGTCAAACCATTTTAATTTGACAGGCAAGGCGTCAGTAGTGTAATCGAGATTTTTACCGGCATAAACTTCCCCAGGAGAAGAAATCATTAACGTTGTTAGTGGTAAATTACACCATTCAGCCCCAATCCTCTTGAAGTACTCAACGCAAGCAAGAAATATCCCGCTATCGATTTTGTGGAGATGATAAAAATAATCTGACTTGCCTAATTCATAAAAATGGGCCTCAACGGTCTGCTGATTAAATTCCTTTAAGGTTACATCATCTATCTTTGGAAAAATTTTGTTTCCAACATAGGAGACCACTTTTCTATTCCCGATCTTTTTTGCCTCGTAGGGTCCCATAGTCATTACATTAAGATAACACGAGACAACAAGAGAAACAAGTCCATATTTTTTGTAAAAAATGACCGAGAGAGATCATAAATATTAGTAGGCCTTAGCAAAAATAACTCGGCCAGAAGAGGGTTTGCCGGACTTTATGCACTTACCAGATTCTTTTTCTTGGCTAAACGGGATACATCTGATTGTCGCCCCAGTCTCTTCTTTTATTTTTGCTTCGTCTTCCTTTTCGCCAGACCAATGAGCTAAAACAAAGTTTCCTTCATCTATCGCCTTTACAAAATCCTCCCAAGTATCAACAGTTTTTGTTTTAGCTTTTTGATATTCCAGGGCTTTATTGTATAAATTTTGTTGAATTTCCTTCAGTAACGAGCCAACAGCCTCATCAATTTTATCTAAAGATGTCTTAATCTTCTCTCCTGTATCACGACGAACAAGGATGGCCGAATCACTAGCAATATCTTTAGGACCGAGCTCAATTCTTATCGGGACACCCTTCTTTTCCCACTCAAAATATTTTTCCCCTGGACGAATATCTCTGGGGTCAACGCTTGATCTGACTCCTTTAGACTTTAGAAGGGTACTGAGCTCTTCTGCCCTCTTGTTGACCTTCTTTCCCTCCTCTTCAGAAGGAAGAATCGTAGTAATAATGACCTGAATAGAGGCTACCTCAGGGGGCAGGACTAAACCCTTATCGTCGCTATGGGTCATAATTAGCCCTCCAATTGTCCTGGTACTCAAACCCCAGCTAGTTTGCCAACCAAATTGTTCAACGTTCTCTTGATCGATAAATTTGACACCAAATGCCTTTGAGAAATTTTGCCCCAGATTATGAGAGGTGGCATATTGCAGGGCTTTCCCATCCTGCATCATTGCCTCGACAGAGTAGGTCCGAAGAGCTCCAGCAAACTTCTCCGATTCAGACTTAACTCCGGGGATAACCGGTATTGCCATATAGTTTTCAGCAAAGTCTCGATATATATCAAGCATCATTCGAGCACGATCGTCGGCTTCTTTTTCTGTTTCGTGAACAGTGTGTCCTTCTTGCCAAAGAAATTCCGTTGTTCGCAAGAATAATCGAGGGCGCATTTCCCACCTAACAACATTGGCCCATTGATTAATCAAAAGAGGTAAATCGCGGTATGATTGAATCCACTTAGAAAAAGTATCATACATTATTGTCTCAGACGTTGGGCGAACAACCAACGGCTCTTCAAGCTTTTTGCCGCCAGCGTGAGTTACTACTGCTACTTCTGGAGCAAATCCCTCAACATGGTCTTTTTCTCGGTTTAAAAGCTTCTCAGGAATAAGCATTGGGAAATAGGCATTCTGAACTCCGGTTTCCTTAAACTTCTTGTTTAGGATCTCTTGAGTTTTTTCCCATAAGGCATAGCCATAGGGCTTAATTATCATTGTTCCTTTGACAGGACCATAATCGGCGAGATCAGCGACTGAGATTATGTCCAAATACCACTGAGAATAATCCTCGAGCCTAGGGGTGATTTTCTTCTCAATTGTTTTTTCATTTGGATTACTTGACATCTAACTATGATAATAGAAAAGCTGACATATCTCAACTCGCCACAGTAGTGACTTGATGGTATTATCTAACTTATGGAAATAAAAACATTAGCTAATGGCAAAACTAAGGTTGTCCTTGATAAGGGTGCTGAGGAATCTAACACCGCCGTTATTTTTATCCCCGGTGTTAGCGGTAAAGCTTTTTCTGATAAATATAAGCAACTATCGGACGAATGTTTGAAATTAGGTATGGATTTTCTTCGTGTCCAAAGTTGGGATAGCGTCGAAGAACTAGAGCAGAAAAATATTAGACAAATTCAAGAGGATATTGATGAAGCTATCAAATTTTTAAAGTCTGGAGGCTATACTAAGATATTTGCTATCGGTAAAAGTTTTGGTGGAGGAATTCTTCTGACCCGTAATTATCCTGAGATTACCAAGATGGTCCTCTGGGCTCCAGCTATAGGTATCGCCGACGACAAAGGCAACTTAAATGAAAAAATTGATACTCTTTTTTCTGAGATTAGCTCCTTGTTAGAAGTAACTGTCGATAGAGATTTATTGTCTAGTATAAAAGTGCCCGTGAAAATTATTCACGGTACCAAAGACAGAAATGTTCTTCTTGAGAACTCTCTCAAAATAGCTGGCCTACTGCTTTACTCTGACGTAGCAAAAATAAAAGACATGGGGCACTCAGCTGAGACGCAAGAAAAAGAAAAAGAGTTAATTGATGACACTATTGAATTCTTAAGCCCAGCTTAATAATTACCTTCGATCAAAATAGTCTTGAACTTTAGCCGCTAAGGCCATTGGCATTAATTCAGTCTTGCCCCAGAACTCGGTGGCACCGAGAGCCATAAATTTTTCTTTAACCGGTTTCTTGTCGAGATTAGTAAAGACAATAACTGGGATATCTTTAGTGGTGGGGTCAGTTTTTAATTGTTTCAATACTTCTTCACCATCCATACCCTCCATAACGATATCTAAGACAATGACTTTAGGAAGCCATCTCTTGGCTTGTTCAACTCCAATCTCGCCACCGAGCGCCATAACACTAGGGATTTTCATTAGATCAAAGGCTGATTTATACAAAAATATCTGATCTTTATCATCCTCAATCATCAATACTTGTTTTATTTCTTCAGCCATAATATTTATTATTTTTTAGTTTTGGGAATTATTACTGTGAACTCAGTGCCTTTACCTTCCTCACTAGCGAAAGTGACCGTGCCACCAGGGTGGGCTTCGATAATTTCTTTAGTGATAAAGAGGCCTAGGCCAGAACCATCCGTATACATATCAACAGCGTTTTTTGCTCGCTCGAACTTGCCAAACATTCTTATCTGATCATCTTTGGGGATACCGACACCAGTATCTTTAACCTTAATGATAATACTTTGGGGATTTTCGTCCAGTAGCACCTCGACCTTACCCTCCTTGGTGTATTTAAGAGCGTTATCAACCAAATTAAAGAAGGCTTGCTCGAGATAATCGGGGTCAGAATTGACTTGCGGGTTAGCGGGATTGGGGGTGAAGACCAATTTAAGTTTTTTCTCATCGGCAAAGGATTGGTTGTCCGTCATGACATCGGACAGTAGCTTGTTGAGTTCAACGGGCACGATTCTTTTTTCCACAAAACTAAATTTCTCGGTATCAAACTCAGAAGCCTGGAGAATATCACGAATAATCTGACTAATCTTAAGTGACTTCTGGTAAATATTATCAATTAACTTATTCTGTGTCTCAACAGGCATCTTTTGCACCGAACCCTCTTTAAACATGGAGATGGTGCCAGAAATAACGGAGATTGGTGTCTTCAGTTGGTGTGAAGCAATATCAAGGAACTCTGACCTCATAGCCAACAGTTTCTTTAAGTGTTCCGCTTGCTCCTCCAAAACTTTTGTTTTATCTTGCAAGCTCATCGTCTGTTCATTAACTTTTTGCTTGAGTGTTTTATTAAAGTCCTTAACCTCCTTGTACAATTCAGCGTTATCAATCGCAATCGCGGCTTGGTTTGAAAGCGTCATCAACAATTCTAGGTCTTCGACAGTAAACGGATCGCCAATTACTTTAGGTCCAAGAATAATAATGCCAATCAGACGCTCGTTACTGACCATCGGTAAACAGATCGCCGCTCCCAAGTTTTCAACTTGTTCGTAAACAGCACTAAAAGTTTCTCGCTGGTCTTTTAGTCTCTCGTCATTAACCAAAAGGTTTAGCTCTTCCAACACGACCGGCCGTTGATTAGTTTGCAAATATTTTATAAGTGGATCCTTTTTTGCTGAGCGACTATTTTTATCAAATAAATTTATCTCTACTCGCGTGACGCCAAGAGATTCCTTAATGGTGTCCGAGACCAAGCCGTCGATTTTAGATAAGTCGGTATAGTGAGTTAGTTGGCCAGAGACACGGTTAATTGTTTCTTGATAATTATAAAGAGCGAAGAAAAAATATTGATTCGCAAAAGACCTGATGACATTCTCCGTCTTATATAAAAGAAAAACAAAGGTTGGGGCAATAACCATCCCGAAGAGATAGCTCTTCAAAGTAAAAATTCCTCCCAAGAATTCTGTGTAGACCCAAGAGAGCAAGTAAAAAACAAAATAGGCAAAAACAGCAACTCCGGCATAGATAAATATTTTTCGGGCAATAATCTGGATATTCATTAACCTGTAACGAAGAATGGCATAACTTAAAATGATAGCGAAAATAACACCCGACAAATAAGCAAAAGGATAGATGCCGATACCATAGGCGGGCAAAAAAGCTAACGGCCCAATGGTGAATAGAAAGAAAAATGCCAGAAAAGAATACTTAATTTGTTGCCGACGAATAGAAGAGATTGCCTCTTGTCGATAATATGAATAAATGATAGTAAATCCAGCCACAACATAGACGGCAAAATAAACAAGGAAAAGATGGTGGAAAAGTTGAGCCTTAGTGTGGACACCCCATTGATAAACAAAGATATCTCGGACAAAAAAATCTGTCTGACTAACGATTAAAAAGAAAACAGCTAAAATATATGACAGGTAAAGGGCAAAATTTTTAGGACGATTGGTTAGGGCCAAACAGAAGTGATACATAAAAGTGGGGATAAAAACAACCCCGACATAAACCATTCGATCCCAGAAGACAATTTGATCAATATTCCCTTTGTTAAGGAACATCATAAAGGTAGCAAAAAGCCAAAAAGAAATAGCAATGGCGTGAAGGAAAAAGGTGACATTCAACCTAGAATTCGTATTCTTTAGCAAAACAAAAATACCCAAACCAAAAACAAAGATAGCACTGACTAAAGGTAAGATTGTTGTGATGTCCATAGATAGATTTAAAAAGTCTTTTTTATTATAACAAAATATCCGGCCCCCCCGCAACGCAAAACGTTGTTATGGAAGAGCCGGATCTGTTTACTGAGGTGACCTGTTTAGAAAAACCAGGACAAGAAGTTCTTGGCAGACTTAAGCTGTTTGACCTCTCCTTCTATTTTGTTCCCAACTAGCTCGCGCTCGCCAAGTGGAGGAAGGGAAAATCCCAGTTCTAGGGCTGCCTTCCAGGTCACTTCAATCTGGGGGATATCGACCTGGCCCACTTCGTGATGAGTCCAGCCCATAGCGGCATGGACCATTGTTCCAGCGTGGCAGGCGTAAGTGAGACCAGGACGAAGTCTCATGGTGAAGCGCAGACTCGTTGTATCAGGCTTGTAGGCCAAGAGTCCTCCCTCATGGAAAACCAGATCAGACCGCGTCTTTTTCCAAGACACGTTCAGCGGATTCGGTACCGCGAAGTTTAGAACATCAGCCTCGTAAGGGATGAGGTCCAAAAGGTCTCGGCCACGGGGAATTGATTTCCCTGTCACCCAGATCGGGCAACACTTGCCATCCGAGAGGGACGAGGCCCACTCAATGTTCTCGCTCTTGGCGCCAGCCTCAGTCTTTATCGCGAGGAAGCGATCGTTACTGAGAGTGAACATCTTCACCTTAATTCCCTTCTCCGCAAGAAGCAGGACAATGGCTCGTCCTATCTTACTCGTCGAACCTGTAACCATCACGGGATCATCGGCTTCAAGCCCTCTTTTTTCTCTTAGAGCCATGACCTGTTCAAAGACCGTGGCAGCCGTAAGGGTGTCACCGTGGACAATTGGGACCTTGAGCTGACTACCAAGTTTCTCGACAATCCACTCCCCGCCACGAGTCAGACTCTCGTCTTTGATGAGGGCTCCAAGCCCTATCACCTCGACGAATTTCTGGGTTTCTAATACCGTTTTCAGAATCCGTTCCCGAATCCGATCCCGATACTGTGGGATGAAAAATTGCCAAGCGAAGTTGCGTAGAAGGACTGTCCGACCCCGCAACTTTTTACCAAAGGCGAAATCATCGACGACGTCGAACGATTTCTTGCCGATCATGTCCAAGAGCGCTGCGACCGTATAAATCGGCCACAACCAGCTCCAGTAGAAATGCTCGGCGGGGTGGGTATGGAGTCGACTGAAGAGGCACCACCTGAGGAGCCAGTTCCAGTCTTCCACGTAGTGAGCAATAAACGCAAAGCTTCGTGTCGTCATGGGACTTCTCCTTTTTAGGGGTATTCTTTAACCTCGTAACCATATAATAAGATCAATCGCTTGAAGATGGCAGATAATCCATCATTCTTACGAATCTGTCAATAGAATAGCTCATAATCTCTTACCTGTCAACGGTTAGAAGATTGATGCTTAAAATTTTAGGTCAATTAGAAATCGGCCCCTCTCCCTGTGGAAAGTGGCCGATTGTGCGGTCATTGCGTGTGGACTAGGTGTGAGCCTCAGCCCAGACCTCTTGAAGGCCATAGACAGGGCAAAGAATTGCTCCAAGAAAGAACGTCACGACTCCTCCTGTCCAGAAGGTCAACTCATCACGCCAACCGGTCCAAAACGAGCGGATTTCGACCAGATGCATCACAGCAATCCAGATCGAGAAGCCCAGCCCGAAGACGAGTGACAAGATGGCTGTGAGCAGGGTCTGTAGGGGGAATTCAATTCCCCAAAAATAGAGCTTCTTCATGGCGACTTAACTCCTGTTGTTGCAATTGTTGGGCCGTGGGCGCCATTGGATGGTTCCCCCGACGCTGAAGGTGTCGATGGTGATGCCGTATTTCTTGTACGAAAGACCACTCCCCGTGTTGCTTGATCCCCAAGCATGGGTCCAACCGAAGTTGAGACCCTTATAGCTGAGACCTGCGGCCAGATCCCAGCCCGCGACGTCTTGAGTCAGAGTGTCCAACCTCTTGTCAGGCACACCCTGTGAGAGCCAGCCAACTCCTCCGCGAACCATCCAGTCCTCATTGATTTTGTAGTTGGCTCCGGCGTGGATACCGAAGACATCGACAAATTCGGTGGGGAGAGGGTGAACAATACCCAAGTTACGGAACTTGAGCTCGAACGCGCGCGGGGTGTTGTTGTAATTCGCCCAGTAAGCGTCGCCGTCAAGTTGGATTCGGTCGGTAATTTGGTAACTCCCGGCCACCGTGACCGTCTGTGGGAACACGATATCCCGCAATTCGATGCGGTCCTTAATCGTGAACCCCAAAATATGGATCTTGGTGTGTCCCCAGATATCCGGGGCTATCGGGCTCACATACTGCAAGCCCAACCTCGTCCGGTCGTTAGGTGACCAGAACAAGCTCGCTGTTCCCCCAAAACCAATGCCCATGGCTTTGGTCTCAGTAAAGATCGGGAGCGGCGTACGGTCGAGGTCGAAGGCTGCGTTGTAGATGACCTGTGCCACCCCAACGACTGGTCCGAACGACAAGTGCAGTTTGTCGCTGAGTTTGATATCAGCGAGAAAGCTTGCGGTTGTGAGACCGACAAGGCTCTGTGTGTCGAACCCATACTGGTAGGGGTTGGCCTTGTAGGCCGAACCGAGCCGGAAGGGGTTGTCGACATTCAAGCCTACGGCGAGTTTATCGCTCACCTGCCACGCCGCGGTTGCCCACGGTAGCGGATGGTAAATTCCTCGCGATGCCTGCTTGTGTCCGAAGGCGTCCTCGACAGTAAACTTGGGCACGATAACTTCTGTGCCAAAATTCAGTTTGAGTTTCTCTTCCTTGTGGAGGTCAAAATACCCCCAAAGGTCCGAAGCCAGAAGCGAACCGTCGCTCTGGTCTCCTCCAAGTTGGGTCCCAGTGGAACGTCCACCGGGTGTTGGGCTGAAGGCGCCAGCCTGGGCCGACAGGGCCAAGGTCAGGCTGAACAGTACCACAAGTACCACTACCAACAAGTTCTTCATGAAGCGGTCTCCTCACTCCCTACTCAATTAAGAGTTGGGTTGTTGTTTTGAGCCTCAATTCCTTATTATTCCTAGTCTTTGACAAAGTTTTAATCCTCTTATGTTATATAACATTTACAAAAAATGTCAATGTTTTATAAGTTTATTTAATCCCCTCTTTTTTAGGGCGTTTAAACCCCTTAATTGTTTGCCATTTAGGCTTAGGTAATTTTATTACGAACTCGAATGGAAGAAGGAAGGTACTTTCTTTGATCTCAAACAGACGTGCGACGCTCGCAGGATTCCGATACTTAATGACATGGGGAAACTATAACAAATTTAAGAGATTTAATCCAAAAATAGAAACCGCCCGAAGAGCGAGCGGCTCTTCGGGCGGGATTTGCCAGGCTATCGCCGGCAAGAAGGGGGCTTCGGGGACGAGGGGGGCTGGGGCCGAGTGAAACGATCGCCGGTGGGGGAAGGATTCTTCTGTGTGCTTTCCTTCTTCTCTTCCTCCGACATCTGCGTTATCATCTTCCCCTTGCAGCCTCTGAGGTCAAAATCCGCCGCTTCAACCGGGACGTTCTTCCCCTTGAGCATCCCCTGTGGCTGGATCACCACATGGAAACACCCATTGAGATGGCGAACGAAGTTTATCGCCATACCGGTGAACCCGCTGGCCTTGTCGGTGACTATCGTCCCAAGGATCTCGAAGGGCACCTCTACCGCTTCGAAGTCCTTCGGCTTGACCTCCAGTCGTTGGTCGCAGACATAAAGCTTCTTGACCGGTTGTCCGTCCTCATCCAACCCGAGGGGCTGGAAGAAGTATTCAACTCTCCCTCCCATGTCGCAGGTCCAGTGCGTCACGGTCCCTTTCAGGCCTGATGCCAGATCTCGACATTCTGTCCCCAAAATGAGGACGCTAAAAGTCTTCATCTTTCTCTAGTCCTTCTCTCAATGAGCGTTATGAGCCGATCTGGCTCGGTTTTTCTACTTGAGATTATAAAGTATATTTAAATATTGTCAATATTAATTCGTTATCCCCTTTTAACTAAAAACACTCCCTTGTGTTAAAATAAATTGAATGAAAGCTAATTCAATTATTGTCTCTGGCTTAACTAAAAAATTCACTTACAAAGCGAAGAATGCTTCTCACGGCTGGATTAAGAATTTATTTGTCCCCGAAACCAAGGAGATAATCGCTGTTGATAACATCTCTTTCTCTATTAAGTCGGGCGAACGCGTAGCCTTCATTGGCCCCAATGGCGCGGGCAAGTCTACGACCATCAAGATGCTTACCGGGATTCTCTTCCCGACAGCTGGTACAATTAGTGTCTTAGGTCTTGACCCTACTAAAGATCGCAAGCAATTGGCCTATAAGATTGGCACTGTCTTTGGTCAGCGCTCGCAACTCTTTCCCAATCTACCTCTCACTGACTCATTAGAATTCTTTGGCGTGATGTATGACATCCCTGATGAGGAAATTAAAGTGCGTATTGCCGAATTGGTAAAACTCTTTGACCTCGGTGATTTTATCCGCCAACCAGTACGCAAGCTCTCACTGGGCCAACGCATGAGAGCCGAAGTGGCGGCATCTTTAATTCACAAACCTCAAATTATTCTTCTCGACGAACCAACCATTGGCTTGGATGTCGTCGCCAAAAAAGCTTTGCGTGATTTATTATTGAAAATTAACAAAGAAGAAAAAACTACTATCTTCTTAACTTCCCACGATGTCGGTGACATTGAGTCTCTGTGTGATCGCACTATTATTAATCATGGGCTGGTAATTAAAGATATCCCAACAACCGAACTGGCTAAGACTTTTGCTTATGAGAAATATATTGACCTCATTGCTAAAAATAAATTCACCGAATTCCCAGCCTTGCCAGAAGGCCTACGTTATCTCGCCAAAGATAAGGCTAAGATTACAGTTGTGGCCAACGTCAACCAAATGAATCTCCAAGATTCTCTGCGCCAATTACTGGGTCTCTTTGAGGTTGAGGATCTTGATGTCTATAACGCCGATCTTGAGACCGTGATTCGTCATATATATGAAAGAGACTCGACTGGCTATTAAAATTCTAAAAACTCTAACCAAGGATCGCTTGCAATATCCCGGGCGACTTATGGTGGACACACTCACGGTTATCTCACGGTGTGGAATTTTATTACTCCTATATTGGTATGTCTATAATCTGAAGGGCGGCCTCATCAACGGTACCAGCTTTGTTTTTGTTGCCTGGAGCATTTTCTTCTATTTTTCTTTCTCAACTCTTCGTCTCCGTGATATTGCTCGACAAATAATGGTAGATATTCAGAGTGGTAATGTCGAAGTCCTTTTTAGCAAACCCGTTTCTTATCTTTCTTATCGAGCTTGGTGGCAAATTGGCCTTGGTCTATATTCCTTTCTTGTTATCACGGCAGTTGCCGGTCTGGGTCTCTACTTGCTCATTGGTTTGCCGTTCACAATGACCTTGAGCCTTTTCCTCCCCACCCTTATTTTGACTTTCTTGTTTGCTGGAGCTTTGTCACTCCTAATCTATATCGCTGTGGGGCTTCTCGCCTTCTGGATTGAGGATGTGAACCCCGTCTTCTGGATCGTGGATAAAGCGATAATGATTCTAGGAGGGTCATATCTCCCGGTAGCGCTCTTTCCTCCTCTAATGTACAAAATGGCTCTCTACAGCCCATTTGGAGCCTCACAATTCGTCACTCACACCGTTAATGAGTCTTGGGCGAGTAATTGGTACCAACTCATTGGAATCCAAATTTTCTGGATTATTATAATTAGCATCGTTGTTTATTTTATGTTCGAGCAAGCGAAGAAAAAAGTTTCGGTAAATGGTGGTTAAAAATATGAAAAAAGAATTATATTTTGCTTTATACGCAATAAAAAAGAATATCCAGAGTAGTGCTGAGCTACGCACAAGCTTCTTGATGAACGTTGTTGGTATGGCGATCAACAACACTGCCTTCATCATCCTCTGGGTCTTCTTCGTCAAGTCGGTGGGGGTTATCGGCGGTTGGACAGCGGCGGATATTATCGGCTTGATGGGCTTCTCAACTATCTCCTATGGCATCGTTTTCTCAGTGGCCGGGGGCATTCGGCGTATTTCTGAATATACCCTATCCGGCGTCTTCGACCACTTCATGCTCTCGCCCAAGAATCTTCTGCTTCGCGTCGCCACCTCCTACTTTGGTGCTTCGGTTATCGGTGACTTTATCTTCGGGCTGGCCTGTCTTATCATCTACGCCATCCTGATTCAAGCTAGTCTCTTTCAGATTGCCTTAATTATTTTAATGATTCTCGCGACCTCGCTTGTTTTCTTGGCCGTAACCATAATGATTTACTCTTTAAGTTTCTTCTTTACTGAAGCAGAGAACGTCACTCGAGGCCTCTTCGAATTTTTCTTAACCCCATCACTCTTCCACGGTGGCGCCTTCCAAGGCGTGATGCGCTTTGTCTTTACTTTTATTGTTCCCTCACTTTTGCTCGGAGCGATACCAGTAGAAGCGGTGCGTGATGTGTCACTATCAAAAATAATCCTAACCATTGCCCTTGGCCTTATCTGGTTTGTTTTATCACTAAAACTTTTTAACTACGCCGTTAAGCGCTATGAGAGTTCGAATTTTATGACCTTTGGGAGTTAGAAATTAAATTTTCTCGTAGTGGACAGCGGAACCTTGTCCTTCACGTTTAAGTTTCCCATCTTTAACTAAAATATTAAGATATTTAGTGGCCGTGCCATGAGAGACGCGCAGAAGTTTCTCGACCATATCATTGGTCACTTGGGGCTTCTTGTCGAAGAGGGTCATTATACGATTGAGCTTCTTCTGACGAAGAGCCCGAAGAGCCGCCTGAGCCTTAGCTCGGAGCCAAGCCATGAAACCTTTAGACGGCCTCATGAGACTATAATCCTCAATTGTCTCAATCGCTGGAGTTACTACCGGCAGTGGTTTGGCTTCAGAAACAGTGACCGGCACTTCGGCTGGTTTCGTTTCAACTGGAGTGACAGGAACAGGGACAATGGGTTCTGGTACCGGGGCTGGGACAGGAACTGGCTCTTCTACCACCGGAACAGGAACAGATTCAGCTGGAGGAATGACAGGCTCAGGAATAGGAGCAGTCTCTGCTGGCGGGATTACTGGCTCTAGTGTCGGGGCAACTTGTTCGGGATTTGGGACGACTGGTTCAACCGGAGTCGGAGTACTAGGAGTTTCGATATTGTTTAAATCATCAGCCATAGTTTAAATACTAAACTTATTTTCTCTTATAACAGAGGATTGCGACGATTGCGCGAATTCAATTTTACTTCTTTGCGATTCTTCAGTTTATAGTCTTTAAGATTCTTTCTTAATTCAGCAGTATCGAGAATATGAAGTTCTAGTTTTTGACCGTCGTGAGTGACCTCTATCTTTAGCCCCATTAATCGAGCCGCCTTCTCGGTCAATTCTTTGACATCGGCAAAATGTTTCTCGGCCATGTCAGAGGAAGAGATATAGCCTTGATTAATCGGTGGGAAGAAGACGTTAATAATTTCCTTAATCTCATCCTCAATTCGATTCTTGAAAGTTATCACTTCAGCATCTGTCTCTGGTAAATCGGCAAGGGCTTCCGCATCTAAGTTGCTAGTTGTTGTGTATTGGCTCTTCGTCCCGCGGACTTCTCGGGTATTGAAGTCAAACCAGGTATGAGCAACTTTCTCACCGCTTAAGAATTTATCAATTTCGCGACGTGGATCAACCATGACCCAAGAATTATTCAGGTAAGCAACAGTATCCTTTCTTCTCCTCGCGGTATCAAAAAGTTGTCCAAATTCAACGTCCGCCCAGAATTCTCTGGTTCGATTACCCCCGACAGCGGCATAACTCGAGCCTCGCATAATAGTATTGCGCCCCTGAGTTCCTACCATGGCATACTTTTGTCTCATCGCGGCCTCCATAAATTGCCAGAATCTCATCACCGTGTGGAAGGCTGGATGCTTCTCGTAAATACTTGGATCAAGATCATAACGCCCAACCAAAGCATCAAGACTGGTGTTTTCAGGTTTGGACATCGCTCCGCGCACACTCTCAAGATAGAGTGGCGAAGAGAAGACCATGTCAGCATCGTTGGCAATGAGAAGTATGTCTTTACCATTAGCCCTTTCTTGGTGACGTTTAAGCCCAAGATCAAAAACTTTTTTCTTATACCAGCCAAGTTCAATTTTCCCATTAGTAATTTCTTCGGTATAAACTCGAACGGGTACCTCAGGGTGTTCTCGTTTGAAACGCTCAATCTCGTCAAGAGTTAGTTGAGGATCTTTGCCTGCTGGCCAGTTAACAAAGACAAGAATCTCAAACTTACTCTTGTCCCCATTCCAAATACTTTGGCCCTTCTTGTCCTGCTGAACACGGTAAGTCTCAAGCGTGCGGAAGATATTCTTATGTTCCTGGTGGCCAGCAACGGCAAGGCAAACTACGCCTTCAACATTCTTGCCCATTTTCTCAGGATTCTGTTGGTGAAGTGGTAAGAGTTCATTCTCGGCATAACCTGGATTGCGATTTTCCTGATCCTCAAAATACCAATCAACTTCTTCTTGTGGATTTAATTGAGCGTTAGGATTCTCCCTAATCCGAGGTGAAAAACTCTCTGTCCAACTCTCCGCCTCTGGTGGTTCACCATAGCCATAATAACCACCCGGGCCCACTGGTGGTCGAGGTACTCCATTTCTCATTCGCTCAAGCGGAGTACGCCCAAAGAGAGGCATCGGCATAAATGGTGTTACATAAGGCTCAGTGTCTGTCACTTGGAAAGAAGTCACCGGATTCTCAATAACAGTATTTGTAAAAGTTGTTATAGTTTGATCAGGTACAGGGACAGCTTCAACTCCGGCCCCAACATGGGTCGCTAAGATTTCATATTGCGGAGCGCCATCTGGTGCTAACCCAGCTTGGTGGGCCACCTCAGCAAATTTCCCGATGAAGGTTAGCTTGCCGTCAACGGTCTTAAAGAACATTTTGCCGATCGGACTCTCGGGATCAATAATGGCGTTGCCGTGGACATCAATAGGTACCTCAACCGCGTTCATCTGAGTGTCACGACTAAGCGAGAGAAGCATACTAAGCTTGCCGGCCTTAATTTCTTCTTGCGCTTGAATTGAGAGATCCTTGAAGGTCGAGCCATCGGGCGTCATCTTGGCCACATTGAAGGAGTAATGGCCATCGGCGGTAATACCGGTGCCATTTTGTCCACCCCAATGTAGGCGCAATTCATTTTTATCAAAGACAGTAGTGTTATTGTCATACCAGAACTTGCGATGAATCGGCTTGAAGAGTTCGGAGTGTTCATTGGCAAAGCCCTTGGTTGTCGTGGTCACTTCGTGCGACTCATTAATATAAGTAATGCTACGCCCAACATCCACGCCTTGTTGCTTCAGGATTTCTTCTGAGGCCTCTGTTAATTTACCATCGGCAAATTGAATTTTATCAGAAACAACTTCCCCGTCTTTAGTAAAGAGAAATTCACCAGGAGTTTTAGGATTCGGAGCAATCTCGACACCATCTGGCAGGGTGACCTTAGAGCCATCAGGGAGAACAGTGTCATGGAGTGTTCGGACGGGAACGTGTTCCCCGTCAATCCAACGTCTGAAGCCGTCTAAGGCTGTCACGCTCTCTGGCTTGTGGCCACCATTATTGCCAAGCCAATGTTCGAAGAGGCCCTCTTTGCTGTCACTAGCAAAAGCGCCTATCTCTTGAGCCACGCCACCAATAACGACGCCGGTAACAGCCGCCTTGAAGACAGCCTTAGCCACCTTCTTGCGACGCATCTTCTGGAAGACGCGATCTTTAGTGGTCATGCCCTCTGTCCCATTACGTAGGAAGTCGGACTGGGTATCAACGGCCGATGTATAGAATTCATCAAAGGGTCGCCCGTCAGGTGTAGAAAAATTACCACTTTGAGCGAGGTTTCTTAGCTTAACTTTAGCTTGAGCTCGTGCAATGTCTAGGTTCAAGCGCTCTTTCTCAACAGATTTGAAATCTGAGTAAGAAAGTAGATCAATCTTTTCCGTATCCGATAGTTTGATACGAGATTCGGCCATCGCCAATTCGTTCAGAGCATTCAGAAAGTCTGCGTCACTGGCGACATTGTCAGATAGATTGGTAATAGATTCAGTTAGGGCGCTAGCGGAAGCGGTTTTATAAATAGTTTCTTCCATTTCCATTCTTCGTTCCATGTTCAGGTCGAAATCCTTGCCTTTAGCTCGCTCACGTGAATGTTGTCGTCGCTCATCAGCCACCTTCACACTCTCACGCGCGCCGGCAATTGCGCCGCCCAATAAAGCGGAGGCACCGAGCGTCCCAATAGCAAAAACTTTGCTTCGGGCCAGTCTCTGCGAGAGACCAACAGTTAGGGAATAAGCGATCGCGACACCAGCCGAGATTGTAGACTCATTAACAAATTTGCCAAGCCTCGTGGATTGCAATTTGGCCGCAATGCGGTCGACAGTATTATATTTGGCCTCCGTTCTAACACCCAATTTGGCTTTACCTACAACAATCTCTACTTCTTGGTCAATGGCATCGAGGCTCTCACCATGTTCGTAAGCCAATTTGGATTGCCGAGCAATCTCCAAGAGATTATCGGTGTGGTTCACCGCTACGCGCAGTTGTTCGCCAGAGAGACCGGTAGCATCGGCCACGATACGATCGCGTTCAATTTTGAAAGCGGCTTCATTGATAATACCAGAGGCGTAATCACGAATGAGAATTCTTGTCTCAAGATTCAATCTCTGTCCTTCAGGTGTTGCGTCATCAAGAACTCTTTTTTCTTCGCCGGCCTCAGTGTGAATAGTTTCGTCATAATCAGTGGTAAAACGGTCAACGATATTGCCCATGGCCTCATTGTGGGCCGTGCGATTGGCGCCTTCACCTGTATATAAATTGCCCGAAAGAGAAATATCGCTCTTAGCTTTGGTAATTTCTTTCTGGCGATAATATTCTCTAAAGAGATTGTGCTTCCAAATTTTAGAGACAAAACCGCTAACACCGTGCAGATCTCCGGCGGCGGTCGTTAATTTCTCTTCAGCGATATCACGTGACTGCTCTTCGAGCGCGCTAGAGGTATCGACAATAGCAACACGCTTCTTTCTTGGGGCGGGTGTGGGATTAAATGTCTCCGTCATGTTGATAAATATTTTGGAGTTTAATTAAGGCTCCGGCCACCACCTCCTCCATATTAGGAATATTTGCTTGGCAAAACTTGCGAAGCTCTTCTTCATCACCAGCATCGAGCTTCTTCTCGAAATCTTCAAGCGCTGACTCCGGCATGCTGGCCAAGATCTCGGCATTCACTAAGTTCTCCGCTCTCTCAACAAGATCGGCTTTTAATTGCTCCATCACTTCGGCCGGCAAACCGGTGACCCCTTTTTCTTGTAAAAGTTTGTCGACGAAGGCTTCGATAGAATAGTCCATATTAAATTATGTTATTGATAATTAAATAAATTATTTAGGAAAGATTTGCTTAAGTTCTGCCTGATACTTCTGCATTACCTCCATGGTCACCTGCATTTGATCACCGCCTTGCTTAAGTTTGGTCTGAATCTCTTCGGCAATCTTCTGGAAGAGGGCTGGATTCTTCTCAATCACTTCCATCAGAGGTTCAATCTGTTCCTCCGGAACACCCTTACTCTTGAGCATCTTCTTAATGAAAAATTCTTTAAACATAATTACTGGATGATGATCTTAGGCAAGTAACCTTTGCGACGGAGTAAAATCCAGGCAATTATTACTAGAACAATAATGATAATGACCGGAGAAACGGGTGAATAAATCTTGACCAATTGCCACCAGCTAACCCAATTGATAGCGACATAACCATTAACGGTCTCGATGTTATCGGCAAACTGATCATCTTGTTTATTCACATTTGAGAGATTGCTGTTCTCGTTGGCGATTCGGGCATCTAAGTTCTTACTTTGAGCCGCGTAATTGCTATTCTCGGTGCTCAATTTCTGGTTTTGGATATTTTGTTGATTAAGCAGGTCACTTTTCTCGGTGGCACTTTGGGTATTAGCCAATTCGCTACGAAGGCGAGCAAGCTCAATATTTATAGCGTTAGCTTTCTGAGTATGGCTAGCCGTGAGGTCATCCTTCTGCTTCTGCAGACTCTCAAGCGAACTCACCACACGCACGGTTTGTTCTTCAATATTTTGCTTTTGACTCAATAGGTTCTGAGACGAGACACTCTCAGTATAAAGTTTGGCATAAGTCATACCTTCAATTTGGCTGCGCAGGTCTTCGAACTTGCTCTTGGCAACAACAAAACTAATGCTCCCACTTTTCTCGGAGCTATAGAAATTATCAATGCGCCCATCGGCACCCTTAATGGCATTGCGAACTTCTTTAATCATACTCGAAACATTCCTGGTTCGGAGAGTAGAAGAGTAGCTAGTCTTTAGAAATTCTCGAGTATCAGAAATTGTTGGGTTCTCTCTATTATAATAAGGCTCAATCATTTTGATCGAAGATTGACTCTCACCGAAGCCCATAGAAGGCGCTGAGGCAGAGCTTACGCCCATCATCTTATCGCGAGCAACAGAAAGTGACGATACAACAATAAGGCACAAGAAAATTAAAACTAAGACAATTATCGAAACGATAAAAAGCCTTCTTTTAGAGATAACAATTTCTTTCATAAAATTATGATATTAATTTATAAAATAGAACGCGACTTAGTCGTGAATAGACCTCCTAATATTACCATAATTTTATTAGGTTCTCAAAATAAAAAACACAGAAAAAGCCCACCACACACGGAGAGGGCAGACTTCTCTGCCATCCTCGTGGGGTGGGCTGGGCGCGTTATTCTTGCGGGGGCTCGGGGGCCGGAGGTTCTTCGGCCGGAGCCGGAGCGGGGGCTTCGGCGAACTCGACCTCCTCTTCAATCTCCTCGATGGGCTTCCCGTCGCGGAGATCGGCCAAGACGAACTTGCCGTTCGGCAGGAATAAGATGTGCTGCGTCTCGGTCAGGTACAGCGGCGTCTTCAACGCCAGGAACTCGCAGCGCTGAACGGCTGCGGCAATCTCCTCGGGGGAAATTGTTTGGGTCGGATCGGCCCATGACTGACCGCTCACATCCCGGTAGACCACCGAGAGAGCGACACCGCCGGCGGGGCAAGGGCCATCGGGAGCAGCGACAACGTGTGTCACGCAGGTGAGACCATTGACCTTCCTGACGTCCAAGGTGTTCTCTCCCTCGAGGCGCTCGAGGTAGATGAGGGAGATGCCGAAGCGAATGCGCTCGCCCTTCTCCGGGGTGTCCTCGATGACATAGGGAAGGGCAAAGTTGGGGAACCCGAAGTGCCGCTTGTTCGAGGCATGCCAGATTCCGAAGCCTTCTTCACCCATGACGGGCATCTCGGCGGCCCACCAGAGGTCGATGGAGACGAGTCCTTCGTCGCTGAGGGTTATGCTCTTGACCGGCCCGCGGAGGACAGTGTTCCCATTTCCCTGGAACTCGAAGTCCCCCTTGGGGTTGCGTTTGACGACTTCAGCCCAATCACGACTTGAACCATCAGGCATAGTGCTTGGATCTCCTTTTGTCCGCAATTATTTACAATTCCTATGGCTACTTATGTTCACCACGGAAGAACTTAATCTGAAACTATTACTAACACATTTTCTTTAATGTGTCTAGATAATTAATATTTTATAAAAACAGTAGAGCCCGGACACTTTCGCGCCGGGCTCTTGATACTCACAGGTTTTCGTCACTACCGCTTGGCCACTTTGCGTAGCGCTCCGATGGGCTGGACACCCTTCGCGATCAGATCTTTCCTGACCCACAGGGGCTTGATCCATACCGTTGCCGGAGCGTCGGGGTCCTTGCCATAACCCCAAGGGCGACGCCAGTGTCCGTTGCGAAGGTGTGGGCGCATCTCGTAACCCCCAGAGCGACAAGTTTCCTCGTCCTCGAGAGAGTGAGACTTGCGATGGAAGACGGTCGAGACGTTCAGGTCGAAGATGTCGGTCTGGTCCGTAACCGGCTTGCCCCGCTCGTTCGGCCAGGCGCGGTTCGTTCTCTTTGCCTCGTAATCATCCTTGCGGGAAGACTGAAGATAGAGATTCAAGCCGAAACAGAGGCGGAAGAGGACTTCCCGGTCTTCAACCGGAGTATCCTCGCCGAAGACCTGGGCCGTCATCATCTCGTTAAGCGGGATGTCGACCGGGCAGGTGAAGGCAAGGCCCGTGTAGGTAGCCTTGTTCAACTCGCCGATGCAAGGCGACGAATGTTGAACAAAACCCGCGGGGTTATTCCTCGCCAACCGTTCTATCCGCTTCTTCTTGTCCGCCGAAACCCTCTGATAAGTATCCATCTCACCCGAGTAAGACCGCATGACAATCTCGGTCAGACCGTCTTCGCCGGCCGGAAGGTAGCGAAAGACGATATAGTCATGGACCTTACCGCTCGGAGTTGTCACCGGCTCCTCCAACTTAATGGCAAAAACCAATGAGACGAACTTGACGTCGCGAGCCTTAAACTTCGGAAGGTCCGTAGCCAGGAGCATCTCGGCCAAGCTGGGAGAGAGCGAGTAAACTCGCCGAGAGTTTCTTACCCAGTCGGCAATATCCATCGCCGTGTAGAAAAGGATACTGGCCAGACCGGTGTCCTTCCCCAGTTCCTCCTTGAAGTACGTCCACAGCATGGCGAGGATAACATTCACGGCTGTCCAATCGCCATTCGTCAGAGCTTCGCGCAAGGCTCCGGGTTCGGGCAAGCAATTCGAGTCCTTCCCCTGGGTCTGCCAAATTTGGCGCAAGTACCAGAGAGAGTCCTCGTGTGCCTGCAGGGCCTTTTCCATTCGGTTGATGTCCTGAGATAGCACTTCACACCTCCTTCTTATTTGTGTGTTATGACGAAAATTATAAAAACGCTCTAGCAAACAGATGCCATAGCGTGAACTTAAACTCTAGCTGTATTATACTCTTTTTTTAGAGATATGTCAACAGAGATATTTGGTGGACCCTAGCGGGCTCGAACCGCTCACCTCCTGCTTGCAAAGCAGGCGCTCTACCAGATGAGCTAAGGGCCCTTGTTGATGACAAGAACAGCACTATTAAAGCATAAAATGGAGAAAAAGGGAAAATTTTACTGAGGTGAATTGAATTTCTCACCTTCGAAGCTGGCAAAGGATGTCCGCTCGGACATTTTTTTATCGACGATATAATTATTGATTAAGTATACTCCTAGAGCGATAACAAGGAAAATGAGAATACCGGTCACGGCCTTGAAGAATTTTTTATTAAGAAAAATAATTAGCTTGAAGAGAACAATAGCAAAGACTGTAATACCCAGGAATATCAAGATAACAATCGGTAGGGATTCTTTAGACTTAAGATCAGCGCTAGCTACCTGGTCAGTTGAGGCGCCAAGAACTTTATTACCTTTAGCATTCTTAGAAATATTAGAGGCGTAGAGACGAGAAATATTATCAGGAGCGGCGTCCGCCGGACGACCAAAGACTTGAGCGACAAAAGTTGTTGGCTTACCTTCGAAACTGCCGTTGGCAATACCAGTACCCACCTCAGTATAAGCACCTTTAACAATATTGGCGCGGTGAGTTGGAGAATTCATCCAGGCCTTGGTGACATCGGCCGATTCGGTGAAGTCGATAGCCAAGTTCTCGCCCGCATTCTCGTATTGATAACCCACTTTTTGAAACCAGTACCAAGGCTCCTTGCCCTCGGGGCTCACATGAGAGAAATAACCTTTCTCAGCCATGTCTTGGGCCTTGAGCTCGGCCACCTTGTTTAGAAGCGGATTAACAGTTAGGGCTGAGAGCTTCTCGGCCTGGCGATTCTCGTTGGTCAACTGATCTAAGACGGCTGGCAAAACTGCGGCAGTAAAACCTTTGTCCGAAATATTAAGAGTAGAGATAATGGGAAAAACTAAAAAGCCGAGTTCAATGACCAAGGCAATGAGCAGAGCTAAGCGGAGCTTCTTGTTCCCTAACATTCCGCTTATTATAACAAACTCAAAAAACTTCACAAAGGGAAAACAAGATGTCGAACATTAGGTTTTCGATATCTTAGTCTAAATTTGACGTAATAGGTCTTGTATGCTATAATTAAAAGGTATTGGGAGTTCTTTGTTACTTTATATATTGAGTTTCGGAGGACTCCTCTCAACCAGAGAAGGAAGAAGAACACAAATGGCAAGAGAACTTAGAGTGATCCGAACGGATCTGCCTCTTGAGGACATCCTCGATGGGGTCACGAAGGTAGTTGGTGCCACGACGACAACCTGGACAACCGAGAACATGACCAAGGTCATCGGGCGGAAGCATCTTCGCACCAAGGACCGACTCTCGTTCCAGTTCGTCGCGAACATGGTCGCCGGGGCCCCCAAGCCGGAGTTCCCCCGGGAGACCTACTTCGAGGTCGCCGTCTTCGTGCTTACGGGAACCGAGTGGTGTCTGGTCGAGGGGACATCCTTCGTCGTCCCCAACCTCGAGGCCGAGAATCTCATCGCCAGAAGGATGGCCATATACATCGAGAACTGCGATGTGAAGGTCACCGAGCCGGCGAACGAGACTACCCCGGCCTGATCGTCACGCTGACGACCAGCCGACGGAACTCCCCTGCTTCGCCAAGGCTACGCAGGGCAAGACTTTAGTTTGGGCGCCTTTTCCTCCGGGAGACGGCGCCCTTTGACTTGCCTCAATTTTCGTGCTAAAAAGAAATGGTAATCAGAGTTCTTTGTTATTCGAATTGTTGAGTTTCAAAGACTCTGTCTCAGGCAAAAACAGCGGAAAAAAAGGAGAAACCGTAACTATGCCCGAACAAGAACGTCTTGGATACGCCATTGTCGAACCTTCGGTCTTCGGCAATAGCCCTGTGGCCCTAGCGAAGGCCAAGAAAGGCCGGACCATCTGGACCCCGAGCGACTTCCGCGGAGATCTGCGCGGCATCAAGGGATTGCGGTCGACGAATGGCGTCGGCCTCATCTCGATGATCAGGGTTATCAAAGGGGATAAGATCTCCGATAACCCTGAAGTCTGCGCCCCCGACCGCTACGAGCTCGCCGTCTTTGTGAACGAGACGACCACGCGATTGATACTCGGCAGCCACCTCATCTTCGACACCCACGAAGCCCTGACCGAGGTCTACGAAGGGATTACCGGCTTCGTCGGGACCCACGACTTCGTCGTCAAGAATGTCCCCATCACGGAGACACTCTGGGCGCTCGAAGGGGTTATGAACGCCCCCTTCCCGAGTGTAGACTTCATCAGCCGGGAATGGATCCATGCCGACGAGAACACCGGCACCGCTGTCGCCTTGGTGAAGTGGCTAGAGCCCTGCGAAAAGAAGGTCTGGGCCTACGTGATAGTAGGCACTCCCACAGACTTCATCCTCTCGGTCCCCTTCACACCCGGTGACGACTTCGACATCGACGAGGTTTGTGAAGGGGACTCCGGGGTCACCATCCTTTGCCACGGTCAGGTCTGGGTCTACGGCGCCCAATTCTGGGGCAAGGCCAACGGCTTCAAGAAGGGCAAGAACGCCTTCACGCCCTACCCCCAGAAAACCGAGGACTGAAGAGACTCAACTCAGACGAACAAGCGCGTGCCCTCCCCCGAGGTCACGCGCTTTTGCTTTTATAAAATTATTAGAAATTTTTATTCTATTACTTGAGGCTGACTACAGAATTTGCAACGCTTGGCATCCTTAGGAATCTCACTGCGACAATCAGGACATTTCTTGGTGATAAAATCGGTTGGTCGGCCTTCGTGCGAGCGAGCAATGAGAATATTCATTGGTTTAACGACAAAGAAGAAGACTGAGCTAGCCACGAGGAGGAAGGAGATCAAGGCATTGATGAAGTGACCGTACATAAATTGGCTACCATTCAAGGTGAAGAATAGGCCACTAAAATCTGGGGCCTGAACAATCGCGGCGATGAGTGGAGTGAGTAAGTCGGAGACCAGAGCAGTGACAATGGTTCCAAACGAAGCGCCAATGACAACACCAACGGCCAGATCGACGACACTCCCACGAAGGAGAAATTGTTTAAATTCTTTTAACATAGTCTTTTAGTAAATTATTAATATACTTCACATTTTAACGAAGATTTGCTATATTATCAAACGAAGGGGCCATTAGCTCAATTGGTAGAGCGCTTCCATGGCATGGAAGAGGTAAGCGGTTCGATCCCGCTATGGTCCACAAAATAAGCTCCACCCCCTCTCTTTACAAATAAATAACTTAATGGTAGGCTAAGGTCCGCTGGCACCGTGTGCACTGACTGTCTACCCCCCCCACTTACCAACAGTTCCCCAACTGAAGGCGCGGTGCCAGCCCCCTTTTCCCCCTCGCGAGGACTCCCCATATGGCGGACTCCTCGCTTTCTTTTTTAATACAAAGTGCCCCGCCTAGCTAAGCTAGGTGGGGCACTTTTAGTTTCTATAATTTATCTCGCTACTCTCCTACCACAACTTCCAGAATGGTTTCTTCTTTGGAGTTGTTGTCGCCTTGGTTCCGGTGCCAACAATTTCGCCTGAATCAGAAACAGTTAGATTCGTAGGGACAAGCGGGACAGTGCCGACAGAGCTTGATTGAGTACTAGTGCCAAAGACAATCTCAATTGGAGGAACCTTAGACTCTGGGTGCTTCAACTCGTAGATAGCAATCTTAATGTGATTCAATCTTTTCTTGAAGACGCGAGCCTTCTTCTCCTCTGGAGTTAACTTGCGCTTTATTACCTTCTCTTTCACTGCTTTCTCAGTCGAAGTACCAAGAACTTGACCGGTACTTGTGGCCAAAGCAAAATTAACTTTCATAATAGAGGACCCGCCACGATGACTTGGGGTAACAACAGGAGGAACCGTCACAACTTTCTCGGTGATAATTACCAAGGAACTTGTGGTAGCAAAATTACCAGCGGCATCAGTGGCAGTCCAGGTAACAGTTGTCGTACCAACAGAAAATTCCTTAGGTGAATAATCTACCGTAGTAGAACTTGTGACATCAGTCGAAGTAGCCGAGGTCAAAGTTGGGGTAGTTGTCGCTCCGGTAGCCTCAAAGGTTTGGTCAACCGGGGCGGTGATAACAGGAGCGGTAGTATCAAGAGTCGTGGTAGCAAGAATCCCTGTACTTGTAGTAGCACCAGATGTATTAATAAATTTTACTCTTACATTTCTAAGGCCATCAGCCCCAGCTGATAAAGTCCAGGAAGTAGCTGTGGCATAAGGTTCTGGGGTAGAATAAGATCCGCCATTGGAAAATTCCATCCTTACAATAGATCCATCTGTCGTAGAAAGATTTAACGTCACATTGCGACTATTAACATAAGTGGCCCCATTATTGATAAGAATCGTCCCCGTTGGTTCAGGACCAACAACAGCGCTAGCAGAAAGGACAAAGGCAAACGAACAGGCAAAAAGGCTTAAGGTGGTTAATAATTTTTTACTCATAAATATCAAAATAATAAAACTAATAATTTTTTAATAATATAGACCTGTCCACTGAAAATAACGCACTGAGAATTAAAGTCAAGACGGTTTTGGGGCTCAAAAATAAGGTTTTTCTCGATTTCTAAGAGACAAAAACGTTTGTCCGATAGAAACAATTGAAAAATATGGCCTCTATTGTGCGAGATTGGATATCGCACAGTCTGGCAATCTGTGGATAACCCTGAACGAAGTGATGGAGCAGTGACCTTTTTATGGTCATAACCCTGAACGAAGTGATGGAGCAGTACTCGCTTTCTGGGTATAACCCTGCTAAGATAGCCCCTAGAAAGGAGGTGATTTAAGTGTTAAAACTTAACACCTGGTTCAAGAACATGATCGAAGGTTGGCTAGCGGCGGTGCTCTCGATGAACATCGTCGGAGTTGCCCGGGCGGTGGTCGCCTGGCCTCTCGAGCTATATTGCGGGTTATCGTTGTTAAACATGTGGGGCTTCCGTATCGTTAGCTTAGTTGTTGATGGTATCCTAGCTCTGCCGTTTTGGTTAGGACGAGAAGGGCTCTATCGCACCGGTCTCATAAACCGTGAGAATAGCCTACACCGCTTTACGCTCGATACAATCTCTTTCTCTATCAGCAAGAGTTTGTCCTACGTCTTCTGCTTGGGGTGGCTAACCAACTTGCAAGGGAGAACCTTCTGGTTGCTCGTCATCATTAACGTGTTCCTGCTGATCACCACTGGCGGTTTCAATTGTTGGCACATCGATGTGATGCGCAAACAATTACCAGATTTAACTCGTAAGCTCTTGGCTTGGAGATTGAGATTAACAAGGAGGTGGAGAAAACACAAAAACTAATGACCGGTTTCGCAGAGCGAAACCGGTCATTGCTTTTTAGTTCAAACTATTTTTTATTTATTCAAGACAAACATTGTGGCCTTGTTTAATATTCCATAAGGCACCAATCCATTTTTCTTTTGGTAAGCTTTTAGAGCCACTCTAGTTAGATTACCAAAGTAACCAGTTGTTGCTCCTTTATAAAATCCCTCAGTCCTTAATCTATCTTGCAATTCTTTAACCCCCACACTTCTTGCCCCAAGCTTAAGAACCTTAAGGAAACGGTAGGTTGAAGCCCCCAAGACTCGGCCCTCCGTCGTTGTGGCCACAGGTTTCAAAAACACAGTAGAAACTCCCCCTCCGCCACCAGATCTTGGAGGAGAAACTTCTGGAATAACAGGGATAGGTGTTACATTTACAGTTCTTGTTACGGGCAAAGAAATATTCCCTCCTTCATCTGTGACGCTATAAGTTAGAACGTAGGTTCCCGCGAGAACGGTGTCAACCAAACCCCCAACAATGACCCCCTCAGTGACATCTCCGTCGACATCATCAATAGCTGTTGTACCAGGATCAACGTAATTTTCTCCAACTCTCAGGTCAATGACCGAATTACCAAGCAGGGTGATAACAGGATTAAGATCTTGAACAATAATTTCGCGCCGTTTAGAACCCTCATTACCGTTAGAATCTTTAACTGAATAATCCATAAAATAAGACCCAGCAACAGCAGTGTCAACTGAACCGTTTTTTTTCAATTTCATCCATAGAGATCTCCCCATCAACATCATCAGTCGCCGTGGCGCCTAGTTCAACATAAGCTTGTTTCCGCGTAATAATTTGAGGATTATCACCAATTAGCTCAATAACGGGGGCAAAGGCATCAGAGACATTAACGATTCTCGTCGTCTGAGAAGAGTTTCCTGATAAGTCAGAGACATCATAAATAAGAGTATAAGAACCAGCCTTTAGCGTATCAACTGAGCCAGTAATGGAAATTCTCGCCGTAATCTCTCCATCGACAATGTCGGCGGCGGTCGCCCCCAGCTCAGTATAAGTATCACCTCCAGTGATATCAATACTGCTATCCCCATTCAAAATAAGGGTTGGGGCTTTTGTGTCAACAACGATGATATTAAATGATGTTGAAGACGCTGAATTCCCCTCACTGTCTGTGGCAAGACAATAAACCGTTGTTGTCCCCAAAGGGAAAAAATCTCCTGAAGCGGGCAAACAATTGGCCCCAAAACTTTCGTCAAGATCATCAACGACCATTGGGTTCGGGTAAAAAATGCTTGCCCCTCCCTCACTATCAGCTTCAAAAGTTTCGTCGCTATGGAAACTAATAACAGGGAAGAGTTCCTCGGCTAATACGTGGGTCAGTCCAAATGGAAACATTAGGGCAAAGAAAATGAGTGTAAAAATAATTCTCTTCATAAAAATTTCTAATGCTTGTTCATAGCTAAGCTAATGATATGGTCCAAGAAGTGCTCATAGGAAATACCAGCGGACTTAAGAGCCTTAGGGATCAATGACTCCTCTGTCATCCCTGGCAGGGTATTAACCTCCAGAATATAAATACCACGAGGTGAGATAATAAAATCTGAGCGAGAATAATGACGAAGACCAAGCACCTTATGAATCTCGGTCGCTAGTCTCTCCAACTCGGCTTTCTCTTCTTTGGTAAAACGTCCAGGGCAAAGCTCAGCGGTCTCACCACTATACTTGGCCTCATAATTCCAAACACCAGCCCCAGCCGGGTGAACAATCTCAATTGGCATCAAAGCGTAGTGATCCTGATCACGGAAGGCCTCCACAACGCCACAGGTGGCCTCTTTGCCCCTGATATACTCTTCGATAATTACCCGGTCACTAATACCAAAACAGGCTTCTAGAGCTTGCACTAATTCAGGAAAAGTCTTAGCCAGATATAGACCAACAGATGAGCCACTCCCCGCCGGCTTTACAATCCAAGGTGGAGCAATCTTTTGGAAGGCGTCGTAGGCCACCGCTTCGGCATCCGTCTGATAATCACGTTTGATGACCACGCCATTGGGCACTTTGAAGCCCGCTTGTTTGAAAATTTCCTTGGCCTTATGCTTATCCATCCCTAAGGCCGAAGCAACTGCTCCTGAGCCAGTATAAGGTGATTGAACCGCCTCCAATATCTGCTGAACTTGGCCATCTTCACCAAATTCACCGTGGAGAGCATTAAAGACGACATCGACACTACGGATAGCGTGCTCAGGAGTAACCTCCTTGCCTCCTAAGTGCCAGGTGCCATCACGAGTAATGAGAATATCCACCGGTTGATATTTATCCCCCGATAGATTTTTAATTACACTAGCACCAGTTTTAAGTGACACTTCATATTCGTGCCCTATCCCACCGCGCAAGATACCAACTCGAATAAGTGCCATTGGTTATTTTAGAATATCCTTAATTTTGAGAACCACGTCGTCTAGAGTGAAATTGGCTTTAACTAAGAAGTCGATTGCCCCCAATTTGCGAGCTTTCTCAATATCCTCAGTCTGACCAAGGTTAGAAAAGACAATGACCGGAATATTCTTGGTTTTCTCATCAGCCTTAATTGAAGTAAGAACATCGAAGCCATCTTTGCCCCCAGGCAAGAGCAAGTCTAAGAAAACAAGGTCAGGAGCCGCTTCGGGAATGCCAGTAATAGCGCTTGGCCCATCGACGGCCACCACGACCTCATAACCCTCGCCCTCAAGCTTCTTGGCGTTGAGTGAACGTAAAAATTCGTCGTCCTCAACTATGTAAATCTTCTTTTTACCGTCTGCCATATTATTGTTATTAAAATTGCTAATTAATTGCTTAGTTTAAGCTATATAAGAATATTATACTTTCTTCTGATGTAAAGGTAAAGTGAAGAAAAAGGTGGTACCGTCGCCAGGATGGCTCTCAAACCAAACAACTCCCCCATGCTTCTCGATAATGTCATGGGCGATAAAGAGGCCCAGACCTGAACCATCAGGCTCCTTCTTGATCGCGTTGGCGGCCCGGAAGAACTTGTGAAAGATTTTACCAGAATCCTCGGGTGAAATACCAATACCGGAATCAATAACTGAAATTTCTAGTGCCGGGACAGCGCTATTGAGCTTAGAGTCAGATAAACGAACAGTGACCTTGCCCCCATCTGGCGTATATTTGATAGCGTTATCAATGAGATTCTCTAAGACCATCCGAATTTTATCATCATCAACCTCGACCAGTGGTACACCCTTATCAGGCTTCTCGATGATCAGGCTTATTTTCTTACTTATTGCTTGATTATTAAATTCGAAGAAGACATCCTCGAGCAACTTAAGAATGTCCAGCGCTTTGAATTGGTAATCATCTTTGTCTGTATTAATAGAGTCAACCTTCAGTAAGTCATTAACAATTGAGATAACCCGGTTGATACTCTCGAGACCCTTGTTTAAGAATTTCTTTTGTTCTTCATCTACCACGCCAAGGTCACCCTTAGCCGCCATATCAAGCGTCCATTTAACGGCCGCCAACGGTGTGCGAAGTTGATGAGTGGTAACTGAGATGAATTTTGATTTAGCCTGTTCGAGCGAAGCCAAATGAGTGTTGGCCATCGTTAGCTCAAGCTCCTTAGCGTAAAGTTGTCGATTTGTATCTTCTAAAGTTTTGTTAACTTTTTCTAATTTGGCAATCTGGTCAGTTTTGAAATTGGCTTCTTCAATAAGAAGACTGACTCGACTATGACGACTCTGCCAATAGTAACCAAGGCAATAAGCCAAGACAAAAAATATGACAAAGACGATCATAAAACCGGGTTCGGTAATAAATGCAAAAGACAGCGCTGGTAGCATGCCTTTATTTTACCATAACTAGATTATTTGACGCATCTTTTTGCGGTGATAACTTATCGCGAAACGATGAGCTTCAGCGTTGACTTCAACAATCGCTCGATGATAGTCATGGATGATGTGTTGATCGCCGATTAATTTGCTCGCTTTATGCTTGGCATCTTTAGTAACGCCAACAATCGCGACTGAGGAGAGAAAAACTTCCTTTGCCACATTAACTTGCACCTGATTGCCATCCACCACCACAATATCTGGCATTCCCCACTCCGGATGATTAAAACGGCGCTCAAGAATCTCCCGAAGGTTCGCTGGATCATCGGCCTGATTGGCCTTAGGGCCTCTTAATTCAAATTTCTTGTATTCACTTTTATCCAACTCTCCATCTTGCCAGACTGTCATCGCTCCAACTGTCTTCTTACCACTTAAGTGGGCAATGTCATAGGCTTCGATTCTAATTGAAGAGGGGCGAGCTCCTCGAGGAAAGTCCTTGGGCTCACTTAAGGACTCTCCTCTTCCCGCTCGTCCACTATTTTTCAGTAGCGACACATCTCGAATATGATTAAGAGCAAAAATCTGATCCCTAATCTTCCCTGCTTTTTCAAATTCTTGTTTCTTGGCCAGAACTTTCATTTCCCGCTCAAGATTTTTTATAATTTCTTGCTTCTTGCCGGAGAAAAGTAATTTTATATTGCGAACAATTTTTCGATATTCAGTTTTAGAAATTTCACCAGTACAAACACCTGGACAAAGTCTAATTTGTCTATTAAAGCAAGCTTTGCAAGCTACGCGAGAAACGGCCTCGGGTTCACTTGAGGTCCCATCTCTCTTCGCCTTGCAAGGCTCACACCTATCACGATAAGGAAAAATCTTTCTTATAATCTTCAGCGCTTCTTTAATTTCTGTTGCATAAGGAAAAGGCCCAAATTTTTCGAGATTGGATATCGAAAAATAAGGAGATTTTGGATTCTGCAACTCTCGCCCGCGGACAGGAAGAATGCGAGGGAAATCTTCGTCAGTAATAACCACATACCAATAACTCTTATCATCTTTTTCTCTCGAGTTATATTTAGGTTGATATTTCTTAATTAATTCAGTTTCTAAAAGCAGTGCTTCGAGAACCGAGTCAGTTTCTTGCCATTCAACTTTATTTGCCAGAGCAAGCATCTGGGTGATCTTGGGGCCCCTAGTTTCGCCAAGGTCACCAGCAAAATAACTCCGCACCCGATCTTTAAGCGAAGTCGCTTTACCGATATAGAGGAGGTTCTTCCCTTTAAAAAACCTATAAACTCCAGGCTTATCGGGCAACTTATATTTTTTTAGGTCTTGACTAATCATTTTGTCTATTCTACAATACTAATCAGAGAAACTCAATGGGAGTTTCGTTTTGCAGGTTATAACCGAAATTTCGAAGTGTCGAGGAGAGGTATTATGCTTTTTGATCGCGAGGCCCTTCTTAGAATGGCCGACGAAGCGGACAGAGAAGACGGGATTTCTTCTGGTCCAGGCAAAGGCAATTATCCGACCAATGGGCGTAACTGTGGCCGAGCGATAAGCTCAAAAGTAGCCAACAGTGCCCCGTTTGTTCTAGACGAGGCCGACCGGCATCTGGATAGCCAGGCGCGAAGCCGTCATGTAATGACGACGAGCCGGATAAGGGTCGGAGGAAGTCGAAGGGAGTACTGATGACGTTTTTTGCTCGGCGAGGTCGAGCTAGCCATCAACAGAGACGGTGAACTGTTGGGTGAAGAGAGCACCTCCCGGCGACCGAAAGGAAGCCGGGGTTATTTTTTTCGCTGTTGCAACGCGCGCTTGAGATACTTGGCAGTATATGAACCCGGGGCATAAGCCACCTCTTCAGGTGTGCCCTTAGCCACCACTTGCCCGCCACCATTCCCTCCTTCGGGACCCATATCAATAATATAGTCAGAAGATTTAATTACTTCCATGTTGTGTTCAATCACGACAACAGTATTCCCCTTCTCCACCAATTTTTGCAAAATTTCATTTAAATTTTTTACATCCTCATAGTGCAAACCAACGGTCGGCTCATCTAAGATGTAAATAGTTCGTTGAGTAAATGGTCGATAAAGTTCAGATGAAATTTTTACCCGCTGAGCCTCACCCCCAGAGAGAGTGGTCGCTGATTGTCCAAGTTCAAGATAACCCAAGCCAACTTCATTAAGAGTCTTAAGGCGGTCATAGATAGCCGGGATATCGTTGAAGAATTCTAAGGCTTCCTCAATGGTCATGTGCAAGACATCATAGATATTCTTTTTCTTATACAAGACCTCTAGCGTATCTTTCTCATAACGTTTACCCATACAGACATCACAAGGAACAAAGATCGTTGGCAAGAAATGCATCTCGACAGCGACTTCGCCATTACCCTGACAAGCCTCACAACGGCCACCAGCGACATTAAAAGAGAAACGTGAAGCTTTCCACCCGCGGGCCTTGGCCAGCGCCGTAGAAGCAAATAATTCACGAATAAAAGTAAAAGAACCAGTATAAGTAGCTGGATTAGAGCGCGGAGTACGGCCAATTGCGGATTGATCAATCATGACAACACGTCCAACATACTCCGAACCAGAAAATTCAGAACAATTATACAATTCATTGGTGCGATAACGACGTTCGAGGCGTCCCTGCAAGTTCTTGTGCAAGATTTCATAAATAAAAGAAGATTTTCCCGAACCCGAGACCCCAGTAATAGCTACCATTTTGCCAAGGGGAACATCGACATTGAGATTCTTGATATTGAAGATGTTGCCGCCACGAATACGGAGGGTACCTTTATCATTAGTACGTCTTTTCTCAGGTAGGGGAATTTCTCGATCCCCTCTCAAATAATCAACGGTTAGAGAATTATAATCATTCTTCTTTGAGGTTAAGAGTTTCTCGGTCTCCCCCGCGACAACCACATGGCCACCATGGATACCCGCACCGGGGCCAATATCAACAAGATAATCTGAAGCGAAGATAGTATCTTCATCATGTTCAACAACCACAATCGTGTTGCCGAGGTCACGAAGTTCAACTAAGGTTTTAATCAATTTGTCATTATCACGAGCGTGGAGACCAATAGTTGGCTCATCAAGCACATAGAGAGTCCCCACCAAACGAGAGCCAAGTTGTGAGGCGAGACGAATACGTTGAGCCTCACCACCAGAGAGAGTGTCAGCCCGACGATTGAGCTCAATATAATCTAGTCCAACATCAAGCAAGAACTTGAGACGAGACTCAACCTCATTCAGAAGAACTTCAGAAATTGCCTTGTCTTTAGGAGAGAGTTTAAGTTTAGTAAAAAAATCATTGCTCTCTCTGATGGACATACCGGTAACATTAACGATGTTTTTGCCACCAATGCGCACCTCTAAGGCTTCTTTGCGCAAACGAGCACCCTCACATTCGGGACAAAGTTCTTCCCCAAACATATGTTTAGTCCCCAGGCCATGACAAGCGGGACAAGCACCATAAGGAGAGTTAAAAGAGAAAAGGCGAGGCTCAATCTCCGGGAAAGAAAAACCGTCGTTAGGACAAGCAAATTTCGAAGATAAAAGAAAAGTCTCAGCTCCAATAGAAACTTTAACCAGCCCCTCAGCTTCCTTAAGCGCCCGCTCCACACCTTCGGTTAAACGCTCATTAGCTGAATCTGTTTTAGCTTCAGCCACAACTGAGGCCAGGGTACTCTCTTTTTTATTTTTTTCTTTACCCTTAACTTTAGTTCGGGTTACTACCGCGCCATGGTTGTTGAGATCAGCTAAAGGTATCTCGTCAATCACAACATCAATATCATGCTTCTTGGTTTTAGTCAGAATAATGCGCTCACGCAACTTGTAGCGCTTACCATCCACCAAAACTTCAGAATAGCCCTTATCAATTAGGTCATAAAGAAGTTGGTAGTACTCACCCTTGCGACCACGGACAACTGGGGCCAAGAGAGTGACCGCCCCAGGCTTGGAATCCTTTATTTTTTCTTTAATAAAATTAACAATCTCTTCATGAGAAAGTTTCTCAATGCGCGTCCCGCACACTGGACAATGAGGCTGACCAATGCGCGCAAACAAAACTCTTAAGTAGTCATAGATCTCAGTAATAGTGGCAACAGTAGACCGTGGATTGTGTGAACGTGACTTCTGATCGATGGAGATAGCGGGAGAAAGGCCAGTAATTTCGTCCACGTCCGGTTTAGGTAATTGTTTTAAAAATTGTCGGGCATAGGCTGAGAGAGACTCAACATAACGACGCTGGCCTTCAGCAAAGATTGTATCAAAGGCTAAACTCGATTTGCCCGAACCCGAGAGACCAGTAAAAACCACGAGCTTATTCCTCGGGATCTCTAAACTAATATTCTTGAGGTTGTGCGTTCGTGCCCCTCTAATTTTTATCTTGTTTTCTTCCATAGATACACAATTAACGGCCCTGTGGTTTGTCCATAGGGTAATGGTGCAATTATAACACACCCGTCAATAAACAGAAAGGCCCACCGCGATGGACCCCTGCTAGGGCCATTACTTCGCGGCGGGCGCTATTCGACAAATAGTATGGATGCTAAGAACAAGAACCGGCTGCTTATGCTTACCTTTTCCCCTCATCTCACGTTTTGTCTCACGATCCAGAGACAAGAGTTCACTGAGATCTCCCGCCATGAGGTCAGGATTGTCCAACCAGTTCGACATGGCCAGAACTACACCCCACAACATGTTAGGAGCATAGCCCTTAATCCGGGTTTCAAAGAAATCATCAACCCTAATCACTGTCCCTTTGGGGCATGGGGTCACAGACAATTCCTTTAAGAATAGGCTCATAAGGCTCACGACACACCTCCTCTCTAAACTCAAGCTTCTTTAGGCTTGGCGGTTGGGAACAGACAAGGGACACTTTTCTGCCCAGACAATAATATATTTACTTGATCTCGTCAAGCTTAAGCAATAAACCCACCGGCTTGGAGTTGCCAGAGTTTGGCATAGATAGTGCCCTCGCGAGCAGAGAGATCATCATGGGTTCCCTCTTCAACAACTTGGCCATTATCAACAACAATAATCCTATCCATCTGACGAATGGTTGAGAGACGATGGGCAATGACGATGACGGTTTTATCTTTCATTAAGTTCTCCAGGGCCTCTTGGATCAAATGCTCGGATTCTGAATCAAGTGAGGAAGTGGCTTCATCTAAAACTAAAATTGGGGCATTGCGAAGAATAGCGCGAGCAATAGCAACACGCTGACGTTCACCACCAGAGAGTTTGATCCCTCGTTCGCCCACATAAGTATCATATCCCTGTTCCTGAGCACTAATAAATTCGTGACAATGGGCCGCCTTAGAGGCCGCAATAATTTCTTTGTCTGTCGCCCCGGGTTTACCATAAGCAATATTCTCTTTAAGAGTACGATGGAAGAGCATTGGGTCTTGTGGGACAAGGCTCACATTCTTCCACAAACTCTCTTGGGTCACCTTAGAGATATCTTGGTTATCAATCTTAATAGTGCCCGAATTAAGATCATGCATGCGGAAAATTAATTTAATAACTGTAGTTTTGCCCGCACCCGATGGCCCGATAATCGCTAGGCGCTCTCTTGGAGTAATTGCAAGATTGAAGTTGTCTAAGATTTTGCGGTTCTCGATATAATTAAAACCAACATCTTTGAATTCAATGGCTCCGCTCTTAACTTTAAGTTCTTTGGCTCCAGGAATATCTTGGATCTCAGACGGGGTCTCCAAGATCTCGGTCATCTCTTCGGCATCAGACAAATTCTGGTAAGTCATACGAAGAATATTCCCAAAATTCCAAATTTGGCCCATCAGGGTACTAATATAAGATTGAATCAAAACAAAAGTTCCAAAACTAAAATTACCATTATTCCACAAGAAAACAGCGTAAAACATTACACCGAGCTCCAGACAAATCATAAGCACCGCCTGAATTGAATCGAAGAAGGCCCCAATATCCCAAGCAAAACGTCGCGACTTGCGCAGGTCATCATTAACGCCCGAATAGTCGTCTACTTCTCGTTGGTAACCATTGAACAGCTTAACATTGGAATTATTGGTGATAGTATCGGCCAAGATTCCCGTGCTCTTGGTCTCTAATTCATTGCGCTTAATGTCATATTTAATTTTAAACTTTATGAAGATAATATTAACAGTGACAAAAAAGACTAGCCAAACGACAATACCTACCCCAAGCCAAATATTAATATTTGTGAGGACGATAAAGATAAAGACGATGCCCACCAAGAGAGGCATAATGTTCCAGACGAAACGATCAGTGATACCTTCAAAAGCATTCACAAACCACTTGACCTTCTTAGTCAGAGACCCGACAAAATTGTTATTAAAGAAAGAGAAGGAGTGACGATGTAACTCGGCAAAACACATATCGTTGAGCTCGGCCATCACCTTAGACTCAAAATAATTCGCGACAAAATTATTGAGCCGACGGAAGAACCAAACAGTCACCTGAATCGCCGCCACCGTAAAAAGAATGCGTAATAAAGAATCAAAAACAATTGTTTTGTCTCCTCCTGAAGTAAGAAGGTCAAAGAATTTTTTATAGTAGAGAGGCTTAACGAGGTCGAGAGCCGAGGCAATAAACATGGATAAAAGCATAGCAAAGCCGGACGGCTTATGTTTGGCCGACGCTCTAAAATAATAACCTAAAGTCTTTTTTGTGTTAGTTTTTACCATAAATGCAAAAAGAGCCTCGCGGCGTTTTTTAATTATACCACATTTTTAATAAACAAAAGAAAAAGCCCTCGACCGCTAGGCGGGAGGGCTGGGAAGAGCGGAGGGGCAGAGCACGCAATCGTGTTGCCCCAGCGGAAGGAGAAACGCCACATACAATGGCATCCGAATAGGTTATCATCTAATTACTTACCTGTCAAGCCCCCACACCAAGTGCCCTTATTTCATCACGCAAAATAGCCGCCGTTTCGAAATCGAGGTTCTTAACGGCTTCGGTCATCTGCTTATTCTTTTCCTTGAGAATTTTCTTAATATTCCCGCCAAACATATGTGAATCAATCGCCAATAACTCCCCGACCGCCTTATTGCGCTCATTAGCGATTGAGTCGGTAATGTCGTGGATACTCTTCAAGACCGACTGTGGTGTAATATTATGCTTCTTGTTATAAGCAATCTGGATAGCCCGACGACGATTAGTCTCATCAATGGCCCGCTTCATGGAGCCAGTGACAATGTCAGCATAGAGGATAACGCGCCCCGCGAGGTTACGAGCCGCACGGCCAATAGTCTGAACAAGGGCTACTTCAGAACGCAAGAAGCCTTCTTTGTCAGCATCAAGAATCCCGATAAAAGAAACTTCGGGAAGATCCAGGCCTTCGCGCAACAAGTTCACCCCGACGATACAATCAAAAGTCCCACGACGAAACTCGGTCAGAATCTTGATGCGCTCCATCGTCTTAACGTCACTGTGAATATATTCAGACTTCACGCCCTCATTCTTGAGGTACTCAGCCAAGTCCTCAGCCATCTTCTTGGTAAGAGTAGTGGCAATGACACGGTGACCATTCCTTATTTCTTTCTGAGATTCTTTAATAAAATCCTTCACCTGTCCTTCATAAGTTTTACCCGAAATGATGGGGCGAATCTCAATTTCTGGGTCAATAAGACCGGTCGGACGGATAATTTGTTCAATTATTCCTTCCTTGCCACTTTTTTCTAATTCATAGTCCGCTGGTGTAGCACTAGTATAAACGACTTGATTGACTCGTTCTTCGAACTCCGGGAAGCGTAGGGGGCGATTGTCGAGGGCTGAGGGTAAGCGGAAACCGTATTCAACAAGATTCTTCTTGCGACTCTCATCGCCAGCAAACATCCCACGAATCTGGGGCACCGCCACGTGTGACTCATCAATAATAGTTAAAAAGTCAGCTGAACCATCTTCATTGTGAGGAAAATAATCTAAGAGAGTTGCCGGGGCCTCCCCCTTGGCTCGGCCAGTGAGATGGCGCGAATAATTCTCAATCCCATTGCAATAACCAACCTCTTTAATCATGGCGAGATCATAATTGGTGCGACGTTTAAGACGTTCGACCTCAAGAGGTTTGCCTTCTTTCTCTAATTCTTTAAGCCTCTCATCGAGCTCGGCTTTAATAGATTTGATAGCCCTATTTCTGTCATCCTCGGTAGTAATAAAATGTTTGGCTGGATAAAGATAAGTTTCGTTTGGTGTACTAATAATGCGACGAGAAATGGAGTCAACAATGAGAATTTCTTCAATAATATCTCCGTTCATTTTTAAATTCACAATCTCGCGACTGCCAGGCAACATTATCTCCACCGAATTACCAATAGCCCGGAAAGTACCAGGCGTAAGGTCGGCATTGGTGCGCTCAAAATAAACACTAATTAATTTCTCGATAATCTCTTGACGGGTGTACTTATCACCAACGAGCAAACGCAAAAAGCTCTTGGCATATTCCTCTGGCGAGCCAAGTCCATAAATACAAGAGACAGAGGCGACAATAATTACATCCTTGCGAGTAAGTAAGGCCTCAGTGGAGGCATGACGGAGACGCTCAATCTCTTCATTGATGCTGGCGTCCTTCTCAATGTAAGTGTCAGAGTGCGCAATATAAGCCTCTGGTTGGTAATAATCATAGTAAGAGACAAAATAATGGACGGCATGGTCAGGAAAGAAATCACGATATTCTTGGGCCAATTGTGCGGCCAAGGTCTTGTTGTGAGCAATCACCAAGGTCGGCTTATTATAAGCCTCAATGATATTGGCCATGGTAAAGGTCTTGCCTGAGCCCGTCACACCCAAGAGGGTCTGATGCTTCAGCCCTTTCGCGAGCCCCGCCACCAGTTCCTTAATTGCTTTAGGTTGGTCCCCCGCCGGCTCAAATTTAGATTGTAATTTAAAAATCTTGCTTGACATAAGTTTATATATGTTATCACAAATTTCACTTAAAACAAAACTGCGGCGCTCTCCTTCTGGAGAACGCCGCGAGTGTCATTGGTGGCCGGGGAATTTCAAACCCCCAGCCTTTCGTTCTTGAGAACCAAGTTGATTTTGTCCCGCAACGCGGCGACAAGGATCTTGTACTCTTCGGCCGAGAGGATCCCCTGCTTGAAGAGGATCTCATGGAGGTCGAAGATCCTTGTGGGATCAGACAGGTTGACCTCTTCTCCGCAGAAGGTGGGGACCAGCGAGACCGGATCGAGCTTCCTCGGTGCCGGGGCCTTCATCCGCTTGGGGACGGCCTTCTTCTTGGGTTTCTTGGGTGCTGCCACTTTCTTCTTGGCAACGGGTTTCTTCTTGGACGCGACAGCCTTCCCCCGCTTCGAGGTTCCAGCTTTCTTCTTGCGCTTCCCGAAGGGAACGAACATGTCTCCCATAAGGATATTCCTTTCCTCCGTTAGGAGTGTCGGTTACATTCTGCCCTCTAATATGTCATTCCTAATTTGTTCTGTCAAACAAAAACCGCCCCGTGGCTCACCTTACAGCGAGCGACGGGGCGAAGAAGGCACGAAGGCCTTAGTGAAGCTTGGCCGCCTCGGCGGCCGGGAAGCTGGCAATCTCGCTCGTAACGATCAGCCGACCGTCACGAGAACGATTCGCATGGAAGAAAGTATACGAACCGTCTCGGTGGAGTTGACCGGCCGCCAATTCGCGGTTGAAGGTTGTCTCGTGGATAAAGAAAGCCGGGTTGGTCTCCCGTGTGGTGTAAAACAAAACACCGACAGCGATGATAACCACGACCATGACCAACGTTGGCCACTTCTCAAACAGATATCCTTTTACGTTCACAGCCTTGTCCTCCGGTTTCTCGCAAAAGCGAGGAGTTTAATCACAAGCTACATTCTGCCCTCTAAAATATCTTGTCTGATCTGTTCTGTCAAATGGATTAAGAAGTAGAGATTGTGAACCGAGGCTAAAGTTCCGGCCAACATTTCTTTAGCGCGGAAGAGGTGGGCAAGATAAGCACGAGTATAATGTTGGCAAGTATAACAACCGCAACCCTCTTCAATCGGAGTGAAATCTTCGCGATATTGGGCATTCAAGATATTAAGTCTACCTCCCTTCACCATCAAAGTACCGTTTCTAGCCATACGAGTGGGAGTAACACAATCAAAAGTGTCGGCCCCATTCTTAATCCCCTCCAAAATATCTTCCGGTTCACCAATGCCAAGCAAGTGACGAGGTTTGTTTTCGGGAAGTATTGCCGAGACCCAACCAACAGCGGTCCCCATATCTTCTTTATCAAATGAGCCACCAATGCCAAAGCCATCGAAGTCCATGCCACCAATAACCCTGGCTGACTCTTCACGCAAATCTTGATGCCGGCCGCCTTGAACAATACCAAATAAAGCTTGCTCGCCTGCTTTTATTTTTTTGTGTTCATCGAGACTTCTTTTTGCCCAACGATGAGTTCGTTCCATTGCCTGCTTCTGATAATCATAATCAGCCGACGGCGAAGTGCATTCATCAAAAGCGAAGATAATATCCGCGCCTAAGTTATGTTGAATCTGCATCGAACGCTCCGGAGTGAAGCGATGAAGGGAACCATCAATGTGCGATTTGAAAGTGACACCATCTTCATCTATCTTGGCTAACTTCACAGTAACGTCATCTTCTTTAGCTAGTTCTTCAATCTTCTGTACACCTTCTTTAGCAAATTTAGATACTCCCCCTTCACCAAAAGCCGCACCAAGCGAGAAAACTTGGAAGCCGCCGGAGTCGGTCATCATTGGTCCCTGCCAATTCATAAATTTGTGGAGGCCACCAGCCTTGGCGACCAGATCATCACCGGGTTGAAGATATAAATGATAAGTATTAGCGAGCACGACTTGGGCGCCAAGCGAATTCACCATCTCAGGAGTCAAAGCCTTAACCGTCGCCTTAGTTCCCACCGTCACAAAAGCTGGGGTTTTAATCTCCCCGTGTGGCGTCGTAATAACCCCAGCCCGCCCTAAGCGCCCAGGAATCTTCTTCTCAATTTTAAAGCCAAATTCTTTCACAAGGGTATCTTAGCAATAAGCTAGACACAAGACAATATTCGTGTATAAATGAAGCCAGAAAGAAACCTTTGCCCTTTGGCAAAAAGGAGACGATATTATGAAAGACATTGTCGCCGCAAGGCATTGTGCCTATGACGGAGATCCAGAGTTGAAGACCGATCGCTTGAGTGAATACGGCCGAGAGCAGGCTTGGGCTCTGGCCGAGGAGCTCAAGGAAGTCGTGGGAGAATACCCCGTGACCATTGTCAGCTCCACGGCCAATCGGGCTGTGGAGACGGCCCAGATCTTGGAGGAAGTTCTCCACGCCAAACTGGAGACGTCCGACGTCCTCAACCAAGATGTCACGCGTCATTTCAACTATGGGAGGGTCAAGGAGATTCTCGACGCCAAGGAAAAAGAAGGGGCGGTGATACTCATTCTTGTCACCCACAAGCCATTCGCCAAGAGTATTGCCACTTACTTCTGGCGAATGACGGCTTTCTCCACGGTCGAGGATATCCAAGATCTAGACCTTGAGCCAGGTCAAGCGATAGTGATGGCCAATGGTCAGCAGACCAAAATTCTCAGACCCCCAATCTGAGAGCAACGAGACGAACACTGCCCCGGACCTTCCACAGGTCCGGGGCATGCTTTTTTATTCCGAAACAGAAAACCCGCCTTCGACCGAGGCAAGACTTTCTGCCCAACCTGGTTCAAGACGAGTTACGGTTCCCATCTAAAGGAATCCGTGATTTCACCCCTTCTCTTCTCATCAGAGGTTTCAGGGGGGACGGAAGGCGACAAGGCCTCAACGATTCGATGGAAGCCTGAGGTCACCCAATTCCACAAAAGAGCCAGCAGAAACGCGAGGGAATCCATAAATCACCTCCTGCCTTTCAAAAGGCTGTTGTCTAGATAAACTTTATACCTTTAGAGAAATAATGCCAAGGGGTTACTTGATCAAATTTATTGGCTGGCCAGCAATATATCCCTTAATGTTATCAAGGGTTGTATTTAAGATGCGCTGAAGAGCCTCCCAAGTATTGAAAGCGTTGTGGGGAGTGATAATAACGTTAGGCATATCAATAAGTGCATGACCAGCCAAAATAACTTTAAGGTCGTGCTCACCGGGATGCCCTCCAACCAAGAAATTAAGTTCGTCTTTGATCACACCTTCTTCTTCCAAGACATCGAGTCCGGCGCCAGCTAAGTGACCCTCCTTGAGGCTCTTTAGTAAGGCTTCAGTCTCAACGAGCGCCCCACGAGCCGTGTTGATGAGATAAGCACCCTTCTTCATTTTAGAAAGAACGTCCGCATTAATTAAGTGGTGGTTTTCTGGCATATAAGGAACATGAAGAGTAACAATATCTGCTTGTGCCAAGACCTCCTCAAATGGCAAATATTTATAATTCATCTTCGTCGCGTAAGCCCCATCAGGGAATTTATCGTAAGCGATAATATTCATGTTGAAACCAGTCGCAATTTCAATCACGTTCTTGCCAATTTTACCGGTACCAACGACACCCAAGGTCTTACCCTTGAGATCAAAACCTCGTAGCCCATCTAAACTGAAGCTCCCAGTCTCTTTAATACGTTCACTGCTCTCACCCACCTTGCGCGACAGATTAAGCATTAAAGCAAAAGTGTATTCGGCCACAGTATCTTCACCATAAGAAGGAACTGTCGCCACCGCCACGCCGTGAGACTTACAAGCAGCGATATCGATATGATCGAAGCCGGTTGAACGCGTAGTAATCAACTTGAGTTTAGGTAAACGAGAGAGGACCCCTTCATTGATCACCGAGTTAACAAAAATTGAGATGACCTCGGCACTGGTGTCAAAAGGAATCTTGGCTTCGTCTAAAACACCATCAACAATCTCGACTTCACCAGACAGAGATTCTTTTTTGATGTGCTCCTTCTCCCAATCTTCTAATTCAAAAAATTGTATTTTTGCCATACTATTTTATTGAGGATATTTTTTCTCCGCGGCTTCAATGATAGACAGGGTTTTGATAACGGAATCTGGCGAGAGGGAGATGCTCCCAATACCGGCCTTCACTAAGAAATCGGCAAATTCTGGATAATCAGACGGGGCTTGGCCACAAATACCAATATATTTATTACGGTCACGACACGCCTTGATAGCCACTTCAATCATTTTCTTTACAGCTGGGTGGTTCTCGTTAGCAATATGGTTGATAAGGTTCGAGTCACGGTCAAGACCAAGAGTGAGTTGAGCAAGATCGTTAGAACCAATCGACATACCGTCGAAGACATCTAAGAATTCATTGGCCTCCACCACGTTCGAAGGAATCTCACACATCACATAGACCTTAAGCGATGGGTCAGCCTTGCGGTCCAAGCCCGCTTCTTCCATAATCGCAATTACTTGTTTGGCTTCTTCAACGGTACGGCAAAAAGGAATCATTGGCACAATATTAGAGAGCCCCATCTCGGTGCGCACTTTATACATAGCACGACATTCAAGGGCAAAGGCGCGACGGAATTTAGGATCATAGTAACGAGAAGCACCACGCCAACCAATCATTGGGTTTTCTTCAACTGGCTCATACATGTCTCCTCCAATTAGAGTGCTGTATTCGTTAGTTTTGAAATCAGAAAAACGTAAGATAACTTCACCAGGATAGAAGGTCGAGGCAATAGTAGCAATACCTTCAGCCAGCTCACCAACATAGTAATCAGCTTTGTTGGCGTACTCTACTGTTAATTCGTCAATCGCTTTAACGGCTTTCTTAGCGCGAGGATCTTTACTCGTCTTTAGAGTTTTATAATCAAGCAGAGCGTTGGGGTGAACTTTAATATAAGAGCTAATGATGAATTCCAAGCGTCCCAAGCCGACACCCGAGACCGGAAGATAGAAATTACGGAAAGCTTCTTCAGGTGAACCAATATTCAACATGACTTTAGTCCTCGTCTTTGGCAAGTGATCTAAGTGGTGCTCCTTTTTCTCGAACAAAATTTTGCCATCGTAAACAACACCTTCTTTACCAGACGAGCAATCAACGGTGACAAGCTGACCATTTTTTAATTTCTTGGTCGCGTTGCCAGTACCAACGATACAAGGAACACCGAGCTCTCGTGAGACAATGGCAGCATGACTAGTTCTCCCACCTTTCTCGGTGATAATAGCCGAAGCAATCTTCATGATCGGTTCCCAGTCAGGATCGGTAATCTCAGTAACCAAAATTTCACCTTCTTTAAAGGTGCTCATCTGCTTGGCATCACGAATGATACGAACGCGGCCAGAAGCAATTTTGGCACCAACAGCAGTACCCTTAATTAATTCGACACCTTTCTCTTTAATAACATATTCCTCATAAACATCCTTGTTCTGATCAGCGTGGATAGTCTCAGGACGGGCCTGAACAATGAATAATTCGCCAGTCTTACCGTCACGGGCCCACTCCATATCCATAGGTTGGTATTTGCCTCGCTTCTTAGAGAAATATTTCTCAATCGTCACACCCCAGATAGCAAGCTTGGCCACTTCGTCGTCCTTGAGGCAGAATTTATTAACATCAGCTTTAGGCACATTAACTTTCTTAGTCCCTCTCTTGTCGTAAATCAATTTAACATCTTTCTTACCAAGAGTCTTCGAGAGAATAGCGTTATAACCACGCTCAAGCGATGGTTTGAAGACATAGAATTCATCGGGGGTGACACGACCTAAGACAATAAATTCACCTAAGCCATAAGCGCCATTGATGACAACGACTTTATCAAAACCAGTCTCCGTATCAATAGAGAACATCACACCGGAGCTACCAATATCACTACGAACCATTTTCTGAATACCAACCGAAAGCAAGACATCAAACATCGAGAAGCCTTTATCAACACGGTAAGAAATAGCGCGGTTAGTAAAGAGCGAAGCCATACACTTGCGCACGGCGAGCATTAGCTCTTTATCACTATTGATATTCAAAAAGGTTTCCTGCTGACCAGCAAAAGAAGCACCGGGAAGGTCTTCAGCCGTAGCCGAAGAACGCACAGCCACATCGACAGCCTTAAGATGATAGGTCCCAGAGAGCTTATGATAGGCCTCAACAATCTCGGACTTAAGCTCATCAGGCAACTCTTCTTTAATAATCATTTCGCGAACCATTGCCCCACGTTTCTGCAAATCTTTAATATTATGAGTGTTGAGATCAGTTAGAACCTCTTTAATTCTTTGTTTAAGTCCAGTCTTCTCGAGGAAATAAGCGTAAGCATAAGCGGTAATAGCAAAACCATTAGGGATATTAACACCAAGAGGTACAAGATTATTAAACATTTCACCAAGAGCGGCATTCTTACCGCCAACAAGTGGGATATCACTAATTGCTAATTCATTGAACCAAAGGATAAACGCTTTGTTCTTTTCTACTTTTTCCATATATTATTTTTAATCAAACTTATATGGCTTTATTGTATCACTTTCCTCCTTTGGCAACAAAAACCCTTATCCACCGATAATTTTAGCCACTCGGAAGCGGCCAAATTGGTCTTTTTTAAATTCCCAAGACTTATACCCCTTTTGTTTTAAAAGATCTTCGATGGCTTTTTTCTGGCCATAGCCAAATTCTAGGTAAATTTTACCATTAGGATTCAGGTGACCTTTTGCTTCTTTAAAAAATTTCTTAATAATCAAGAGGCCGTCTGCCCCCGCCCAAAGAGCCTCCTTGGGTTCCCAGTTTTTAACAGACTTTTGCACTTTAGATTTCTTGGTTGGGATATAAGGAGGATTAGCAAAAATGATGTCGAATTTACCGAGCCCTTTAAAAAGATCTGATTGAATGACTTTCCCTCTAAGTTTATTGAGTTTCAAATTTTTCTTAATCTGCTTTATACATTTTTCTTCTTTATCAGCAAAGGTCATCTTCAGCTCAGGACAATGATTCAAAACAGCTAGGCCAATGCAACCAGAGCCAGCAAAAATATCGAGAGCCCTAATTCCAAAGGACTTTCCTTGAGAGGGCCCCAAAGGAGAGTCCTTGGGAATTTCTTTAATTGCCTCCCCCACCCAAAATTCCGTTTCTTCCCTTGGAATTAACGGCTTCTCACTCAAATCAATTTTACAACCCAAAAATTCCTTCCACCCAATGATATAATCAATTGGTTCGCCTTTTCCCAGCCTAGCGAAGTCCGACTTCAGGTGAGCCCGAAGTCGGACTTCGCTAGGCTCATCTGGATACTTATCTTTCTTAATCCATTCAATTTCTTTTTTAAAATCTTTTTTCATTTTCCCTAACTTACCACAAAACCATAATTAATTATAGAAAAAACAATCCCCCGGCGCGTTCGCGCGCCGGGGGGGGCAAGAAATGACAGGGGGCTTACAAATCCCAGAAATCACTGTTCACAATGTCACGGAGTCCAAGCTCTTCGCATGCGAGGGGAAAGCCCCAACCCTCAACCGTCTCCTTCAGGGACTGCTTTTGAATCCTGAGGTTTGACAGTGAGCAGCCAATTTTCCTGGCTTCCTCTTTGGCCCAGGCGACCTTGGCCGACTTCACCATATCCTCAACACCCGTAACAGTCAGGTCAAAGTCTTCCAGTGTAAAGCCAAGTTCAGAAACCCGGCTAACGACGGCCCGACCAAGACCATCAAACGTGGGGGTGAACATCCCGAGTTTCCCTCGCCTGAGGGCCTCAATGGTACAGGTAACCTTGGCTCGGTTCCCCGAATCCAAAAGCCAGGCTGAGAACTTCTCCCGGTCGATGATTCCCCAAGCCTTCGGAAGCTTAAGCCCCTGCTCAAGCCAACGGTGAAAATTCACCGCTTCGCCACGCGAAACAGTGGCCCCAGAGAGGAAGAGAGCCGGCATGTCAGCCATTCGCCGGAGTCGATCTTTCCGAATCTTCCACTGATCCAATTTTTGGGAAGTCAACCCAGCGAGGCGTGCGCTGACAAGGCAGCAGGCCAGAATAAGAATCCAGACAACCCAGTGAGTACCAAGAAACATGACAAAGTCTCCTTCTCGCTCTCTCGAGCTCGTTTTGGTTTGACAGACAAAGATTCCACCCACATTTATACTTATTTAAGTAATAATTGTCAATTATTGAGAACTATAAAAATTTGCTATAATCTAATCTAGTTTAGTAAAAATTATAAGCTTAACTCGCAAATTTAATGGAAAAAAATTATTATCTCATCGCTCTCGTTCTGGTCGTCTTAGTGATACTTGCTGGCGCTTGGCTCTATAAGGCTGACCGAGACACAACAGAAAGTTTAACTGCGACCTCAACAATCATCGGCAATCTTGCCTCAACAAGTCAACAGCAAGCCAGTGTTATCCAAGCGGGAGCCCCAATTAATAACCTTAATAATAAAAAAATGACAAATATCGTTACTCTAGAAACATCAATGGGAGAAATCCAGTTTGAAACTTATAATAATGATGCTCCTAATACCGTCGCTAACTTCGTTAAGCTGGCTAAGGAAAAATATTATGATGGCCTCATTTTCCACCGTGTGATCTCGGGCTTTATGATCCAAGGAGGAGATCCAAATTGTACCAAGGGTGGAGCTTGTGGTTCTGGTGGCCCCGGCTATCAATTTGCCGATGAACTTAATCCAGAGACCGCCTCTTACAAAGCTGGCTATCAGAAAGGAGTAGTCGCCATGGCTAACGCCGGTCCCAACACTAACGGTTCACAATTCTTCATCATGTTAGAAAATAATCCCCTCCCTAACGCTTACACCATCTTTGGAAAAGTAATTAAGGGGCAAGATGTAGTTGATGCTATCGGCAAAGTCAAAACTGCTCCCGGTGACAAACCAATTGAGAATGTTGTTATCAAGAGTGTGACAGTTTCAGAAAAATAATTAGAAAATTAAATATAAAAAATCGAAACCCCCGACGGCACACTGCCTCATCGGGGGTCTTCTTTAGTAGCAAGGCAACGTCCCATCTAGCGGACGTGCCTCCCCTTCTTCGCGTTGTTCAGCTCACCACGCACGCCGCGCTGCTGAACGTCTGCTCGATGCCGCCCACGAATGTCATGCCGTCAAACTTCGCCGTCATTGCCGTCTTCATAGAGCCTGGATCCTCCAGTTTGCTGCCGGGTTGAGCGTCTTGGCCCAACCAACATTTCGTCGGACCGCACGCATGTGCAATCTAATTAAATAGTACCACCAACTAAAAAAGTGGCAATGACAAAAAGTGGAAAACTTGGCAAGCGAAAACCGGCACAGCCTTTTGAAAATGTCTGGCCGGGATACACGAGGAGAAAAAATCACCAGCAAGCTTCTAAAAAGTCCTCGGATCTCCTCAATCTACGATTTCGGCCAGACATTTTTATAAGCTTCTAGTGATTTTTTTAGACCCCAGGTTTGAAAGTTGTGCGCTTATTGCGAGAACGTTCGGTCTCGGTCAAAATCGATTTGCGTAAGCGAACAGACTTGGGCGTAACCTCAAGATATTCATCCTCCGCCATAACTTCAAGCCCACGTTCAATAGTAAGAATAAAAGGTGGAGCCAACATAACCTTATCGTCAGTACCAGCCGCCCGCATATTAGTAAGTTGTTTCCCCTTAATCGGATTAACGGGCATTTCCTCACCTTTAGAGGTATTACCAATCACTTGTCCTTCATAAACTTCATCACCAGGGGAAATATAAAGAGTCCCCCGGGTTTGCAAGTTGTCGAGAGCATAGGCTAAGACCTTACCAGTGATCATTGAGATCATTGAGCCATACTGGGTTTTTTTAATCTCCCCCGCATAAGTCCTAAAGCCAACAACCCGAGAAGACATGATCCCTTCACCCCTAGTATCGACGATAAATTGGTTGCGATAACCGAGGAGACCTCTTGTTGGTCCTTCGAAAGTAAGACGGACGGTATTGCCATGACCGGTCGGCTTGAGATTCATCATGACAGCGCCACGATTACCCAAACGTTCAATAACCGCACCTTGGTGCTCAGAGGGAACATCGATGGTGACTTCTTCGAACGGTTCAACTTTAACACCGTGAATTTCTTTGATAATGACCTGAGGTTGAGAGACTGACATCTCATAATTCTCACGACGCATATTCTCAAGTAAAATAGAAATATGTAATTCACCTCGGCCAAAAACCTTAAACTTATCGCCGCCAGAAAAATCAACCTTGAGGCCAACGTTAACTTCAAGTTCTCGCTCTAGACGATCACGAATTTGTCGACTGGTGACATATTTCCCTTCACGACCACCAAAAGGTGAATCGTTAACCATGAAATTAAGAGCAATGGTTGGTTCGTCGACAGAGATAGCCGGAAGCGGCTCGCTCGCCGGGTCAAGACAAATGGTCTCACCGATATAAATGTTGGGAATACCCGCAATGATAACAATGTCTCCGGCCATGGCTTCGGTTACTTCTTCTCGTTCAAGACCACGGAAGGTGAAGATCTTGGTAATCTTGCCCGTGTAGTCGGGAGTATCTAATTTTTTTATTAAAACAGTCTCACCAGTTTTTACCTTACCTTCATAGACACGACAAATGGCCAAACGTCCAAGGTAATTATCATAGGCCAAGTTAAAGGGTTGTGCCCGGAAAGGGATATTAATATTAGTCTCAGCTGGGGGAATCTTGGAGAGAACTGTATCGAGCAAAGGGGTAATATCCTTACTCTCATCCTCCAACTTCAATTTCGCGATACCATCACGCCCAATGGCATAAACAGCAGTAAAATTAAGTTGTTCATCACTAGCACCTAAGTCCATGAAGAGTTCAAGGACTTCCTCTTCGGCGCGGTGAGGATCAGAAGCAGGTTTATCAATTTTGTTAATAACCACAATTGGTTTAAGGCCGAGTTCAAGAGATTTCTTGAGAACAAAGCGAGTCTGGGGCATTGGACCCTCTTGAGCGTCCACAACAAGGACCACATCATCGATAGAACGCAAAACACGCTCAACCTCTGAACCGAAGTCGGCATGCCCTGGGGTATCAACAATGTTGATTTTGGTATCTTTATAGAAAAGTGAGGCATTCTTAGAGTAAATAGTGATGCCGCGCTCTTGCTCCAGGGCATTAGAGTCCATACTAAAGCCCTCGGCGACCATTCCTGTCTGACGCAAAAGGGCGTCGGTCAATTTGGTCTTGCCGTGGTCAACGTGAGCAATAATAGCGATATTTCGTATTTCCATAAAAAATTTCTCCTTTCGGAGATCGTGTTATTGAGTATACCACAACATCTTCTCTCCCGCCAGGCCTCGGGCTCTCTTGAGGCCTGGCGGGGGTATTTAGCAAATTACGTTGCTATTGATTCGCCATTAGTCTATAATTTACGGATTATAAGTTCCCAATAATTTTAATAAAATGGACGACGAAGAAAAGAAGTGCGTTTGTGCCGAAGACTGTGGCTGCAAATGTAATGTTTGTGGCGACGGCTGCTGCGAGCAGACCAAGGTCAACGCTAGCACCGATGCCGACGCTGAGGTTGCCGACGAAGAGGAAGCTGTCTAGCCTTCTCTCACAAAAAAAGAACCCGAGGTTTATCCCGGGTTCTTTTTTTTGTTTTTTGCGAATAAACGTGATTACTTTTGGAAAGCTGCTTTGAGATCGGCCAGCGCCTTGTCATAAGCAGTTTTGAAGTCCTTCTCAGCTTTATCAACAGCTGTCTTACGAGCCTCAGTTGCAGTCTTAAGAACATCAGCTTTCTTATCTAAGGTTTTGACAGTTTCGGCAAATTTTTGTCGAGCGGCCTTGATTCCATCGTTAACAGTCTTGCGAATAGTCTGATTCGAGACATTGGCGGAACAATCAGCCTTGGCCTTAACCAAGATAGAATCGATAGACGCCCTAAGTGTTGTCTGGGCCGCCTGAACAGCGGTCTTCCTTGTTCCTAAAGTTTGATCAACACTAGCTCGGTAAGCCTTAACAGCCGCGTCAACAGCGACCCGACGGGCTTCTGTCGTCGAAGCTAAGGTTGCCCGGAAAGTAGCGATCGCCGCTTTCTGCTCGGTCGTGCTAGCTCGGGCTTCTAACTTAGAAAAGCGATTATCACGGTTCTCGTCCACCTTAGCTCTCACCCCGAGACGTCGTTCATCAGCATTGAGACGGTTCTCACTAATTTTCTGTGATTGCTCGTCCTTTCTCATCTGGAATTTACTAAGCTGATCGGCTAATTTTTTATTCTGGTTTTCTAGCTTTGTCACTAAGTTTGTGCAGATGTTAGCACCAACTGTCTTAATTTTTTCACCCTTAGGCGTAGTTGTCGCTAAAGAAACAGCAGGGAAAATCAGACCGAGAAGTAATGCGACAGAAAGAATTTTGACACTATTTTTATATTTCATCTTGATATGTTTGATTAATCTCACCTACTAATGTGCTCTCATTAGCCAAAGTGGTGGCATCGACATCGCCAACGGCTAAGAGAGTGGCCTCTTCAGATTGTTCTTCTTCAAAAGAAGCTAGTAAACTATCGATATCGCCAGTAGCGCTGTCCTCAAAATTTGAAGACTCCACCTGGCTAAAACTGCTACCTTCGGTGGCAACAGTGGCACTGTCATCACTTGGAGCCGCCAGTTTGAAATAGGCTGCTCCCCCCGCCAATAAAGCAATAACGACAACGGAGACCAGAACTTTCATGGTGTTACTCATATAATAATAAAATGGGCTAATAATATTGACCTCTTGATTATTATAACGCACAGGAGACTCTTCTGTGACAGGCAACTCCCTTAATACGCGTTCCAAACTAGTCTCGCTCGGCTTAGCCGAAAGAGACTGTTCTTGGAACAATTTTATGATTCCTTTATTTTTTTCTTCTTCAATTTCCATATTTTTCTAATTTTTGGCTCATCGCCCTTAGGGCTCGAACTATAATTTGTCTAATCGCCTCTTCTTTTTTATCTAAAATCTCCGCAATCTCTCTTGTCGATAATTCATTAAGATACTTAAGAGTGAGAACTTCTCTTTGAACCACAGTGAGAGCACTCAACCCAATCTCCAATATCTTCTCGGCTTCTCTTGCTAGAGCCAGTCTATCGGTCGAAGCCTCTGGATCAGGGAGGACCTCAAGATAATTTTCGGACAGCCTCTCAGGAGCGATCTTACGCCAGTGGTCGATCAAACAATTGCGTGCGATGGTATAGAAATAAGCAAGAGGGGAACTAGCACTGACCATATAATTGTTAAGAGACCGGTAACCCTTAAGAAAGACGTCTTGGGTTAAATCTTCGGCCAAATTCTTGTCCCCCGTCCGCCCATATAGATAACGGAAGATGGGTGTATAAAATTGTTCATAAATAACGGCAAAAGGCTCCTTATCTCCGGCCTTAGCCTTAACAATAAGCTCTTTTAATTCGTCTATAGTGTACTCTCTAGCCATAATAACGTTCTAAGAGGCTCTCTGTGACAAGGCAGACAAAACTAACCTCCTTAAGCGGCCTTCTTTCTCTTCGTTCTTTTTTTGGAAATAAACCTTTTCTCTTCTTCTAGCCTCTCTCTCCGAGCGAGGCTCTGAGGACAATCGCTTCGTCCACAATCGGCTCCAATATCGCACTGAGGGCAATAATAATCCAAAGGAATTGACTCGGATAAAACAGGCTCAGGTAAAACAGGCGGGGCAGCCTCCTCTCGGTCAAAAGGCAAGTCCATCTGATCATCAAAATTTGAAATGCTTTCTCTCATCTTTCTATTTTACCATATTGAAAAATAAGTCAAAAGAAGTCTTTTTTGCTGCGGGACTTGGAATCGAACCAAGATACTGAGCTTCAAAGGCTCATGTCCTACCTTTAGACGATCCCGCAATGTCTTTATATTAAACACAATTTTCCGACTTTTCGCAATAATAAACAAAATAGCCACCGGCGCGACGAAGCGCACCGGTGACCCTTACCCGTTTTCTCACCCCGAGACGAATTCATGGCGCTGAAGCAAAGCGCCTCTCAATCTCCGCTACGAGGCCGTTGGCATGCCGATCCCACTCGGCCTTGTCAACATAAACCCCAGCATATGATTTGACCTGCCGGGTCCTCCAGACACAGCCCCTACGAAAGTGCTGGGCGTTCCTTCGGCGATTCGGGTTCTCGGCTTTTGTGTAGCAGCCGCCCAAACCACGCTCGTTTAAGAAAAACTTCATCCCGGGAGGCAAGTCCCAGAATCGAATAAAGAGAAGAGTCATCGTCGAGGCTCTCCTCTTGGGAACGAATCGAAACCACATGGGAAGTCTCCTTTCGCCCATTGTTCAAACCCTAAGACCAGTCTGAACAAACTTTACCCCAAAATTTTAATTACAGCAAGTTATCTTTTATCTACTTACCTTTTTTATATAAACCAAACTGAGCAACAACCACCCAGGACATAATTGCCCCTAAGGTCATAGGAATAATTAAGACAAGATCTTTTTGAGAGAAACCGTATATACTCCAGAAGGTGTAGGAGACGGCGAGAATTGAAAAGTAAAAGAAAGACAGACCCTCCATTGTCTTCCTTTTATGGTTCTTTCTAACTTGCGACGTTAGCCCCAGGCCAGTAACAACAAGGGAAAGGATAACGGTAATTATTTTAATTGCGGTCATGATTTTAATTAAATTTTGTTTTATTTTCTAAAATTGAAATAGGTTCAGAACGATTTTCCTGGTGTAATTCTAGTTCTCGATATTTTTCTTTTATTTCAGCTAATTCAGAAAGACTTGGCAAATGTTCTTTGTCTATAGCATAGCGGGTAGAAGCTTCTCCAAATATTTTTTGAAACATCTCTAGGTATGGAGAGTCGGCAGGTGTCCCCCATTCAATAAATTCTTCGTCAAGACCTTCGTCTCGAGATGGATGGATAGTGGCAAGGTTCAAACTAACAACTACAGGCTGTCCAAATCTTCGTTGCCAATCTTTAATCCTATCCAATTGTTCGACTCGGGTTTCCTGATTTTCCCCAAGGCCCAAAAGAACAGCCGCTCCACAATTAATCCCAGCCTCCTGCAGGAAAAACATGGCCTGCTCATTTTTATCGGTCCAGCCAGAATCTTTTTCAAGATTCTTGGACATTTGTTTAGCAATTTCGTTGTCGCCGGTTTCTATCCCCAGAAAAACGTAGGACAAGCCAAACTCTTTAAGAACTAAAATTGCTTCCTGGATTTCTGGATCTAGAATTTGATCAATAGTAAATTGACCACCAAAACTAATCTTAAAACTTTCAGCTCTCATCAAATCGGCAAGACGATAAAGTTGGGTGGGATTTTTACCAATATTTAAAAGGGTTGAGTCCTCAACAAAAACCGAGACAGAATCAGTCGAATTTTCTTTATTGGCAACATCCTTAATTGCCTTCAATTGTCTAAACAACCTATCGGCAGAGTGTTCTCGATCATGCAGAGGGCCATTAAGAGTATTCCTCTCGCTACAAAAAAAGCAATCAAAGACACAGCCCGGGGAAGTATCACTAAAAGCGTGCGCGGTTAAATCTCTGCCATAGACTTCAAACTTACCATTGATGCCAAAGAGTTCTGCTGGGATCGGCATTTCGTTAAAGTTAATTGGAATTTTATTACTTTGAAATTGTTTGATCCCCCCACTTTCTACCCAGCCAGCCCTCCAGTCACCCGGAATAACTTTTACCAAACTCTCGATCTCAGAACGAACTTCTCTTGGATTAAGTCCTTGGGCCACTAATTCTCCAACTCTTTCAGCGATAGTGGCGATAAGTTCCTCCGATGAGCCGGAACAGACCAGATCAAAAATATTGTCGATTTTACCGCTCTCTATAAGACTGAGGGGGGATCCTTTTGTGTTCTTTAGGGCTTTTACCTCGCTCGTTTGAGGCTCTGATTGCGACTTGCGCTCCTCAAAAAAAGTTTCGTTGGAATGTTTTCCCCCAAGAACGATTAGAACTTCTTCTCCTAGAATTTCTTTAGCCAGCCTCGCCACTTGGATAGCTCCGGGGAAAGCTAGGGTCATTGCTCCAATAAACAAAACATGGGGACGAGACTCACGAAGTTTTTGTTCCAATTTTTTCTTCTCTTCCTCCCAATATTCCATCATAAAAACAGTGTCTCTCAAACCTTCCTTCGAGGACCAGTTAGATTGGCCTAAATATCCTTCACCTGACAGAGCCCTCCCAGCAGCCAGCCTAACCGCATTTTGCAAAGAAAAAGGGCTCCAAGAGTTCAAACTGTTACTCTCAGCTGTTCCCTTTTTAACCCAATGGGGAGCAGACAGGGCCATCAGTCTTAATCCATCCTTATCCATATACTTAATATTTATTGTAAAATCTTAATCACGGCCAGTTCGAGGGGAACTTGGGGAAGATAAGAACCAGAGAGTTGTAAGTAGGTATCAAGAAATTCGCGCAGAGCGGGAGCGAGATTTTTACCTTGAGGCTTAGTCTTCAAAGTATTGAAAAAATCAGTTTCTTTCTCCCCTGCCTCGTTCATGATTTTGTTCTCTAGCGATGGGGCCATCACAAGAAGCAAAGCGAGACGGATTTCGCGCATCACCAATTTCAAGAAAATTTTGAAATCAATTGAGCTTTCTACCCCTTTATCAATTAATGACAAAGTTTGATCTAAATTACCGTCAGCTAAGGCTAAGATAAAATCATAAACCAACCTCATGGCTGGTGCGCCAGTAATTCTCTCAACTTCTTCTAGGGCAATTTTTTTATCAGCTGAGGAGCCAATAATTTTTTGCAAAATGCCAATTGTATCACGGAAGGAACCGTCCCCCATGAAGGCCAACAAGTCAGCCACATCGTCAGAGACAGTAAAACCTTCTTCTTTAGCAATATCTTTAGCCACTTTCTTAAGAATCTCAATGGTTGGTTTTTTAAAAACATAAGACTGGCAGCGAGAGACAATAGTTTCTATCACTTTATGTTGTTCGGTGGTCGCCAAGATAAAGATAACATGCGCTGGTGGCTCTTCTAAGGTCTTGAGAAGCGCGTTGAAGGCATCTTTAGTAAGCATATGCACCTCATCAATAATATAGACCTTATAGCGCGATTCGAAGGGCAAAGTACGCACCGCGTCACGCAGAGCCCGGATCTCATCAATACCACGATTAGAAGCACCATCAATCTCAATGAGGTCATTGTCACTAGTGCCAAGGGCCTTGGCGAAGATACGCGCCACACTCGTTTTACCAGTACCGCGCGGACCCGAGAATAGATAAGCGTGGACAAGGTTATCGTGCTTAATTGATTCGGCTAAAACACTGGTCACCTGATCCTGACCGATTACTTCACTAAATTTGCTGGGGCGATATTTGCGATAGAGGGCTAATTCAGACATAAGAAGATTATAGCAAGGAGCCCGCCAGAAAACAAAAGGCCGCTTATCTCAAGCGGCTTTTTGTTTTCTGGCTTTAAATGATCATTAAACCGAGGCAGCGGGGGTAACCACAGCCACAGCTTTAGGGTTAGGTCCGTACACGTTATCCCCAGGTTGGCTATCTCTAACCAGCAATACAATAATCCAAATTGTCCCAATTATTGGGATCAAGCCGATAAGACACCACCACCCGCTTTTTCCGATGTCGTGGAGTCTTCTAACCGCGACAGCAAGACTAGGGATTATTAACACTAAAAGATAAACTATCCCGATAATGTTTGAGCTATCCCCAATAATCATACCCACAATACTGAGCAGAATAGAGACGATAAAAGAAAATAGAGTAAAATACCAATACTCAGCCCTTCTGGCTCGACCACTAAACACCGCATACTTTTTGAAAACCGCTAGATAATAATTCATAAATAATTTATAACCAGCTATTAATAATATTATTATAGCTAACACTCTTTTTAAGAGCAATGCAAAACCGGCACAGCCCTCAAGGGACGGTGCCGGCCATATTTTGGGGGTCTCCACTTCTTCAAGCGGAGAAGAAGAGCTGCTAAATGAGCAGCCACAATCGCTGCAATTGGCGAACGAAAGTGATGAGGAAAAAACCGTTCTCAATACTAGACATAGCAAACCTCCAGGTTAAACGACTTGATCGATCTAAATATTATTATGCCTTGAACCCATCAAAAATCAAGCGAGAAAATCTTTAATTATTTTTTCCACCTCGTCAGCATTCTGGGTCTCCATTAATTTGGCGCGAAGGGCGAGAGCCCCCTTGAAGCCGGTGACATAAGCCTTGAAGTGCTTGCGCATGACCGAGAAATTCTTGGTGTGACCATGAAAAAGTCTGTCATTAGTGGGGCCGGGAAGGTAGAGGTCTTCGAAAAGGCGGGCGTGTTCAACGGCGGTGAGAAGTCGTTTTTCAAGTGAGCCCGAAATGCGACTTCGCACAGCTTCATCAGCAAACATCCACGGTTTGCCAAAAGCGCCACGGCCAATCATTATGCCATCTATCTTATATTTCTCCGCTAATTCAATTCCCTCTTCAACGCTATTAACATCTCCATTACAAATAATCGGAATATTATATTCTTTACCAAGACGCCCCAGTATCTCCGCTTCTTCCCAACGGGCATCTTCTTTAGACATTTCTTTTCTTGTTCTTAGATGAAAAGTAACAGCTGAAGGTTTCGTTTCAAGAATTATTCGCGCCCAATTCTCGGTATCTATTTTGTTATAACCAATACGAGTTTTGACTGACACGGGCATATCCCCGGCAACTTCTTTGGCGGCTAGAATTATTTCTTGAGCCCGCTTAGGATTTTTCATTAAGGCTGAACCGGCTCCTTGTTTCTCCACGGCCCGATCGGGGCAACCCATATTAATATCGACACCATCAAAACCAAGCTCTTTAATCAGTTTTACCGCAACTTTAATTGTCTCTGATTTAGAACCGAAAATTTGGGCGACAATTGGGTGTTCGTTTTTATCAAAATAAAGTTCACGTTTTAGCTTCTCGCGACCTTGTTCGCTCGCGAGGCCATCAGCTGAGACAAATTCTGTAAATAAAACATCGGGCCGACCATACTTAACAAACATCTGACGAAAAGTGGCGTCGGTCACGTCATACATCGGCGCCAAACAGAAAAAGGGTTTATTTAATTTTTCCCAAAAATTAGACATTTTTTATTTTAAAAAGACTCGGTTGAGCTCGCCATCCAACTTGGCTGGAACCACTTATTTATTTTAATCGGTTTCTTTTCCACCCGAGACACTCCATCTTTATTTATTTCTAACTTTAAAGCAAGCCCCTCCATCGTTTCTAAAGAGAAATATTGATCAAAGACAAAATTCCCCAAACTATAAGCGATATAGGCCTCTTTGGACTTTTCTGTGTCCTGGATGACGTGTGGATGATGGCCAATAATCACCTTGGCCCCAGCCAGGACAGCCTCCCGAGCGAGGTTCTCTTGGCGAAGATTATGATTAACTTTGTATTCATCACCCCAGTGGATAGTAATGACCAGAACATCAACTTTCTTGCTCGCTCGATTGATAATGCCAACAAAATCAGGATCACTGGCTAATAATATGCCAGCCTGGCTACTCGTCGCTCGAAGGGCCGTCGGGCCAACATCAGAGAAGCCCAGAAAACCGACTTTCAAACCATTTTTTTCGATAATTACTGGCTCTGTTGCTGAAGCATAATTTTTTGCTCCCCCAACAAAGAGTAAGTTATTTTTGCTTAGATTATCAAGCGTCTCAGTAAAAGCCGTCCGCCCCCAATCCGCGGCATGATTATTGGCGACACTCAGCACATCAAAACCTAAATTTTTTAAAACCGGTAAAATCAAAGGTGAGGTGTGGAAGGAATAAATTCCCCCACCATCAGCTCCACCCCAAGCGACGGGCCCCTCAAGATTGCCAAGCATTATGTCTGCCCCACTCTTTAGACCCTTTATCTTATCAAAAACGAAATTAAAATCACCGGCTCCATGATTATCGACAGAAAGTTCAACCCCTCGATCAAGCATGATATCGCCAACGGCCAGAAGAGTAATTTGGGGAGGAGGTAAAAAATCGGGGATTGATACCGCACCAAGAGAATATTCTACTGTCCCTAGATCCTGCCAATTAATTTGGCGAGCAAAATAAATGGTAATGACACTAATAAGAAAAATTAATATTAAAATCGCGACTAAGCGCTTAATCATAAACTTTTTATTTCCAAAGGTGAGGTTTGAACAAAACCATTCTTCCCTCCGTTATAGGAGGCATAACTAGCCAAATAGTTTATTAAGCTCTTAGCATCCTTTTTTTTGTCGTCACTTTGAAGCAAGACAACGGCCAGAAGACGTTTCTTCTTCTCTACCACTTTAGAATTTGCCGATGAAGAACTACTGATCGGTACTTCGAAGAGGGAGACAAGGGTTCGATTTGCCTCTGTCGTATAGCCATTCTTTCCACCAATATAATATTTCATCAGAGCAACATTGTTGTAATTAGACCAGGTATGACGCCCATAGCGATAAGACGTTTCCCTGGTAATAGCTAGGAGTTTAGGCTTTTTTTGATATAAATATACAGCCAACTTCGACAAATCTGCTGGTGTCGAGAGATTATCGGGCGATAAACCGCTGGGGTCAGAAAAATTCGTGTGATCCATCCCAATTTTTTTAACAAACTCATTCATCTTGGCGAGAAACTTTTCTCGACCATAAGAAATGGCAATGGCTTCAGCCGCATCATTGCTCGAGGTGAGAAGCAAAGGGTAAAGCATCATCTTAAGAGGCATTTTTTCTCCGACAACAAGCTGGCCAGTATCTCCGTAGGTTTGCCAAGCCTCTTTTGTTACAACAATTTGTTGATCGGGCTTTATTAAATCTTCGGCAATAATTGCCGTTACCAATTTAGTCACTGAAGCAATAGGAGAAACTTGGTTTTCATTTCTTCCCACAATAATTTCTTTTGAATTAAGATCGCTCACCAAGTAAGCTCCGGCTGACAGGGGTAAATTATCAGCTGGCTTATTGAGAAGGTAAGAAGAAATCGTCTGGCCAAGGTCTCGATCTGGAACAAGATCAGCCGATCTATAAACAACCGAGTGTCCCCGCCAGAGAGTATAGTAAGTAATCTCCGCCATGGCCCAAGTAGCAAAACAGAAAATAAAAACGATGGCCAAAAAAATAAGGCCAATAATCCCCCAGCGCACATGGTGGTTTCTAATTAAAAAGTTCTTAATCATTTAGAGTTTTTAACAATTAACTCTGGGTCTTCTGTTCCTTCTTTTGGTTCAAAACTAATAGCAACGCCACTCTTCACACTACCTTTAATCAAACCATCCGCAATTTGTTGTTCTATGTGGTCCTGGATAAAACGTTGCATTGGCCGAGCTCCAAAGACCTCATTAGCCCCAAGCTTTGCGACTACCCCAACAAGATAGTCACTGATCATTAAGCTCACTCCTTGATCAGCCAGCCGGAGGGATAAGCGGCCGAGCATTAGCCGAGAAATTTGTTTAAGTTCGTCCTCGGTTAGTGGATGATAAATAACCACAGCATCAAAACGGTTTAATAACTCCGGCTTAAAGATGGCCCTGGTCACAAGATCGTTAATAAGAGTATCGGCGTCTGGCTTCTTCCCGGCTTTAACTGTTTGCCAGATAGTATCGGCCCGCGCGTTGGAGGTAGCAATAATAATCATGTTTCGTAAACTTATTTGTCGTCCGCTCTTATCAGAAAAATATCCTTCATCAAATATAGTGAGAAACAAATTGTGGACATCGGAATTAGCTTTCTCAAATTCATCCAGAAGTAAAACACCGTAGGGATGTTCCCGCACCAAATTAGCCAGGATACCCGGCTGCCCATCACCAGCTGAACCAATTAAGTTATCCGAGCCTTCGACTGTCTGGAACTCAGCCATATCAAGGCGTAAAAGCATTCTCTCTCCACCAAACATTGTTTCGGCTAAGGCTTTAGCTGTCTCTGTCTTCCCCACACCGGTTGGACCCAAGAACAAGAAGGAGCCAATAGGTTTCTTCTCATTACGAATCCCTGAACGAGCCCGACGCAAAGCATTACTAACTTGAGTGATTGCTTCACTTTGACCAACGACTCGTTTAGCGAGGTTTTTCTCAAGGGACAAAAGGCTTTCCTTCTCAGCTTCATTAATCTTGCCCACTGGAACACCGGTTTTGCCTTGTAAAAGTTCTTCAACTTCTCTCTCGCCAATAACCTTATACCCTTTTTGCTTTGCCCAAGGAATAATCTCCGTCAATAAATCAACGGCCTTATCCCCTGAGTCACTGACTGCAAAATATTTGTCGGCGCCCATCACAATGGCTAAAAGAGCTGGGTAAGTAAAGAATAGGCGATGGCGACTCTCAATAGCCCAAACTGTCTGCTCAAGATTACGTATAATATTTTCTGTTGGGAGAGGTCTGATAAAAATTCTATCAAACAAGGCTATCAGGCTGGCGTTACTTTCTAGATCACGATGAAAATCATCGTTACTTGCCAAGCCAATAACTTGAACCTCGTTGGAATTTAAGAAGGTATAGAGTAATTCGAGCAAACTTGATTGCAAAGCTTCAAACCCGTGCATCAAAGCGGAAAAGTTGTCGATAATAAAAATAACGTTGCCAGCCGCCCGCACTTCCCTAAAGATCTTTAGTAGTTCTGTCTCTAATTCTGACTTATCTTTAAAGCGAGATAGAAAAACGGCTGAATTAAAGAGAACTGGTCGCTTATGTTCAAAAGCTGGAGGGGCCGTACCATCTTTGATACGTCGAACCAGGTGCCAAACGGTGTCCATCCGTTCATTGGCCGTATCAGCCACAATAAATACATTGGCTTCTCTTTCTTTGGATAAAATATTTTCTAACTGATTAATTTCATTTTCTCGCGAGGAAAATTCATACAAGTTAGAAGAAAACTCTAATCCATAAAGAAGATCCCAGCTGTATTGATCAAGGGTACTGGTATTGCCAAAACCCCAATCCTTAGCGATACCGGGCAATCTCGCTAAATTTGTCTCGCTCCACCAACGTTTATCATACTCACCGAATTCAATCTCATGAACAACCCAATTGAGAGCTCCAATCAACTTAGTCTCATTGATACTGTGGTCGGCCAAAAATTGTGAAAAACTAGTATCATTTTGGAACAAAAATGTCCCCAACTCACGCAATTTCAAAACCTGGTCCGAGTTAATGGGAAGTTTATAGAATTGGCCAGCCGGTCTTAACTCTAAGAACTTATCAATGTCCCGGTCCGAGATACCACAACGATGCATAATGCGACGGCCAACAGAAGAAATCATAAAACCGGCCAAGACATCATTCCCAGGAGTAGCGAGAAGGACTCGCCCAACTGTAAAAGTAAAAAGGTCTCCAGGGTGATAAAGATTAAGAGCCACATTGTCAAAATAATAAGAAGAATTGAAGTGCCATTCGGTCATCTTAGCAATCAGATAAAAAGTTAAGGCCAAACAAACTAAACCCCAAACCCTAGGAGCAATTAAGGCCATCTTAGGATTAGCGAAGGAAAAAAAGGTTGCTAAGGCAAATAAAGCCAACAATAAAACGGCACTCCCATTAATAAGACGGCTACGCCACCGAGAAGAAAAAATCGACTCGACGATTAAGACGGGGTAAAGGGGGCTACTTCTTAATAATTGTTTAATGTCCATCCCGTTAGAGACAGATCGCGATCAATAGACCACTCTCTGTTTTTCTTATTTTACTTGATAATTTTGTCCTCATATTATATTTAAATTCTTAGCGATCGCGGTCTCTAACGGGATCCACAACCTACTTCACTAACAGACCTATGCCGAGCATTGCTAAAACAACCAAAATTAAGGGGAGTAATAGCCAGACAATAAGCAGGACGGGGTAAAACAAGGCCACGATAATCACAAACAAAAGACCCGCAATAATGATAACGGTGCGCATAACAACACCAACGATTCTCATGATGAAATTAACAACAAAAACCGCCACCACGTCCTCAAAATCGTGGAAGATATCTTTAGTATAATCTTCGCCCATCCGACGCCAGGGGGCAAAATAAGAACGAACAAGGACGGGAATAGAAAAGAAGTTAATAAGAAAAGACAAAATATTTTTATAAATATGGCTGAACTCTAAAACCGCCCGCGTATAATGCCAGATAAGATAGTTAACAATAATCGCTAGAAAGCGCATACCTAAAGTATACTATAAATTCTTACATTTTCACCGCTTGGGGTGTGTATAAAATAGCAATCAGCGAAACCTGTAAAAAACTTTCCCGGGGAAACGAAGGTCGAGATAATCGAGACGGCCTCCACCCGCTTGCCAGTCAGATTGGAATTTTTCGTTTTTTAGCACGGAGTGGAAATCAGTAATAAGATTATTGGCTCCCCGATCGATATTAAAGAGAACTTGAGCTTGCCAAAGTGGATTAGTCTGATCAGACAAAAAGGCAATAAAATCATTTTGGGCATAAACTTCGGCAAAAGACAGAGAGAGATTAGCCTTGGGCCAGAGAGGCATTGAACTTTTCATAAAGTTTAAGAAAGCGGTCGTACGGAGAAGCGTCTTCTGTTCAATAACTTTATCACCAAGTTTTTTTAAGGGCTGTTTGCTGTGTAGCTCAATGAATAACGAATCAGAAAAGCTTGGAGCCTCTTGATAAGCTAGACCTTCGGGCGAGAGATAGTAACAATTCTTGTTTTTTTCACCATCCACACACCAAAGTACTTTAGACTCGCGATCGACAATTAGAACGGCTAGGGTGTTAAGGTCCGGCCAGGTAATCGCAACTTTTGCCAAACCGGGAAATTGGCGAGAGATATCTTTAGTTAGAATTCCTTTAGAAACAAAGAAAACGCTATTCTTGGGGACTAGATAGAGGTGACGTCCGGCCAATTGATTGTCGACAAAAGCTTTAACCGTCTCAGGGTCAGCACTTGTCTGACCAAGAATTTTGACAGTATTAACCCGTAAAAAAGAGAGATTAAGAAGAAGCAAAAAAAGACCGACAATCAATATAATTAGGCCGACACCCACAAAAATAGCCCCTTGCCGCTTATGCCGGTCACGTTCTCGGCTAGCCTGCAAAATTTCTGCTTTGGATAAGGCCATTTTATTTTTGAGCTATTGAAAACAAGGATTAACTAATGACCGTGCGTCCACCAAGATAAGGCTGCAAAACTTTAGGAATCAAAATCGAGCCATCGGCTTGCTGATAATTCTCAAGCAAGGCGACAAGGATACGAGGTGAAGCGAGAGCGGTACCGTTCAAAGAGTGAACGAGGCGCATCTTGCCCTCGGCATCCTTATACTTAATATTAGAACGACGAGTTTGGAAATCATGGAAATAGGAAATGGAATGGGTCTCACGATATTTGTTCTCTGATGGCACCCAAGCCTCAATGTCATATTTCTTGACCTGACCTTGACCTAAGTCGCCAGTGCAATTGACGACAACATGATAAGGGATCTCCAAGCCCTGCATAATTTTCTCCGCATTAGCCAGAATCTGCTCATGGTACTTCACGCTTTCTTCATGACTGGCTTCACACAAAACCACTTGCTCTACCTTATAAAATTCGTGAACACGGATAAGCCCCTTAGTATCCTTACCATGGCTACCCGCCTCGCGACGATAACATGGAGAAAAGGCAACAAATTTAATTGGCAGATGCTCGCGCGGAATTACTTCGTCAAAATAATAACCCATAGTCGGGACTTCAGCCGTACCAGCCAAATATTCACCATCCTGAATCTTATATAAATCTTCTTCGCCTTGAGGCAAATATCCAGTGCCCATAAACATCTCTGGCCGATCAATGATCGGCGCCATTAACGGAGTATAACCATCTTCTCGCACCACGCTCATAGCGTAGTGCCAGAGAGCCATAGAGAGCTCAGCCCCTTCGTTCTTCAAAAAATAACCACGGAAGCCAGCCACCTTAGTCCCCCGGTCAAAATCGGCAAGTTTGAGATTAAGCATTAGTTCAACATGATCTTTGGCCGCAAAATCAAACTTGCGTCTTTCCCCCCAAACTTTGACTTCTTGATTATCAGAATCATCATTTCCTTCAGGAACACTGATGTCAGGGATATTAGGGACGAGAAGCATTTGGGCCTGCCAAGCCTTCATTATCTCTTTAAGTTCTTCTTCTTTCTTCTGTAATTCACCTTTAACACTTGAGATTGTCTCAATCAGCTTAAGCTTAATCTCTCCCTCTGCTTGAGAAATTCCTTCACTAGCTTCATTCTGCTGGCGACGGAGTTCATCAACAAAAGAGACAACCTTAACGCGCTCCTCGTCAATTTTAAGCAACTCGTCAACTTTAAAATCGAGACGCTTTTTGCGCGCGGCTTCAGCAATAAGATCTTTGTTCTCCCGAATGAATTTGATATCTAACATATTTTTTGATTATAACAGATTTATTGATAAAATAAAGTTCAGCCTCCATGACAAAGTGGATATGAAATCTAAATTTAAAAAATTAAACTTTGACCAATTCCCCGCTCTACTTAAAGAAATTAACGATCCGCCAGAATTTTTATATCTAGAAGGGGAGTTGCCTAAGGATAATGAGTACAAATTCTTAGCCGTTGTCGGCTCGCGCAAATATTCGCGCTATGGCAAAGAAGCTTGTGAAGAATTAATTGCTGGTCTCATCGGCTACCCGATTGTCATCGTCTCGGGCCTCGCTCTTGGTATCGACACTATCGCCCACCAGAGTGCGCTTAAGAATAATTTATTGACCATTGCTGTCCCTGGTTCTGGTACTGATCGCCAGGTTCTCCATCCCTTCACCAATCACCGGCTCGCAGATGAGATAATAGAGCGAGGTGGAGCTTTATTGTCCGAACTAGAACCCGAATGCCCCGCTGGCCTCCACACCTTCCCCCGCCGCAACCGCATTATGGCGGGACTCTCTCATGCCACTCTTATTATAGAAGCAGGGGAAAGATCAGGAACTCTAATCACCGCCCGTCTCGCAATGGAATATAACAGAGACGTCTTAGTGGTGCCGGGCTCTATTTTCTCGCCTTCTTCACGCGGAGCGAATGGTTTAATCCGGCAAGGAGCCATGCCTATTAACAAGAGTGAGGACTTGCTTCAGGCCCTCGGATTTAATCTCGAGGAGAAAGAGAAAGAAAAACAAGGCCGTCTCTTCCTCAATCTCTCCCCTGTCGAACAAAAAATTGTTGATATCTTAGAAACCGATTCCTTTCCCCGTGATGAATTAATCGAGGTCGCCGAACTCACTACGGCCGAAGCCAATATCGTCCTCTCGACAATGGAAATTAAAGGAATAATCAAAGAAACGATGGGAGAAATTAGATTGGCATAAATTTACCCCCATTTGACAAGAGGTTACAAAAGAGATAATACTTGCTACACTGTTTGGGAAAAGTTTAACCTAAACAAAGAAAATAATATAAACATGAAGCTTCTAATAGTAGAGTCACCGGCAAAAGCCAAAACTATTGCCAAGTATTTAGATAATGCCTACACAGTACGCGCCAGTGTCGGGCATATTCGTGATCTCCCAAAATCAAATAAGAACGCTATCGATATTGCCAAAGGCTTTGTTCCTCACTATGAAATTAGTAAGGGTAAGGAACACGTCATCGCTGAGTTAATTAAGTTGACCAAAAAGGCTGACGAAGTTTTACTGGCGACTGACCCCGACCGCGAAGGGGAAGCTATTGCTTGGCACTTACAACAAACACTCAAACTTAAGAAACCCAAGCGCATCGCCTTCCACGAAATCACCAAGGAAGCCGTGCAAGAAGCGATGAAGCACCCGCGAGAGATTGATACCAATTTACGCGTCGCTCAAGAAGCAAGACGCGTCTTAGATCGTCTCTTTGGTTATGATCTCTCCGCTCTTATTTGGCAGAAAGTACGTTATGGTTTATCCGCCGGTCGTGTACAGTCCCCCGCCCTACGTCTAATTGTTGAGAAAGAAAAAGAAATCCGGGCCTTCGTCCCTGAGGCTTATTGGGTTATCGATGCTCTATTTGAAGATAAAAAGAAAAACCAAATCCCCTTCCACTGTTCAATTGAGCCCAAAACAGAAAAAGAGGCTACTGACATTGTCGAGCGTTCACAAAAAGCTGATTGGCAAGTCGAGAATATTGAAGAAACAAAAGCTAAGCGTTCGGCGCGCGCCCCTTTCACTACATCAACACTCCAGCAAGCAGCATCTTCTCGTCTTGGTTATGCCCCATCAATCACCATGAGACTCGCCCAGAAACTCTACGAAGCTGGGCATATCTCTTACATGCGTACCGACAGCACCACCCTTGGTCAACAAGCGGTAGATGAAATTACCAACGTCATCAAAAAAAGATTTGGCGATAATTATTCTGATCCTAAACAATTCAAGACTAAAAGTAAGAATGCCCAAGAAGCGCACGAAGCTATTCGTCCTACCCACTCAACAATTATCTCGGCTGGCACTAGTCCACAGGAGAAAAAACTTTATGAACTTATCTGGCAACGCACCGTCGCCAGCCAGATGACTGACTCAGAGAGTTTGAGAACAAAAATTACGGCCTTTGCCACGCCAAAGCCAGGGGCGGAGGCGGGTGGCGACAATATCCCCGTCTTCGAAACTTCTGGTTCCCGTGTCCTCTTCGATGGTTGGCTTAAGGCCGATCCCGAAGCACGCGGTGAAGAAATTGATTTACCAAAACTTGAAAAGGGTGACAACCTTAAACTCTTAGAAGTTAAATCAACAGGCAAAGAAACTGAACCTCCCCATCGTTATACCGAAGCGGGCTTGGTCAAAGAGTTGGAGAAACGTGGTATTGGCCGCCCAAGTACTTATGCGGCTATTATTAAAACGATCCAAGATCGTGATTATGTGATTAAAGATAACAAGGCCTTGAAGCCCACTGATACTGGCGAAGTGGTGAGCGATTTCTTAAGTAAATATTTTGCTGATTATATTAGTGACACCTTCACCGCCGAGATGGAAGACGAGTTAGATGATATCGCTCTTGGTAAGCGTGACTATGTTAAAACTCTCAAAGACTTCTATGGTCCATTTACTAAAGATATCGCCAGCAAAAAGAAAATCGAGAAGATAACCAACTTAGGTGATGCTCCAAAAGATATGAAATGCCCTAAGTGTGGCTCGGACATGATTATCAAACTAGCTAAGAGTGGAAAATTCTTTAGCTGTTCTAAATTCCCTGATTGTGATGGTGCTCTAACAATAGAAGGCAAAGAATTGGAGGGACCAAAGTTGACTGGTGAGCAGTGTCCAGACTGTGGCGGTGATCTTATCGAGCGTGATGGCAAGTTTGGCCGTTTTGTCGCTTGCTCCAAGTATCCTAAATGCAAATACATTAAGAAAGATGCCGTGATTGAAGGCCAAGAAAAACAGGGCGACACCGGCGTCGAATGCCCGATATGCAAGGCAGGGACGATGGTAGAAAAGAGGGGCCGTTTTGGCGTCTTCTACGGCTGTTCGAATTACCCTAAATGTAAGAATATCATTAAGTCCAAACCAACCGGCCGTATTTGCCCTGAGTGTGGATCGCTCATGATGGAAGGAACCAAGACTATCCCTGAACGTTGCTCTAACAAAGCCTGTCCCAATCATAATCCCCACCGGATGAAATAAATCCCCTTTTATGCTATTTTAGAGGCAATGAATCCCAAAGAGATTATTGCCTTAATGAGAGACCCTAGTGACGAAGATAAGGCGCTGGTTTTGAAGGCGTTTGCCTTTGCCGATAAGGCTCACACGGGGCAATTGAGGGCATCAGGCGAGCCCTATATCATCCACCCCTTTAATACGGCTCTAATACTGGCCGAGTTCAAAGCTGATGCCGAAACTATTGCGGCAGGGCTTCTTCATGACACAGTTGAAGACACTGAAGTAACTCTAGAAGATATTGAACGCGAATTTAGTAAACAAATTGCCTTCATGGTGGAGGGAGTCACTAAATTAGGGACTCTAAAATATCGCGGGACCAATCGTCATGCAGAGAGTTTGCGTAAGCTCTTCGTTGCTATGGCTGAAGACATCCGCATTATTATGATTCGCCTCGCCGACCGTCTCCATAATGTGAGAACACTTAATCACCTAGCTCCGGAAAAACAAAAAAGAATTGCTCTGGAGACTCTTGAGATTTATGCCCCGCTCGCCAACCGCCTCGGCGTTTGGCGTCTTAAGGGTATGCTTGAGGACGCTAGTTTCCCTTACGCTTTTCCTGAAGATTACCAAAAAGTTGTGGCCCTAAGAAAAACTAAAGGTAAAGAAACAATCAAACGTTTAGAAAAAATTTACCGCACTCTCCAAAAAGAACTCTCTGCTCGCGGACTAAAAGATTTTATTATCGACTATCGTATTAAGTATCTCTATAGTCTCTACACCAAACTTCTACGCAAGAACATGGATATGGACGAAATTTATGATATCTCCGCTCTTCGCGTCATTGTAAAAACTGTCGACGAGTGCTACCAAACTCTCGGGATCATTCATAATCTCTGGCGCCCCATCCCTGGCCGACTCAAGGACTATATCGCCAATCCTAAGCCAAACGGTTATCAAAGTATCCATACCTCTATTTTTACTGGAGATGGCAATGCTTTAGAAATTCAAATAAGAACCGAGCAAATGCAAAACGAGGCCGAATACGGTATCGCTTCGCACGTGGCCTATGATGAGCAGGGCAAAAAAAATAAAAAAAATGGAACAACGGGTGACAAAATAACCAAGGATATGGCCTGGGTTGAAGAACTTATCGAATGGCAAAAACATCTTAAGGATGACACCGAATTCCTTTCTTTTATTAAAGATCGCTTAGTCCACGAGCGTATCTTCGTCTTCACTCCGAAGGGTGAGGTGGTGGAACTTCCTAAAGATGCCACCCCTATCGACTTCGCTTATTCTATCCACTCCGATATTGGTCATCACGCTTCAGGTGTCAAAATTAATAAGAAGATGTCTACCCTTGATGCCAAACTTAAGAACGGTAATGTCATAGAAATAATTACGGGTAAAAATAATAAGCCAACCAAAAAATGGCTCGACTTCGTCAAAACCAACGATGCAAAAAGGCATATCCGCAACTATCTTTTAACGCACAAAATCTAAAGAGAAAAATTCTTAATGAAGTAGAGATCTTCAGGCTCTTCAAGTTCAGCTGCTTGTCCTGGCTTAGTCTCAGCAATATTGATTTCTTGACCAACTTCTTCGGGAGCCAGACCAGAGAGAGGAATATCAATAACACTGGCAGGACCATTGTGTTCAAGCATCGAGAGAATGCGTCGCAATTCTTCGGGTGAAGTAAAATCAATTAAGATGCGCCCGCCCGTCTCGCCTTTGGCCTCAACCTTAACACGATTGCCATACTTCTCAGACAATTTATCCTCTAGCTCAATAATCTCTGGCATAACAAAATGTTCCTTCTTGCGCACCCGGTCATAAGCAATGCGCCGAGCGATAGCCTCCGTGTCACGCACGGTTAAGCGCTTAATCATTACCTCCTTAAAGATCGTGATTTGCTCCTCGGGATGATCAGAGAGCATCAAGAGCGGCTTGGTGTGACCCTCGGCAATCTGGCCCGCCACTAAAGCGTCAAGAATTTCTTGAGGCAAATTAAGAATGCGGATAGTGTTAGAGACATATTCACGACTACGGCCGACACGTTTGCCGACTTCGCCATGAGAAAGGCCGAAGTCGCTCACCAAACGGAAAAAGGCTTGAGCTCGATCAACCGAATTAAGATCCTCACGTTGGAGATTCTCAATAATCGCGAGTTCTAGTTTCTCCTTATCACTCTGCTCCCCCGTGCGGATGATAGCCGGGACTTGAGGTAAGCCCGCCAGCTTCGAAGCACGCCAACGTCGCTCGCCAGCGATAATTTCATATTCAGTAAAGAAACTACCATCGTCACGGCCAACCTCCTTCCTGGTGACAACGAGAGGCTGGAGAACCCCATATTGCTTAATCGAGTCAGCCAAATCCCGCAAACGTTCCTCGTTAAATTCACGCCTTGGTTGATAAGGATTCGGCTTGATCTTCTCAACTTCAATTAAGAAAATTTTATCTTCGTAGTTATTTGACATATAGGTGCCGAAGGAGAGAATCGAACTCTCACATCTTGCGATACACGATTTTGAGTCGTGCGCGTCTACCAATTCCGCCACTTCGGCTTGCTTATTTAGTGAACTAGGTTTATTTTAAACGATATGAGAGAGAAAATCAATCCAGTAAAAAACTCCGACCTTAAGCCCAAAATCTATGTGATTGTAGGGCCAACGGCTAGTGGGAAGACCGGTTTCAGTATAAAACTCGCCAAGAAGGTGGGCGGAGAGACCATTAGTGCTGATTCGAGGCAAGTCTATAAGGGGCTTAATATTGGTAGTGGTAAGGTTACAAAAAAAGAGATGACTGGTATCCCCCACCATTTGCTTGACGTGGTAAGTCCCAAAAAAATCTTTACTGTCTCTGATTTCAAGAAACTCGCTGATCAAAAAATCACAGAAATTATTGCCCGTGGCAAGACCCCGATTATTGTCGGTGGCACAGGCTTCTATATTCAGGCGGTGGTTGATGATCTTATTCTGCCCGAAGTTGAGCCAGATAAAAAATTAAGAGAGCAATTGTCGAAGAAAACTCCGGCCGAGCTTTTTACTATGCTAAAAAAATTAGACCCCGCTCGAGCTAAGACAATTGATGGCCAAAATCCGGTGCGATTGATTCGGGCAATTGAGATTGCTAAGAAACTAGGGAAAGTCCCGGCATTACGAAGTCGGACTTCGGACTCACTTGAAGTACGACTTCATAATGCCGGTTATGACTTTGAAATTATTGGTGTCAAAACCGAACAAGAAGAGCTCAATAAAAAAATTTACAAACGCTTGATTGAGAGAGTTAAAAGTGGAATGGTGGCCGAAGTAAAAAAAATACACCAAAGTGGTGTGTCATGGAAACGTCTCGAGCAATTAGGTTTAGAGTATCGTTATATTGCTCTTTTTTTACAGAAGAAACTAGCAAAAAAAGAAATGATAGAGAAACTTTATTCAGAAATAGTAAAATACAGCAAACGCCAAATTACTTGGTTTAAAAAAGATAAAAGGATTAAATGGCAAGAATTAACTCCAAATCGCCAATACCCTCGTCTAGATAAATAATTAGGCTATCAATTTGCCCCTCTGTCATGCCTTTAAGTAGACCAAGAATTCTCATCTTCTGGTCTAGATCGAGAGTGGTAGAGTTGGCTAGTAATTGACCTAATCTTTGAGCTTTAACTTTTAATTCGTCTGACATAATAACTAAGAGCCATCAGCATTAGCTGCCAATGATTCTAACGTTTCATTATAGGCCTTCACTACCCCATCAACAAAATCTTGAGGGACAAATTCGCCTTTATTTTCTCTGGGTTGTTCTATCATATTAAACTCATTATAGATGAAGAAAAGAAATAAGCAACTTGACAGGCTTTAAAAGAGGGAGTTTTTAACGTGGATTAATATCTAAAATATGCTAGAATGTTCTTTGTCTGGGCCTATAGTTCAATGGTAGAACAATGGTCTCCAAAACCATCGATCGAGGTTCGAGTCCTCGTGGGCCCGCCAAAACAAATCACCGCTAGGTAATACCTAGCGGTGGTTTGTTTTTTATGTTTTAAACTTCAGGGGCAAGTATCGTCTCGTTCAAGGTCTCAGCAGGATCGGGGCTAGGTTCAGGAACAGGGGCAGGTTCGAGATTGGGTTCAACAGTGGTGACAGGTTCAGGTGGAGAGATAAGCTCTAGGGAAGTAGAAGTGCTGGTATCTACGCTTGGGGTACTGCTCCCTGTCTCTACTATTATCAAAGGAGGTGCAACAGGAGTATCGGGTTGAACAAGAGGGGGAATAGCAGAAGTATCAGAACACTGGCCCTTTGTCTTCTTCCACTCACCATTAACAATTAGCACGCAGTAAATCTCGCCAGTAGCAGAATCTTTAATCTCCATCCCCTTCTGAACACGGAGGACATCAGTCTCAACGAGTTTGGATTTAACATAATCGAAGAGGCCAACCATCGCGACCATTCGTTCAGAGACAAGATCCTTAACTGTCGTCAATCCAGAAAGCAAACGATCTGAGAGAATTGAGAAAGCAGTAGAAGTAGAAAGCTCTTCCGTTGTCGTAGAAATATTTAAGCTTGAAGTAGAAACAGTAAACAACGCTGGATCAATAAGACCTTCTTCAGTTAAGCTAATCGGCACACTAGAGCCCGTTAAAGAATCAAGCTTACTCCTTAATTCATTAAGATCCGCTTCTTGCCTCTGGGCAATCTGCAATAAATAGAAAGGTAAATGATCTGCCCGGTAACCCTTAACCCCATTGCTCTCAAGATAAAGCTCAGGGACAGCAGATTTAACTTCTTCAGCGATGAGGCCAAAATCGGCTTGCCCAGACTTATTCCAATTAAAAGATTTAATCTGTAATCCTAATAAAGCATCAATATTGAGATTAGTATCAACGATATTATTCTTGTAAGTGCGAGATGAGGGATTAACATTGGTGAGTACCCCGTTATTAGAATAGACCGCGCCGTTAACATTAAGATCCGTTACGGTGACACCATTAGCACTATCAAGTTCAATATAATCAGAACGCAATTTAAGTTGTCCCAAAACATCTTCAAAAGTAATGTCAGCTGAGACATTAAGAGCCGAATTAGAAAAGGACATCCCGATGGTATTAGTAGCTCCTAGGGCTTCGTAAACACTAGCAGAAGGGCTGTTAATTATTGCGAAAGAGTCCTTAACTCCGACGAACGAGATGTCTGGCCCCAAAGCGGTAGTGTGTCCTTCAAGGGCTAGGCCCAAAGTTTGGCTGGTAATTTGTAAGCTATTATTGTTATCATCGGCAAAGTAAGCGAGAGGAGAAGTCGAAGCACCAGAGACCACAAGTTTAGAAGTTGGAGTAGTTGTCCCAATACCCATATTCCCCGAATAGTCGACAACAATCTTATTCACGCTGTCGTATTGCAATCTTAGAAGATCCCCCGTACTTGCTGCACCATTCCAGGCCTGGTTGACGGTCAAGGCCGGATTAGAGTCAGCAACGTTCCTATCAATTATGGCCCCAGTAGTAGGAGATCTCACCCGAGAATTATTAGCTGTAACATTATTTACCAATCCCCCAGCCGCATAAATGGAACCGCTAACAGTACTCAGGGTTATATTATTAGTTCCCAAAGCGACAATGTCCCCCGTCACAGTAAGAGGATATGAAGGATCGTTGTTGCCAATTCCCACATAGCCACTATTGGAAACATAGAGCATTGAGGCGCCAGTAGACGAAGCAATATTAAGAGCTGAGACTCCAGCAAGAGCTTGCAAACTAAAAGTTGAGTCGACAGAAGTTGTCCCAATAGACAAAGTCCCAGTCAAAAAACTATTCCCATTAACTTGCAGCCCAGTCGTCGAAGCAACACCAGCCGAGGAGATGCTCGCGACTTCTAAGCCAGCCGTATTTTCAAAAGAGAATTTATTTGCATCATTTTTAAGCCAATAGACAAGATCCGAGTTTGTCCCAAAAGGACGATAGTCTAAGGCTGAATGATCACTTGAAAAAGATCCAACCGAAGCCCTGAGAACATTTGAGGCCGTCCAATATTGAGAGGCTCCTATATAAATAGGGTAGTCAGTTGCCCCAGAGAGGCCAGAATTAGAGAGATCTATCCCCTTCGTCGCTGTCCCCAAATTACGAATTTCTAATCCACTGATAGAACCATCTCCTCCGTCGATAGTTAGCTTGTTGCTCATATTGGTGGTAGTTCCAATTCCCACATTACCAACAAGATACCCCAAATCATCCCCCGTCTTTGTCCAATAATTAGCAAAAGTTTGGAAAGTGGAAGAAGCAATAATATCTGTCCAAACTTTAGCCTGAGTATAAAATTCATTGACGAGGCCTTCGGTAAGAGCGTCAGATGACGTGCCGTAAGCAAGATAATTAGCATCGTTATTTAACAAAGAGATATTTTCACCTTCTAGCATCACGTTACCAGAGAGATAACCAGAGCCAATCGAAGAGGTCGCTGAGACAAGGCCATTGATGGCTTGGAGGGGGCCGTTGAGATTGCCGAGGGTTAGATTACCTGACAAGCTAACGTTACCACTAGAGTCGATGACAAAAATGTTTTGGTTAGTAGAGGAAGCAACGCGCAGGAAAGTCGTATTGTTGCCAAAAATATTTAATTCAGAATCAGGAGTACTCGTGCCGATGCCGACTAGACCGTTATTATCAATCTTAAGTCCTTCGGTTCCTCCACCAGTAAACAAACCATTCGCCACAACATTCCCAGAATTAACTTCGACCAGTGACAAATCATCAAGAGTGAATCCATCACCTGAAGAGTTTGAATCAGCCGTGATAATAAAGTTGCCCGGGTTGGAATTGGTTTTGAAAGTTACCGTATAAGTACCAGCTGTTACCACTGTTCCGCGTAAATATACTCTTTCGGCCGAAATACCTGTTGGATCAATATAGGCACGAGCCGTTGTATTAAGAGCTGATGACGTCCAAGTAAATCTGTACCACCTGTTGGCTTTTACTGGCGGATCAAAAGAAGTGCTTGGTTGTGTAAGAGTGCCACCCGAAGCATGGTGGACATAAACAGCGGCACTACCATTAAGAGTAAACCCTGTCGCCGAGACAGACCACTCAGCACCAGGGGTTGCAAGAGCGCCATTAGTTAAGACCTCATCGCCATAAGTTGAACCAAGCACATTAAGGCTGCCATTATAATAGTTCATAATCTCGGGTGCTTGATATTCAGCCGCAGCGGCCATCGCTCCTTGGCTATAAAACCAGGAGAGTTTAGAATTAACAGTTGTTGTCCCAGGATAAGCGATAACCTCGGACCAATAATTATTGAGAACATTCGCCGCACTATCAATATCCCAAGCTTGACCAACTTGCCTAATACGAGGAGAGATACTAAGTGGAACAAGTGTGCTTGTGACACCTGTTGAAGCGGCCGCTGTTAAGATATAACCATCCGTCGAGACGTATAGAGTTGGGACAGTACCCGTAATAGCTAAACTATGAGCCAATGAGGTGACACCAGTGACGGTGCCTCCGGCGGCGAGGCCAGCCCCTGTTATACGGCCAGCAGCGTTCACAGTGCTCCCGAATACAGCCGCCCCTGTTGGCGAAATTTCCAAGCCAAGAGTCCCGTTAGGATTAGTTATTCGACTCCCAAGCTTAATATCACCAAAAACAGTGAGATCACCAGTGTTATTGGTCAAGGCTTTAATACTAACACCAGTAATGGTGGCCGTAGAGGAAATCGCCCCAGTAATAATAAGCTTACCCGCGGTAACAGCGGTAATATAATCAGTAAAAGTTCCGACGACAATAGTCGTACCGGTAACACCACCATAAGTGTAGGTAACAGCGGCGGCCCCCTTCGCTGAAGTTGTGATGGTAATCTGATAAGTCGTCCCAATGGCAGGGGTGGCCCCTGCTCCTGAAGGAGTAATGGTACCAGCTGTCGCATTAGTAACTTTTTCTAAAGTCGAACCCGTCGCTGACCAACCATTTGTCCCTGTCCAATTGCCGGCGTCAAAAGTAGGAGTAAGCTCGGCCCCAAGAGTCGCGTTGAAGATTCCATTCAACCCGGCCGTGGTTGATCCGACTTCAAGTGCTTGTGTCGGGCTCCAATTACCAATGCCGACAAAACCACTTGAGCTAATTCTCATCTTCTCGTTAGTATAGCCATTAGCACCGTTCGTGAAGAAAATTAAATTCTTGCCAGCTGAAGCATTGCCAATAAGCATATTCCCCGTCGAAGAACCATAAAGATAAGTGTCATTAGCGAGGCCCACGATACCCCCCGTGTAGCCCGAACTATTAATACCCATATCGATAAAACCAGTACCTTCGTTACCAGTATCACCCGTGGCCACAATATCAGTAGAAGCATTCGTGCCGCCCGAGCTATTCTTTATATTCATCTGGAAATAATTATCGATACTACCCCGAACAACTAAGCCGTTGACCGAACTAGTATTACCAGCATCAACCAAAAACTTTTCTGGGTTCGTTCCATCAAATGTTGTGGTACCAACGGCAACATTCCCTGTTAAATAATTCAAATCGTTCCCCACCTTCGTCCAATAATTGGCAAAGGCTTGGAAAGTTGTGGAAGCGACAATATCATCCCAAACTTTGGCCTGAGTATAAAACTTATTGATCACACCTTCAGTTAAGACATCGGAACTGTTTCCATAGCGTAAGAGGGTAGAAGAGGCGGCTGTGTAGTAGGGATCAGTTTCGTCAAAAGAAAGAAGTGGGGTGGAAGTCGCAATCACCTGACCAAGGCTATTGACGGAGAGATATGAGTCAGAAAGAGCACTAAGATTAAGGGTGGCGCCAACTGTTACTTTGCCATCCGAAGCAATTTTGAACAAACTAGAAACAACATTAGCCTCCGTGGTCGAGGAGACATTAAATAAGTCCGCTGTCGAGCCAAGTGTACCGGCAATATCAAGTTTGGCTAGTGGGGTGGTGGTGCCAATGCCAACAGAACCATTATAGAAAACCCAATTAGGAGAACCGCCGGTACTATATGTAGACCTAAAAACAGTTGCGGGATAAGAATTGTCGAGATAAATAGCAGACCTTCGATTTTTCGTTCCGTCAAAATCTCCCAAAACAAGCCCCGGCTTGTCGGTGTCAGCAGAGCCAATAATCGCGGAGTAACTCGTTATGCCAAAACTCGAGGCAAAATTAGTAATATTGTTTCTCGTCCCAAAAATTGAATTCCCCACAACGCTAAGCACCTCGCTTGGTGTACTTGTCCCAATCCCCACATTGCCATTGGCCCCAACAATAAAACGAGAACTCCCGCCAATTGTTGTGGTGGCGGAAGCGGAACCAATATCGGTGAGGCCAGCGAGTGTCGCGAGATTTGGGAGTGAAGTGGTGGCGGCGAGACGTGTATCAAACAAAGCATTGGTGAGATAACCAAGAAGAGAGTGGTCGCCCCAAGAGAAAGCGGTGGAGGCATTGGCGAATAGAGTGGAGAGAGTGGAAGAGGCCCAGACACCAGTTGCCCAATCACCCCAACCATAGGCCGTATTCCAATTTGTAACATTAAGATTAGAACCAGTGACCGCCCCCGTCATCGCCAAGTTGCCCGTGGCTGACAAGTCGCCAGAGCCATCAATAACAAAAATGTTTTGGTTGGTGGAGGAAGCGACACGCAAGAAGGTGTTAGTGGTGCCAAAAACATTAAGGTTAGAGTCGGGTGTAGTAGTGCCGAGGCCAACAAGACCAGTATTCCCAACAAACAGATAAGAGTCCCCCGTCGTAGTAGCGATGTTAAGTATGCCAACCTGGCTGGAGGTTGTCGTTGTCCCTGTAAAAAAGTTAGAGGCGATAAGAGGACGTAAAGCGCTTGAGCCCGCCGTACCATTAACTGTTGCCACCCCAGCTGACAATCGGTTAAATCCAATATCCGCGGCAGAACTTAACCATAGAGTCCCCCGAACTTGGCCAAGGAAGAGAGAGGCACTGGCTGTCCCATTAACAACCAGGGCATTGGTTGGGTTTTCCGTACCAATTCCGACATTGCCATTACTCGCAACGGTGAACATTGACGCCCCTGTTGAAGACGCAATATTAAGTGCCGAAGCACCAGCCAAGGCCTGGATATTGAAAGTGGAGGCCGAAGAGCTCGTCCCAACAGAAACATCCCCTGTGAGATAACTCAGATCATCCCCCGTCTTCGTCCAATAATTAGAAAAAGTTTGAAAGGTGGAAGAAGCGACAATATCAGTCCAAACTTTGGCCTGAGTGTAGAATTTGTTAACGAGACCTTCGGTTAGAGCGTCAGAGGTCGTGCCATAATGCAAAAGAGAAGAAGAAGCAACGGAGTAGTAGGGATCGAGTTCAGAAAAAGAGAAGGCGGGGGAAGTTGTGGCAATGACTTGGCCAAGGCCATTAACAGCCAGATAGGTGTTAGCTAAACCAGCAATCGCTAAACTGGTAGTAGTGCTGTTGCCATTTACAACAAGACCACCCATAGTGGAAATACCTGAACCGTAGACAGAGCCAGCCACTTGGGCAAAAGGCGCACTGGTAATGGGTTGGCGAGGGCCCAGAGTCTCGTAAGTAATACCATCAGAAGAAACTTCAATCTGTAAATAAATTTTGTTGTTCTGACTGAAATCGTAGTTAAGAGCATCCGGATATCCATTGTCAGTATCCCCAATATTCACATTAAAAAGTCCTTGGCGAACTGTTGAAGTAAAAGCGGTCGGAGAAGTAGCTGGCCAAACCCTAGAACCAGAGCCGACAGTAGCGTTATCCCAAAGAGAAAATTTGAAAGAATAAATCGCTCCAGTCCCTCCAACCAAGTCCCCCGCCGAATTTGCCAAGCGCCCCTGATAACTCATAATTTGAGGGACACCAGTGGCGGCCGAAGCCGAGGAAAAAACAAAAAATTGCAAAGAAAAAAATAGCAAAAAAACTATAGCCAAAAAGCGCCGATTCCTAAAGAAATTTTGCCAACAAAAAAACATAAAGTTTGCTTATATTATAGCAAATATTAATGTTATTTATTAAGCAAAAAGAGAGTTTCTTAGGGGATAACTAAGTAAGAACTTTTATTTTACCTTCTCGGCAATTTCCTCAATATCTTTCTTGATATATTTTTCAGTTTCGTCCAAATTATTACGCAATTTTCGCATAATTTTATTCTCCAACAAGGTGAGCTTGCGCTTGCCCTTTGTCTTCTCAATAAGTTTAACCTGCTCTCGCAGATCTTCACGAATAAAGTCGAAGGCTTCGTGTATATGGTCCTCAACTTCATCCACCTCCTGACGCAGACTGCGCTTAAGTTTGGCCACCTTGCGCCAAGCGATCAATAGAACATAAAGCAAGGCAAATAAAAGTGCCAGAAGCGGAACCAAAACTGACAAAATAATAACTAAGTTACTCCCCCAACGATAAAATGAAGCCTTAGTGAGAGGGGAAATGATATCAAAATTAACTTTTTTCTCTAAACTATTCCCCGCTTGGTCAACGGCCCGAATAGTTAAGGTGTGATTGCCTGACGAAAGAGCGGGCGTCTCATAGAGGTGGGCTTTATCAGCCAAAATAATTTCTGGTTTTAAGTTGTCAACAATAAATTCATATTGAGAAAGACCTGAGAGTTCATCAGAGCCGTCAAAAATAAAACTCGTTTTATAATTTAGGTCATCTAAAGTTTTTTCTTCTACCTCTAGACGGTTAGGGGGCGTCCCATCGATATTAAGGGTAAAGTGCGAAACAGGACCCCAACCTTTACTATTCTTGAAACGAAGATGGAAATACCAAAGGCCATCCGGAACTTCATTGTCGGCCGTATAATCATTAAAAAGACCATCACTCTTAGTCCCAGGATTGCTTGTCTTCTCATCATTAAGCAAAAAACTAACATCTGTCACATCATCAGGCAAGGTCCAAGATAATTTAGGAAAACGATTGCTATACCATTTAGTCTGATCGAAGTGAGTCGGCGAAGAGATAACCGGAGCACCGGGCACAGTGGTAGAGACCTTAGCGACTGAAGCAGGAACAGGAGGCTCTACGGCTTCTTCGGGGATAACTGGTTCGATTTTTGGAGCAAGCGCTTTGATAGAGAGAGTTGCTTGACCGAGCTTGTTGAGAATACTGGTACCCGAGCCATCATTGGCCAAGACTGAACCATTAGCAAAGGATAGGGTAGCGACACCAGTTTCCTTCGCTTTGAAATTAATAGTGAGGACTGAACCAGAACTCCCTGTAAAGCCGGGGTTCAAAATAGCCCCTTCAAAAGAGACCTGCCCCTTGGCATTAGAAAAATCCGGTTCAGTGACCCAAAGGTTAACAACCGAACCAGCCTTAGACAACGAGACGACTTGTAGCTTGCTAGGGTTAAAGCTAAGGACTCCCGAGAGCGCGTTGGCGGCTTGATCTGGAGTGCTCACAAGAATACGGGCCGAGATTAATTCACCGACAACAACCTCACTCTTGCTCACACTAACTCTAAGATCAGCGGCGAGAGTAATTATCGGGCAGAGGACTAAAATTAAAAGAAAAAGTTTAATATATTTCACAGATATATTTACCTCTTAATTATACAACTAGTTACAAATAATTAATACTTCTTTCGATAAAGTTTTCCACAGATGACAACAAAAAGTATCAAGATAATTATCAATAGCCAGAACCACCAAGTCTGATAAAATTCTTTTTCTTGGGACAACTCAACAACTAAATCATTTCCTGCGCGATCAACCGCTTTAACATAAATATGACTAGAGAGTGTCTGATCTTGCAGGAGATAAGGACTCTCGGCTGGAGCCCAAATAAAATTCTGTTCTAAATTGGCACCGCTTTTAAAATTTAATTTAACGGGGCTCTCAATAACAAAATATTTATCTATCCCTGAGCCTTTATCGGTTGTATTAAAAATAAGATAAGATTGATTGCCAAGAAGCGGGTCATTTCTACTCAATATGGGCTTAAAAGGCTCTGGAGCGTTAGTGTCGCCAACCGATGAGATATCTAAAGAATTAGTGAGACTAACACTTGGTGTAATAATTTTTACCGCAACGACGGTGCCAGCACCATCATTGCGCAAGATTTCTATTTTTTTAACTTTAACAAGCTTGGTAATGTCCTTATCCCCTATTTTAGATTTGAAAACAAGAGAGATGATCTTTCCTTGTCCACCAAAACCACCAGGAACGATACCGGAGAAAGAGACGAGGCCAGGGGTTTTACTCGCCGGTGCCTCCACCCAGAGAGGAATTACCGAGTTCGCGTTAGAAGTTGAGATAAGGTCTAAAATATTTTGATCATAAGACAATTCGCCAGACACAGTGTTAATTCTATCGGCCCCAGTGTCTAAACCAAGGGAAACAACGAGTTCATCGCCAGGAAGCTCTTGTTGGGCCGAAAAAAGAAAAATATCTACCGCTAAAGCGGGCTGAGCAAAAAAAACAAAACTAAAAATAGTTAAGAAAAATATTGTTGTGATTGAAGTTTTAGAAAAATTTTTTAACATCATATTTTTAAGTTTAAGAAGACCAGTAGTACGCCATAATACTAAAATCAGTTAAATTAAGTTTGCCATCGCCATTCAATTTTGTCTTCTCGAGAGCCAGGAAAGTCGCCGAGAGTGGGCGCTTGTACCAATAAGCAGCAATAGAAAAGTCTATTAGGTTGACCTTACAGTCGGTATTGAGATCCCCCTTAGCCGGACATTTCTTGGCCTTAAGGTCAGCTAGCACATTTTCTGTCCCAACCTTAAAGCCTGCTGTTGGGCCAAAAGGACTTATCTCGGTCGCCAGAGCCGCCTTAGACTTCGCGGTGTGGCCACCCAATTCTAAAGGGGCGGTATCAAGATTATATAAATAAGCCCCCGACTTGTCAGTCCCGGCTTGAGCAAAAATTTGTTGCTCGGAATTAATGGCAATTGTCACTTTGGCATTGGGAACACTCTGCCCAAAGATGGCAATATTATCACCCTGTTTAACTTCTTGCTTATCAACCGAAATTGAGGGGGCAATAAAAATACCGCTAATTACCACCTCCGCACTGCCGGACAAAGTTACCGGGAAAGTCTGAATTAAGGATTGACGGCCCAAATTGTCAGTAGAATTGACTCCAAAATTATAAAGGCCGGCCGATAAGTTACCTAAAGAAATTTCGAAGTTAGCGTCAGGCCCAGCTTTAGTCGTTGCGACATTTTGTCCATCACGGAAAAGAGAGACATCGCTTGAGGGGAAGGCCCGCCCGCGGAAAATTGCTCGGGCGCCACCAGTAGCTCCGCCCCCGCCTCCTCCGCCACCCCCGCCTCCTCCGCCACCAGGGGGGATAACGACAGGAGCAACTGGTGTTACTGAAACTTGGGTGGAAGTTGCCACATAGTTACCGAGAGCATCTTTAACTTTAATTATAAAATAATATGGAGTGCCATTACTTAGGCCCGTCTTTGTATAACTAAGATTGGTCCCCGCGCTAATTAAAGTATACGGGCCACCTGAAATTCCTGACCAACCAACAACGTACTCGCCAACGCTCCAACCCAAGAGACCTGTCGCCCCTGTCCAAGATAAAGCAACCTGGCCATCCCCCGCCGAACTAGTAATAACCGGGGTGCTGATAATCGGAAAATAAAGAAGGCCACTCTTCAAAAGAAAATTGGCCGCCTGACTCGGTCCAATACTAAATTGTGAAATGAGGCCGTTAAGTTTGAAATTACTAGAAGCCGAATAACCCGCCGGAGAAATAACCCCTTCGAGCAAATTAAAACTGGCCGAACTGGCACTCTCCGCCAAACCAACAAGAGGGCTGGCGAAGAAAAAAATAACAAACAGAAAATAAATTTTTCTGAGCTTTAGCACGCTTTAAGTATAAACCATACTCAAGATAAAAACCAAGAAGAAAACAAAAAGACCAAGACGATTATTTCTTGGTCTCAATGTGAGTAGTGTTCTTTTTGCACCACTTACAATATTTCTTGAGCTCAATCTTGCGCTCAACTTTTTTCTTATTTTTGCTGGACCAGTAGTTAATTCTCTTGCAGGTCTTACAGCTTAATCTGATTAAAAAATCTTGTGACATAATGATATGTATTTAGGACCGTCTAACTATACAGGAAAAGGCCCAAAAAGGCAAATCCCACCGCCAGCCAAGGCCAACGGTGGGGTGAATTAAGCCTCAATGTAAGTGATCGGAGCCAAAGGGTCTCGCAGGGCCTCAGCCAAGCGAGAAAAGAAAACGTTCGATTCCGCGAAAGAGTCGAGTACTATTTGGCCAGGCAAGGTCTCAGCCCTCATCTTAACCATTTGGTACAATTCGGAGGCTTCAGGGAAATATCCCAACTTTTCAATCTCAACGGCCAGTCTAAGGCACCAACTCTCAAGATCGAAAACGCGTTGCCCTCGGCCGAAAGAAAGCCAGAGAGCCCTAGCCAGCCGGTGTCCAAAAACCATTTTTAGCCGATCACAGTCCGACAACTTTCGATCATTAAAGCCAATCCGAATCGGCTCTTCGATCCCTTCTGATGTCCGAAGCAACGCCACTGTCCTACCCATGAGCTAATTCCTCTTCTGTTAAAACCCATATTTGTTCAAACCTGGCTAATTACTAACATTAAAAACTTTCTAAGTAAAGCCAAAAAGAAACCGCCTGCCGAGCAAAGCTCAGCAGGCGGGGGGTTACAGGTTAGAGGTTGAAAGGAAGGGCCAGGTATTAACCGCGGCCACCCTGTTGGGCCTTGTAGGCCACGATGCCGAAGCTTCCCCAGTTATCCGGGGCCCCGATCAACTCAATGACCAGGTTCTCGTACCCGGCGGGAACATTGAGGATCGGACGGGTTTCGACACCACCACCCTTGCCAACCGAGACGGGGACAGGGATGTCCAACTCGGAAACGAGCGTGCGGTTGCGGTCATCGTCGACTGCATAAACTTCGACTCGACCAACAGCCGTACCACTCGGTTCAAGGGTCAGGGCACTGCCGTAGGCGCGAGCGATATAGATCTGAGCAGGGACCCACGCCTCGTTCCGCAGAATGGACGAGCCAAACCACTGGTCATGTAAGGACACAAAGTCTTGGCCCACCGGGAACAATTCTCGCACTCCGGCCGGCATAAACTTGTTGATGACATTGTCCTCGGCAACACCCGACTGGAGCGTACCACTGGCAACGACTTGGCTAATGCCTGTATCGACAATGTCATACGAAACATCGCTCGCGGCGGGGTCAATCCATAGGACGAAACCTCCCCGCGAAGTGTCATAACCGGACTCTCCATTACTGTAGCGAAGCACAAGACGCGAAGAGTCATAGTCGGCGGCATCGAAAGCCACAAACGCTTCGACGTACGCAAGGTTCAGTTCAACGGTGATTCGGTCTTTGGGCTCAAGCAGAACGGTACTGAACCAACCGTAGATGGCGAACCTTCCGGCTTTGCCATCCCAACCATCCAGCCTGAGCCAGTAGTTGGTGGCACTGCCGAGTTTGTTGACGGGCAAGCCGCCAAGGGGTTCGTCGCCCCAGTTGACCACCGACACCCCATCAATGACGAGGCGAGGTATCTTGCCGTTGGCGTCGAGGGAAAAGTCTCCCCGGACATCGCTGGACGTACCGTTGGGAAGCAAACGGGTAAACCCGAACTGCCCCTCATACTGGTTGACATCCACCGAAGCGAACGCATCGGCGACGCGCTCGGCGTCGGTATACCCACCAGCCCAGGCCGAGATGGACATCATGGCCGCCAGAACCCAAATCAACGTTGCCTTCTTCATGATCTTCTCCTTCACGTTTACTTTACGACATTTATCGGCTGCACATCAGAAGACAATCCGAAGTGCAGTTTTGACAACTTCTCGTCAACCTTCGACATCGGCGCGACAGGCGCCGGGGTCGAGACAGGTAGAGACGCAGGCACAAGTGCCGGCGGCTCGGGAGCAGGGGCGGCAACTTTCGTCACCACCGGGGCGGACGTCTTTTCCACCGAAGAGGTCTTGGGCCAGAGCTGGAGAATAATCATCCCAGCCACGAGCAACAAGACCACCAAGGCGGTAATCAGAGCGTTTTTCTTCATTTCTTTCCTTCCTTTATTCCTCTGTCAAAACAACAAAAATATTAAGCAAAAACAGGCCACAATGCCTGCTTGTACTATCTACATCTATTATATACCATACTTGACAATTTGTCAAGGTGGTGTTCTTTATTGGAATATGGTCAAAAAACTAGAGGCTACTCACAATATTGGCTTTAACCGCGTTTATTTGGTCTTCTTTAACAACTTCACCAATGATTTCTTCGGTCATTTTGTCAGCCAAAGCGGTCTGGTCAGCCTCAACTTTTGCCCAGTCGTCATCTTGAGTCTTGAGAAAAACATCAGCTTCCTTCAATAAAATCTCAATCCCCTTCGCCTCGTTCTCAAGAGAAACAATTAGAGCGTCAAGATATTTCTCAGGCATCTTAGACAAATTTTCTAAAATCGTGATCTTAAGTTCAATATCAAGAGGGCTCTTAGCTAAGAGTTGGCCTAAATGTTTGGCCTTAGTTATAACTTGATCATCCATAATATATTTTTTTATTTTTTGAATTTATCGAACACTTAATTTACATAACACCGGCCACTCTAGCCGCAACACTAGCCACACGCAAAGCTCCACCAATATGAATTGGTAAACCGCTAGGCATCATAGAGTCAATCCACTTGCTCGCACTTAGGCCCCACTTAGCAACAGAAGTCTGGTTATCAAGAGCTAATTGCTTGGTCACCTCCATAATCTGGCCATTGGTTGGATCGGCAATGCCTTGTTGCTGCAAAATTCCCTTACCCATACTCCAAAGATTATCTTTGAGCGGGGCCATCACTTCTTCAGGTCCAGGCGTCATCCCCACCAGCTCACTCGCTGCATCTGGCGGAATACCTACATCAGTAGGGAGGCTAAGAATATTATCAGGACTAGCAACAACTTGTTTAACCCCTTCTTTAACAGCACCAGCGGCAAATTTAGCTTTAGCCCAACCAGTAACAGCGGGCATCACCACCCAATTAACCAAGGCAAAACCAAGGGCGGCCTCAACACCACCAGCAACATAACGCTTATACCATTTAGGATCAATGCTCCCACGGACCAACTTGCCATAGTTAATGATATCACGATCAATTTGGGATGTTCTTAAAGCGCCAATTGCACCACGCAATTTAGCTCTAATCTCTTCTGCTTTAGCTTCAGGTAGATAACCATTCTCTAAGACGGCCTCACCACCAAAAGTACGGTAACCACCGGTGCCCATTCTTCCTCTTAGGCGATCTTCAATTTTCTTAATGGACTCTTCAACTAAGCGGTCTTCAATTTGTTGATTGGCTTCTTTCTTTTCTCCCACAATAGACCCCTCAAGCCAGTCGTAAGTAATCTGAAGTTGTTCATCAGACATATTCTCAACATCGTTGCCGGACTCACGCAAGCGCCTCTTGATTAATTCTCGGTCTTCATCAGTAAAAGCTTCTTGCCTGATTGCTCCGGTACCGGCTTCCATGACATCAACCACTTCAGTCCCCGCCTTTCTGACTTTCTCCGCTTGACGTACTTCCCAATAACCAAAAGTCGCTAAACCTTTGGCTCTTTCTTTAAGCCAGCTATAAACTCGAGGGCCTTTATCCTTAGCCCGCTCCCAAAGGCTTGCTCCGGAAGCCGCTTCTCGGCCTTCTCTTTTAGCTCTTAGTCGATTGAGTTCAGCCAAATTTTCTAAGCGATATTCTTCAAGGGCAGCATTCACAGCAGACGGGCCAATTGGTCGTTCAGTTGGCGGAACTTCTGGTGTTACCGGAGGTGCTGGAGGAACTTCAACTGGAGTTTCTGGAGTTATTTCTTCTCTCTCCAGTCTCTCTCTCATTTGCCTCAACTGTTCTTCAAGCTTAGCAATCTGCTCTCGAAATTCTCTTGTCTCTTTAAGCCTTTTTTCTGTTTCAGCTAATTTACTAATACCCTCTATCGGTTTATTTTTCCAAGCAGTATCGGCGTCAAGATAGCCAGCAGCTTTCAAGCGATCACGAGCAGCCTGAGCTTGTTTGGAATAATCAATGGGACCCTCTGGCACAGGTTGAACAACTTCGGGAGCCTTTGGTGGAGTATCAGGAATGTCTTCATAGTGAACAGGTGGCTCAGGCTCAGAAATATCAACCCACGGTTCAGTTGCTGGGGTATTAACCTCTGGCGCTTTTGACGAAGCATCTGGCAAGTCTTCGTATTGAGTTGGTGGTTCAGGCTCGGAAATATCAACCCAGGGTTCTGGGGTTTTCTCAACAGGCGCTTCCGTCGGAGCTGTCTCTCCTTTTTCTAATTCACGAATTTCATTCTCCAACTTTGTAACTTCAAAGTTAGCCATCTCTTCCCAATTAGGACTGAACCCATAAAAGCTACTGGCCGTGCCATTTTTGACAGCTTTGTTTATTTCATCGATTCTTGCTCTTTTATTCTGGATATCTTGTTCTGGACCAGCGGGAGATGGAACAACTTCAACCGGGGCTTTAGTTGGAGCCTCTGGTTCAGTCATCATTAAAGGACCATCATCTTTAAGTCCAAGTTCAGAAAATGGATCTTTGAATTCATCAAAACGAGTTCCGCCCATCGGATCCTCATGTGTTTCACCACCTTCACCAGATTCAGGTTTAATAGACTCAACAACTGGAGTGCTTGGAGTTTCAACAACGCCAGGTGTCCCTGAAGGAGACAAGCCGGCAGCGGCAATTGCATCTTTTAATTTTTGTTCGGCGTCATCGGACAAAAGTCCTTTTGAGAAATCTTCACTCATTGCTTCTTATTATATTCCTTATAAAAAATAAGAGAAAGAAAAACTGTGGACAACCCCTCTTTTAAAATATTTTGAAAAATAAAAAAGTAAAACCCTGGAGCGCTGCTCCAGGGTTTCGGTCATGGTGATGGTTCACCGCTTCATTTCAAGGTCAGTAGGAAACGTTGGCCTTCTCAAAGGCCTGTGTGATCGGGACGATCCAGTTCTCTATCGGCCCGCACACCGCAAAGCGGATATACGGGTCGAAATGCACACCGACGATACCGGTTTCCCGAATCAGACTGAGGTTGAAGTCTTCGGCATTCTTCATTTCCCGGCCGAAGGCGTACTTGGGCGACTCCCAAAGGGAGAAGAAACCGGCACCGGGGTCAACCGCCAAACGAAGTCCCCGTTCCTTCAAGATCGGGACAAGAAGTTTGAGCCGCTCTTCGTACAAGCGACCAACTCCAGCGACACCCGCCTGATCGTTCTCAAGGGCAAACAAGGCACCGGCGGCCGCGGGGGCAAAGAAGCCGGAGTCGGTGTTCCCTTTTATCTTCTTGATGTCGTTGACAAAATCGGGCGAGCCGACCATGCCTCCAATGCGCCAGCCCGTCCCGTTCGCGATTGATTTGGACGCCGAGAAGAGTTCGATCCACTCCAGTCCCGGGAAATCCACGGCCACTTCGGCCAAGGCCCGGCTGCGCTTGTCGTGGGACAGTGCCAGGTAAGCACCATCATTGACGAGACGAATCCCCTTCTTGGAGCAGAATTCGCAAACTTCCCGCCAAAATTCGTAAGTGGCGATCTGCCCCGACGGATTGTGGGGCAGGTTCATCATCGCGAGGTCAATCCGGAAGATACTCTCCTCGTCTTCCAGATCGGGAAGGAAGGCATTCTTCGGATTGAGACTGAAGGATCCGTGGGTCACGCCGAGATAGCCGGCCCAATCTCTGGGGACAGGATAGCCCGGAGCGGTCATGCTCATCACATGAAGGTCTTGACGCTTCTGCTCGGCGCCACAGGCCAACATCACCAGACCCAGCATCGGCTTGATGCCCGGGATGGGTAGGTAGTCGAGCTCGGCACCATAACCCTTCAAGTTGACGCGAGGCGTGTGGGCCTGGCAGAAACGCATCGCCCAATCGGGGTATGGCAGGAACGTGTTGTCCTGATACTCGTGCCAACAGTCTTCGGTCATCAGAACGGAATTGGCACAATAATTACGTGCCGACTCCAGTGCCGGACCAGGGGGCTGGCCGATGGACAGACGGTACAGTTTCTGCCCACCGGCCTCTGCCTCTTGGCAGACTTTCTTAATGGTCTGGAAGAGATTGGCTCCTCCTTTGGGTAGCCACGATTCGAATTGCATAACCTTTTCCTTTCTTACAACTTCCGAGCTAGGCTCGGGTCGGTTTGAACGTGTTGTTGTAACCGAAGCTTAAGGTCGCGAAGAGGTCTTCGTCCCTTTCTTCGCGACGAATAAGTTCGAATGTCTCATCTGTCCGACGCAACAGTTCCTTCGTCCGTTTGCGTCCGTTGTAGTTGAAACCCATGGCCAAACCGTGAGCACCAGTGTTGGCGATGACGAGCAAGTCGCCCTCGCGTGTTACCGGCAAGGTCCGCTGTTTGGCAAACTGGTCGTTGTTCTCGCAAAGCGAGCCAACGACATTGACGGTCTCGAGAGGGCGATCTTCGTGGCCAGGCACGTAGATGTGGTGATAGGCATCGTACAACGCCGGACGCATGAGCGCCGACATACAGGCGTCTACCCCCACAAACTGGAGATACTTGTCCATTCGGTTGATCACCGAAGTGACAAGCACCCCGTGCGGGCCCGTAACATAACGGCCACATTCAGTGAATAGTTCGGGACGCCAGCCATTGTCTTGCTCGAACTCGTCGAAGACAAGCTTCGCCTCTTCGGCAAAAGCCTGCAGGTTGAAGGTCTCGTCGGTCGGTTTGTAGGGGATGCCGAAGCCTCCCCCAATGTTCACGAATTCGACTTCGATACCGAGCTCGTCCTTCAACCTCTTGGCCACACCCAGAATCATCCCAACCGTGACCAACATATATGTGTAGTCACGCTGGTTGGAACATATCATAGTGTGAAGGCCGAACCTTCGAGCGCCACGTTCGCGGGCCTGGCGGTAAGCCTCGACAATCTGATCGTCGCGCACACCGTATTTGGCCTCTTCGGGCTCGCCGATAATCTCGTTGCCGCCCCTCAGAGGTCCAGGATTATACCGAAAGCAGATGAGCTCTGGCATCTTCGGGACCTTGGGGACGAACGACAAGTCATCGAGATTGAGGATACAGCCACCATTCATCATGGCCCAACTGTATTCAAGTGATGAGGTATTGTTCGAGGTGAACATTATCTCGTCCGGCTTGGCGCCGGCATTGCGGGCCAACGTCAATTCGGGAACGCTCGAGCAATCAAAGCCGAAACCTTCGTCCAGAACAATCTTCATGATTGCCGGGTTGGGCAGAGCTTTGACTGCAAAGAAATTGCGATACTTCGAGACTTGGCCGAGTAACCCTTTCATCTCTCGGCAGGTTTGCCTGATTCCGTCCTCATCATAGACGTGGAAAGGCGTTTTGTAGTGTCGAGCAACTTCCTCCAAACAGGGAAAGAGTCGCTCCTGAAATGCTTGGGGCATCATAAGACAGGTCTCTCCTCTTTTTGCCTCAATGAGGTCTTTGTTCTGAGTTGTTTTTTCCTACTTTCCATGACAAATAACATCTAAGCTTCCGAGCTAGTTCTAACACAAATATACTAAGTAAGCAAAGCCGCTTGCTTGCTCCTGTGCACAAGAAAGAATTTACTTGGAACACCTTAGAAAAATATATTAAAAAGTGGCAATGGTATTATGGCACTTTTGTAAGCACAGTAATCATCCCCGATCTGAAGGAAGACAAGCCACCAAACACTTAATCCTCCCGAAACATCGTCTCTACCGTCAGTATCGTCTGCTCTCGACGATAGGACGATAAAGACGATAAACTGGTAACACTAAATTTGATCTTATAATTAAAACACTAATGCCCGCCAAACCGAAGTCTGACGGGCATGTTCACACGAGCTTGTTTCTGCTAACTGAGATGGGCCCGCAAGTCTTCCAGATACTGACGGAATTCGCTCCGCCAAATATCGGGGACATATCTCGAGACAGAGCCGACGCCCGAAATCACCACTTGCACATCCTGGCGGAGACCGTCGAGACCACGCTCTCCGACAATTTCTTCATCCAGACTGAACGGATCGAACTGGACCGGCCCCTCATCAGAACCAATGGCGTAGTGGACAGAGTAGAGAGCGCTGACCAGTTTCTTTTGGCCTGAGCTTTCAAGATTGAGAGCCGCTTGCCTCATCGCCATTGAATACTCTTGAACCTGTTCCGGCTGATAGCGAGTCGACTTGCCTTCTTTGCTCAGGTAGACATAGCCTTCCTTCTTCTCACCATCAACCAAGCCCACTGCTTCAGTCGACCAGACAGAGATGTCTACAGGATCGCCATACCTCATTTCTCCGGGCAGATTGAAGAGCGAGTAAGGATCAAAGGTTGCTCCGACAAAGAGAATGTCACTCCGCGAACAGAGCTGTTGGAAGTGCGAGGCTCCCACTCCGCCAGAATGGTCCGCCGTGTTCATCCGCATGAGACGCATGGCCTCTTTCTGGTCCTCACTCAGGTGTTGTTGCTTCTCTATGACGACTCCGGCATTGCTGAAATGACGGAATTCAAGCCGTTTCCCAACCTCCCGGGTCTTCTCGTCTCGCTCAAGGCTGGCCAATAGAGAGGTCGCCTTCTGCGGAACGATCAGTAGATAGTTGGTCCCCGCCAGTTGGCGGTTGAGGTTCTCAAGACGACTGGCCACGATTGGCGACCAATGGTAGACATAGACCACCGCTCGGCAGACATTCCGTCCAGAGTTGAAGACGTCGGTCCCGTTGACGAACAGGAAATAACGGCTTTTGTCGATGGACATGTCACCAGGCAATTTGTCCTCGTAGGGCGCACACTGGACGATGTCCAAATCTGGCCCCGACAGAGCCCACTCCAAGCTGAAGTCGCCGTGATCCTTGAGTTCCCACAATTTCTCGAACAAGCCACAGAAAGCCTCGTAGCCTTCGGCGATTTGGCCATGGATAATTTCCGAGTGGCTTCTCATCTGACCAAGATCCCCGGTCCCGAGTTCAATCATGTCGGCCTCATCGAGATCCCAGACGGCACGCTGAAAGTGCAAGAAGTCATCTTGGCCCAAGCCCGGACTTTCGTGGCCGACAATGCCACAACCAGAGACCGCTTGGGTACCAAGACCGACAACCAGACGAACGGTCGGCAGACCTTGATATGAGGTATAGGCAACCCCAGACAAGGACGGAAGCCAACAGCCATCAACTTCGGAACCGGACACGGGTTGGACAAAGATGGCCATTCCGAACGGTGCCTTGCTCTTCTCGCGCCAGGCTCGGGCATTCCCCGAGAGTTCACTGGCATAGACGTCACGCTCTTTCTCCCACAGCAATTGCAAATCACGGTCGCGATCACCACGGGGAACAAAGAACGTTGAGTGGTAGATACCCGTACCGCCACGCTCCGATAAAGCCGAAGAGCGGATGGCATAGGGTCTGCCGATTGTCATGTCGTCCAAGATCTCCTGGTTAAACACCGCCAGGTAGTCCGGACAGTCCGTTTGCGTTTCCAAGTGCGAGGGGAAACTCTCCTCGTTAAGGCCCAGTGCCTCCAGAACCTGAAGAAACACGCCACTCAGAATCACCAACCCGCCAGGAATCTTCATTCCCAGGGAGGCGAGCAGTTCAGCGTATTGCTCCAAATCCTCAACCTTCCGGCCTTTTGAGCCTTCTCCGTACGTCTTGAACATTTATCGAGCCTCCTGTAAGGGTGTTGATTGAAGTCTTAATTAACAGAAACATGCTGACAAATAGCAGGTTCCTCTTAGACTAAAACATAGATTCTGGGTAATTTCAAGGGCAAAAAAATATTCACTTTAATTTATTTTTTCCGCTCACGCCCGGCCGTGGCTTCCCAACCTAAAACGGAGATCTCCGTAATATGAAAGAGGTAGCAAAACTAAATCGATTGAGAATATCTAAAATTAATGATGAACCTCTTGTCTCCTAATTAAAGCAAGATTCTCTTTAACTTTTTCAACCCCGGGCTCTTCAAGACCCAGCTTACGGTAAAATCTCATCCGACGAAGATAGTTCTTGGTGTAATTAGGACCATAAAAGACTCTAATGGCACGGTCTGGAGCATTCATAAAGCGAAGAAAGCAAGCGTTGCGGTAAAGCTGTTGGCCAAAGGTTGAGTTCTTGTTGATGGTCGTGAGCTCATAGACTAAGCGGTGGCAGAGACGACACTTAAAGTCTTGCTGATCTGGTGGCAAATAGAGTTTACTCACTTGGCGGAAACAAATGGGGCACTCAAAGAAGTATCTGGTCCCAAAAGATAGCTCAAAAGGAATCAGCTCGACCCTTTGGGGCTCATTACCTGGCACGCAAAGATTAATGGCCAAACTTCGAGCTTCGTTCTCCAGCCAATAATTAACCGTGAGTTGTTTGTGCTCGGTAGTTAAGATGAGTTGATCATCAATTATGGCCCCGTTTGAGCTCCCACAGCGGGCTAGGGAGTGTTTTAGAGCTGAAGTTGATAAATGGTAACTTTCTTCGACTAAAGGTCTCTCCATCTAATAATTGTACCATAAGTCCTAGGCCTGATTATCTTAAATCTTCAAATTTCTTTACTACTTTTTCCATGTCTTTACTGACATCATTCCAGTTCCAGGCCTTTTTGTTATCTCGTTCAATCTTTATCCTCCAAAGGCTCAAATGGGCAACTTGTTTATCGGCTTTATTTCTTGCCTCTTTAAGCAACTCTGTTATCTGTGGCCTTTCAGTTTTCCAGTTTATTGTATTGGGTAAAAGATCTTGAGCCACTAAATCGTTCGGATATTTCTCATCTTTATCGTCATAAAAAAACTCTATCAATGTTCTGGTATGGGCCGATAGCGATTCTAGCAACAGGTTCATTTCAAATCGCTGCTGAGGGAAGTTAAGTTGTTTACAGGTCTCGCGGAACATCTCAATTTCATAATTTAAATGTTCATCCTTTTCTTCCTTAATAGCTTGAATTAATTTATTGTCTCTCCAATAACTATTGCCCATAAATTTATTTATGATTGATGAAAAACTTCCCACAGTGTTTTATTTTGTACTGCTATAGGCCAGCGGCATTGGCTCCATACTCTGCCTGTGATTGTGTGAATTTGTCAAACTCTAACTGCGTGATCAAACCACCGCGGGAGAAGGCGGAATAACCCATGTATGATTTAGCCTTTTTAGCGGCTTGCTCATTCCAGTTAGCACCAGAATTATCTGCGCCGTAGACAGCATCAGCGTGTGAAAATTGATCATACTCCAACTGAGCGACCAGTCCACCGTAAGAGAACGCTGTGTAATTTAAATAAGACTTTGCCTTTTTAGCCGCATTCTTTTGGCTAACTGTTTCGTTTGATAAAGGTAAGATATTCTTGGTGTCTTTTTGTGAAGCGACTACAGATGTCGTGGTAGCGGTGACAATGGTATGGTTGGCAGCTGCAGATGGTTGTGTTTTAGTTTGTTCAGAACTCGTTGTCTCCTGCGTCGCAGGATTCCAAGAGATACCGACCAAAATTAAAAGAATGATAACCGTCGTAATTTTCACTCCTCTGGTTAGTGACAAATTCCATTTGGTCTTAATAAATTTATTCGCTGGAGGAAAAAAAATCAAGCCAATTAGGAGAATGAGAATTCCCACAAGAAAACTAGAAAAAAGGGCAGAAATCCCGCTGATAATAAAAAGAACGGAAACGACCCAACTAAGCCCTAAACCAAAGGCGATATTTTTAGCCCCCTCCTTAACAACTTGAGTATCGTTAGACATAATAATAAATCAATTATTTCTAAAAATGTTGTCGTGTGACTATCACGACAAAATAACTCTACACTTGACAAGAGTTTACCACCTTTGGCAATTTTTTACAAAATATGGCCTAGAGCTTCTTAGAGATCTTTCCCCGAATGGATTCCTTATCGACGTCCCCTACCTTAAGACGAAGTAACGGAAGGCCAATCGATTCTGTTATCTCATTAATAAACTCGTCTCTCTCTTTTTTCTTCTTTAAATCATGAGCACTGCCATCTAGCTCAATAACCAGACGAGGGACAATCTGCTCCCGGTCACAAAGGACAAAGTCTGCTGACTTGCGGTCGATTCGGCTTCGCAGATTTCTTTCTTTCGCCCAGCTAATTTTCTTTGGTCGTATCAAGTGGCCATAATTAACCTGCGGGAAGATAAAATATTGGTCCCCGAACAGCTCAAGTAAAACCTTATATAGGTTAAACTCTGAGTTTGTATCAAAGAGGTATGGTTTTTTCTCATAAACTGAGACGAGCTGGTCGTTTCTTGTCCCAAAGTTTTTCCTGATTAACCTAACAACGGCCACGGCGATCACAAACAACAAGATTAGGATGATTATTCCAGACATGGATATTTTTTTGTTATTAATTTTTTAACTTCTTCTTTTAAATAAGCCCCTTGACCCATATGACAAAAGAAACAATAGTGACAATCGCTCCGATTAAGGCAATTATTTGAAACCAATTGTTCTCCCACCATCTTTTTATTGGTTCTTGATCATTTCCCCCTTGAATAATTTTGCCACTTTTGCTTTTATAATTACCGGCCACGGCAATATCTATTGGCCCATCTTGTGGACCCTGAATTGTCCCGTCAAATAACATGTCCCCGCCAACCCGCAAAAACAAGCCAGAATTATTAGGCCTATTAATTATTTTATCTCTGTCTCTTAAAGACAGTTCTTGCGAAGCTCTTTGATATAAGATACCTGGGACGTTAGAATTTTCACAACGACGAATAATTGCCAGTAGCTCCTCGTCAGTTTTTGTGGTTAAGTCATCCATAAAATTTTAAGCTTTAAAAATTCTTTTTAGCTTGATTTTCGAACCTTATACCACGCTTAACACCAGTTAAGGTGACTGGCCCAGATTTTCTCATCATCTGTTCTTTGTATGGAACAGATAAGTATTCATAAATTTTTAGTGAGTCTGAGTAGGTTTTTTCGTAATTACCTATAAGTAGCCAGGCAAGATGTACCGAGTCCCATTCTCGAGGATCAGCATTCGCAACACTTTCGGGGCGGGGATGATTTAAGGCATGTCTTCGATTCTCAATGTCACCAAAAGCAGAACACAGATCTTGGGGAAGCCTAGGGATTCCAAGTTCTTGGGAAATTAAATGTTTTATCTTCTGGTCTAATCGTCGATCTTTCCATTGACGCTGTTTACCAAACGACCCCGCACAAGACAAAGCAAAGTACTCTAGGGCCAAATAAGAAAATAGAACAACATTTTGAGCGTTAAGAAAGAAATTGCCCAGGAGTTGGTTGTCAGTAACAAGCCGACAGTTAGATTTATTTAGTGGTTTAGATAAAATCTCGTTATGATACCTTTTTGCGTCTTGAAGACAAGATCCTGCCGCCTTGAAGTAAAAATCAGTGTGGTCAAGAATCGGAAACATTATGGTCCCATAAATAGGATGGACTGCCGGTTGAGTCAGCCAAACTTCGGACCCGGCCTCATGAGGATGGGCGAGGCTAGGATCACTAACTTGTTTTTGTTTTTTGCCAGCCATAAAGTATCGTAGATATCAAACCTTTCGGTCGGGAATAATTATAATTAATCGAACCACTCCTTAGGGATGTAAGATAATCCTTTTTCAAAGTATTCTGTTAAATTAAAGACTACCCCAATCAGAGACTTGCCCGCTCTTGTCGCTTTTAAGAAATAGTCTAATAACTGCGGGTCACTCAATACCTGAAGAGATACATAACTGCCTTTAACCCATTGCCCGGCACCAGACATTTGAAGAAGATCGCAGGTTTCCAAAAGTTCTTCTTCGTTCGCCACTTTTGCCACATTGGGGTCTTCCAAACAAAGGCTCATGTACTCACTAAGTAATTTTTTGTTTAATTCTGCCTTGCCAATTAAAGCTGTCGCGCCCAAAGGGAAAACCGAACCAGCAATACTTTGTTGCAAGTCCCTTAATTTAGAGGTTCGTTGAGTTGGCTCCGAAAAATCAGACATGGCTTTATCTTTTCTTGATACTTGACAAGAGTTTACCATTTTGGGCAATTTTTTACAAAAGTTTAAAAGGCCCCTAAGGCCTCCGGTGACATCTGTCCTTTCTCGATAAGTTTTATACAAACTTTCTCTAACAGAATAAATTCATCATCAGTTAACCCTGCGGGCTTGATCCCGGTATTAAGCCAAAAAAGCAACCCTTTCACCTTCTCCACAAGAGCAGCGCTCCCTTGTGCCCTTCTTTCTACCGCCCCTTTTATTCCCCAAGAAAGATTCTCAAGCTGTTGGCATTTTTGGTCAGCAATCCTTCTGATCTCAGGAAGATCAAGGTCTTTAACCTCTTCAATAAAATCCCCAAAATTATATCCCACCATAGGCCCTATTATAACAAAAAAACCTTAAATGACCGGGATGGTAATCAACACCAATTTTATCCCAAGTGATCAAGACTTGGTACATAGAGGCAACGACACCAGCCCACGCCCGCTTTATTAGGCTCAGTCGTGCACTTTTTGTGTGGCAAGATCTTCTGGTCCAGAGCCTCTTCAATGGTAAATTTTTTGCCATCAAAACGTTGGCACTCAGGACAGCTGTTAGGCGTTGCAAGGATCTCAACCATATCAGTAGTTCCCGTTTCTCGTAAGAACTTTAGTTCCAACTCAAAATCTTTTTCTCTGATATAAGCGTAGTCCTTCCCTTCGCCATAAACGAATTGAGACTGAGCCCAATATATCATTCCAGTCTTTGCCCGCCAATCACGAGATTTGGCTGATAACAGAATCATTTTATTAGAGATACTCCACATAAGGTCTCCCTCTAATGGAGCCTTGCCACGTTTTTTAACAAAAGCCTCTTTTGTTTCTTGATACAATTTCTCAAACTCGTCCTCGCCAATGACATTAAACAAGGATCTTTTAAATTCAGAGATTAATTGATAACGAAATTGTTGCTCTTCATTTTTCCTAACACCATCTTCAGTCAAAACGAGTCTCTCTCGAGAAAAAGGATCTGTTCTTACCCAATAAGTCTTCTGGCAGTGAGGACAAACCCCTTTTCTGGAGGGGAACTTACCAAGAGGAACTTGGCAATAAGGGCATTCAACGTCCAGGGGAACAGATTTGTCCTCTGGTTCAATTTGTTTCTTTTTGGAAAAATCTAACCACCCCATCAGTTAATGGTAACACCTTTTTGCAAATTTTTACAAAAATTTTTTTCTGGCTAAAAGGGTGGTCAAATTAGGCCTTTTTATTAGGAATTAACAATAGTAGTCCCAGGAGCGGATGAGACCATTACTCTGTGGTCCCAGCTATAGGCCAAGAAGGGACCCAAAGACAACCCCCCATATCCCCTAAGACATAAACAAGCTACCAACTATATTTTTGAAGTAATTAGATAAATTAATTTTATTGGTCGACTAATTGCTTCACCCTTCGCCTCGCTCTAGTCCAGCGAGGTCTTTAGTCATTAATCATTAATTATTATGGTCACTTTAACTAAGACAAATTATCGTGGGTCACTTCGCACCTATGAGGACGTCAAGGCCCAGATCGCTCAACGCTTCTCAAAAGAAGTTGCCGAGTCCTTTGATCCCTACCAAGACGCCAGAACCTTTCGTGAGTGGATTAAGTTAGGCTTCGTGGTCAAAAAGGGCGAAAAGTCTCTCTCTAGCCTAACCCTAGTAGAAAAGAAAGATCAGGACGGCCATGTACTTAAGAAATACCCTAAGCGCATCGCTCTTTTTCATCGACTCCAGGTCCAGCCATTAGCAGAAACTAATTAATAATCGTTATGGAAACTCTTAACAAAACAGGGGCAATTAGAGTTAGCGAAGTCCTCAATACTCTCGATTACTTCAAGCAGGGTGTTAACTTGATGTTGTTAAAAAGGAGATATTTTATCGACAAGGTTTTGCCGATTCTCCAAGAAGGTCAAGACTACAACGTCATTGATGGCAAGAAAGTGCTCAGCAAGGGCGGTGGCGAGCGTATTGCACAAATCTATGGCTTCACCAGTCGTTTTGAGCTTGATCGAGACACTTTGGCCTCTTTTAGCGATGCCAAGAACCTGATCGCCTTCAAGTGCGTTATCTATCATCCTAATGGCAGTGTTGCCTCAGAAGGTCGTGGATGTGCTTCGTTGTCTCGTAATGACAATGATGAGAACAAGACCATTAAGCTCGCGGAAAAGTCGGCTTTTTTGTCGGCCATCATCCGCTCGGCTAATATCAGTGCCTACTTCACCATGGACTTGGACGATAGAGCAAGCTATGGTGGTCCGATTCAAATCGAAGAGGAAAAGCCCGATGGTGTGCCTATGATTAGTGACCGACAAAAAAGCTACCTGACACAACTCATTTATGATCATGTGCCTGATGAGAATGAGCGAGAAGAATCCTTAAACTCTCTGCTGACCATGACCAGACAAGAGGCCAGCGAACAGATCAGCTCATTTGTTGGGCTGAGATAAAGAGCAAGAATTTATTCGTCGCTATCCAGTGCGTGGGTATAGAGATGCGAATGATATCGCTGGGTCAAACTCTAAGGAACCAAGGGTGGCAACACCTGAAGAGTTTGCGAGAGTTGCCAATGCCAAATCTTTGGCCCTATACCTGCGTGCTTAATAGCGACGAAGACAAAATAGCCAGTGGTCCTAATAAGAGGGCTACTGGCTATTTTTGATCAAGAATGTGACTAATAGTCTTAGCTAACACTTCATTTGTCATATGCTCATTGACGAGCTCTCTGTCAGTGCTCATCATGTCAAGCATAAAGACAGCCCAATCATCCTCTGCTTGCTTAACACAATAGAGACTATATCTGGTGTGCGGGATATTTAAGAGAAGACAATTATCAAAATGTCCTTCATTGTCAATAATCTCAGCATTGGTTAATTCACGAATCGGCTTACTCATTGAGTTGTTTTTCTATTTGTAATTCAATTTATCCATTACCCTTAAACTTAAGACCCCCGTTCGTGACATCTTATTTTTCTTTTGATAGGCGATTAGAGCCGTTTTTGTCAGAGTGCCAAAATAACCAGTCGAGACGGGATACTTAAAGAATCCTTCTGTTCGAAGTCTCTCTTGTAATTCTTTAACGTCATCACCACTTGAGCCCAGCCTTAAAAGTCTGGCGAAGCGATAGGTAGAAGCTCCAAGAACACGAGGAAGTAACTGAAGTGTAGTGGAAGCCGTTGTTGTAGAGGCATTAATAACTAGAGGTTTGACATAACCACCTCCTCCACCACCCCTTGACCCCCCACCAGAACTAACAGGCGGAATAACGGGGACAATAACTGTCCCCGTTAGAGTTTGGTTGACATTACCATTTAAGCCAGTTGATAAAATACCTGTTATTTCTGAAGCCATCACTAAGTTGGCAAACCCAGCCAAAATTAAAGTTAAGCTTATTATTAGTTTTGTTTTCATCTCTTTTAAAGGGCTAAGTCTTGAGTTAATAATAAAGCTGTTGGGTCTGAACTACTGGCCCCGTAATTAATAGTTATTGAAGTTAATGGTTCGGCTGAATAGAGAGAAAAACGACGAGCTGATCCAGCAGGGATAAGATAGGCCGTGTCGGTGTCATAGGCCTGAGGAGAATTAGAGCAGGCTAAAGCACCAGAAGGAGAGCTTTTTGATATAAACAGGTCATTCTCAGTGCTAGTTAGATCAAAAGAGTAAACATTCTCGGCAAAGGATCTCATTGTCATTGTTAACCCCCAGGGAGTGAACATTTGATTATTACCAGTTACATCAACCGTACTTGAAGTAGTCGCGAGATTATCGTTAGCATCGCGAGCTTCGATAGAATTAGCTATAATTGTCGTTGAGGCAGAAAAAGAAGAAAGACTCCGATTCACATCCACCATAAAAGTTAGGTCCTTATCAATATCTTTAGGTAAAGGAATATTTAGAGAGTAAAAATCTACCAGCCCCTCATATATCCGTTCTGATGGAGAATAATTAAATCGATTAACCCCATCAAATAAATAGAAGTTGCTAAAAACACTAGGGTCAACACCAACACTATTGTTAATTCTGAATCTCAAACTCTCCAAGGCAGAGGCTTGGTCTATTGATTTTAAGCGGAAAACACCAAGAACCACACCATCAGTTGTTTGATCGGCAGAAATCGCCACATTGCCAGCCATAGGTGAATTAGGACTGAGACTACTTAAGATTGAAGCGACAACTTGTGGAGTGGTGGTCGCCGTAGTGGTCGTTCCAGTTGTCTGAACACCATAACTTGTTGAATATGCTCCACCAGTGGTCCCAACTGGAATTTTAACCTCTACTGCCACTTGGACTTGTTGGCCTCCTACTGTTGGATGTAAAATTAAATTATCAGCGTAAGTATTTGCGGAGTTGATCATGATAGCACTATCAGTCGTGCTAGCGTTTAATGATTGAGCAGAGTAATAGCGCATGTTGCTACCAGCGGGAATAACTCCTGTCCCGCTATTAGTCCAATCAAGAAACTTCATTTGTAGTTTATCTTCACCACAAGGAACAGTCATAGTAAAAAGCCATTTCCAACCATCACTGAAATTATTATTAGCGATGGCTGATATCTTAACCGCAGTGATATCAGTTACGACAAGATTTATAGGACAGATAGGGCTACCGCCACCCCCTCCACCCCCACCTGATTCAGCCAAACTAACCTGTGGCAAGATAACCAAAGACAAGACCAGGGCAAAAAACAATAGACCAAATTTATTTTTCATAACACTGTAGCGGTTTTACTTATAATTGAGCGGGATGCAAAAAGCTCCTCACCCGTTGTGACGAAACCTTTCGGCTCGCCCATATCGAGTTTCCCCGACACGACCGCTACAGTGACTCCGGATGAGGAGTTCTTTGCACTGTAGCGGCTTATTTCACCATGCCCAGCAAGGCTGGGTTTAGGCTACTCGACTTATTTAATTGTCTCTTCATGATACCATACCAAACCAAAATCGTCCAATAGAGAAAACGGATAATTTATAGTAAGTCGGCACTTTGTAGCTTTCCCTGGAGCTTTTTGGTTGACCTTGACAAATAGGCACTCTTTGATATAATATAGCCAGACTTTTACAATCGAATCACTGCGCTGAGATGAGCCATTTGGGGCTTAATTTAGGCCATAAATGGCTCATCTCATGCGAGAAAAGGGCTGACCCGCCGACGAGGATTTCGGCAAAAACGCAGTATGACCAGGAAAAGGAGCTAACGTCATGTCGACGCTTACTCAGGAACCAGCGACAGAAGGACAGGTCAAACAGCTTTCCAGGGTTGCGGCCGATGCCGCCGAGAAGGCCGTGAAGGATTACGGCAATCTCAGCAAGGAAAGTGCCCAGCAACTTCACGGCAATCCGGAGTTTGCCACGCGGGTCCGCGAGGCCATGATCTTGATCCTCACGGAGATGTCGAATCCCGACCAGTTCGCCGACGAAGAGACCGACTCGTCCTACGGGTACCTCTCCGGCTACGCGCCCAAACTGCTCGAAGAGCAGGCAACGCAGCTCAAGAAGTTGTTCCCCAACGAACTCGGACAGGCCACGTTCGACCTTGCGGTCGGCCAGGGCCCGCTTCCCGAAAACGCCGAGGGACAGTTTCTGATCCCGCGCTGGCAGCTGTTCGGCAAGACCTACCCCGAAGCGGTCCAGGTGGTGCTCGACAAGATCAAGGAAGTTCGCGGTTCGCTTTACAACTACCGCGACGGCCAGATCGACGAAGCACACCTGCGCCAGCACGCCAAGAAGGAGGAATTCTTCTGCGGACTCAGCGAAGAGCAAAGTGGACACAACCTGCTCGTGGTTGCGGCCCAGTTCGGCCTGCGTCATCGCGGCAAATCCGTCCGTCGGGCGCGCGTCGTCATGTGGGGCGGAGAGTGTGGTCTGGGGGCTTTCGAGATCGGCATGATGCTCCTGACCCACCCCGAACGCCTGATGAACTACGACGACCTATGGATCGACTGCGCGGGCGACGAATTCAGTCCGGACGGCGATGGCGACTTCTCGGTGTCCCCGTACTTCGGGTTCGTCGGCGTCCAGGTCGGGTTCGGCGCGCGCGTTGTCGACGGTGCCCACGACTACTATGGGTCGGCGTCGGTGTTCCCTCCGGTGGTTTCCCCGCAGTGATTCTCGCTCCTTGAAGTCTTGGGTCTTTTGATTCCTTTCTCTTGATCCTTGATCTCGCGCCAATTTTTCGGGGCGGTCCACATGGTGTGGACCGCCCCGAGTTTCGTTTTACATAAAAAACACATTTGATATACTTATAAACGAGTCTAAGCTAATGTACGGCCGTCTATTGATGACCGTCGCCCAACTCTTTCTCTCACGAGAAATGGCCAGAGTTTTGCCGACTATTGTTTGCAAGAGTGTGCCG